>JAGXGZ010000043.1 GCA_024636495.1 Roseobacter sp. | reverse complement strand
GAACTTCGCCAAAGGCGGATAGAAAAATGTGCATGGAGATGATCACCCGATAAGAACAACAACCCCTCCAGAATCTATCCCGCCATCACCCGCAAGAGCGATCCTTTACGCACTAAGTTCCAAACGCGATTCCCCTGATGCGCTTGGGACGATGTAGTTGGAATTGCAAAACTACCATCATTATCCCAACGTAAATTCTCAAAAATTTCACCTGAATACACGATCTCACATTATGATCCAACGACTAGTAAATTTGACATTTTAGATATCAAGCTGGCAGAGCACAGAATAAAATATAAGTTCAAACGGAGGTAGAAACCGCAAATCTGCACCTTCCCGAGGCCCCGCCTCGGGTCGCGCCTGTCCGGGGCTAGGCCCGTTGGACCCTGAAACCTTGCGCCAGAAGGTTTCCAAGACGGGTCTCGCCCTCCCCCACAGGGAGGGAGCACTTTATTCCCCCTTGATGCGAGCGCATCACTACGGCATGAGAAGGTCTACTAGACCTTTTGCAAGAAGGCCTTCGGCACAAGGTCGGGCGCTAACCTACCTTTAAGGTCCTTGCATTGGTGGGTTGGCACCCACCGTAGGATGGCGCGTAACAGATACCACGCCACCCTCAATGAGCACTCGCTGGCTGCGCAATCACGCTATTTTCACTTGAACGATGCGCGGGATTCACTCAACGTGAGTGTTATGATCCGCGCCCTCATCTTGCTCCTTTTGCTTGCCTCGTGCGGTCGCCCTCTGACCGGCAGCGAACAAGCGTTTGCCCAGACGATTATGGGCGATACGCTCAATTTCTCGAACGTCCGCCTGCATGACGGTGCGCCCTCAAAAGCGGTGACGATGACCCGCAAGGCGCGCCCGCGTACCACCTGCCGCGAACGGATTTTACCGCCCGAAAAAGTAGGCGAAGTGATCACCACCAAGCCTGCCGCGATTGCCCTGTGGAACACCGTCCTTTTCGACAAGGATTGGTATCTCGACGACTATTTGCCCAAGTATCCTGACCAGATCGGCCTGATCGCTGCGATGATTTTCAGCCACGAGCTGACCCACATCTGGCAATGGCAAAACCGTGCAACCACGGGTTATTCGCCGCTGCGCGCGGCGCGTGAACATAGCGGTGGGGCAGATCCCTATCTGTTTGATCTGAAGGCAGAACCAAAGTTCAGCGATTTTGCCTATGAACAACAAGGGGCCATCGTCGAGGAGTTTGTCTGTTGCCGTGCGCTGGCCCCCCAAGCGCCCCGCACCCAACGACTGCATGCGCTGATCTCGCAGGTGATGCCTGTCGCCCCGCTGCCGCAAAGCCGCGCCTATGCGGTGGGCATGCCGTGGGACGGGGTCGAATTGCGCGGAATCTGCGGTTAGCGCTGAATGCTTTCCAGATAAACCAGCAAGCCCGCCAAGACCCGCGGTGTCGGGGTCAGCGTGCCGTCCAGGTCAACCGGCACCAGATCCAACGCCATATCCTTGCCAAAGTTCGGCATGACGCGCGTCAGGTGGTTTTCCTGTGGATCGCCGTAAATATAGGCCAGCGTTTTCGTTTCGGGAAAACGTCCGTCATTGTTGCGCGCAAGCTGCGTCAAATCAGGCGGAGGGGGTGTCAGGGTTGTCGCCAAGGGCCCATCGCCGCGTGCATACGTCCCGTGGCAGGCGACGCAATTTTGTGCAAAGAACGCTGCCCCATCAGGACGCTCGGGCATGCCTGTGTCGACGCAGGCACCGAGCGCAAGCAGGCTGGGCACCAGAAAAGTCAGGGGTAAACGCATTTGGGGTTCCTTCTATCGTTTTGCCCGATCATCGCTGTTTCAAGACCGCGTTGCAATGATCTGGGTCAATTGAAGGTCAGATATGGGGGTTTATTTCCGCGCCTTTCCGGTCGGACGTCCGGGAAAAGCATCGCATCGTCCAGACCTGCAAAACGAAGGGGCTACTGCGCGGACAACTGCCCTGCATCAAGCCTGATCTGGCGATCCATGCGCGCCGCCAGTTCAAGGTTGTGCGTCGCGATCACCGCTGAAAGGCCTGTGCTGCGAACAAGGTCCATCAAGGTGGCAAAGACCTGATCCGAGGTGGTCGGATCCAGATTGCCCGTCGGTTCATCCGCCAGCAGCAAGCGCGGTTCATTTGCAAGCGCGCGGCAAAAGGCAACCCGCTGCTGTTCGCCCCCCGACAATGCAGCAGGCCTGTGACTGGCGCGTTTTGCGATGCCAACCTGATCAAGCAAAGCCATCGCGCGTGTTTGCGCGTCTTTCTTGCCAATGCCATTTGCCAGCTGCGGCAAAATGATGTTCTCAAGCGCCGAGAATTCGGGCAAAAGATGATGGAACTGATAGATAAACCCGACATCACGGCGCCGCACGGCAGTGCGTTTGCGATCAGACTGACCCGTCATATCTGTGCCAGCGATCTCGACCGTGCCGGTGTCGGGGGTATCCAGCAGGCCCGCGATATGTAGCAGCGTCGATTTACCCGCCCCCGACGGCGCAACCAAGGCCACAACTTCACCGGGGACAACCGTCAGGTCGATCCCGCGCAAAACAGTGACTTCATTTGGAAGGCCCGCGTTATAGGCTTTGGAGATACCCGACAGGCGCAGCACAGGATCATTCATAGCGCAGTGCCTCAACAGGGTTCATCCGCGCGGCGCGGCGTGCAGGAAAAATCGTCACAATAAAAGACAAGCCCAGCGACAAGCCGACAGCCGACATCACATCGCCAAACTGCAGCTTGGCCGGAAGGAAATAGATGCCACGCACGGAAGCATCCCACGCAGTGCCGCCTGATAGCCAATTCACGACGCCAAAGATCTGATCCACATAAAGCGCGAAAAGGCACCCAAGGATCACCCCCATCGCCGTGCCGATGATCCCGGTGAAGGCCCCACAGATAAAAAATACCCGCAGGATCGATCCTTCGCTTAGCCCCATGGTACGGAGAATTCCGATGTCACGGCCCTTGTTTTTGACCAGCATAATCAGGCCCGACACGATGTTCATGGCCGCAATCAGCACCAGAATGCTAAGGATCACGAACATCACCCGATCCTCGATATCGAGCGCGTTCAGGAACGACCCCGACGCGTCGCGCCATGTCCAGACCATGCCGCGATCCCCTGCCGCGGCCAGCAATCCGTTCGTCAGATCATCGACGCGGTCAGGGTCTTGCACCATCACCTCAAGCTCGTCTGCCACCCCTTCGCGGTTGAAAAAGGATTGTGCCTCGGCCAGCGGCAGATAGGCCCGCGTCCGGTCGATATCATAGCGTCCGGCACTGAAAATATAGACCACATCATAGGCGTTGATGCGCGGGCTGGTGCCAAGTGCTGTCTTCACCCCGTTGGGCGAAATGATCTTGATCCGGTCACCCAGCCCCACGCGCAGCGCCTGCGCCACGCCTGATCCAATGGCGATGCCCTGATCAAAATCGGCCAAATCGCCCAGCGCCGTATCCGGGTTCGCAATCCGAGGAAGGTTGGCAAGATCACTTCCTTCAATGCCGTAAATCTCGATCCCGGCGTTGGCCTGACCTTTGTTTGCCATCACCTGCCCGCGCACCAACGGTGCCACTTGGGTGACACCGGGCACCTGCGCCACGCGGGCGGCCATGTCAGTGTAATCCGCGATCCCGGTCTGACTGACGCCGTTATCATCAACCGTCGCCATATTGTAGACGGTGACATGGGCATTTGCGCCCAAGATCGTGCCTACAAATTCCGCCCTGAATCCGGAGCGCACAGAAAGCGTGGCAATCAACGCAAACACCGCGAGTGTGATCCCGATCAGGCTGATCCATGTCATCACGCTCACGCCCCCCTCTGCACGTCGTGCGCGCAGATACCGCCAGGCGATCATCCACTCGAACGCGGCAAAGGGCGGTGTGTTTTGGGCGGGCTTGGCCATCTAGGGGCTCCGGTCAGATCAGTCGCGCGCAACCTGCTGGTTTGTGCGCACAGGGTCAAGCTGCGTATCAGCAAGCATCAGGTCACAAGGGCGCTACCGGCCAGGTCTTAATCGGCAATCGCTTTGCCGCGCCGAAACGGCATCGCCATCAGTCGCAGCACGAAACCAAGCACGATTGTGCCAAACAAAAAGCCAACGCCCGCAAAGATCAAACCCGCAAGGTTCAAAGGCAGCGCAGGCTGGTACACGTCCCAAGCGGCCTTGGCGATCTGGGTGTCGCGCATCTGCGGCAGGTAATAAGCCCGCATGAACGGCCCTTGCCCTTCAAGCTTGGTAAGTGCATCGGATAGGGTATCGTAGCGTTGAAATGTCGTTGTCATATCCAGACGCCTGCGATCCATAAACGATGTGCCGGTCATCTGGGCCAACGCGTCATTCCGCGACAGGCCGACCGATTGTGCGGACGCGTCGAAATCAGCGGTCACTTCCTCAAGCGCGTCAACCGCACCGCCAAGGCGCTGAAGATATTGCTGTGAAAACTCAGGGAATTGCGAGGTAACGGCCCCACCTGCCAGCCCACCGGCCAAGGTGATCGCGCGCAAAATCACGCTTTGCCCTCGCCCGGATGCTGAAGTCTACATGCCATCCCCTGTGCCCTTATCCTATGCGATATTCCGGTAAATCGCAGCGACCTTTTCGACAGCAGCCTCCGGCGGCATCTCTTCGCTTTCGCCAGTCCGGCGCGAGGTCAGTTCCACAACGCCGTTCTTAAGGCCGCGCGGCCCAACCGTAATCCGCCACGGCAAACCGATCAGATCCATCGTCGCAAACTTGCCGCCCGCGCGTTCATTGCGGTCGTCATAAAGCGGCTCAAGCCCAAGGGCCGTGATGCTGTCATACAGCGCCTGACACGCGGCATCGGCCTCTTCGTCGCCCTGCTTGAGGTTGACGATGCCAACGTGGAAAGGCGTGACACCCTCGGGCCAGATGATGCCCTTGTCGTCATGGCTAGCCTCGATAATCGCGCCCAGCAAACGGCTGACGCCGATGCCGTGGCTGCCCATATGGACAGGCGTCGGCTTGCCGTCGGGGCCTTGCACCGTCGCGCCCATGGGTTCGGAGTATTTCGTCCCAAAGTAAAAGATCTGGCCGACTTCGATACCGCGCGCCGTGCGCTGGCGATCCTCGGGAACGTCCGCGAACAGCGCCGCGTCATGGGTCTCGTCCGTGCGGGCGTAGCGCGAGGTGAATTCCTCCAGGACCGCCTGACACTGATCAACGGAATCGTAGTCGATCTCGCGGTCACCGAATTTCAGCTCGGTGATCTGGCTGTCATAGAACACTTCGGATTCGCCGGTTTCGGCCAGCACCAGAAATTCATGCGTATCATCGCCGCCAATCGGGCCTGAATCCGCGCGCATCGGAATGGCCTGCAAGCCCATCCGCTCGTAGCTGCGCAGATAGCTGACCAGATGACGGTTGTAAGCGTGCAGCGCATCTTCCTTGGTCAGGTCAAAGTTATAGCCGTCCTTCATCAGAAACTCGCGCCCCCGCATCACTCCGAAACGTGGGCGGATCTCGTCGCGGAATTTCCACTGGATATGATAAAGCGTAAGCGGCAAATCCTTATAAGACCCGACGTGGCTGCGGAAAATATCCGTGATCATTTCCTCATTGGTAGGACCATAAAGCATATCGCGGTCCTGCCGATCCTTGATCCGCAACATCTCGGGGCCGTAAGCGTCATAGCGCCCGGATTCCTTCCACAAATCCGCCGATTGCAACGTCGGCATCAGCATCGGAATGTGGCCTGCACGCTGCTGCTCTTCATGCACAATATTTTCGATCTTGCGCAAAACCTTGAACCCCAGCGGCAACCACGAATAAATCCCCGCCGCCGATTGCTTGATCATGCCCGCCCGCAGCATCAGCCGGTGGCTGACGATCTGTGCCTCGGATGGGTTTTCCTTGAGCACGGGCAAAAAGTAACGGGACAGACGCATGATGTTCCTCTCAGACTGAATTCAGCCCTGATTATGCCAAAGCAAACAGGGAAACAATCACCAACCTTCCCAACGTTTCACGCCCCGGCCCCTTCTCTGGCTCTTAAATATCCCGGGGTTTGGGGCAGCGCCCCAATCACACCTCTAAGCAGCCGCGCGCTTTGCCAATTCCAACGCCACCTGCAACGACTTGGCCATGTCCTGCACCGATATCCATTCCAGCGGACCGTGAATTTCCTGCATGCCGGTAAAGATATTCGGGCATGGCACGCCCATCTCGGTAAGGCGCGACCCGTCGGTTCCGCCGCGAATGGGCACAGATAAGGGCTCCATCCCGGCCGCGCGCACGGCGTCATGGGCCAGTTTGACTGGCGTCATATCGTTTTCCAGCCAATAGCGCATGTTGCGGTATTGCGGCGTGATTTCACAAGTGATCCGGGCGCGCGGCTCCGAGGCTTGCACCGTGTCACATACCTTGCGCAGCAGATCGCCCTTTTCCGCAAGACCTTCCCGCTCGAAATCCCGGATGATGAATTTGATCTCGGCCTCTGACGAGCCGCCTTTGATCGTGGAGGCATGGATAAAGCCTTCGGTCCCTTGCGTCGTTTCGGGGGTCATCGTGACATGGGGCAGCGTCATGATGATCTTTGACGCCAGATGCAGCGCGTTGACCATCTTGTCTTTTGCCCAGCCCGGATGCGCCGAAACCCCCGTCACCCTGACCACCGCTCCGTCCGCCGAAAATGTCTCGTATTCGACCTCGCCGGGTTTCGAGCCGTCAAATGTATAGGCAAAATCGCAGGCAAAATCAGCGGGCAGCCGTTCATGCACGCCGCGCCCGATTTCCTCGTCCGGGGTAAAGGCCAGCCGGATATCGCCATGGGGCACCTCGGGGTTTTCAAGCAGATGCCGTGCGGCTGTCATGATGATCGCCACACCCGCCTTGTCGTCGCCGCCCAGCAGCGTGGTGCCGCTGGCGGTAATGATGTCTTCGCCCTGTTTTTCGCGCAAATACGGCGCGTTTTCAGGCGACAGTTTCAGCTCGGGCGCGTCGGCAAAGGTGATGTCGCCGCCGTTATAACCGCGATGCACAACCGGCTTTACCCCCGTTGCGTTGAACTGCGGGGCGGTGTCCACATGCGCGCACCATCCCATCACAGGCGCGCCTGTGACTGTGGCGGGCACCGTCGCAAGCACCACGCCGTAATCGGTTAAGTGCACATCGGCAGCACCCATCGCGGTTAATTCTTCGACCAGCAGACGCGACATGTTCAGTTGAATATCGGTGCTCGGGCTGGTCAGGCTATTTTCGTCACTTTGGCTGTCGATGGCGGCATAGCGCACCAGACGCTCTTCCAATTCATGATCAAAATCACTGCGCATTGCGGATCTCCTTGTTTTGGGTCCAGTGGCCGTTTGCCAAGGCAAATTGTCAAGCCACCTCGCATGCACGCATCATTGCACGCGAAACCCCGCTTGAAGGCGCGCAAGACGACCCCAAACGGCGATTTGATCGCGTCCAGCCCTTGAAAATCCGGCCACGCTGCGCAATGTGAAAGGCAAGCGTTTGCGGAGACTGCACATGGCCCTGCCGATCAGAGAACAATTGAAGTACTGGGGCATTGCGGGGGCCATTTCCCTTGTGATCTTGTGGTTTGCAGGCGATGTCCTGCTGCCGTTTCTGATTGGGGCTGCAATTGCCTATTTTCTGGACCCGGTTGCCGACCGACTTGAGAAGCTGGGGCTCAGTAGAACGATGGCCACGACCGTCATCACGCTGTTTGCGATTCTGATCTTTGTCCTGATGGCCCTGTTGGTTATTCCCACGTTGGTCAATCAGGCGGTCAACCTGTTTGCAGTTGCACCGGAATTAACCAGAAATTTCATCGATTTTTTGACAGAGCGCTTCCCCACACTGCTGGTGGAGGGATCGACTTTGCGCAATTCCATCATCTCTGTTGGTGCGACTGTGCAGGAACGAGGGGGCGAGTTGCTTAATACCGCGCTGGCCTCTGCTGCGTCACTTCTGAATATCCTCATTCTGTTTGTCATCGTTCCGGTGGTCGCAGTGTATCTGCTTTTGGATTGGGACCGCATGGTCGCCCAGATCGACAGCCTGCTGCCACGGGATCATGCGCCCGTTATCCGCCGTTTGGCACGTGATATCGACAAGACGCTGGCCAGCTTTATTCGGGGCATGGGAACTGTGTGTCTGATTTTGGGCACATACTATGCCATTGCGCTGATGTTGGTGGGGTTGCAATTCGGGCTTGTCGTCGGGTTCATCGCCGGTCTGGTCACCTTCATTCCCTATCTGGGGGCCCTGTTGGGCGGTGCCTTGGCCATCGGTCTGGCGCTGTTCCAGTTCTGGGGTGACTGGGTGTCAATCGGGCTGGTCGCGGGCATTTTCATGCTTGGGCAGACACTCGAAGGGAATTTTCTCACCCCAAAGCTGGTCGGCAATTCCGTTGGTTTGCATCCGGTCTGGCTAATCCTGGCGCTGTCGGTTTTCGGGTCACTGTTCGGTTTTGTCGGAATGCTGGCAGCTGTGCCGATTGCCGCTGCATTGGGTGTGATTGCACGCTTTGCAACCGAGCAATACCGCGAAAGTGTGCTGTATAAAGGCACCGCTCGGACATCCACCGACGACCCGGCGGAATAGAATGGCACAACAGTTAGGCCTTGCCCTTCCCAGTCGCACCGCACTGGGACGTGACGACTTTTTCGTCGCACCGTCGAATGCGATTGCGGCGGCGATGATCGACGACTGGCAAAATTGGGCCGGGCGCAAACTGGCGCTGACAGGACCGCATGGATCGGGCAAAACCCATCTGACACATGTTTGGGCTGCGATGTCGGGGGCGCGGATCATCACTGCCCGCGACTTGGCCGAGGCTGATATCCCGGACTTGGCGCGCTCCTGCGTTGCCGTCGAAGATGTGCCTGCAATCGCTGGCAATCCAAAGGCCGAGACGGCGCTTTTTCATCTGCACAACCTTGTGCTGGCCGAAGGTCACAGCCTGCTGTTGACAGGCGCGCCCCCTGTGGCGTTGTGGAACCTGACCCTGCCTGACCTCACAAGCCGGATGGGGGCTGCGGGGTCTGCTGCACTTGAGGCACCTGACGATATGCTGCTTACGGCTGTGCTGGCAAAGTTGCTGGCCGACAGGCAACTGACCCCCAAGCCCGACCTGATCCCCTATCTGTTGCCCCGCATGGACCGGTCCTTTGCAGCGGCAGGAGCTCTGGTTGCCGCCCTTGATGCCGCAAGCCTTGCGCAGAAAAAACCGGTGACCCGCGCGCTTGCTGCACAAGTACTGGACAAGCGTGCCTGACCCGCGCGATAGTCTTTTAATCCAATTCGTCATAAATTTGTTATAATCCAACGCCATAAGGCCGATATGACCCAAGCTGACTTTCTGAAAGCTGCCTTTGCCGAGGCAGAAGACCTGCCCGATCTCGACATCACGGGGCCGGGTCGATTCTATAACCGCGAACTAAGCTGGCTTGGCTTCAACTGGCGCGTTCTGGAAGAGGCGCAAAATGCCCGTGTGCCTTTGCTGGAACGTCTGCGGTTTTTGTCGATTTCAGCCAATAACCTTGATGAATTCTATACCGTCCGCGTCGCAGGCCTGCGGGAGCTTGCCCAAGCCGGAAACACGACGCCTGCTGCCGACGGGCTTTCCCCGGCGGAACAATTGGTTCTGATCAACGAAGATGCGCGTAAACTGATGCTGACGCAGCAAAGCACGCTGGTCGATCTGATGACCGAGATGGACGCCAACAATATAATGCTTGAACGGGCCGCCGATCTGGACAAGGCCGACCTGACCTTTCTTGAGGACGTATTTCTAAATCAGGTCTTTGCGGTTCTGTCGCCATTGGCCATCGATCCCGCGCATCCGTTTCCGTTCATCCCAAACACCGGCTATGTGCTAGCCCTTCAGCTTGAGCGCAGTTCCGACAAGCGCCCGCTGCAAGCGCTGTTGCCGATACCCGCAAAGATAGACCGCTTCGTGGCCCTGCCCGCGCCCGACGGATGTCAGCGCTTCCTGCCGTTGGAGGATCTGCTGGTTCTCAACATTCCGGGTCTTTTCCCCGGCTACAAACTGAAAGACCACTTTGAGTTCAGGGTGCTGCGTGACAGCGATCTCGAGGTCGAGGACGAAGCCGAAGACCTTGTGCGCGAATTCGAAGTGGCGTTGAAACGTCGGCGTCGCGGCGAAGTTGTGCGGCTGACGCATTCAGCAAACGCGCCTGAAAAGCTTAAGAATGTGGTGATGGCTGAACTTGGCGTGCGCCCGCAAGATGTGATCGAGATCGCCGGGATGATCGGGGTCGGAGATCTTTCAGAACTGGTGATCGACAGCCGCAGCGACCTGCTTTGGCCCCAGTTTACACCCCGTATCCCTGAACGCGTTACCGATCACGAAGGCGATATGTTCGCGGCGATCCGCTCCAAAGACATGTTGCTGCACCACCCCTATGAAACCTTCGATATGGTTGTCCGCTTTCTGGCGCAGGCCGCGCGTGACCCCAATGTGGTGGCGATCAAACAAACGCTCTACCGCACCTCGCGCGATAGCCCCATCGTCGAAGCGCTGTGTGAAGCCGCAGAAGACGGCAAATCCGTCACTGCACTCGTTGAACTCAAGGCCCGCTTTGACGAGGCCGCAAATATCCGCCAGTCGCGCAGGCTTGAGCGCGCCGGCGCGCATGTCGTGTACGGTTTTATCGATCTGAAAACCCACGCCAAAATCTCGACTGTGGTGCGCCGCGAGGGGGATCAACTGGTCACCTACACCCACTACGGGACCGGCAATTACCACCCTATTACGGCGCGCATCTATACCGATCTTTCGTTCTTTACCTGCGACCAAAAGCTGGGGCGCGATGCAACCAAGGTGTTCAACTATCTTTCGGGCTATGCGCAACCCGATACACTGGACAACCTCGCGATTTCGCCGATCACCCTAAAGCCACGCCTGCTTGAGATGATCGCAGCCGAGGCGAAACACGCCGCCGCAGGCAAACCGGCTATCATTTGGGCCAAAATGAACTCTATCGTGGACCCAGATGTGATCGACGCGCTTTATGCAGCGTCACAGGCTGGCGTAAAGATCAGCCTCGTGGTGCGCGGTATATGCAGCCTGCGCCCCGGCATCAAAGGTTTGTCGGAAAACATCCGTGTGAAATCCATCGTGGGGCGGTTCCTTGAACATTCCCGTATCGTTTGCTTTGGAAATGGCTACGGCTTGCCCCACAAGAAATCCCGCGTGTTTATCTCCTCTGCCGACTGGATGGGCCGCAACCTGACGCGCCGGGTCGAAACTTTGGTCGAGATCGAAAACCAGACGGTCAAGGCGCAGATCACCAGCCAGATCATGGCCGCGAATTTGGCCGATGTCGCCCAAAGCTGGGTGATGGCCCCGGATGGCAGTTTTACCCGTCATCCACTGGAAGAAGGGACGTTCGCGTTCAATTGCCACCGCTTCTTTATGGAAAATCCATCGCTTTCAGGACGTGGCAGTGCGGGTGCGTCAGATGTACCAAAACTCACCCATACCGAGGATTGAACCACGGTGCCCCCAACGCCCCTTTTTGCCAAAGCCTTGCCCGTTAGCGATTGACCTCACTTGCCCACTGGGCCAGTTTGCAAGCGAACCAAGGGCCGCCAGGAGCGTTTGTGGCAGATCAGACAGATACCAATCCGCCTCCCCTAGTCCCCGAAACCGGCGTGGCCGATTTGGGGCTTTTCGGTAAACCTTTGTTCCAAGATCCGTCGGCACGTGCCTTGGCGCGGGTCGGTGTTGTGGATGTCGGCTCGAACTCGGTCCGATTGGTGGTATTTGACGGGGCCGCGCGATCACCCGCCTATTTTTACAACGAAAAGATTATGTGCGCGTTGGGTGCAGGGATGGCCGAAACCGGGCATTTATCACCCCAAGGGCGCGCGCGTGCGCTGTCTGCCATGCGGCGTTTCAGCAAGCTTGCCGAAGGTATGGGCCTGTCGGAACTGACTGTCGTGGCCACAGCCGCTGTGCGCGATGCAACGGACGGGCATGACTTCTGCGATGAGGTGCAGCGTGAAACAGGCCTGAAAATCTGGGTGATTGCAGGCGAGGAAGAGGCGCGGCTTTCAGCGCAGGGCGTGCTTTTGGGCTGGCCCGGCGCTTACGGTCTGGTGTGCGACATTGGCGGGTCATCGATGGAGTTGGCGGAGATTTCTGCAGGCCGCGTGGGCAAACGGGTGACGTCGGCCCTTGGGCCGCTCAAATTGCGCGACCTTAAAGGCGGGGCAAAAGCGCGGCAGGCCCATATCAAAGAGATCATGCAAGGGCTTGCCGAAAAAATGGGTGCGCAGCGCGACCGGTTGTTTCTGGTGGGCGGATCGTGGCGCGCGATTGCGAGGATAGATATGGTGCGTCAGGGGTATCCTTTGCACGTACTTCACGAATACCGCATGACCGCAAAGTCGGTGCGCGACACCGTCAAACATATACAGAATTCAGACATCGAGGAATTGCGCCAAATCAGCGGCGTGTCGTCAAGCCGGATGGCGCTGGTTCCTTATGCTGCCGAGGTTCTGTCCCGGCTGGTCAAGACCTTCAAGCCCAAGGATATAGCGATCTCAAGCTACGGTATTCGCGAGGGGATGCTGTATGAACAGATGCCGCAACGTCTGCGCGACCGTGATCCGCTGATCGAGGCCTGCCGTTTTGCCGAGGACAAAGACGCGCGCACGCCGGGTTTTGGCAAGGTTTTGTTCGACTTCATCTCGCCGCTTTATAAATCCGCCTCACCGCAGCGCAAACGTCTGATCAAGGCTGCATGCCTGCTACACGACGTCAGTTGGCGCGCGCATCCCGACTACCGTGCCGAAGTCTGTTTTGACAACGCGACCCGTGCAAATCTGGGGGGCCTCAAGCATTCGGAGCGTGTTTTTCTGGGGCTTTCCTTGCTGCATCGCTATTCGAACAAACGTGAAAACAGCCGATTTGAAGACCTATACGAGTTGGTCGACGAGAAAGCCCGGATGGATGCAGAAATTCTGGGCAAGGCTATGCGATTTGGTGCAATGTTGTGGATGAACAAGGACGCAGAACGCGGCACCCTGCGCTGGTATCCTAAAAAGAAGCTCCTTGAACTTTGGCTTACCAACGACATGCTGCCCCTGTTCGGAGAGGTCGCAGAAGCGCGGCTGAACTCACTCGCGGCGTCACTGGGCGCTCAGGTGCAACTTAAGACGGCAAAATCCTAAATATCGATCTGGGGCGTCTTATCGACAAAGATCATCGGCCCTTTGGGGGCCTCAGGCTCGGGTTTGCGTTTGATGATGATGTCGCCATTGGGCAAAATCTCGGGGGCTTCATAAACGCTCCAATCCTCAACGCTTTCCAGAATACCGCCTAAGGCCGGACCCATTTCGCTGGCAAAGTCACGCAGCGCCGGGCCGATTTTATCCCCCAGTTCCGACAAATCTTCGAGTGTTGGGGCCATTTCCTGCATCATGCCGTCAAGAAACATCTGCGCGCCCCGCTCCATCATGGAGGGACCAGTGTCTGGCACGGTTTGCCCCGTCGCAAGACCGGGCAAGCAAATTAAGGCGCAAATCAGGGAAATGTTTTTCATATCCTGACACTACACATCTTTGCGCACACCGCAAAAGATATCAGCAGCCTTGTTTAATCATCAAACTCGATTGTCACGGGGAAATGATCAGACGCCGTGATCAGCGCATCCCGTAGCGCGGTATCGTGCCAGCAATCGGGATCATCCATCGGATGCCAAATGCGCCAATTTGCATTGCGCTGCAAAAAAGCGGGGCTGACCATGATATAATCCAACAACGCTTGCAAATACCGCTTTTCCTGTGCGATCCAAAACCGCGAAGTTGTCGGCACAGCACCGATGCGTTGGCTCAAGGCGCGCATGGCGTGCGGGTCGGTCAGCTCGTTTTCACCGCGATGGCCCATCACAATCTCGACCGACGATCGCCCGAACAGATCTTCGAACGTGTCCAGACCCGGACCATCGTTCAAATCGCCCATCACCATCAAGGCAGTGCCATGCGCAAGCTGCTCGTCAATGCGGCCACGCAGCCAGATCGCTTGGGCCAACTGTTTGCGCCGATTGGCAATCCCCAGGCGCATCACATCCGCATCGTTTTTGGCACCATGCGGTGCTTTCGACTTCAAATGCGCGCCAATCATGTGAAAGGCAAACCCCGAGTTTGTCTGAACATTCAATTCCAGCGGCGGTTTTGAGAAGACAACCAGATCCTCGCTGGCGTCGACGTCCAGATCAATCCGCAAAACGCCATCAAAGCGGGGCGCACCGGTCGCCCCTTCGGGCCCGGTCGGAACACCGCCCGGCACATGAGACACGGTCAGTTTATCAGGGTCATAAAGCAGCGCAATTTCTTGCTGAGTATCGTTGGCAAACCCCATGATCGCGGCCCGAGTGCGCAAGTTGAAATGCGCCGCAAAGGCCTGCAATGCTATGACTGTTTGATGCTTGCGGCCATCGTCAGGCGCCTCGATGATCATCACCGCATCCGCGTCTAAAGCGCGAAAAACGGCACCAAGCGCCTGGGTCTGCTGTGCACGGGTCACACCGTGGCGGTCAGACCATCCGTCGTCATTGAAAAGCCGGTTGTGTTCGTCAAACAGGCCCGTGAACCATTCGACATTATAGGTGGCAATCCGCATCAGCGGCCTTTGCCAGACCAGGTTTCCCACGCGCGGTTGATGTCGATCATGCGTTTTTCCGCCATCGAGATTGCTTCGGGTGGCAACCCCCGTGCCACCAAGGCGTCAGGGTGATTATTGCGCACCAACTGACGCCATGCCGCCTTGGCCTGCGCTTTTGTTGCGTTGGGCGCGATGCCAAGCACAGTATGCGGCAGCGGCGAGGTATCAGGCACAAACCGCGCACGCAGCGACGCAAAATCGCTGTCATCCATCGCAAAAATCTCGGCCACACGCGTCAGGAACGCATCTTCATTCGGGTGATATGTGCCATCCGCCATCGCTATGTGAAACAGCCCTTCGATCAGGTCACGCAGCATTTCGGGTTGGTCCGCAAACATGCTGGCGATGCGGGTTGCATAGTCTTCAAACCCCGCCACGTCCTGACGCGCCAGGTTGAACACGCGCGCAGCCCCCTGCTGGTCGGCCTCTGCAATCTGGAAAACCTCGCGAAATGCCGTGACCTCGTCCCGAGTGACAAGCCCGTCGGCCTTGGCCATCTTTGCACCCAAAGCAATTACAGCAATTGTAAAAGCGACTGACCGTTCGGGCGGGCTGCGCAGGCGGTCAAACACAGCCGACAACCCCTCACCGGCGGTGAGTGCTGCTAGGGCTTCTGTGATGCGTGACCAAATCGACATGATGCAACCTTACTGCGCGGCAGCGCAGAAGTCAGGGGGCGCTCAGCATTTTCTGCATCAAAATTAAGTCCAGCCATCTGCCGTTTCTATGGGCAACCTGCGGCATCCGGCCAACATGCTGAAACCCCAAAGCGGTGTGAAATGCCACCCCTACGGTGTTCGCCGAACTGATGCCCGCGACCATCACATGCAGACCTTGTTCGGCGGCCATTTTCATCGCCTTGTCCATCAACGCCCGCCCTGCCCCGCGCCCTTGCGCCGCTTCGTTTAGCACAATGCTATGTTCGACGCTCATCTGGTAGCCGGGCCCGGACCGGAATTGCGCGTAGGTCACGAAACCTACTATCCCGTCGTCTTGCGCAACCCAGTAAGCACCGGGCCGATCCGCGATCATCTTTGTAATCCCGGCATCGGTCTTTTCATCGGTTGTGAAGGTAAACAATGTGTCGCGGATCATCCGGTTCCAGATCGCCGCGATCACAGGCGCGTCAGGGGCACCGGCTGCGCGCAGGATCATCCCAGAACCAGTCGGCTGCCCGCCTTTGCGAATACCGCCTTTAACGCAGGCTGCGCTTTGACAAAGGAAACACGGACGTCCCGCAATAAGGGGGCAAGCAAACCCGCCAGAATGTCGGCGTCTGGATGACGCACCTCAAGCCCCGTCAACCGACAACCAGATGCAGTCAACTGTTGCGCGGGATGCGCGGTGCCTTGCCACTCGATCAACGCAGGGGCGCAGTTATCAAAGGGCAGCACCCCTGACCGGGGCACCGCCATGCGCCACCGCAGATCCCCACGCTCAAGCTGCACAGGGGTGCCGAAACCCTCTGGCAGGGCGGCCAGCGTGGCGTCCAGATCATCACATCGGCAGATCCAGTTCGTTAACCGCGCAGGCCCCTGAAACCGGTCCAGATCAAACCAGCGTGCACGGTCAGGAATGGGGCCGTCGGGATTGATGGCGATCGCCTCAAGATACAGTTCCTCCTCCAGCCCCAAAAGCATATTGTGGGTATGAAAAACGGCGTGCTCACCACCCTTTTGCATCGTGATGCCCAAAGCGTTTTGCACATGTGCTGTCGCTTCGCTTAAAGTGCGCGCCGCGACGGCAAGATGATCCAGTTCCATCTTCATCTCTTCCAAATGGTCAAAAATTCTCTGTGCATGAGGGGGCAGACAGCCCCCTCATGCACCATCCTAACCGCGCGCTTCGCGGATCAGTTTCAGAATGTCCTGCGCGGCACTCGGGATGTTGGTGCCAGGCCCAAAAATTGCTTTGACCCCGGCATCCCGCAAGAACTTGTAATCTTGCTGTGGGATCACGCCGCCACAGATGACCAGAATATCCTCGGCCCCGGCCTCTTTCAGCGCTTTGATCAATTGCGGAGCCAGCGTTTTGTGGCCCGCGGCCTGTGACGAAATACCGATCACATGCACATCATTATCGACCGCATCCTGCGCCGCTTCAGCCGGGGTTTGGAACAGCGGGCCCACATCCACGTCAAAACCGATATCCGCAAAGGCTGTTGCAATGACCTTGGCACCGCGATCATGCCCGTCCTGCCCCATTTTTACGACCAGCATCCGAGGGCGACGGCCTTCGGTTTCTGCGAAATCTTCCACGGATTTCTGAATCTCGGCGAACCCGCTATCGCCCTCATAGGCCGCGCCATATACACCGGCAAGGGTTTTGACCTCGGCGCGGTGGCGACCGAATTCAGTTTCCATCGCCATGCTGATTTCGCCCACAGTGGCACGCGCACGCGCCGCCTCGACGGCACCATCAAGCAGATTGCCGCCTTCCTTGGCGCGGCGCGTCAGTTCTTGCAACGCTGCGGTACAGGCGGCATCATCACGGTTGGCGCGCAAAGTTTCCAACCGTTTGATCTGGCTGTCGCGTACGGCGACGTTATCGACATCCATGATATCAATCGCATCCTCGGTCTCGCGGCGATACTTGTTAACGCCGACGATCACATCCGTCCCCCGGTCGATCTTGGCCTGACGTGTCGCGGCGGCTTCTTCGATGCGCAGCTTGGGCATACCCGAGGCCACGGCCTTAGTCATGCCGCCAAGTTCTTCAACCTCTTCAATCAGCTTCCACGCCGCTTCCGCCATGTCACTGGTCAGCTTTTCAACATAATAACTGCCAGCCAGCGGATCGACCACATTGGTCACGCCGGTTTCTTCTTGCAAAATCAACTGCGTATTGCGGGCGATGCGCGATGAGAATTCTGTCGGCAAGGCGATCGCCTCGTCCAAAGCGTTGGTGTGCAGCGACTGGGTGCCCCCAAGAACTGCCGACATCGCCTCGTAGGCTGTGCGGATGACGTTGTTATAGGGGTCTTGCTCCTGCAACGATACGCCCGAGGTCTGGCAATGGGTGCGCAGCATTGAAGATTTTGGGTTCTTTGGCTGGAATTCATCCATGATCCGCGACCACAGCAGACGGGCAGCGCGCAGTTTGGCGGCCTCCATGAAGAAATTCATGCCGATGCAAAAGAAAAAGCTGAGACGCGGCGCGAATTTATCCACGTCCATCCCGGCGGCAATCGCCGTGCGCACATATTCTCGCCCGTCCGCTAGCGTAAAGGCGAGTTCCTGAACGAGGTTCGCGCCAGCCTCTTGCATGTGATAGCCCGAGATCGAAATCGAGTTGAATTTCGGCATGTAATCAGAGGTATATTCGATGATATCACCGATGATCTTCATCGAAGGTTCGGGCGGATAGATATAGGTGTTGCGCACCATGAATTCTTTAAGAATGTCGTTCTGGATCGTGCCCGAAAGGACGGATTTATCATGCCCCTGCTCTTCGCCTGCGACGATAAAGTTTGCCAGGATTGGAATAACCGCCCCGTTCATCGTCATGGATACCGACACCTTGTCCAGCGGGATACCGTCGAACAGAATCTTCATATCTTCAACTGAATCAATCGCCACGCCAGCCTTGCCTACGTCACCCTCGACCCGAGGGTGATCGCTGTCGTAGCCACGGTGCGTTGCCAGATCAAAAGCGACGGACACGCCCTGCTGACCTGCGGCCAACGCGCGGCGGTAGAAGGCATTGGATGCTTCAGCCGTTGAAAAGCCAGCGTATTGACGGATCGTCCAGGGTCGCCCTGTATACATCGTCGCTTTGACGCCACGCGTGAAAGGTGCTGCACCCGGCACGCCGCCCAAATGCCCCAGCCCGTCAATGTCATCGGCGGTATAAAGCGGCTTTACGTCGATGCCTTCCAGCGTGTGCCATGTCAGATCGTCAATGGAGCGTCCACGCAGTTCGGCCTCAGCCAGATTGCGCCAAGTATCTTTGTCGGCTGTCATTGTTGTGTCCTTTTTTGATGTCGCCCGCGGGCTGGCTTGTGCCTGCTCTTTTACGGGTCGGATTCCGTGTCAATTCGGCCAGACCATCCGCCCCGGCAGCCAGCCAGAACAGATCATCTGAATATGTCTCGCGCAGTGCTGCTGCCTGCGCTTGGGTGAATGGGCTCCAGCGGCCGGTGCAATCCGGCAGCAGGTCCGGATCTTGCCCCCGCTCGGCCAGAATGACGCGCAGGGCGGGCAGGTCCGGCGATCGGTTTACCCAATGGCGTTGCAGATCCGGCGGTGCCATCACACCGGTCGCTTGGGCAAGCAAGTCGTTCGGACAGCTTGCATATTCTTCAAAGCTAACAACCTGAATCTCGGTATTCGGCATAGCGCAAGCCAGATCCACAATGACGTCACGCCAACTGCGCCGCAACAGTGCAATCTTTGCCAGCCTCGCCTGATCTGGCAGGGGGTGGCCCCGCGACACCGCGTATGCCGCAGCAGAAGACCACCACATTTCGGGCGACCTTATGGTGAGCACAACCCGCTTAATTTGGTGATCAAAAGCAGCACTATACCGCGCCATCCGTTCGCCGATTGCGGGAAAAAGCGTGCCGGTCCGGACACAATCACGCGAACAGCCGATCATATTTTCGTCCGAGATCAGCAATCGCGCAATCCCTGCTTCGCGGCTTTTGCCAAGCTGAAAAGCGATCCTTCCATTGACCCGTTCAGGCGATGCGCCGAGCATTGTAGCGCTCTGAGCCGGAAAAAGCCCCGCAAAAAGCCCTTTTCTAGTACGCAATGGGCCCCAAACACCGGTGCCAGAGGCAGAAATAGCGTCAGCGTTTGATCGCAAATAGCGTTGGAAACTTGTTGTGGCGGTGCGGTGCGCGCCTAAATGCAAGATGATATCCATCAGCGTTTTGCCCAATCTTCGCAAGGAAACCGCCCCAACCGGTCCATTCAGGGAAACTGTCCCTTTCATGGCCGAACATCCGTTGCATTAAGCTTAATAGGTCCTTGCGCCAATTTGCACATCGCAATCGCGCTTAAAGACCCTATATCTGTTCCAGTAGGAGAAAAAATGAAACGTGTAATAGCCCTTGTTTTTGCTGGATTGTTTGCCGTTGCGGCATCCGCACAATCTGCCACCGAACCACAGGAAACTGTGCTGTTCTTACAGGCAGATATGGAAGATTTAAGTGAATTCCATTGGAAAAAGAGGCCCGTTCTCGTCTTTGCAGACAGTGAAGACGACCCTGCCTTTGTGGCGCAAATGGAGTTGTTGCGAGAGCAGACCGTTGATTTGCGGTCCAGAGACGTTGTTGTTCTTATCGATACGGACCCTGCGGCACGCAGCCCGCTGCGGCTGAAAATGCGCCCAAGGGGCTTTATGCTGGTACTGGTTGGAAAGGATGGAGGGATCAAACTGCGCAAACCCCGCCCTTGGGATGTTCGCGAGATCACCCGCAGCATCGACAAAATGACAATCCGGCAGCGCGAGATACGCGACGAGAAAGAGGCGGCCGGGAATATCTTTGACTGAGGCACGCACAGAAAAACGCCCACCGAAGCGGCAGGTTCTGCCGGTCCGGTGGGGTTAAATCTGGACGTGTCACAGACCATCTGTTCTATTCAAACTCGATGATAACATCGTCAACCGCCAAGCTGTCGCCAGCGCTTGCGTTGATCTTTGCGACGATGCCCTTCTTTTCGGCGCGCAAGATGTTTTCCATTTTCATCGCCTCAATCGTGCACAGGTTCTGACCCTCCTGAACCTCGTCGCCAACCTCGACCTCGATCTTGACGATGAGACCCGGCATCGGACACAAGAGCAGCTTTGACGTATCCGGCGGCAGCTTTTCGGGCATGAGCCGCGCCAGTTCGGCCTGACGCGGGCTGCGCACGTGAACCTTTAGATCGGCACCGCGCGCACGCACGCGGAACCCACCCGAAATTTTACCAACCTTAAAGATCAGCGGCGCATCACCAACGGTCATTGTCGCCAGCTGATCGCCCGGCTTCCAATCGCCTGCCACCCGCAACGATGTGCCATCTTCAAAGCTGACGGTCGCCCCTTTGGGGTCAGCATCAATATTCACGTCAAAGGCCTGACCCTGGATCGCAACATTCCAGACAGATCCTACTTTGCGTTCATGATTGTCCATGCGGCCAGAGACACGGGTGCGCCGAATTTCAGCGACACGGTGCATTGCAGCAGTCGCAGCCGCAATCCGGCGGAGTTCGGCTTCGGGCAGATCGACGCCCAC
The DNA here is from genome assembly GCA_024636495.1 of Roseobacter sp. Classification (GTDB taxonomy): domain Bacteria; phylum Pseudomonadota; class Alphaproteobacteria; order Rhodobacterales; family Rhodobacteraceae; genus Sulfitobacter. Next base: position 49,900 of record JAGXGZ010000043.1, on the reverse strand, counting down.
AAAACCATCGGGGTATTGTTCTTCGATAAAGGCGGTCGTCATGTCGCCTGCGACAAAGATCGGGTGGTCCATCACAGCGCTTAGAAACGGCAGGTTATGCCCGATGCCTTCGACCTCGAAGCTGTCAAGCGCAACCCGCATCGCTTCGATCGCCTCGGCCCGCGTTGGGGCCCATGTGCACAGCTTGGCAATCATCGGGTCATAATACATGCTGATCTCGCCGCCCTCGTAGACGCCGGTATCGTTGCGGACCGCAGTCTCGCCTGCGGGGGCCTCGCCTTGCCACTTATCGTTAACCAAGAGCGGGCCCGCCGCGATTTCCATCGGGGGGCGGTAGCGGGTCAGACGGCCAATAGACGGCAAAAACCCGCGATAGGGATCTTCGGCATAAAGGCGGTTTTCGATTGCCCAGCCCGTCAGCTTTACGTCGTCTTGGGTGATCGTCAGCTTTTCGCCATTAGCGACACGGATCATCTGTTCAACCAGATCAACGCCGGTGATCAGTTCTGTCACAGGGTGTTCGACCTGAAGCCGCGTGTTCATTTCGAGGAAGTAAAAATTCTTGTTACCGTCCACGATAAACTCGACCGTACCGGCAGACGTATACCCGACTGCTTGCGCCAAGGCGACGGACTGTTCGCCCATTGCTTTGCGGGTGGCCTCGTCCAGAAACGGGCTGGGCGCTTCTTCGACGACCTTTTGGTTGCGGCGCTGGATCGAACATTCACGCTCGCCCAGATAAATCCCATTCCCATGCGCGTCGCAGAGCACCTGAATTTCAATATGGCGCGGCTGGGTGACGAATTTTTCGATGAAAATCCGGTCGTCGCCAAAGCTGTTGGCGGCCTCGTTCTTGGACGATTGGAAGCCTTCGCGCGCTTCTGTATCGTTCCACGCGATGCGCATCCCTTTGCCGCCGCCGCCAGCTGACGCTTTCAGCATCACCGGATAGCCGACTTCATTCGAGATTTTAACGGCCTCGTCTGCGTCAGCAATCAGCCCCATATAACCGGGCACCGTCGATACGCCTGCTTCTTGCGCAATCTTTTTGCTGGTGATCTTGTCCCCCATCTTTTCGATTGCACCCACCGGAGGGCCGACAAAAGACACGCCCGCCGCCGAGAGCGCTTCGGCAAACTTGGAATTTTCAGAAAGGAAACCATACCCCGGATGCACCGCCTGTGCGCCTGACGCCTTCACGGCCTCCATCACCTTGTCGATGACGATGTAGGATTGGTTGGCGGGGGGGGGGCCGATGTGGATCGCCTCGTCTGCCATTTGCACATGCAGCGCCTGCGCATCGGCGTCAGAATAGATCGCGACGGTCTGGATGCCCATCTTTTTTGCCGTCTTAATGACACGGCAGGCGATTTCACCACGGTTGGCGATTAGAATCTTATTGAACATGGGCTGTCCTTTTGGGTCTTGAGGGAACGGAAAAACCCCGCATCAGCGCAAGCTGAGCGGGGCATTTAATTTGGTTCGACATAACCTGAGCGCGAAAAGCGCTTGCAGGTTTTACATTAGCGGCAGCGTACGGCACCCGACTGGCAGGCAAGAACGTTTGCGCCCGCACCGATTGCGGCACCCTGCAAAAGGCCACCGCCTGTGAGAGCCGCGGCACCCGCGCCGACCGCGCCGCCACCAATGGCCTGTTTGCCGATTGTGTCGCCACATGCTGCAAGGCTTGCACATGCGGTAACGGCGAGAAGAATTTTTCTGACTGACATTTGGACGGTCCTTTTGATCTGTAGTGATTTCTTGTTTGGGTATGCCTACTAACGCAAGGCCAGATCAAAGGTTCCGCTGTCCCACTGGTTTTGCCAAGACCCAGCGTCTTGAAGGGCGCAAATCCGCTGGCCAAGGCGGATTGATCTGCGGATTTTTGCTGAGCTGGCATGATTATCAATCCTCGAACACGTCAGGATATGATGCGCGGGCAAGGTTTACATTGATGACCAGAAGCGCCTCGTAGTCTTGCGGATCAAACGGATCTTGCGCGGGCACGACCTCGCGGCCGAACAGCCACGACAGACGGCCCGCATCCAGATTGCCACGCTCGAAAGGTTCGTCACCAAAGCATTCCCACAAGGCCTGCATAAAGGCGGTATCAGCGCGCCGATCCACAGATTTGCGGTCCGAGCGCCGTTCGCGCCGAGTCAGAGGGGTTACGCCCTTTGGGTTGGCGCGACGAATTGTAAATTGAAAGTCCGAACCGGGCATACGCCCCGGAAAGCCGCGATGTTTCAGCATGATGCCCCCCGAACGTCAGAGGCCATGCGCGGCTGGGTTTGCGTGGGGACAGGCGCGTGCGCCCGCCCCCGGCAAGTCTTACTTGTACTTGCCTGTGTACACTGGCTCAACCGAGATTGGCTCGGGTGCAACCACAACATATTCTTCCTGCTGCTTGGGTGCGCATGCCGAAACGGCTGCGATAAGGCCGAATGCGGCCAGCATTGTGATGCTCTTTGACATCTAAGTCTCCTGTCACTGTTTGAAGGGTCTGACACTGCCTCATGCCAATAAGACCCCGGTTTTGAGGTAAGGGATACTTGGGTATTCCTTGCCCAGACATTACCGCAGTTGTGCTGCATTGCATACGGGCTGCTTTTCAATCGGCGATAATGTGACGTCAAAGCCGCAGTTGCCCGTATGGTTGCAGGTCGTTGCGCAAGATGTTGTGGTTGCATCACAAACCCTCCCAGATGCAGGTGCCATTTTTCAGGCGATATGCTTCGAAAAACTGCGTCGTTTCCGGGTCAGCTGTGCCAAATTCAACAGCACGGTCTGCCAGAGAGATCACAATCACGTCGCCCGTCAGCGCATACTCTGCGATATAGGGGATGGCCAGTGTGTCGCACAAAGCCGTCATGTCCGAGCCTGCCAGATCGTATCCAATACTGCCGCCATCGCGCCCAATTTGCGGTGCAACAAAGCGAAAGCGCAGCCACGTCTCGCCCCCCATTTGATCGACCAACACTTCTTGCAACTCCACCGGCTGGCCGGAGGGCACGTCAATTGCCAGCGCCGGGGTTGCGGCAAGAAGGAAGGCAGCGGCCAGCTTCACATGGCACGCTGCCCCGCCCCGTGCGGGTGTCTTGGTGGGGTGGTCATTGAGTGGCGGTGTCACGCGCGTCTCCCGTCGTACCGAAAGATTTTCGCCTTCGGCGAGGATATTTAAGAGCCAGAGAAGTCAAAGCGGGATGTTGTCGTGTTTCTTCCATGGCATCGTTTTGGATTTATTGCGCAGGGACGCGAAAGCGCGGGAGATGCGTTTGCGGGTCATGCGCGGCTGGATCACTTCGTCGATGAAACCGCGTTCTGCGGCGACAAAGGGGTTGGCAAAGCGTTCTTCATAATCTGCCGCATGGCTCGCGATTTTCTGAGGGTCTTTCAGATCGGCGCGGTGGATGATCTCGGTTGCCCCTTTAGCCCCCATCACGGCAATCTCGGCTGTGGGCCACGCATAGTTGAAGTCGGACTGCAGGTGTTTAGACGCCATGACGACATAGGCACCACCGTAGGCTTTACGGGTGATCACGGTCACCATGGGTACAGTCGCTTCGCCATAGGCAAACAAAAGTTTTGCACCATGTTTGATGACGCCGCCGTATTCCTGACTGGTCCCTGGCAGAAAGCCCGGCACGTCAATCAAGGTAAGGATTGGGATTTCGAAGGCATCGCAAAAGCGCACAAAACGGGCAGCCTTGCGGGCTGAATCGATATCGAGAACGCCGGCCAGCACCATTGGCTGGTTCGCCACGACACCCACAGTGCGCCCTTCAATGCGGAAGAAGCCTGTAACGATGTTCTTGGCGAACTCTTGCTGGATTTCGTAAAAGTCCCCCTCGTCTGCCAGCTTGAGGATCAATTCCTTCATGTCGTAAGGGGTGTTCGCATTGGTAGGCACCAATGTGTCCAACGAAGGTTCTATCCGGTCGGGTTCATCAAAGAATGGGCGGACAGGCGGCTTTTCGCGGTTGTTTGCGGGCAGGAAATCGACAAGGCGGCGCACTTCGGCCAAGGCTTCTACGTCGTTTTCAAACGCGGCATCGGCAACGGAAGATTTGCGGGTGTGCGTGCTGGCACCGCCCAATTCTTCGGAGGTGACCTGTTCGTTGGTCACTGTCTTGACCACATCGGGACCGGTCACGAACATATACGAGCTGTCTTTGACCATGAAAATAAAGTCGGTCATCGCAGGACTGTAGACCGCACCGCCGGCACATGGCCCCATGATCACAGAAATCTGCGGCACCACACCAGAGGCCTGAATGTTGCGCTGGAACACCTCGCCATAGCCTGCAAGGCTATCGACGCCCTCTTGGATACGCGCGCCACCGGAATCGTTGATGCCGATGATGGGCGCGCCATTTTGCATGGCCATATCCATGATCTTGCAGATCTTTTTCGCGTGGGTTTCCGACACCGATCCGCCCAGAACAGTAAAGTCTTGCGAGAACACATAGACGAGGCGGCCATTGATGGTGCCCCAGCCTGTGACAACACCATCGCCCGCCGGCTTTTGTTGTTCCATCCCGAAGTCGGTGCAACGATGGGTGACGAACATGTCGAACTCTTCGAAAGAACCCTCGTCCAGCAGCAGATCAACACGCTCGCGGGCAGATAGCTTGCCGCGTCCGTGCTGCGCGTCGATCCGGTTTTGGCCACCGCCCAAACGGGCACCTTCGCGACGGTCTTCAAGCTGTTCCAGAATATCTTTCATGACGCACCTCTGTTAGATTTTCGCCATCCTATCTATTGCTGACAAACAACCAAAGCATCTTTTTGTAAATTTGCAAATTCTATACAGATCAATAGTAGCAAATTGCAAATGTGCGAACTGTGATAAACATTATAGACAAGATACAACCGGAGGCATAATTGCATTTGCATGGATAATGCAAACGCTGTCCGTTTTCTGGACAAGACCACGCCCCCGCATATCTCGACGCTGATTTTGCTATCAGGGATCGGTGCGCTGGCTATGAACATGTTCTTGCCTAGCCTGCCCGCGATGGCCGAATATTTTGGCACGGACTATGCGGTCATGCAGCTGTCTGTGCCGCTTTACCTATTGTTCAGTGCGGGCTTGCAGCTGATCATCGGGCCTGTGTCCGACAATCTGGGCCGCCGGAATGTTCTGCTTTGGGGGCTGATCATTTTCATGGTCGCGACTGTGGGCTGCATCTATGCGCCGACCACGATGATTTTCCTGATCTGCCGATGCGCCCAAGCCATCGTTGCCGTCACCATGGTGCTAAGTCGCGCCGTGGTGCGCGACATGTTTACCCAAGACAAGGCGGCGTCGATGATCGGTTATGTCACGATGGGGATGGCGATTGTGCCTATGATATCTCCGGCGATTGGCGGAATGCTGGATCAGGCATTCGGCTGGCAGGCGACGTTCTGGGCCATGTTTGCAATCGGCGGTTTGGTCCTTGCCGTCACATGGTCCGATCTGGGCGAAACCTCTGTCGCCTCGGGCAAGACACTGACCCAGCAGTTTGGCGAATACCCCGAACTTCTGACCTCGCCCCGGTTTTGGGGGTATTCGATGGCTGCCGCCTGCTGTTCGGGCGCGTTTTTCGCTTATCTTGGCGGTGCGCCCTTTGTCGGAAGCGAAGTCTTCGGGATGGAACCTGCACAGTTGGGTCTTTATTTCGGGGCTCCGGCAGTCGGTTATTTCATCGGTAACTTCATCACTGCGCGCATGGCCACCAAGCTGGGCGTCAATACGCTGGTGCTTCTGGGATGCCTTGCCAATGCGGTAGGTGGATCTGTGTCGCTGCTGATATTTCTGGCAGGCTATGGCAGTCCGATGACCTTCTTTGGGATGATGACGTTGGTGGGGCTTGGCAATGGCTTGTGCATTCCCAACGCGACCGCAGGCCTTTTGTCGGTGCGCCCGCATCTGGCTGGCACAGCGTCCGGGTTGGGGGGCGCGATCATGATCGGGGGCGGCGCAGGGCTTAGCATTCTGGCCGGTTCGCTGCTGAGCATCGAAACGGGGGCCTATCCGCTGTTGTGGATCATGCTGCTGACGGCTGTTGCGGGCGTTATGTCGATCCTGGTCGTCATCCGCCGCGAAAAGGCGCTTGGCATTCAATAACAGGGCGCTTGCCGTACTGAGTTTGCAAAGCTACCATTCGCATATCTGCAAATTTGCAAAGGCCCGAATCCGCATGGCGACCCAAAAGCTTTATGCTGGCGCGAAACTGCGCGAAGTACGCACCAAGATGGGCAACACGCAAAAAGACTTTGCGGCCAAGCTTGGCGTATCGCTGCCCTACCTTAACCAGATGGAAAATAACAACCGTCCCGTCAGCACGACGGTTGTGCTGGCCTTGGCGTCTGAGTTCGGGATGGACGTAACCGAACTGTCCAGCGGTGACAGCCAGCGCCTGATCAGTGATATGCGCGAGGTCTTGTCTGATCCGCTTTTTGAAGGGGACGCCTTGCCGTTGGCCGACCTTCAGCTCGCCGCGTCTAATGCACCGGGGCTGGCGCGGGCCTTTATCAAGCTGCATCAAAGTCACCGACAAACCCATGAACGCCTTGCCTATCTGGACGAAGCTTTGGGGCGCGAAGATGCGCGCGCCTCGCCCAGCCCATGGGAAGAGGTACGCGATTTCTTTCATTATTGCGACAATTACATCGACGCCGTTGACCGTGCCGCCGAACATTTCGCCCGCTCGGGACAAAGCGGAACATCCCTTAAGGCAATGGCGCGGAAAGCGCTTACAGCCGTGGGCACGCAAGTCAGCTTTGACGATGTAGACGCTTTGCGCCGCTTTGAACCTGCTACGAAAACCTTGCATATCTCGTCGCGTGCGCCGCACGAGACGCAGATGTTTCAACTGCTGTTCCAAACGGCAATGGCGCGCCATAACGACCTGCTTGAGGCGACGCTGGATTTGGCGCGGTTTCACAGTGACGCGGCCCGTGACATCGCCAAGATCGGATTGGCGAATTATTTCGCGGGCGCGGCGCTTATGCCGTACACGGTATTTTTGGAAAAAGCCCAAGCGTGCCGTCACGACCTTGAGGTTCTTGCAGGCCAGTTTGGCGCATCGATCGAACAAACGGCACACCGCCTGTCCACCCTGCAACGGCCCGGATCAAAGGGCATTCCGTTCTTTTTCGTGCGCGTTGATCAAGCTGGAACAATCACCAAACGCCATTCTGCAACCCGGCTGCAATTTGCGCGATTTGGGGGCGCTTGCCCCTTGTGGAACGTGCACAGCGCATTCGAAACGCCGGGGCGGTTCTTGCGACAGTTGGCGGAAACGCCAGACGGGGTCCGTTATATCTCGCTGGCGCGCGATATATCAAAGCCTGCGGGACGCTTTGGCGCACCGGTCAGGCGCTATGCGATCGCGCTTGGATGCGAGGTGCGCCATGCACCGGCACTTGTCTATGCAGACGGAATGGACACGTCGCGCGCATCAGCGTTTGAACCCATCGGGATTTCCTGCCGGATCTGCGAACGCAAAGCGTGCCATCAACGGTCTGTTCCCCCGCTTGAGCGGAAATTGGTCGTCGATCCCAATTTGCGGGATATATTGCCTTATCAGGTCGAATAATCACCGGCGCGCGGCGCGCCACCCTGCTGCGCGCGCTTCCTTAGCCGAGCAGAACCAGCGTTCGCCCTTGTTGGTCTTGATCGAGGTTTTTTGATAGTCACGCTGACCTGCCACGTGGAAAATCCGGACACCTTTGGCGCTGATATTGCCTTTGATGGTGCAGCCGTTTTGCCCGACATTTGCAGGGGTTTTGGCAACCGTAGCCGCAACGGCGCGTTGCTGGGCGCGAAATTCTGACGGGCGGATCAGGTTATAGGCATGGATGCCGCGTCCCGCACGGATCGCCGCCTTTTCCACAGTAATATAATCCTTAGAATATTGCGCAAAGGCAAAAGCCAGACCGCTGGCAACCAGGCTTTGCCCCACGTCAACGCCGCCGACCGCGCAGCGCGCCACGCTACGCCCGTAGCGGTCAACATCTATCTGGCGGCACGTCGCCTGCTTGCCCCGATAGGCATCGCGCACTTGGGTTGTCACAAACGTGCCGCAGGCCAGTTTTGTGCCTTGCGCATCGGTGCAGGGCTGATCGCCTTCAGGCGCATCAATCCCGAACAGGCGCACGCGGGTAGAACCGACATCAAAGGTATCGCCATCTATGACGCGAATAGCGCCATTAATCTGTGTTTGGGCGGAGGCAGCGGTTGACCCCAGAAGCCACACGACAATCAGAACACTCAAATTTGAAATAAGTTTTAACATATTGATTGATTGGGCCGGATCGCCGCCCCAATCAATGGCATTCGTTAACTTAGGTTAATTTTTTGCGACCAAATATCGCCTAGCGCTGCGATGTTTCCCACTGCGGATGGATCCATGGCGCATCGTTCGACGCCGCCAACGGATCGAGACCCAATATGTGATCCGACATCTTTTCACCAACCATGATCGAGGGCGCATTCAGGTTGCCGTTTGGGATGCGCGGAAAGATCGAACTGTCTGCGACGCGCAATCCTTCGACCCCGATCACGCGACCTTGCGGATCGACGACGGCATTAGGGTCATCGGCGCGGCCCATTTTGCAGGTCCCGCATGGATGGTACGCACTTTCGGCATGTTCACGGATAAAGGCGTCAAGCTCATCGTCGGTCTGGACATTCGCACCGGGCTGTATCTCGTTTTTCACATAGGGCTTGAACGCGTCTTGGGCAAAAATCTCGCGGGTCAGACGGATGCAATTGCGAAACTCCTCCCAATCCTTTTCCTGAGACATATAGTTGAACACAATCTTTGGCGCATCCGCAGGATTGCCCGACGCAAGCGTGATCGCGCCGCGCGAGGTCGAGCGCATGGGGCCGACATGGGCCTGAAAACCGTGACCTTCGGCTGCGGCCTTGCCGTCATAGCGCACGGCAATGGGCAAAAAATGGTACTGGATGTCGGGATATTTGATCCCCGGCTTCGACCGGATGAAAGCCGCGGATTCAAACTGGTTCGACGCACCCAGACCGGTTTTGGTGAATAGCCATTGCGCACCGATGACGGCTTTGGAAACGAGGTTCCAGTGTTTGTATAGGGTAATGGGTTTGCTGGACGCCATCTGGATGTAAAGCTCAAGATGGTCTTGCAGGTTCTGCCCCACACCCGCGCGATCAGCGACCACGTCTATGCCGTGTTCTGCCAGATGCGCAGCAGGGCCAATGCCCGACAGCATCAGCAGTTTTGGCGAATTGATCGGGGACGCGGCCAAAATCACCTCGCCCGTGGTGCGCAACACTTCCGCAGTGCCACCGCGCAGCACCTCGACGCCGACGGCCCGCCCCCCCTCGATCACGACGCGCTGCGCCAGTGCGCGGATCACCTCGATATTGCCGGTCTTCTGGGCAGGGCGCAGATAGGCGTTCGCAGCTGACCAGCGGCGGCCGTTATAAACCGTCTGCTCCATCGGGCCAAAGCCCTCTTGCTTTTCACCGTTGTAGTCATCGGTAGCCTCGTACCCAGCCTGTTTTCCGGCCTCGACGAAAGCCTCGAACAAGGGGTTCTTGCGGGGACCACGGCTGACATGCAGCGGGCCGTCCTTGCCACGCCAATCCGCATCGCCACCATGACCGCCGTCATGCCAATGCTCCATCCGCTTGAAGTAAGGCAGGACATCGGCAAACGACCATCCATCGGCACCGCTTTCGGCCCAGTGGTTATAATCCTCGGCATGGCCACGCACATAGACCATTCCGTTGATCGAAGACGATCCACCGATGACCTTGCCACGCGGCGTTGCGAGACGCCGGTTGTTCAGATGCGGTTCAGGTTCAGATGAAAACCCCCAGTCATAGGTCTTCATATTCATCGGATAAGACAACGCCGCAGGCATCTGGATGAATGGCCCCGCATCCGTGCCGCCATGTTCAATGACCAACACCTTTCGCCCCGCCATGGCCAAACGGTACGCCATTGCGCAACCCGCACTGCCAGCGCCGACGATAATAAATTCCGCTTCCATCCTATTCCCTTTCCATAGGACCGAATACCGCCCTGACCCAAAGTCGCAGCCGTGGGCTCAGGGTGCATCACACGCCCAAAATCGAATGCGCTTTAGCGCTCCTTTGGATCGCCCCGCGTCTAGAAAGGCGCTTCCAGATCGCACATGCGCACGTAAACGGACTTGAGCTGGCTGTAGTGATTGATCGCCGCCTTGGAGTTTTCGCGGCCTACGCCCGAATTCTTCATCCCGCCAAAGGGCGCTTCGACAGGGGCGTCATTATAGGTATTGATATAACAGGTGCCCGCCTGAAACTTGGCAGCCACGCGGTGCGCGCGGGCCAGATCGCGGGTGAACACGCCAGCAGCCAGGCCAAACTCGGTATCATTCGCACGCGCCATCACGTCGTCTTCGTCAGTGAAATCAAGCACCGACATGACGGGGCCGAAAATCTCTTCGCGCGCGATGCTCATGTCATCTGTGACGTCGGCAAAGACAGTGGGCTGCATATAGAAACCGTCGCCGTCAATCGCGTTACCGCCATAGACAAGGCGCGCGCCTTCGGCTTTGCCTTTTTCGATATAGCCAAGTGCAATATCCAATTGGCGTTTCGATACCATCGGGCCAAAGCTGGTGGCCGGGTCCATCGGGTCACCGATTACAGCCGTGCCCAACCGTTCGGCCAGCCGCGACAGGAACGCCTCTTTGATGTCCGTGTGAACGAATACGCGTGTGCCGTTTGAACAGACCTGACCCGAGCTGTAGAAGTTGCCAAGGATCGCACCGCTGACCGCGTTCTCGATATCGGCGTCTTCGAACACGATCATCGGGGATTTGCCGCCCAGCTCCATCGTGACGTGCTTGATCCCTTCGGCAGCGGCAGCATAGACCTTGCGACCCGTGGGCACCGATCCGGTCAGGGATACCTTGTCGACGCGGGGGTCCGTCACCAACGCGGCGCCGACTTCGCCCATGCCTTGCACGACGTTATAAAGCCCGGCCGGTAAACCTGCCTCGAACAATATCTCGGCCACTTTCAGCGCACACAGGGGCGTCGTTTCAGACGGTTTGAACACGATGGAATTGCCGCAGGCCAACGCCGGTGCGCCTTTCCAGCAGGCGATTTGCGTCGGATAGTTCCACGCGCCGATGCCGACGCAAACGCCCAAAGGTTCGCGGCGGGTATAGACCCAATCTTCGCCAAGCTGGATATGCTCGCCGGTCAGGCTTGCGGCGATCCCCCCGAAATATTCAAGCGCGTCGGCACCGCTTGTGGCATCGGCCACCGACGTTTCCTGATAGGGCTTGCCGGTGTCATAGGTTTCAAGCACCGACAGATCGTGGTTGCGTTCGCGCATGATGTCAGCGGCGCGGCGCAGAATACGGCCCCTTTGGGTTCCGGTCATTGCCCCCCATGCCGCCTGAGCCGCCCGTGCAGAGCTAAGCGCCCGTTCGATGATCGCAGGCGTGGCGGCGTAGACAGTTGCGATCTTTTCTCCCGTCGCGGGATAGATCACATCAATCGGCGTACCGCTTGTGTCTTCGACATATTCACCGTTGATAAAGTGGCTGGCTGTGGGTTGCGTTTGCATAGGGTTTCGCCTTTCGATCTTTTTCATTCACCGCGCGGGAAGCGTTTGTTTTCTTCCAGCACGTTCAAATCCATGTGGTTGCGCATGTATTGCTCTGACGCATTGCGCAGCGGCTGATAATCCCAGGGATAATATCCACCCTTTCGCAGCGCCTCGTAGACAACCCAGCGGCGGGCCTGACTTTTGCGCACATCCGCGTCAAATGCGTCCAGATCCCAACGGGCGTCGGACTTCGCGCGCAAGGTCTGGCGCGTGCCTTGATTGGCAGGTTCATCGGCCAGATTGGTCAGCTCGTGCGGATCAGCGTCCAGATCAAACAGCTGATCAGGGTCGAGCGCGCAGCGGTTGTATTTCCATTTGCCATAGCGCAGCGACACCATCGGGGCTTGGGTCCCCTCGGCGGCGTATTCCATCGCAACCGGTTCCGTGCGCTCCACCCCCTGCCCCATGGGCACCAGCGACTGGCCTGTGGTCCATTCCATGACATCCTCCATCGACACACCCGCCAGATCACACAAGGTCGGGCAAACGTCGATATTGCTAACCGGGGTTTCGTTCAGACCCGGTGCCATCTGCGGTGCGGCAATCATCATAGGCACGCGCGAGGAACCTTCGTAAAAGCTCATCTTGAACCAAAGCCCACGTTCGCCCAGCATATCGCCGTGATCCGATACAAAGACGATGATCGCCTCTTGGCGGGTGTCTTCAAGGGTTTGCAAAATCTCGCCGATCTTGTCGTCGATATAGCTGATATTCGCAAAGTAGGCTTGGCGGGACCGTTTGATATTGTCTTCGGTAATGTCGAAACTACGCCAGTCGTTTGCATCAAAGATACGTTTGGAATGGGGGTCTTGGGCCTCATAGCCCAGATCGGACACCTCGGGCAGCAGATGTTCACAATCGTTGTAAAGATCCCAGTACTTCTTGCGCGCCACATAAGGATCATGCGGGTGGGTAAAGCTGACCGTCAGACACCATGGCCGCGCATCTTGGGCGCGCGAAAGGTCATATAGCTTGCGGGTTGCCTCGAACGCGACGGCATCATCATATTCCATCTGGTTGCTGATCTCGGCAACACCGGCCCCCGTCACCGACCCCATGTTGTGATACCACCAATCAATGCGTTCACCAGGCTTGCGGTAATCGGGCGTCCATCCGAAATCTGCCGGGTAGATATCTGTGGTCAGGCGTTCTTCGAACCCGTGCAACTGATCGGGGCCGACAAAGTGCATCTTGCCCGATAGACAGGTCTGATATCCCGCGCGGCGCAGATGATGCGCATAGGTCGGGATGCTCGAGGTAAATTCGGCCGCGTTGTCATAAACACCCGTCGCACTTGGCAATTGGCCGGACATAAACGCAGCCCGACCCGGCGCGCAGAGCGGGCTGGCGGTATAGGCGTTTTTGAAACGGGTCGAACGTGCGGCAAGCGCCTTGAGGTTCGGGGCATGCAACCAATCGGCCGGACCGTCGGGGAACAACGTGCCGTTCAACTGGTCGACCATCAAAATCAGGATATTCGGTTTGGTCATGACGTGCTTTCTATCAAGATGCCCAATAGTGTCAGAGCCTGCGTGCAGGCCGCCCGCGCACTGCCGCTGTCGGACAGGGCGGCGCGCAGGTATAGCCCGTCGATCAAGGCGGCCAATGTCTCAGCATGCTGTTCCGGCTGGGTTGAGATCGGGCGCAGCGCATGGGTCAGGTTTGATCGCAAGCGGGCCTGATAAACGATCAGCAGCCGATAGGTTTCAACGTTCGTGCGCGATGATCCATATAGCATCATCCACGCGCTGACGGTTGCCGGATCAAAGCAGCTTTCGTCGAAACTGGCGCGAATAATCGCTTCGGCGCGGGCAATCGGCGTGTTGGCTTTGCGCAATTCCCGACGGACTTCGGAAGAATATTCCGACAGGATATAGCGCATGGCCGCCAGAAAAATCTGGTCTTTGCCGCCAAAGTAATGATGCGCCAACGCTTTGGACATGCCCGCACGTCGCGCGATTTGATCAACCGTCACATCAAGCGATTGTGCGGCCCCGATTTCGGCAATCGTGGCTTTCACCAGCGCATCGCGGCGGATCGGCTCCATCCCAAGTTTGGGCATTTTGGTCCCTTACCATTTCAGTTCTTGAAATAGATGTAGGGTTATTGACTCAAGAGTCAATAAAAATGCCTAAAGCTTTGTAGCAGGGCTGGCTGGCGTGATCTGACGGTTCAACATCGCTTCGCGCCACGTGATGAATGTGACCGATCCCAAGATGACAAAGCCACCAAGGATAACCCAGACGTCAATCGGTTCTGCAAACACCAACGCACCCAAGGCGGTTGCCCAGACAAGTTGCAAAAACGTGATCGGTTGCGTGACAGTCAGCGGGGCGGCAGCAAACGCAAGCGTCATTGTGTAATGCCCCGCGGTGGCAAAGCACGCCACGGCGGCCAGGATTCCCACCTCTTGCCAAGTGGGTGCGATCCAGACAGGCAGCGCAAAGGGTGCAAGCGCAATCGTTACAAACAACGACATCATCGCGACCACGACAGACGGCTTGACCTCGTCTGACAGCACCTTGGCCAGCAGATATGCCCCACCAAAGACCACGGCAGCAATCAGCATCGCAAAATGCCCGTTGGTCAGCTCGCGAAACCCCGGTCGCAGAATGATCACCGCCCCGGTCAGCCCCAAGACCACCGCAATGATCCGCCGCAGCGCCAGCTTCTCTCCCAAAAACACCGCGGCACCGATTGTCACGTAGATCGGGGCGAGATAATTCATCGCCGTCACTTCGGCGATGGAAATGCGGGTCATCGCATAAAACCACAAGATTACGCCCAACCCGTGCAATCCGCCCCGCAGGCCGAACAACGACCATTGGCGGCGGGTCAGATGGGCGGCGCGCAAAGCGCCTATGGCCGGCAGCAAGAACACCAGTCCGAATCCATACCGGATAAACGCCGCTTCAGCCGCAGGCAGCCTTGGCCCCATGTGTTTCACCAGCGCTGTCACGCAGATGAACAACAGCCCCGTCACGATCATCCAGAAGATGCCGGAAACCGGTCGATGAGGAAGCGCTGTTGTCATATCCCCAGCATTCCTGAATGCGCGGGCGACCACAAGCTCACATGCGGCTCACATCAACAATAATTTAGCGGCAATCGCCCACATGGTCAGCGCGATCAACGCATCCAGAATTTGCCAACTGCGCGGTTTTGCAAAAATTGGGCTTAACATGCGCGCACCGTATCCAAGGCTAAAGAAAAACACGAAACTTGCCATCACTGCCCCGACCCCAAAGGCCAGCCGGTTGTCATATTGCGCCGAGATCGACCCCAGCAAAACCACCGTATCAAGATACACATGCGGATTGAGCCACGTAAGCGCCAACAGTGTGAGAATCGTGCGGCGCAGGGTCTGGGTCTTCGGCCCTTCTGCCTCAAGAGTTTCACCGCCACGCCACGCTGACATTGCGTTTTGCGCGCCATACCAGATCAAGAACCCAGCACCACCGTAGCGCATCAGCGGCTCGAACCATGGCACTGCCTGGCCCAACCCTCCAAAGCCCGCAACACCGACCGTTATCAAAATAGCGTCCGAGACAGCACAGGTCAGACACACCCAAAACACGTGCTGCAACCGCAAGCCCTGACGCAAAACAAAGGCGTTTTGCGCCCCAATTGCCAGGATCAGCGTCAAACTCAGGGCGAAGCCCGGTAATAAAGCAGTCATCTCAGTCACATTTCAAAAAAGGATAGGCGGAAAACCGGCGGAAAAAGATTGCGTAAAAACGGTATCTTAGCCGTGTCACCCAAAAGCAAGGCAGAAATCTTCAACCAAGGGTGAAACAAATCTGTGATCTGGCGCGTATCTACTGGCGTAACCAACATGCAGCACCTATCTGAACGCCATGCAAGTAAGGAACAAAGTCATGTTAGACGAAAAGCAGAAGCTGGAAATCAGCCAAGACGATCTAGCGCTTATCGAAGCGGCGCTTCAAACACAGTCCAAGATTTTGGGTGTGCAAGCAAGTGCGGGCGGATCGAACGCCCTTGGTCGTCTCAATGACGTCAAGCGCGTATTGGCCACAATTGCGCAGCAAAGAAACGTAAAGCGGACACCGGCTGTCCCTACCAAAGGTCTTTTTCTTAGCATGGCACGCATGTTCGGCTGATCTCGCCCCTCCCTTTAATCAAAAAAAACCGCCCCCAATGACGGAGGGCGGTTTTTTTGTCTCTGCCAGAACGCGCCTTTGACGTTCTAAAGCTGTTCCATGACCTCGTCCGAGGCCTCGAAATTCGCGGTGACGCGTTGAACGTCGTCGTCGTCTTCCAGCGCATCGATCAGCTTCATCAGCTTTTCCATGCCTTCCAGATCCATCTCTGTAGTTGTGGTCGGGCGCCAGACCAGCTTGGTGCTGTCGGATTCGCCCAACTCTGATTCAAGTGCGGTAGCCACGTCATTCAGATCGGTATCCAGACACCAGATCACATGACCATCCTCAGCGCTTTCAACGTCTTCAGCGCCCGCCTCAATTGCTGCCATCATCACGGTATCGGCATCGCCTACGGATGCTGGATAGGTGATTTCACCCTTGCGATCGAACATAAACCCGACACTACCGGTTTCGCCCAGATTACCGCCATTTTTCGTAAAGGTAGAACGTACAACCGATGCAGTACGGTTGCGGTTGTCGGTCATCGCCTCGACGATGACCGCGACACCATTAGGGCCGTAGCCTTCATAGCGGATTTCTTCGTAATCCTCGCCCTCGCCGGCTGTGGATTTCTTGATTGCACGATCAATCACGTCTTTGGGAACGGAAACCGACTTGGCTTCCTTGATCGCCAGACGCAGGCGCGGGTTTTTATCAGGGTCGGGGTCGCCCATCTTGGCGGCAACGGTGATCTCTTTCGACATCTTGGAAAACACCTTGGCGCGCAGCTTGTCTTGGCGCCCCTTGCGGTGTTGAATATTTGCCCATTTTGAGTGGCCTGCCATGGTAACCTCGCCTGCGTAATCTTTGAACTGGCTCTCTATAAGCCAGCGCTGGCGCGCAAACAAGCCACAGTGCGAGGGCATCCCCTTGTTCTCTGGCTTGTAAATATCCTCGGGGGTTTGGGGGCAGACAGCCCCCAACCGGACTGCTAAGTCTCGGGCATAGTTTTTATACAAGTGACCCACCCCATGACCCAAGACCAAATCATTCTTTTCACCCTTTTCGGGGCTGTTTTCGGCATGCTGCTTTGGGGACGTTTCAGGTACGATCTGATTGCCTTTTCAGCCCTGATGATCGGTGTCGTCTTGGGGGTGGTAGACAGCAAGAACGCCTTTGACGGCTTTGGACATCCGGCCACATTGATTGTCGCATTCGTCCTCATCGTTTCTGCCGGGCTGGTGCGCTCGGGCGCGGTGTTACTGATCACCCGCACCATGGTCGATGCCTCGCGCAGCTTGGCGGCACATATCACTTTGATGGGTCTGATCGGCGGCGTCTTGTCGGCGTTTATGAACAATGTCGCAGCGCTTGCCTTGTTGATGCCCGTCGATATCCAGACCGCACGCAAAGCGGGGCGTAATCCGGGCCTTAGCCTGATGCCGCTCAGCTTTGCGACAATCTTGGGGGGCATGGTCACGCTGATCGGCACCCCGCCCAATATCATCATCGCCTCGATCCGGCAGGAATCGCTGGGGGCACCCTTTGGCATGTTCGATTTCGCCCCTGTGGGCGGGATTGCCGCGATTGCGGGTTTGACCTTTGTCGCTTTGATGGGCTGGCGGTTGATCCCCGCACGCGACGACTCCGCGCTCAAACCCGAGGATCTGTCGCAATATATCGCCGAGTTGACAGTGCCAGACGATAGCAATCAGATCGGCAAACGGTTGGCCGAACTGCAAGACGTGGCGGACAAATCCGACGTGGCCATCTTGGGGCTGATCCGGGACGGCAAGCGGCGATACGGTCAATCGCGCAATGTAGCCTTGCAGGCCGGAGATGCTTTGGTGCTGGAAGCGACCCCTGACGCGCTGGATGAATTTCGCAGCACGTTGAACCTGAAGGTCGCAGACACAGATCGCGAAGACCTGCTGCACGCCAGCGGTGAAGGGGTCGAGATCGTTGAGGTGGTCGTGACTGACGACTCAAGGCTGAACGGGCGCACAGCGCAGACGGTCGGGCTGGCCTGGCGGCAACGGACGGTGCTTTTGGGCATTTCCCGAAAGGGTCAAAAGATCACCTCGCAATTGCGCAAGACCCAGCTGAAAGCCGGCGATATTCTGTTGCTGCTGGTGCCCCGCGATACCGCGGCCCATGTGGTCGAATGGCTGGGCGTGCTGCCGTTGGCAGACCGTGGGCTGGCAGTCACCGAAAACAGCAAGGTGTGGCTGGCGATAGGCCTGTTTGGCGGCGCGGTAACGGCTGCGAGTTTCGGTCTGATCTATTTACCGGTTGCCCTTGGGCTGGTTGTCGTCGCCTATGTTCTGGCGAAAATTGTCCCCTTGTCAGAGCTTTACACCCATATTGAATGGCCCGTCGTCGTGCTGCTAGGCTCGATGATCCCGCTCGGGGCGGCGCTTGAGACGTCGGGCGGCACCGAGCTGATCGCAGGTGCGCTTGTCGGGCTCACGGACGGTTTTCCTGCTTGGGTCGTGCTGACGGTATTGATGATTGTGACCATGACACTGTCGGATGTCTTGAACAACACCGCAACGACTATTGTGGCGGCACCAGTCGGCATTCAGATGGCTCAAACACTGGACGTCTCTCCTGATCCCTTCCTGATGGCGGTCGCCGTGGCCGCCTCAAGCGCCTTTCTGACCCCTATCGGGCATAAGAACAACACCCTGATCCTTGGGCCCGGGGGATATTCCTTTGGGGATTATTGGCGCATGGGGCTGCCTTTGGAGATCATTATCGTCACTGTGTCGATACCGGCGATTCTGGTCTTCTGGCCGTTGTGATTTGAAGACGGGGCGACTGGGGGCCAGCCCCCAAACCCCCGGGATATTTCCAAGCCAGAGAAGCCGGCGTGCCCTCTACCAGATAAGGGGGATGACGGATGATACCAGTAAGGACATGGTGAGGTTAAGCGGGATACCGATCCGCATGAAGTCGGTAAAGCGGTAGCCACCCGGCCCGTAAACCAATGTATTTGTCTGGTAGCCGATGGGGGTTGCAAAAGCGCAGGACGCGGCGATCATCACGGCCACCACAAGGGGGCGCGGGTCCATGCCAAGGGCTGTACCAAGGCTGATCGCGATGGGCGTCATGATGACAGCGACGGCATTGTTGGACACGATCTCGGTCAGGATGGTGGTCAGCAGGAAAACCGAAAAAATCACATAAAAAGGTGACAAGGTGCCCAGCACGGGCGCAATGCCGTCGACGATCAGGCTGATCGCACCCGAGTTTTGCAGCCCTGCCCCAATGGCCAACATCGAAAAAATCAGGGCCAGCAAACGGCCGTCGATAAAGGTAAAGGCTTCATCGGCGTCGATGCAGCCCGTGACCAGCACAAGAGCCACCGCAATGACAGCGAGCAACAGGATCGGCGCGACGTTCAAAGCGGCCAGAATGACGATCCCCATGAGGGCTGCGATTGCGATCGGGGCGTGGCCCCTGCGGAACGCGCGCGCCGACGGTTGCGAGACGTCGACCATATCCATGTCAGAGGCAAGCCGCTGGATGTCGGCCATTGCCCCCTCAAGCAGCAATGTATCGCCGACCTTGACGATCAGGTCATCCAGCTGGCGCCCGATGTTTTGGTTGCGGCGGTGGACGGCCAGCGGATAGACACCGTAGCGGCGCCGCAGGCGCAACGCGCCAAGCGAGCGGCCCACCATCTTGCAGCCCGGCGTGATCAACACCTCGACCGTCGAGGTTTCTACCGCCGACACCTGATCGACGCGCTTGAGTTCCTTGTTGGCTTGCAAGCTGAGCAGTTCGGTCATCTGCGTGCGCAAAACAACGCGGTCGCCGACCTGCAACTGCACCGCAGCCAGATCGCGGCGCAACGATTGATCGCCGCGCACCACGTCGATCAGTCGCACACCTTCGCGTTTGAACAGCTGCACATCTAGAACTTCGCGGCCGATCAGGTTTGATTCGGGGGGAATCACGGCCTCGGTGAAAAATTTCATCTTCGAGCGGTCCGACAGCATATTCGCCATGCTGTCACGCGCGGGCAGCAGTTTGGGCGCAAAAACTGCCATGTAGATCAGGCCCCATGCGCAAACGACCAAGCCGATGGGCAAGATTTCGAAAATGCCAAATGGTTCAAGCCCTTGGCTGCGCGCGACGCCGTCCACAAGCAGGTTGGTCGAGGTCCCGATCAAGGTCAGCGAGCCACCCATGATCGCCGCGTAGCTAAGTGGGATCAGCAGTTTTGACGCCTTGGTGCCCAACGTCTGGCTAAGCTGCACGACCACAGGGATCATTACCACCACAACAGGCGTGTTGTTCATGATCGCAGACGCCGCCATGACCGCGACGATGACACCGACAACTGCCGACTTGGGGTGGGTCTTGGCATAGCGTTCCGCCAGCCGCGTCAGAACATCCAGCGCACCGGTCCGCACCAGTGCACCCATCACGATAAACATTGCTGCAATCGTCCAGGGGGCCGAGTTTTGCAAAACCGCCTGTGCATCCTCGTAGGGCAGGATGCCAAGCGCGAGCATAACTGCAGACCCGGTCAAGGCCACAACTTCGGTCGGGAAGGTTTCGCGCAGGAACATGATGAACATGATCACGACGACCGTAATTGCCAGAATCGCAGAAGTTCCTTGCGACAGGTTCAGTAGATCCATTCCGGTATGTCCTGCATTTGGCTCGTAAAATCAGATTGTACTGTCGCCCATTGCCACTGCTTCGGCAAGCGCGGCTTTGGGGCGCGGTTGCACCAGATAGAGACCGGCAAACATCATCGCAAGCGCGATCCACAAGGTAGGTGCGTAGGCCTCGGACAGGATCAGCTTGGCCCAGATCAGTCCGAAACCCGTCACCAGATAGCTGACCTGCACCGCAAACACCGCCCCCGCACGCCCCACCAGCCACATGTAGCCCGAATAGACCAACACATGCACAACAGAGGAGGCGATCAGCGCCATTTGCGGTGCGCCCCAAGGTAAGGTCGGATCAATGAACTGGCCTGTCAAAAGTGCTGCGGGCAAAACAAGCACAGCCCCAAGGATTGATGCGCCTTGCAACACCTGAAAGGCGTCCAGATCAAGGGTGCCCCATTTGGCGACGATATTGCCTTCGAATGCGTAGCAAAGCCCTGCAATCAGCGCGATAAAGATCCAGAAGACCGGCAAATCCAAGGACATATTTGCGCCCGGTGCCACAAGCAGCAGCACGCCGGCAAGGCCAAAGGCCAATCCCCAAAGGCGGCGCAGACTGAACTGGTCGAGCCCCATCGCAAGCGCAATCGGGAACGCGAACATCGGGACAATGCTAAGCAGCAACGACATAACCCCAGAAGGCAGCCAAACGGCGGCCTGATAAGAGGCGGAATTCGGCACCACCGTCCCGATCATCGCGATGATCAGATACAGGCGTAAATACCGCGGACCAAGTGGCAAAGATTTGCCGCGGAGGGTATTGATGACGATCATAAAGATCGCACCGATTGCCATCTGCCAAAACACGAGACCAAAGTGCTGATAGCCTGTGCTGACGGCAATTTTCGCCATCGGTTGGGTAAAGCCCCACCCTGCGCCCAGCACTGCCAGAAATGCGGTGTAAAAGATGACGTGTCGCCGGGTCACAGGGTTTGCGTCCGGTGTCGGGTCACAGCGCGTCTTGCCATCGCCGTGTCATGGCGCGCTTTGTTGCAGCTTCCCGCCTTGGCGTACGGGTACGACACGCGTCGCTTTTCCGGTGCGATCATCGGTTTCGATGTAGACGCCGGACAAGGTCGCTTCGTCGTTGGCGGGGGTAAACCGGTCTTTCGGCATGCCCGTGATAAAACGGCGCAAAGGTTCGGTTTTCTCCATCCCGATGACGGAATGATAATCGCCACACATGCCTGCGTCGGTCAAATAAGCAGTGCCGCCGGGCAAGATCATCGCGTCAGATGTGGGTACATGGGTGTGGGTACCAACAACAAGGCTTGCGCGCCCATCGCACCAATGGCCCATCGCCATTTTCTCGGATGTGGCTTCGCAATGGATGTCGACGATCACCGCAGATGCCATGCCCCCCAAAGGATGGGTCTTAAGCACCGGTTCCAGCGCAGAAAAAGGATCATCAAAGGGGCGTTTCATGAACACTTGGCCAAGGGCCTGAACCACCAGCACTTTGCGCCCGTTTTGCGCTGTGAATAGCCGCGCGCCCTTGCCCGGTGCATTTTTCGAGAAATTCAGCGGGCGGATAATGCGTTGTTCCTGCTCGATAAAGCCAAGCATGTCTTTTTGGTCAAATGCATGATCGCCAAGGGTCAGGCAGTCAGCACCAGCGTCCAGCAGATCCTTGGCATGGCTGCCCGACAACCCCATCCCCGAGGTCGCGTTTTCACCGTTCACCACGACGAAATCCAGCTTCCAGTCTTTGCGCAGACGGGGCAGGTTTTCGCTGATTGCACGGCGGCCAGCACGGCCCATGACATCGCCAAGAAAGAGTATTTTCATAGCCACAGCGTTAGGCTGCGGGGCGGGCAAGGGCAAGAGGCAGGGCTGCGGTATTTTGGCCCCAAGGCGAAACGCTGCGTCCCTACCCTTCGACGGCATGCCCGAAAACGGCAATGGCAAAGCCCAAACAGGCAAGTGCCGAGAACCCGAAGCTAAGACGTTTTTGCCCCAGCTGTTTAGCACTCATCGCCGCAATGACCGCTTGCACCGCATAGTAGATCGCGAAGGCCCGCGAGGCGTAGCTGATGATCTCGAAAATGTCTGCGCCCCATGTCAGCAGCAGACCTATGGCCGTAAGCAGCAGATAGCCCATGCGCGGGCTGATCCGCTTGGCGGACAATTCGGTTATCAAGCCGCCCGAGCCTGAGGTGTCGGCCACCGCCGCGCTGAACTGCGCCGCCAAAGCCGCAGCGACCAACAGCACGGGCAAGATCGGGGCAACCACGCCCATCATATCGACGATTGCGGTTTCGCTGAGTTTCAGCTCATTGCGCTCGAACACATAGGCAAGAAGCATGATATAAATCATGTAGATCAGCGCCGACAACCACTGCGCCCATTTCATCGAACGCACCCGCGTATTCGTGTCATAAGTAGCGCCCAGATAGCGCGAGGTTTCAAACCCCTGCACGGTAACGATCAGACCAAAGGCCAGCGTAATAGCCGCCCAACCCGACAGATGCGAAGGGATAATCACCAGCGTATCCGCTTGAACTCGACCCCAGAAAAAACCACCCAAGCCGATCAGCAAACCCGCGATGATCGCCAGCTTGATGGTCACGCTGATGTATTCCAACCGCTCAAGCGAGGCAAAACCACGGGTCCAGCCGACCCCCAAGATCACGAGATAGACGGCGCTTGTCAGCAGCTTGGCCTCGAACGCGCCCGCAAACGGCGTCAGTCTGACACCAAACGCGCCAAACAGATTCAGATAATACGCGACCGACACGATATAGGCAAAACTCAGCGCCCACGAGGAAGCAGCCTCAAGCCCTTGGGGCAAGGTATCGTTGGCTTCGATCCGGCGCATGTTATGGCGGATAGCGGCACCAAACAAATAGGCGGTGATGCATAACAACGCCATGACCACTGGGGCCAGCCAGCCAAATTGCGCCATCAAAATCGGACCAAGCACCAAGAAACCGCTGCCAATGATCGATGCGAGCGGCGTGGTCATCGCACCCCACGTCACAGACCGGCGCACAGGGGCCGACCACAGGACAAGCGCGGCAAGCGCTGCGGCCCCCAGAATAGCGATGTTCAGGATCATCGCGCCACGTCGATCACCCCCGCCTCGGTCACGATCAGATCAAGCGGCTGATCGGTAGGCTCCAGCAGCAAGGCATCGACCTGCTGTCCTGCAAACGCAAAACCGATAGCAAGCGTCGCGCGCAAGCCGCGCAAGTGTTCAAGCGTACGGTCATAAAAACCGCCGCCATACCCCAGCCGGTCGCCGTTTATCGTAAAAGACAGCAAGGGCACGATCACGATCTCTGGCTCAAAAAAATCATCCACGGCTGGAACTTGAGCGCCGAATGGTCCGTCGATCATCGCTGTCTGCGGCGTCCAGCTGGAAAAGCGCAACGGCTGGTTTGGCCCTGTGATGACAGGCACGCCAACAGGTCCGTAGGCCGATGCCTCTGCCATAGCAGGGCGCGGGTCGATCTCGGTGCGGATCGGCATGAAACCCGACAGCGCGACACCCCGGTATCCTGCAAGCACTTCGCTCAGATATCCCGCCTGTGCTGCAGTGGCACCCTCAAACAAGGGCTTGCGACGGGCGAACGCAGCCTTGCGGGCAGCGCCTTTGACCGCCGCCAGATCGGTCATAGCAATACCGCTGCGGCCAGACCCAGGAACGCAAAGAAGCCGACCACATCCGTCACAGTTGTGACGAAAGCACCCGATGCCAAGGCAGGGTCGACGCCTATGCGTTCCAACACGATGGGAATACCCGTGCCCGCCAACCCCGCAACAACCATGTTGATCACCATCGCCACCGCAATCACATAGCCCAGCGCGGGCGAGCCGAACCAGATGACCCCGACAATGCCCATGATGACGGCAAAGATAATGCCGTTGATCAGCCCCACCAGACATTCACGCCGGATCACCCGCCACACGTTCGAGCCAGTCAAGTCGCGGGTAGCAATGGCACGCACCGCGACGGTCAGGCTTTGTGTTCCGGCATTGCCACCCATCGACGCCACAATCGGCATCAACACCGCCAACGCCACGATCTGCGCAATCGCGACCTCGAACTGCGAAATCACCATAGATGCGGCAATCGCGGTCAAAAGGTTCACGGCCAGCCAAGGCAGGCGCTGCTTTGTCGTCTCGATCACCCTGTCCGAGAGCGACCCCTCGCCTACACCGGCAAGGCGCAGGATGTCTTCCTCGTGTTCCTCGTCAAGAACGGCCATCGCATCGTCAATGGTGATCACCCCGATCAGCCGCCCCTCGTCATCCACAACGGGCGCCGAAATCAGGTGGTATTGGTTGAACGCATAGGCGACATCGCCCTCATCGCGCATGGCAGGAATGACCTGAAACGTGTCTTCCAGAATGTCACGCAACAGCGTCGCGCGTTTTGACCGCATCAGCTTGCCCAAGGTCACGTTGCCAACAGGATGCAGGCGCGGATCGACCATCACGATGTGATAAAACTGGTCTGGCAGGTCTTCTTCCGGAGTTTTACGCAAGAAATCAATTGCTTCGCCTACCGTCCAGTGTTCCGGGGCCATCACGACTTCGCGCTGCATCAAACGCCCGGCAGAGTATTCGGGATAGGCCAGCGCCTGTTCAACCGCGGCCCGGTCGACATCTTCCAGCGCGCCCAGAATCGTTTCGGCCTGCGCGTCCTCAAGGTCTTCGATCAGGTCGACCACATCGTCGCTGTCCATCTCGCGGACCGCGTCCGACAAGACCTGAGGCGTCAACAGGTCGATGACTTCTTCGCGGATGGATTCGTCAAGTTCCGACAGGATTTCGCCGTCAAATTCGCGGTCATAAAGCCGAATCAGCTTGGCCCGCTCGAAACTGCTGATCTGTTCCAGAAGGTCGGCGATGTCAGCCGCGTGCAGGGGCTCCATCAGCTCGGTCAGTTTGGCGGCATCATCAATTTCGACCGCATATAAAATCGATGCAACCGCTTTTTTATTGAGCCTGTAAGCCTCGGCTTCATCTTCTGCTTCGGGGGTTACTTCCAGTTCTTGCGTTTCATCAGACATCACACACCCCTTTGCTTTGCATGTACAATAGTGGCCGCATTACGGGGTTACAATGGCGCGAAAATACCGATTCATCTGATTGTTCCTTTGCCCGTCAGGTCTTATGCTGGCGACATGACAGATCAAATGCTTCTTCTGGGTCAGACCCTGAATTTTACTGGCAATCCGCTTGAGGATCGCTGGGAAAACACCGTTTCAATCGACAGCGCAGGCGGTGTGCTGATCGCGGGCGGCCATATCCAGGCGGTGGGCAATGGGGCTGAGCTGCGCAAGGCACATCCCTTCGCTCAGGTCACAGACTACGGTGATGCGCTGATCTGCCCCGGATTTGTGGATGCGCATGTGCACTACCCCCAGACTGCCATCATCGCGAGCTGGGGCAAGCGGCTGATCGACTGGCTTAACCTTTATACATTCCCAGAAGAAATGCGGCTTGCCGATCCCGCCTATGCCACTGACATTGCCGGACGCTATCTGGATTTGACGCTTGCACATGGCACCACGACTGTCTGTTCCTACGCAACCATCACGCCCCAAAGCGTCAATGCGATCTTTGAGGCAGCAGCCCTTCGCGGTCAGCGCATTGTTGCGGGCAAAACCTGCATGGACAGAAATGCTCCGGACGGACTGCGCGATACTGCGCAAACGGCATACGATGACAGCAAGGCGCTGATCCAGCGCTGGCAGGGCAAAGGCCGCGCGGGCTATGCTATTACACCGCGCTTCACGCCCACATCGACCCCCGAACAATTGGCAGCCTTGGGCGCACTTTGGGCGGAATATCCTGACTGCCTGATGCAAACCCATCTCAGCGAGCAGCTTGACGAGATTGCCTGGGTGCGTGACCTTGTGCCGACTGCCCGTGACTATCTGGACACTTACGAGGAGCACGGCCTGATCGGTGCGCGTGCCGTATATGGGCATGCCATCCACCTGACCCCGCGCGAGATCGACCGGATTTCAGAAACCGGTGCAGCGCTTGTGCATTGCCCCACCTCCAATACCTTCATTGGCTCTGGGCTGTTCGATATGGTCAGCCTTGCCGCGCGCCATATCCCCATCGGGCTAGCCACTGATACCGGTGGGGGGTCGTCGTTCTCGATGTTGCGCACAATGGCCGCCGCTTATGAGATCGGCCAGTTGCGCGGCACACCGCTTCACGCAGCGCAGCTGATGTGGCTCGCCACAGCCGGATCAGCGCGTAGTCTTCATCTGCAGGACAAGATCGGCACGCTTAGCGCGGGTTTCGAGGCGGACATTACAATTCTTGATCTTGCCTCGACACCTGCCATCGCACAACGCGCGTCAAACGCTCAAGATATCTGGGACATGGTCTTTGCGACGCTCATGATGGGCGATGACCGTGCGATCAAGGATGTCTGGGTCGCCGGCCAAAAGCGCGGCTGATGCCATTTCATTTTGCAAAATAAACTCTCCGCGAAGCGTCCGGCGCTTTAGCAGATTTCAGGTGGTGATAATCTGGGCTCACCTGACGTCGACACACATATAAAAACAATGCGGCGCAGCCGCGCCGCTGTCTTGTTTAACAAGGTGCCGCCAAAACCATGGCCCAAATGCGATCAGGGCCTTCGAAGATCCCAAATTCCTTTGCGTTATGATTGATCATGTTCGAATGATGCCCCGGCGACTGCGCCCAACCCTGCATCACTTGGTTCAGGTCACGCTGTCCCTTGGCAAGGTTCTCTGCGACGAAACACCATTTGTAACGTTGCTTTTTCACCCGGTCGCCCACGCTTGATCCATTTCGACCCTCATGTGCAAAATAGCCGTGCTTTGCCATATCCAAGGCGTGTGCCTTTGCGACGGCCTCCAGCTTGGTCGAATAGGCCACAGCCGCAACCCCCTTTAAGGCACGCAGATCATTCAGCGTTTTTGTCGCATCCGGGTTTGCTGCCGCCGAGACGGCCATACCTGCCAAAAATATGAAAAACAGCCACAGCTTATTCATATCTTGTCCCTCAATTGGCGCGCCATGTTGTTCTGCCGCAGTATTTGCGCCTCAAGATCAATCGTCAGAAGCTGGCCGTCTTGAACGATCCTGCGCCCTTCAACCACCAGATCGCGTACAGTTGTTGGGCCTGCTAACAACAGTGCTGCGGGATCCCAACTGCCGGCGCTTTCGATGCCGCTTACATCCCAGATGGCAATATCCGCGCGCGCGCCTGCCGCGATGCGCCCGCATTCGGGGCGGCCCAGCACATCTGCGCCGCCACGGGTGGCAATCTCCAGCGCCTCACGTGCGCTCATGGCGTCAGCGCCCTGTGCAACCCTTTGCAATAGCATCGACTGACGCGCCTCCGACACCAGATTTCCCGCGTCGTTGCTGGCCGATCCGTCCACGCCCAAGCCCACATTCACCCCGGCATCCCGCATTGCGCGCACCGGCGCGATCCCAGACCCAAGCCGACAGTTAGAGCAAGGGCAATGGGCAACCCCCGTACCTGTTTGGGCGAAAAGGGTAATCTCGCTGGGGTCAAGCTTCACGCAGTGCGCGTGCCACACGTCAGGGCCGACCCAGCCTAAATCCTGCGCGTATTGACCTGGACGACATCCGAATTTCTCAAGGGAATAGGCGATATCTTCGTCGTTTTCGGCCAGATGGGTGTGCAGCATGACCCCCTTGTCACGCGCCAACAGGGCGGCATTCCGCATCAAATCACGACTGACCGAGAAGGGCGAACAGGGCGCTATGCCAATACGGCACATCGATGACGGTTGATCGTCGTGAAAGGCGTCGATCACCCGAATGCAGTCTTCAAGGATTGCGGCCTCGTCTTCGACCAGCGCGTCGGGCGGCAGCCCCCCGTCGCTCTCGCCGATGCTCATAGCGCCGCGTGTAGGCTGGAACCGCAGGCCAATTTCTGCGGCCGCATGGATCGTATCCTCAAGCCGCGACCCGTTGGGGTAAAGATACAAGTGATCCGAACTTAATGTGCAGCCTGACAAGGCCAGCTCGGCAAGACCTATTTGCGCGGAGGTGAACATATGGTCAGGCGAGAACCTTGCCCAGATCGGATAAAGGGTCTTGAGCCATCCAAACAGCAAAGCATCCTGTCCGCCCGGCACTGCACGCGTAAGCGTCTGATACAGGTGGTGATGCGTGTTCACGAGGCCCGGTGTCACCACACAGCCACGCGCATTGATCACTTCGCCCTCGGTGCCCACGGCCTCAAGCCCATGTCCTATTGAAACAATCGCACCGTCACGCACCAGAATGTCCGCCCCGGCCATTTCCCGACGCGATTCATCCATCGTCAGGATGTAGTCCGCGTTTCGGATTAACAGCGTGGTCATGGCGCACAGTGCCTGAGCATCTCCAAAGCCTGAGCGTGAATCTCGGGATTTGCTGCCGCAAGGGCCCGCCCGCCGTTATGTGCAGGGCCACCCTGCCAGTCTGTGACAATGCCGCCAGCGGCCTGAACAACTGCAATCGGCGCTTGAAGATCATAGGCTTGCAAGCTGGCCTCGATGACCAGATCTACCTGCCCCGCCGCAACCAGCGCGTAGGCATAACAATCCGTCCCGTAACGCGTCAGCCGTGCCTTTTGCGAAACTTGTGCAAATGCCGCGCCTTCCGCCTTGGTGCCGACCTCTGGAAAGGTGGTAAATACTGTCGCTTCGGACAGGTCACGCGATTTGCGCGTTTGCAGTTTATGCGTCCCGGTCGGGCCAGTAACGGTCGCAAGGCCGGGCCCGCCAATGAACCTTTCGCCGATATAGGGCTGGTCGATGATCCCGAAGAACGGCCCGTCAGCGTCCCCGACGGCGATCAGCACGCCCCATGTCGGCGTTCCCGACACGAAACCACGCGTCCCGTCGATCGGATCCAGCACCCATGTCAGCCCCGACGTGCCCGAGACAGCGCCGTATTCCTCGCCTAACACCGCGTCGTCAGGACGCTCTTGCGCCAGAATATCCAGCATCGCGCGTTCTGCCGCGCGGTCAGCGACAGTTACAGGATCGTAACCGTCGGCCACCTTATTGTCAGTCGACAGGTCAGTCGTCCGAAAATATTTCAGTGTTTCACGGCGGGCAGCATCGGCAAGCAAATGGCCAACCCGCAGGATATCGGGGTCAAGTCTGGTGTGATTTTTCATGACCCTTGGACTGCCATCATCGTCTGGCTGATGCAAGAACCATGATATTCGTGATCTTCAGGCGACATCACTCAAGACGCGGGCGAGTTCAAAAAGACGGCGACGTTGGTTTTCCGGGATCGCATAATAAGAGCGGACCAGATCCATCGCTTCCTTATCGCCGATCAAATCGGCGGGAATGTTTTCTGGTATCGTCTCGTTCTTTGTTTTCTCGGCCTCAAGCCCTTCAAAGAAATGCGACACTTCGACGTTCAAAGCGTCTGCTATATCCCACAACCGTGACGCGCTGACGCGATTGGCCCCTGTCTCGTACTTTTGAATTTGCTGGAACTTAATGCCCACCAGTTCAGCA
Source organism: Roseobacter sp. (assembly GCA_024636495.1). Taxonomy (GTDB): domain Bacteria; phylum Pseudomonadota; class Alphaproteobacteria; order Rhodobacterales; family Rhodobacteraceae; genus Sulfitobacter. Next base: position 19,988 of record JAGXGZ010000043.1, on the reverse strand, counting down.
AGTTTTTGCTGTGTCATTCCAGCCAACCAACGTCGCTGGCGGATACGCTGTCCTACATGGACATCTACTTTATGGGGCATTATTGTACTCTTTCAGGTGAGGAGCGCCTTTAACAGCGCTAAACTTTACATGACGCAGGGGGATCCAAGACCTCCGGTCCTACGGTGCGGCAAGGTGACAAAATTATTGAACCTTCGCAAATAAAAACAAGTTTCACGCGCTTATGCATTTTTCGATCGCAAAGGTGTCTTCGAATATTTTAGCTGTTCGACGCGTAAATATGTGCTTTCTGCACCCTATACGTGTAACCCAATCGTAGCACCGAAATTGCAGAGTGCAAAACAACTTCGTAAATTATTGGTTAACGCCGCTGATCGACAACCCATTTGCAAAATTACATTCTGACTTACGCTAGATTTTTTATCCCTTTCATAATGTTACGCCATGTTCAAGATGACAGCGCAGAGACTTTTAGATGCGCAGAGTTTTGCCGATTTGGCAAAGATCGCGACGCTCGGACCATTCTCTTACGAAAAACGCTGTCGCTCTGCTGCACCCAAAACAGCTTGCACAAAGACCACACAGAAGAATCGCACAGCATTTTTTGGCAGGTCGAGAAGCAGGTACATAAACGGTCGAGGGCGTGCTAAGAGCCGACCTCGCTTCGACCAAATCCCGCGCGATGGATGATCGCTAAATTTTTCGGGTTTGCCACTCAGGACGTGGCCGGAGGGAAAGTTGGTATTCGTAAATCTTCACGCGCAAAACAGCGACGTAACAACGCAGGTTGATGATCGTTTGGCGGCCCCTTGCCGCTGACGGCACACCGATGTTCGACAATTGCTGGATTTAGCCTCGCGGTCGGTTCACGAATGCTGGCACAAAGCCTATTTATTTTCGCCATTATTTCAATATGTTAGAGTATATGACCCGTCTTAATCCCGACCGAAATTCCGCCTGGGGCCGATAACTTCTGGATTGATTTCTAATGATGTCGATCAGATTCCCTAAAAACTGACAGTCTTATTCGAAACTCTTGCGTTTTATCCTGCAAAAACTCTTGAAAACCCAGACAAGTACCCCGATATTTGACGCAATACCGGGATTGGAAAACCTGTCCCGCAACCTTTTTATACCAATTGGAGGACTTTCATGGCCGACGTGAATACAATCCGGTCCGCAACCGGATCCCGCGCCGCCGCTATCGACGAGGGGCTGCGCACCCACATGAATAAGGTGTATGGCACCATGTCGATCGGCATGTTCATCACCTTTGCCGCCGCCTGGGCCATCTCTGGTCTGGCCGTTACGACCGACCCTTCTGCCGCTGTAGCGCAGATCGGTGCTGACAAATACCTGACCTCTTTGGGGTCGGCATTGTATATGTCACCACTGAAATGGGTCGTTATGTTTGCGCCGCTCGCCTTTGTCTTCGGCCTTGGGGCCGCCATGAACAAAATCTCTGCCGCGACGGCTCAAGTGCTGTTCTACGCGTTTGCCGCCGTTATGGGCGTGTCGATCAGTTCGATCTTTCTGGTCTTCACGGGCTATTCGATCATCCAGATCTTCTTGGTCACATCCATCGCTTTCGCAAGCCTGTCGCTTTGGGGTTACACGACCAAAAAAGATATCTCTGGCTGGGGTAGCTTCCTGATTATGGGCGTAATCGGCCTGATCGTGGCCTCGGTTGTGAACATTTTTCTGGCCTCCCCTGCGCTGGTATTTGCGATCTCTGCTATCGGTGTTTTGATCTTTGCGGGTCTGACAGCTTACGACACGCAGAACATCAAAAACACATATCTTGCCCATGCCCAGCATGGTGACCAAGAGTGGCTGCAAAAGTCGGGTATCATGGGCGCACTCAGCCTGTACCTGAACTTTATCAACATGTTCATGATGCTGCTGCAACTGTTCGGCAACCGCGAATAGATGATTTGAACCCAATTGGGTCGTAAAGGTTTGGACCGCCCGTCAGAGAAATCTGGCGGGCGGTTTTCGTTTTCGGCACTGCGCCGGGCTTGCAAGCCCCCTTGCGCTGGTCGATGCTGAACCCAAGCCATGAGGGGATCGCACCATGCTGGAACTACGCCCAAACTGTGAGATGTGTGACAAAGACCTGCCACCCCAAGCCATGGACGCAAGAATTTGCAGCTATGAATGCACGTTCTGCGCTGCTTGTGTTGACGAAGTATTACAAAACGTCTGCCCCAATTGTGCGGGAGGCTTTGTGCCGCGCCCGATCCGGCCGCTGCAAGATCGACGCGCGGGCGTTAGTCTGTTGCACCAACCGGCATCGGCAAAACGGCGCAGTTTGAAATACTCCCTCGAAGATATTGCGCGCCAAACCGACGCAACAAAGGATATTGCCCCACAAGATCGGTAAGCTTTCGCCTGCATTCAAGTTGATAGAGCACCAGATCCTGCCCCGTCCTGCTCTTGTGACCGGGGCCGCTATCGGCATAGGTCGTGCCATCGCTGAAAACATGGCGAGCGATCATGATGGTGCGATTGTATGGCACCAGACTGAACCAAGGGGCGTGCCTAAGGGCCTCTATGCGGCTCACGCGGACCTGACATAAGGCAGGAAGTGAATTGTTGTGATAGCGCAGGTGACGCCTGTTTCGAGCGGTTGGATATTTACTGTGAACAGCGCTAGGTCCTGGCCGTAGCATGCCCTTAGGGACACCCATCGTGCCGCCGACCAGACGGGTTGCTGGCTATTAACCTATTCGCACCAGCGGGATTGCTTGTGGTGGCCTTGGCGCATTTGCAACCGGGCGCTGCCATTTTGAGTATAGTATTGATGGACGCGGTGTTGCACCCGAAAGGCACTACCCTGTTCGGGGGCAACAAGGCGGCGCTAAACCTTTAGAATCGCCCCCTTGCCAAGGAACTGGGACCATCGGGCATAAGAGTTAATGCCCTGGCACCCGGTGTGATCGGTATCCCCCAAACACCAAGGGCTGACGGCACTATTCGTCAAAGACACATCTTTGGAGCGGATTGAAGTGCCGGAGGATATTGCACACGCCGTTAAATCTCTCGCCAGCGGGTCCGCAGTGCTTGTCACGGGTAAAATATTGAAGGTGTCGGTCAGTTACAGGATTTGACCGTAAAGGCCCTTAAACGGCCACATCGAAAAGCTGCCCAACCGCCGCCGTAAACACCATCGCAACAACACCCCAAACGACAGCCCGAAGAATCGCGGGACGCAATGGTGCGCCCCCCAAACGCGCGCCCCCAGCACCCAACAAGACCAGCGCCAAAACTGCGACAATCGCAACGCCCAGGATATCAAGATGCGCGGGCATAATCAGTGCTGCAATCAAGGGAAATGCGCCGCCAACCGCAAAGGCAAGCGCCGATGCCCCCGCCGCCTGCAACGGGTTTGCTTGCCCTGCAAGGCCGAACATCCCCAGCTCTTCGCGCGCATGGGCGCCCAAAGCATCGTGATCGGTCAATTGCGTAGCAACCTTGAGCGCAAGCTTCGGATCGACGCCGCGCGTCTCAAGCCCTTCGGCCAGTTCTTCAAGTTCGTAGTCAGGATCGTCTTCCAGCGCGATCCGTTCGCGTTCAAGATCTGCTGCCTCCACATCGGCCTGCGCGGAGACCGATACATATTCCCCCGCCGCCATCGACAAAGCCCCTGCCGTCAGCCCCGCAAAGCCCGTCAGCATCACATTGCCCGATGCCATCCCCGCAGAGGTCACACCGACCAGCAAGCTCGACATCGAAACGATTCCGTCGTTGGCCCCCAGCACCGCCGCACGCAACCAATTGCTGCGGTTGATATAATGACCTTCCTTGGGCATCCTATCACTTTCAAAAACTATGGTTGAAAACGCAAAAGACCGCACACAACGGTGCGGTCCAGTATTCAAAGCAAAGAGGGCGATCTTACTTGATCTTGCCTTCTTTGTATTCCACGTGCTTGCGAATAACGGGGTCGTACTTTTTGATGACCATTTTTTCTGTCATCGTACGCGCGTTTTTCTTTGTAACGTAGAAATGGCCTGTGCCCGCGGACGAGTTCAGACGGATCTTGATCGTGGTTGGCTTCGCCATAGTCGTTCTCCTGCAACGACGAGCAGGCCGCTGTTCGACCGTTGCTCGTGAAATCCTGAGATTTGGGTTCTAGCCACGCCAGCCCCCGAGTCAACCGCTATTTCCCAACGTCAGCGGAAAGGAGACGGAAAATTCGAATTTTCCGGTCCGGAATTTTAAAAATTCCGTGTTTGGTCCGGAAAAGATGCGCGGAAAGCCTATAAGCCGGATTTTGTCCCCGCCCGAAGACAGGGGATGACCATTCCTCTGACCATGCAATTACTCGCATGGCTATAGCTGCCAACCCGGACCTGCTGGGGCAGAAAAAGCCCCGCCTTGCCTGTTGCCAGACGCAGCGCGCGGTCCCTATTTGGCATTGCTCCTGGTGGGGCTTGCCATGCCGGGGATGTTACCACCCCCGCGGTGCGCTTTTACCGCACCGTTTCACCCTTACCGCCCCGGTGGTATCGGTTGCCCGACCCGCTGGGATGGCGGTTTATTTTCTGTGGCGCTATCCGTCGGGTTGCCCCGCCCGGGCGTTACCCGGCACCGTCTTTCCTTGGAGTCCGGACTTTCCTCGAACCCTTTGAAAGGCCCGCGGCCATCCAGCCTTCCGCGCGCTGCACGCCTAGCGCCTTGGATCGGGCCGGGTCAATGTGTTTTGCGCCCCTGATGCCTCCGGCGGGGATTTATTTCCATTTGGACGATATGTAATGGCAAAGCTGCAGGTCGTCCTGGCACAACGGCCCCGATCGCCACGGGGCAAAGCGCAGCCGTGCGGCGGTTAGCAATGTATCTAGCGAGACATCGGCCGTGAAACCCACCAGACGCGCCGCAGCGATGAAGCTGTCGGGTGTCAGGTCCTTGCGCGAAGGATCATCCTTGCCTGTCGCTGCCAGTCCCTGCCGCGCCAACCTTGCCCAGTCAAAACGTGGACCCGGATCAGCTTTGCGTCCCGGTGCCATATCTGAATGGCCAATCACCCCGTCGGCTGTGATTTTCCACCTTGCCATGATGTCCTTTAAAAGGCGTTCAAGTGCTTGCATCTGAGGCTCTGCAAACGGATGGGTGCCCTGATTGTCCAATTCGATCCCGATTGAGCGTGAATTGATGTCATCCGACCCTGCCCATTCCCCCTGCCCCGCGTGCCAAGCGCGCTGATCTTCCTCGACCATCTGGTACACGTCGCCCTGCCCCGAGATCAGGTAGTGGGCGGACACCTCGGCGCTAGGGTCGCAAAGCCTTTCAAGCGCCGCGGCAGCGCTTTGCATGGCGGTATAGTGGATCACAACGATTGAGGGCCGCAGCCCATCGCGGCGCGGCCCTTGATTTGGGGAGGGGTGGATGATCACATCTGCGATCACCTGCGATTATCCTTGGATGGCACGTCGGTAGGGAGAGGGATCCCATGTGCATGCATATCCATCGCCATCAGGATCCATTCCAGCACGATCACGCTCTGGCCCTCCGGCGCTTAGAAAGGCCAATTGCGCCTGATCAGGATGGGTGTATTCCGCGCAAGCGCGCTCATATTTGCGCGCTTTGTTAAAGCCGCGACGTGAATAGACCGCCGTGCCCACGGGGTGATTGTTTTGCAAAGCATAGGACACGATGTTTGGTCCGGCTTCGGCGCGGTCTGGCAGGGCTTCGGGCTGCACAACGCGGTATTGCGCACGGTTGGCAGCAATACGCGCAGCGTCGCCTTCGATGCTGCGTTCACCAGACACGGCATCAAAGTTGTTCTCTTGCGAAATACCTTCGGTGTTCAGCACCGGTGGTGCTGCGTTTGCGGGGCTGGCATTGATCGGTTCAATGCCGGAATTGGTCAAAGCGTCGTTTCCCAAACCACCGGGGCGGGTCGCGTCCAGAATGCGGGCGGTTTGCGCCGCCGTTGACGCAGCAGAACCGTCGTCAAGCGCTGCCAGTGGTGTCGCATTCACGGCTGAAGGCGCAGGAAGCGCTTGGCTGTTCGTTGCCAAGGCCGCATCACGTTGCGCTTGTTGCGTCTGGAATGAATCAAACCCAGCCCCGCGACCGCTGTCCGGTATGGCGGGTTGGCACGCCGATAGGGCCATGCCCAAGGTGACAACAAGGGAAATCGGTTTAATCATTGGACCTGCTTTTTCTATCTGCACTGTTTTATTGGCGTTCTTTTACCACCATTTTTCCGGCTTGGCTACAAACCCCGCGGCTTTCTCAAGCGCATAGGCGGTTGATAGCAAATCCGCTTCTTCCCAAGGCCGCCCGATCAGTTGCAACCCCAAGGGCAGTCCCTGAGCATTGGTGCCAGTGGGCAGCGCAATTCCGGGCAATCCGGCAAGGTTGACCGTCACGGTAAACACATCGTTAAGATACATCGCCACCGGATCAGCATCCGTCATCTCGCCCAGACCAAAGGCAGCCGAAGGCGTTGCCGGCGTCAGAATACAATCGATTCCGGCGGCAAAGACGTCCTCAAAGTCTTTCTTGATCAGCGTCCGCACCTTGCGCGCACGGTTGTAATAAGCGTCGTAGAAACCGGCACTTAGCACATATGTCCCGATCATCACACGGCGCTGCACCTCGGGGCCGAACCCTTCGGCGCGGGTCTTTTCATACATCTCGGTGATACCATCGCCCTGATCCAGCTTGGCGCGGTGACCGTAGCGCACCCCGTCATAGCGTGCGAGGTTGGAAGACGCCTCGGCGGGGGCAATCACATAGTAAGCAGGAAGCGCATATTTCGTGTGCGGCAAGGTGATATCGACAATCTCGGCCCCGGCATCGCGCATCATGGCAATACCGTTCTGCCACAGCGCCTCGATCTCTTCGGGCATGCCGTCCATGCGGTATTCGCGCGGAATGCCGATCTTTTTACCACGAATGTCGCCCGTCAGCGCTGCCTCGAAATCGGGCACAGCCAACTCGGCCGAGGTGCTGTCCTTGGCGTCATAGCCCGCCATAGCACCCAACATAATGGCCGCATCGCGCACGGTCTTGGTCATCGGACCCGCCTGATCCAAGGACGACGCAAAGGCCACGACGCCCCAACGCGAACAGCGCCCATAGGTCGGTTTAATCCCCACTGTACCAGTAAAGGCCGCAGGCTGGCGGATCGACCCGCCCGTATCCGTGCCCGTGGCGGCCAGACACAAGTCAGCCGCAACCGCAGCGGCCGACCCGCCAGAGGATCCACCCGGCGTCAAAGGAGCATCATCGCCCGCCCGCCGCCAAGGGTTCACAGCATTGCCATAGACTGACGTCTCATTAGACGAGCCCATGGCGAATTCGTCCATGTTCAACTTGCCCAGCATGACCGCACCCGCATCAAACAGGTTCTGCGAAACGGTGCTTTCATATTCCGGCAAGAACCCCTGCAAAATCCGCGACCCTGCCTGCGACGGCACGCCTTTGGTGCAGAACAAATCCTTAATGCCAATTGGCAAGCCACACATCCCAGGCGCATCGCCCGCCTTGATCCGCGCATCCGCCGCGCGGGCCTGGTCCATCGCCAGATCGCCCGTATGGTGCACAAAGGCGTTCAACGCGCCGGCACCCTCGATCGCGCCCAAACAGGCTCCGGTCAATTCAACCGACGTAACATCTCCCTTGCGCAATGCATCGCGCGCCTCAGCAAGGCTCAGTTTGTTCAGATCAGCCATTATTCCACCACCTTCGGCACAGCAAAGAACCCTTCACGCGCATCAGGCGCATTTGCCAAAATCTTGGCCTGCTGGTTGCCATCGCGCACCACATCATCGCGCCGCTTCAAAACTTGGGGCGTGACGGACGTCATCGGCTCGACCCCGTCCACATCGACCTCGTTCAATTGCTCGATAAATCCAAGGATGTTGTTGAACTCTTGGGCAAGTGCCGGCAAAGCGGATGGCTCGACCTTGATACGGGCCAATTTGGCCACCCGTGCGGCTGTGGTCTCGTCAATGGACATGGGTGCTCCTTATCTCTTTGTCAGCCGTTTACCGCCCCCCGCTGCCCCCTGCAAGTCTGGGCTGGCATCGCGTGCCCCAAACACCACGCCTCATCTTCATTTTGCCAAATAAACTCCCTCCGGAGGCTCCCCAAAGCTGCAAGATATACTAGGTTGGGATTTGGAGTATGACCAAGGGAGAACCCAAAATGAACATCATCTGGCTCGGACACGGCAGCTTTCGCATCGAAATCGAGGATCAGGTTCTACTGATTGACCCTTGGCTTTCGGGCAATCCAATGCTCGACGACGAGTATCACGCCCCAGCGCTTGAGGGTGTGACACAAATTCTGATCACCCACGGCCATTTCGACCACACGCAAGACTTGGCGATGGTCGCCGAAAAGACCTCTGCTCCCGTGGCGGGCATGGTAGAACTGATGGGCTATTTCGAAAACAAAGGCGTCAAAAACACCATTGGCTTCAATAAAGGCGGCACGATCACATGCGGCAAGGTCGCTGTGACAATGGTGCCTGCGTCCCACTCCTCCTCTGTCAACGGCGAGGCCGGGCCGATCTATATGGGGGCCGAGATTGGCTTTATGATCGCGGGCGAAGGTCATGTGATCTATGTCTCGGGTGACACTGGTATCATGGCTGATATGGAATGGATGGGCGACTATCACAAACCCGATATCGGCATCCTCAGTGCTGGCGGGCATTACACGATGGATATGGCGCAAGCGGCCTATGCCTCAAAGAAATACTTTGATTTCAAGACGGTGATCCCCGGCCACTACAAAACCTTCCCCGCACTCGAGCAATCTGCCCAAGTGTTGATCGACGGTCTGCCAAGCGTGAACGTGGTCGAGCCCGAAGTGATGAAGCCGATCTTGATCTAGGGGTTACTCTTTCCGATCAGGGGCCGCAATGCCTGCAAGACAGACCACATTTCCTGCGCGCATTTCCATATCTGCGCGCAGGCGACCCGTTTCTTGAAGGTCAAGGGCCAGGGTCGCACAAACCTCGAACGCAGGACCGCCAAGACGCGTGTAAACATAAGGCACGCCTGTAACGGCATCGAAGGGCGAAAGATCACCCTCGAACACCACCGTATCGGGGCAGGTTTCGGCGGCCTCCAGACTGTCCGGCAAACCCTGACTACGCCCAAGACAGCGCAACCGGTTATGCCAATCCACCAAAGCCGCCAACCGATCCGCGTCCTGCGTCATCAACCGCGCATGATTTGGCCCACCCACAACCCACAGGCCGCCCCCGATAGCTGCTGCGATCAGCGCACAAAATCCAATCAAAAACACCCGGTTCATTGTGGTTCGCCGCGTCCGATATCGTTGAAGTAAAACAGGAAAATACCGCCAGCGACGACGACGACAATCAACGCCTTCGCAATAAACTGCCCGGTCAAATCGCCCGTCAAAAGCGCATAGACCGTCGCGATCAACACAATCAGCAAGGTCATCGCCGCAAATAAAAGCGCCAGATAGGTCAGCCATTTGCGGATGGCAGAGCGATAAAGCGCAGGGTCCTGTGCCAGTTTGCGCCGCTCGCGCAGCGTCAGCCACAGGTAAAGCGGTGCCGTCACGATCAGCACCGACACACCCCAGCGAATAATCTCGGTCTCGCCATAGCTTTCATCGGCAAAGGCCAGATCGACGAGGGCCTGCAAGACCAACACCAGATTGAACGACCCGATCAGCAAGAGCCCGAAAGTAAGCGCATAGACAAAGAAATCACGCGCCGACACGGTGGACACGGGGCGTGGAACCGGGGGCGAAAACGGCGTCTCGTCCCACGCGCCCAAGGCATCATTCACCTCGCTCGGGCTCCAGCCTGCGCCGGTGAGCACGGAAGCAATCTCGTCGCGGGACTTGCCCGTAACCAAGGCATCGCGCACAAACAAGTTCAGCTCATCTCGATTTGCCATATCGCCCTATCCTTTTCTTTTCTCTGCGAAAAACTCTTTCAACAACGCCTCAGATCCGCTCGCTGCGATACCGTCATAAACATCCGGCACATGGTGGCATTGGGGATGGGAAAACACCCGCGCGCCCTGCGCAACCCCGCCGGACTTGGGGTCACTCGCCCCATAATACAACGTCGCCAACCGCGCCGCCGAAATCGCCCCTGCACACATCGCACAAGGCTCAAGCGTCACATAAAGCGCATGCCCGCCCAGCCGTTCCACCCCCGCAGCCGCACAGGCCGCGCGGATCGCCAGAACCTCGGCATGGGCGGTCGGATCGTTCAACTCGCGCGTCCGGTTGCCCGCCTGCGCAACCACCAATCCCGCAGGCGACACAATGGCCGCGCCCACAGGCACTTCGCCCCTTGCAGCGGCAGCGCGCGCCTCATCCAAGGCGATATTCATGAAGGACGTAAAAACCATGGCCTCACTTGTGCGCAAACCGCACCCTTTCGCAAGCGTTTGAAACAGGGTAAGCGCTATTGCATGAGCCAAGATAACCCAACACAGCCGCCCAAATCCGACACGCCGCCCGGCGATCGCATCGCCAAAGTCCTGTCGCGTGCAGGGCTTGCCAGCCGCCGCGAGGCCGAGCGCATGATCGAAGCCGGGCGTGTGCGCGTCAACGGCCTGCAAATCGATTCGCCAGCGTTGAATGTGACCGATGCAGACCAGATCACCGTCGATGGCACACTTGTAGGCGATCCAGAACCGCCGCGTATGTGGCTTTATCACAAGCCCACTGGCCTTGTGACGACGAATCGCGATGAAAAAGGCCGCGGCACGATCTTTGATGATCTGCCTGAGGACATGCCCCGTGTCATGACCATCGGACGGCTCGATCTGAACTCTGAAGGGTTGCTGCTGCTGACCAACGACGGAGAGGTCAAGCGCAAGCTGGAATTGCCCTCGAACGGTTGGCTGCGCCGCTACCGCGTGCGCGTCAACGGTCGCCCCACCGATGACATGCTTGAACCTTTGCGCAAAGGCATCACCGTTGACGGCGAGGCGTTTCAGCCCATGACCGTCACGCTGGACCGTCAGCAAGGGGCGAATGCATGGCTGACCATAGGTCTGCGCGAAGGCAAGAACCGCGAAATCCGCCGCGCAATGGAGGCGGTAAACCTGTCGGTCAACCGCCTGATCCGTACGAGTTATGGTCCGTTTCAGCTGGGCGAACTCAAACCCGGCGAGGTCGAAGAGTTGAAACGCAAGGTCGTTCGCGACCAGTTGGGCATCGAGATCGAAGACAACACCGGCACGGCGATCAAGAAAAAGCCAAGCCACATCGTCAAACGCAAGCCGCGCAAACCCGGTGTGCCCGGCCCCGGACGCCCCGGCCTGCCCAAAGAACCCGGCGAGAAAACCGCGACAGGCAAGGTGATTGGCGGCAAGCCCAAGCCGGGATATGGCAAATCCAAAGCGCCGCGCCCTGCGTCCGACGGCCCTGCCCCGCGCAAATTCGGCACCCGTGTGAAAAGCACGCGCAATTCCTGAAAACTCAACCATCTAAGGCACGCATATGCCACTTTGGCGCGGAATCCCTAGCGGCCCCGCGTCAGACCCCCTATATATGGCCAAGAGGTAGAATTTAGATGGGTCGTTTGTTTCTGTTTGTTGCTCTATTAGCCGCTCTTGTTGTGATTGTTTTCGTTTTGATGGCAATTGCAGGGCGGATTTTGGATGCAGGACAAAACATGCTCAGAACTGCAAACGGACAAACCAAAGAGGGCCATATGGTACCCACACCGTTTCAAAAGATCACCTATGCCGCGCTGATTGTGCTGTTGTTCGGCGTTTCCACCGGTTGGCTGGGAGGGCTCTGATGGCCAAGCGTTACGGCGGCAAGTTCAGCCAGAACAGCGAAACGACCCAAGCACCTGTGGCCAGACGGGTCGAGGTTGATCCGGCTGGCGCACGGTCGAACCTGTTGTTCATCCCCGCAATTCCGCTTGTATTTATGTCGTTGAATGATGGCGCGCAGGGCCTTGCATTCGGGTTAATCGCAGCCGCGTCGCTGACCGGTGCCGCGTTGATGCTGCGCGAGGGGCTTAAGGCCGAAGCGGCATACCGCGCACGTAAAGTGGCCGAGCGGCCTGCTTTGCCACGCAAGATGATTGCAAGCGCGCTGACCGGGTTTGGCGTCGCACTCGCGGCGTACAAGAACGATCCGGGCATTGCGGCATCGGTGATCTACGGGATTGCCGCAATCGGGCTGCATGTTTGCGCGTTTGGCATTGATCCGTTGTCCTCAAAGGGGATGGAGGGCGTTGACAGTTTTCAAAAAGACCGCGTGGCCCGTGTCGTGGAAGAGGCCGAGAAACACCTGACCGCGATGAGCGCGGCAATCGCGCGCGCAGGCGACCGCCAGGCCGCAGAGCGGTTGGCAGATTTCCAGACCACTGCCCGCACCCTGATCCGGACCGTCGAAGAAGACCCACGAGATTTGACCGGAGCGCGAAAATATCTGTCGGTCTATTTGCTTGGAGCGCGTGACGCGACGATCAAGTTCTCGGATATCTATTCAAATACCCGCGACGCTCAGGCCCGGCTTGACTATATGGCATTGCTGGATGATCTGGATAAAAACTTTGCGGCACGCACGCAAAAGTCCCTATTAGAAGACAAGACTGATCTGAACATTGAAATTGAAGTGCTGCGCGAGCGGCTTTCCCGAGAAGGCGTTCGGCTAGACTGACCCGCCGCCACCAAAATAGGAAGAATGACCCATGTCTGATATCGTCCGCGAAAAAGCGACCCAATCCGTAGCGCTCGTTGAAGAAGTGAACGCCTTGGTATTGGCTGACCCGTCCCCCGCTGATGCGATTGTGTCACTTGAAAAGGCCGATGGCCCGATGAGCAACGAGATCAAAAGCCGCATGGCCGAGATCGACATGAACGAGACGCAGTCGATTATCTCTTTCGGGTCAGCTGCCCAAGCAGAGTTGCAAGAGATCAGCCAAGCCATGTTGCAAGACGTGCGCAACAAGGATGTAGGCCCCGCAGGTGACAGTCTGCGTAACATCGTAACGACCATTCGCGGGTTCTCTGTATCCGAGCTGGACGTGCGCCGCGAGCGCAGCTGGTGGGAACGTTTGCTGGGCCGTGCCGCACCTTTCGCCAAGTTCACGGCCAAATTCGAAAAGGTCCAAGGTCAGATTGACCGTGTGACAGATGAATTGCTGACCCACGAGCATACTCTGCTGAAAGATATCAAATCGCTTGATATGCTGTATGAAAAGACACTGCAGTTTTACGATGAACTGGCGCTTTATATCGCTGCGGGCGAGGCCAAGCTGGCCGAGCTGGATGGAACCGACATTCCCGCCAAAGAGGCCGCCGTCAAAGCCGCACCTGAGGATGATCAGGTGATCATGGCGCAAGAACTGCGCGACATGCGGGCCGCGCGCGACGATCTGGAACGCCGGGTTCATGATCTGAAACTGACGCGTCAGGTGACAATGCAATCCCTGCCCTCGATCCGCTTGGTTCAGGAAAACGACAAATCACTAGTCACCAAGATCAACTCGACCCTTGTGAATACCGTGCCGCTTTGGGAAACCCAACTCGCACAGGCCGTGACAATCCAGCGGTCCCGCGAGGCGGCGGTTGCCGTGCGCGAGGCCAATGATCTGACCAACGAACTGCTGACCTCGAATGCCAAGAACCTGCGCGAAAGCAACAAGATCATCCGCACAGAGATGGAGCGCGGCGTTTTCGATATCGAGGCCGTCAAGCAGGCCAATGCAGATCTGATCGGCACGATTCAGGAATCCTTGCAGATTGCAGACGAGGGCAAGGCAAAACGGGCCGCAGCCGAAAAGGAACTGGAAGAAATGGAAGCCAATTTGCGCGATACGCTGGCGTCTGCGTCAGCGGCCAAACCCGCCGCATAAGATAAAGGCGCGCGGCAAAGGGAATGGCTATGTTTCAGCGGAAAAGCAGGTTTGCGATCGTGGCAGCATCGCTGTTGCTGTGCGCTTGCGCACTAAGGCCCCCGGTTGAACCTACGGCCAAACCTGTTGCGCGCCCGGCAGATCTGGTCGCTTTGCCTGCCCCGGTTGTGGACCGTCCCACATCCGAGGCAAGCGCCAAGCTGCGCAGTTATTTCAACCAGGTGCAACAGGCCCAGCTCAGTCAGGGTCTGATGCGCCGGGATGGCGGTGGGCCTGACACCCCATACACATCGGATATGTTGGCGCGCAATTTTGAGCAGGTTGCTTTTTATAACGAATATAACGCCAATTTTTCTGGTCGCGGCGAAAAGACCCTGATGCGTCGGTGGGACAAGCCCGTGCGCATGGCCATCGTTTTTGGTGAAAGCGTGCCCCCATCCGAACGCGAAAGCGATACCGCTGCCGTGCGCGCCTATGCGGGCAGGCTTGCGGGCGTAACCGGGCATCCGATTTCAGTCGGGGGTGCGCCCAATTTTATGGTGATCATCGCAAGCGAAGATGACCGCGAAGCCGCGCTTGACGAGGCCGCAAAACGCATTCCCGGTGTGACCCCCGCCAGCCTTGCCGCTTTGCGCGACTTGCGCCGTGACACCTATTGCATCGTGGCGGCTTACGCAGGCGGCACCGATCCCAGCACCTACACCGCCGCTGTGGCCGTCATCCGCGCCGAAAACCCTTCGTTGATGCGCTTGTCTTGTATCCATGAAGAACTTGCCCAAGGCATGGGGCTTGCCAATGACAGCCCGACCGCGCGCCCGTCGATCTTTAACGATGACGACGAATTCGCATTGTTGACGCGGCACGATGAACACTTGCTTAAGATACTGTATGATCCCCGCTTGCATGCAGGCATGAGCGCGGAAGAAGCCGCCCCCATCACCCGAATTATCGCCCGCGAACTGACTGGCGGGCCTCTTTAGACCGCTGCTTTGCCCCCGAAAGGACCACACCCATGGGTATTCTCGATTTCCTATCCGGCCAATTCATCGACGTCATTCACTGGACTGATGACACCCGCGACACCATGGTTTGGCGGTTCGAGCGCGAAGGCCACGAGATCAAATACGGTGCCAAGCTGACCGTGCGCGAGGGTCAAGCAGCTGTGTTTGTCCACGAAGGGCAGTTGGCCGATGTCTTCACCCCCGGCCTCTATATGCTTGAGACGAACAACATGCCGATCATGACATCGTTGCAGCATTGGGATCACGGCTTTAAAAGCCCGTTCAAATCAGAGATCTATTTCGTCAACACCACCCGCTTTAACGATCTGAAATGGGGCACGAAAAACCCCATTATCGTACGTGACCCCGAGTTTGGCCCCGTGCGCCTGCGCGCCTTTGGCACCTATTCGGTCAAGGTGTCAGACCCTGCCCATTTCCTGACCGAGATCGTCGGCACCGATGGCGAATTCACCATGGACGAGATCAGCTATCAGATCCGCAACATCATCGTGCAGGAATTTTCGCGCAGCATCGCGATGTCGAAAATCCCGATCCTTGATATGGCCGCCAACACCCGCGAACTGGGCAAGCTGGTCAGCGCCGAGATTTCAGCGACCATCGCCGAATACGGCCTGTCGATCCCCGAGCTGTATGTTGAAAACGTATCTCTGCCCCCCGCAGTCGAGGCGGTTTTGGACAAGCGGTCTTCGATGGGTTTGGTGGGCGACCTGAACCAATACACCCAGTTCCAAGCCGCCGAAGCGCTTGGCCGGGATGGCGGCGCGGGTGCCGCGATGCAGGCGGGATTGGGCGCTGGTTTGGGCATGCAGATCGGGCAAGCCGCCGCCGCACAGGCAGGCCCGTGGGGGCCGCGCGCCACTGCCGTCCAAACGCCACCGCCGCCGCCGGTCGCAGACAAGGTCTGGCATCTGGCTGAAAACGGCCAGACCAAAGGCCCGTTTTCAAAAGCAGCCCTTGGACGCATGACAAGCGATGGTGCGCTGACCCGCGAGACATTGGTTTGGACCCCCGGTCAGGATGGCTGGATCAAGGCAAACGACGTCGACGAATTGGCGCAGCTTTTCACCGTCATGCCACCGCCTCCGCCCCCCGCAAGCTAATCCAGCTATGACACGTCGCAGCGTCGTCATTGTTTTGCACTGGTCTGTGGTGCTGTTGCTTTTGGCGATGGTCAAAGGCGGAACCTCCAACACCTATGTGTTGGGGGTGTTTGCCGGTATCGTTGTGGTATGGGAGGCAATCACCCTAACCAAAGGCCTGCTGGGCCGACCCGGCCCGAAACTTTCACCAGCGGTCCGCCGTGCCTATCCTTGGATGCACCGTTTGCTACATATCTTGCTGTCCCTGACAGCCGTCGCGATCGTCGGACGCCTTTTTGGCAGCCCGATCCCGTATCTTGACGCGTGGACCATGCTGTTGGTCACACTCGGGGCGGGCACGGCGCATGGAGTGTTTCATTTTTGGCGACACACGGCCCTTTATGACAATGCGTTGCGCCTGATCTTGCCGAAATTCATGCATTCGATCCTGTGATGCGCTGGCCGAACCGTCGCACAACGCTCAAGATCATCCATTGGTCAATGGTACCGATGTTTGCGTGGTTCATTCTGGTGCAGCCCGCTGATGTTGCCCGCATTGGGCCGGGTGCTGTACGGTTCCATTCAGTGATGGGGCTGATATTCGTGAGCACCGCGTTGCTTTGGACCGCCCTGTATCTGCGCAAAGGGCTGCTAAGCCGGCCCGGCCCCAAGCTGACGGGATGGGCCCGCCGGCTTCATCCCATCCTGCATAAGACATTGATATGGGGCATCTTTGGCGTTGCTTTGACGGGGCTCTTGATCGGCGTCACATCGACCGTGCAGCTTTGGGCGGGCGGGATCGTCCCGATTGCAGTGCCGCTGAACATGCCGCTGGCAAATGACTGGGTAGGGCTTTTGCACAGCATTGAGTTTTACGGTCTTGCGCTGATCGCAGCACTGCATGCAGGGTTTCACATCTGGCGCCATTTTGCCCTGAAAGACAACGCCCTGCGCATCATGGCCCCCAAGCTGCTCCACCGGTTTTTATAACTCGCCACTGGTGACACGGGGCTTGGCAGGGTATGTCTGCCATAAGCCCGACCAGAGGACGCATTGATGCCCGACAGCCCTTCCTTTGACCCACCGCCCCCACCACCCGGCCCGGTGGAAGAGCACCGCTTTCCCTGCGATACCTGCGGATCAGACCTGCGTTTTGACCCCGAAAAATATCTGCTGGTTTGCGACCATTGTGGCAATACCGAACGGATATCAGGGCGGCGCACCCACCAACCCATTGCCGAACTTGATTTTCGCGCCGCAATTGCCAGCGCCCTGCCGCAAACCGAAATGGAAGATACCCGCGTCACGACCTGCCCGAACTGCGCGGCACAGATCGAATTTGACGCCGACAAACACGCCACAGAATGCCCGTTCTGCGCAACACCCGTCGTGGTCGATACTGGCGTAAACCGGCATATCAAACCGCGCGGCGTTCTGCCTTTTGCATTGACCGAAAACGTTGCCAAAGATGCAATGACCAATTGGCTGGGCAGCCTTTGGTTCGCCCCCAACGGCTTGCAGGAATACGCGCGCAAAGGCCGCCGTATGGAGGGCATTTATGTGCCCTACTGGACCTATGACGCCGACACAAAGTCCAGCTATACAGGCGAACGCGGCACGGTCTACTATGTGACCGTCACCGTTATGCGAGATGGCAAGCCGACCCAGCAGCAGGTCCCAAAGGTGCGCTGGCGTGCGGCCTCTGGCAGGGTGGCGCGGTTCTTTGACGATGTGCTGGTCCTGGCGTCCAAATCGCTGCCCAAACGGTTCACCGACGCGCTTGAGCCTTGGGATCTTTCAGCACTTGAACCCTATGCCCCGGAATATCTCGCCGGTTTCCGCGCCGAAGCCTATTCGATCGCCTTGGACGAAGGCTATGTCGAGGCGCGCCAGATCATGGACGCGATGATCGAACGCGACGTGCGTTTTGATATCGGCGGGGACAGGCAGCGGATCCATAATGTTCAGACCCAGATCAGTGACGTGACATTCAAACACGTCCTGCTGCCGGTCTGGCTGGCCGCCTATAAGTACCGCGGCAAGACCTACCGCTTTGTGGTCAACGGGCGCACCGGCAATGTGCAGGGCGAACGCCCCTACTCAGCAATCAAAATCACCTTTGCTGTCATCCTTGGCCTGTTGGCTGCCGGGGTGGTCGGCTATTTTATGGCGCTGCAAAAATGACCCAGATCGACAGTTTGACCGATATCCTAAAAGCGCGGTATTCGTGCCGCGCGTTTCTGCCTGATCCAGTGCCGGACGATGTGATCACCCGGATCATCTCGACCGCGCGTCATGTGCCAAGCTGGTGCAATGCGCAGCCTTGGCAGGTCAGCATCACCAAGGGTGAAGCAACCGAAAGGTTTCGCACCGCCATGATGCAGGCCGCCAGTGGCGGGGCGCCCCCGAAGCCTGATATGGATTGGCCCAAAAGCTATTCGGGGGTCTATAATGACCGTCGCCGCACCTGCGGATTTCAGCTTTATGATGCCGTGAGCATAGACAAATCAGACCGTGCAGGCCGCACCGCACAAATGCTGCGCAACTACGCCCTGTTTGATGCGCCACATGTTGCGATCATCTCGGCACCGGCCGAGCTGGGCCCTTACGGCGCAATGGATTGCGGGGGGTTCGTCACGGCCTTTACGTTGGCCGCAACTGCCCTTGGGGTGGCGACAATCGCCCAAGCTGCAATCGCCGCCTATGCGCCCGTCGTGCGCGCGCAATTGGATATCGCAGACGACCGGTTGATCCTTTGTGCGATCTCGTTTGGCTATGCCGATGCCCGCGCCCCGATCAATCAGTTTCGCACTGAACGCGCGGCCCCCTCTGACATCATAGACTGGAAATCCTGACATGCGCGCTTTGCTTCAACGGGTCTCGAACGCCTCTGTCACCGTCGAGGGTGCAGTGATTGGCCAGATTGATGCGGGCTTGCTGATCTTCGTTTGCGCAATGCCGGACGATTCCCAAGCGACCGCCCAAGCCCTTGCCGCGAAAATCGCGAAACTACGGCTCTTCAAAGACGACGGCGGCAAGATGAACCTGAACCTGGCCCAAACCGGCGGTCATGCCCTTATCGTCAGCCAATTCACCTTGGCCGCAGATACCTCGCGCGGCACACGCCCCGGATTTTCCTATGCCGCAAAACCGGATCAGGCAAACGCGCTCTACGAGCACTTTATCGCTTGTATGAAAAATCTGGGTATCCCGGTTCAAACCGGCCGGTTCGGCGCAGACATGGCCGTTGCTCTCACCAACGACGGCCCCGTCACACTTTGGATCGACACCGAAAAGCCCTAGCTTCCAAATGGTTCAAAATCCTCGGGGGGTCCCGGGGGGCAGACAGCCCCCCGGCGCTCGCTTGAAAAGCCGACATATTATGGCTCGCGAAACGCCTCTTTGGACTTGTACAGAGGCTTCAGCAAATATTGCAAAACCGTCTTTGATCCGGTGTGCAGCTCAACACTTGCCTGCATGCCCGGACGGATTTGCAGCGACGCCTGACGCGGTGTGAGGTGTTCAGTATCGACCTGCAAGGTCACCTTGTAATGCGGATCGCCGTCGGGGCTGCGCGAACGTTCGTCTTTGAACGTGTCAGCCGAGATCAGTTTGACCGTCCCTTTCAGCGTCCCATAGATCGTGTAGTCATAGGCCGACAGCTTGACCGTCGCTTCTTGGCCCGGTCGTACACCTGCGATGTTTTCGGGCTTCACACGGGCCTCGACGAACAATTCTTCATCCAGCGGGATGATCTGCAAAATCTCCTCGCCGGGGCGTACGACGCCGCCGATTGTTGTGACGCTCAGGTTATTTACAATACCGCGCAACGGGCTGACCAAGATGGTGCGGTTCAACTGATCGGTGCTTGATTTGAGGTTCTGTTTGAGGGTCGCGAGTTCCTTCAGGACGTCCGAATATTCCTGCGCGCGGTCCAGTTCGGTGCCTGTGGTGATCTCGTCCAGTTTGATGCGCGCATCCGCGTGCACTTTGCGCGCACGCGTCACTTCGATCAGGGATACGATCTTTTTCTTGAGCATGTTTTCCAAAAGCTCG
>JAGXGZ010000042.1 GCA_024636495.1 Roseobacter sp. | reverse complement strand
GGTTCAACGACTTCGCAGCGACCAACAAATCCATCACCACCATCTGCCATGCGCATCCTCCAAATGACTGCGCACGACATCTCGCAGACCCATCAGGCCGCAGAAATATCCCTAATCAATGGGGCGTGGACGGCGCTTACGCTGATCGCTCGATTTAGAGCGGAGTAACTGGTCAGGTCGCGAGCAAATATGAGTATTCTCACACTTCGCATAAGTGCGCGAAAAATGACTAAAATATGAGAAAAAGTCATTTTCGTGGCCCGGCCGTCTCGTTTGGTGACAATTGAGCAGGTCGCAAAACCGGCCCCAGAATTCCGGGTGCCTCGCGGACACTGGTCTGTATGTCCTGCATCACAAAATCGGCAGCAAGCGCCGATCAGCACCAACGCTCGCAATTAAAAAACACGAAATTCCACACCCCTTTTCAAGGGCCCGATTCAATCTATTTCGAAGCTATAGACCGCACGTGAAAGTAGCGTTCGCCGTTAGTTGTTCATCGCTCTGCATAGTGCAAGCGAAGTTGTAGTAGGAGAGTAACCATGTCTGAGAAAAAACCTCAATTCAGCCCCTCGATCGAGACTCAGAAATCGAACGACATGGTGGAGCGTCCTGAGACGCCGGGGCAGGGCGGAGAAACACATCAGCACGTCATTGATCACCAGCGCATGACGACGTCGCAAGGCATTCCGGTATCAGACAACCAGAACTCTCTGAAAGTCGGGCCTAGAGGCCCTGCGCTTCTCGAAGATTTCCACTTCCGTGAGAAGATCTTTCACTTCGATCACGAGCGTATCCCGGAGCGCGTAGTGCATGCGCGCGGATATGGCGCGCGCGGGTATTTCGAGACGACAGACGCAATACCGGAGCTTACGTCCGCTCATCTGTTGCAAGAAAAGGGCCGTAAGGTTCCTGCCTTTGTTCGGTTTTCAACCGTGGCAGGCAACAAGGGGTCGATGGATCTGGCGCGTGATGCGCGCGGCTTTGCCGTCAAGCTTTATACCGAAGAAGGCAACTGGGACATTGTCGGCAATAACATCCCGGTGTTCTTCATTCAGGATGCCATGAAATTCCCCGATCTGGTCCACTCCGTGAAGGAGGCCCCCGACCGGGCGTTCCCGCAAGCCCAATCCGCGCATGACAATTTCTGGGATTTCATCTCCCTCATGCCTGAGGCGATGCACATGGTCATGTGGACCATGTCCGATAGGGGCATCCCGCGCTCCTTCCGATTTATGGAGGGGTTTGGCGTTCATACTTTCCGCTTTGTGAATGCAGACGGTAAATCCAGCTTCGTCAAGTTTCACTGGAAGCCCAAGCAGGGATTGCAATCGGTCCTGTGGGACGAGGCGGTCAAGATCAACGGCGCTGATCCCGATTTTCATCGCCGCGATCTGTGGGGCGCGATCCAGAGCGGCGACTACCCTGAATGGGAGCTTGGCGTGCAGGTGTTCGACGACGAGTTTGCCGACAAGTTTGATTTCGACGTGCTGGACGCAACGAAACTGATCCCCGAAGAAGATGTGCCCGTTCGCATTATCGGGCGTCTGGTGCTGGATAGCGTGGTCGATAACTTCTTTGCGGAGACGGAGCAGGTAGCGTTTTGCACGCAAAATATCGTGCCGGGCATCGACTTTACCAACGATCCGCTGTTGCAGGGCCGGAACTTCTCGTACCTCGATACGCAGATCAAACGCCTGGGTGGGCCAAACTTTACGCACATCCCTGTAAACGCGCCGCGTTGCCCGTTTGCGCATTTTCAGCAAGACGGTCATATGGCGATGCATAACCCGACAGGGCGCGCCAACTACGAGCCCAATAGCTGGAAGGATGGCGGCCCGCGTGCGGATGCTGAGACCGGCTTCAAGTCATATCCTGAGGAGATTTCGGGCGAGAAGCGCAAGGTGCGCGCCGAGTTGTTTGCGGATCACTACAGCCAAGCCCGGCAGTTCTATAAAAGCCAGACGAAGGTCGAACAGGGGCACCTTGCAGATGCTCTGATATTTGAGCTTTCAAAGGTCGAGACCTTGGCGATCCGCGAGCGGGTCGTGGCGCACCTGCCGAACATTGACCCTGACCTTGCCCAGATGGTCAGCGATGGTCTCGGCTTTGAAAAGCTACCCAAGGCGCACACGCCGCGCCGCGACGTCGTGGATGGGCTGGCCACGTCTGATGCACTGTCGATTCTCAAGAACGGACCGGATAGCTTCAAAGGGCGCAAGCTGGGCGTGCTGGTCACTGATGGCATCGACGGAAAGGTGCTGAAAGCGCTGAAAGATGCGGTAAAAGCCGTTGGTGGAATGATCGAAATCGTCGCACCTACAATCGGCGGCATCAAGACATCGGATGGGAAAAAGGTTCCTGCGGATCAGAAAGTGGATGGTGGGCCATCCGTGCTTTATGACGCTGTTGCTGTCCTCGCCACTAAGGAAGGCGTCAAGAAGCTGAAGGGCATGCACGCGGCGAAATGCTTCGCTGCTGATGCGTTTGCCCATGCGAAGTTCATCGCGCTTGATGGCGAAGCGGCTGCGCTGTTTAATGCGGCCGGGGTAACGGAATTGGATGATGGTGTCGTTCAAGTGTCAGATCAGGACAGTGCCGCCAAGTTCATCGACAAATGTAAATCCTTGAGGTTCTGGGATCGTATGGGCTGAGAAAATCGGTTCAACGTCTTCGATGCGAAGCAAAGGCCCGGTCAAAGTTTGACGGGGCCTTTGTGGTAAGCAGCTAGGGAGACCGATTCATTTCAGGTTTAACAGGTCGCAAGTGGGCCAAGAAAGCTAGCGTGTATACGAAGGCCCCCCGATGATAGTTTAGGCACTTCACAGGTGAATCTGTTGAAGTAACGTCGGCAACCTTCAATCTTGCTCGGGGTACTTCTTACGACGGCAGGAACGGTTAAGCGTCTCCAGTTGCTTCATCTTCAGGATTAGCGCTTCGAAGTATTTATGCGCTTGAAATTTCGATGACGTCTGCTGCAAATGCTACGAACTTTGATGCAAGTGTGCGGTTTAACAGGATAATAGAATGCCAAATTCTAGCGATGCCGAACTTAGGCAAGAGATACAGCTGCTGCAAAACCGCATCACGGTGCTTGCAGCCGATCAGGAACGTGATGCCGGGTTGGCAGAAGAGGCTGCCAATCGCTTGAATCTCTTCGAGGCAATGCTGGAAATTGTCCCGGTTGGCGTGGTCCTGACAGATGTGAATGGCAGAATTGTTCTGGGCAACAAGGTGGTCGAGAAAATGACGCACCACCCTGTTTTGCATTCCTCCGATACTCACAGCTACGGAGAGTGGATTTCGTATCACGCAGACGGCAGGCGCGTGCAAAGTCATGAATATCCCTTGGCTCAGGTTGTCGTCAAAGGCGCGGAACATGCAGAGTTGGACGTGAATTATCAGCGCGGAGATGGTAGCAAATTTTGGATGCGCATCATTGGTCAACCCGTGCTCGACAAAACCGGCGAGCGGATCGGTGCAGTCGTCGCATTGATTGATGTCGACCGCGAACACCAGCTTGTTGAGCAGCAGAAGATCCTCATTGCTGAGTTGAACCACCGGGTTAAAAATGCCTTCAGTGTCGTCAAATCAATCGTGAGCATGTCGCTGCGCAAGGAAGACATCCCCGATGGACTGCGCAGAAAAATCGACGAGAGACTTGATGCCTATGCCAAAGCGCACTCCAAGCTGGTGGGCGCTGATTGGGACCACGCTGATCTACAGAAAATCGTCGAGGAGATCGTCATCAACATCGGTGGGGATCGTGTGCGCTATGATGGACCAGCCGTCGATTTGCCGTCACGGCAGGCACTGGCGATATCTATGGCACTTTACGAATTGGCCACGAACGCTGTAAAGTATGGGTCACTTTCTGCGTCTGACGGAAAGGTCGATCTGACTTGGAGCATCACTGACAACGACAATAGTCGCGAAGTTTTGTTGAAATGGGTGGAACGCGACGGGCCTGAAGTGGTTGTTCCCAAAGGGAAAGGCTTTGGTTCGTTCATCATTGACCGAGCGCTTTCAATGGAAACCAGCGGAACTGTGGATGTATCCTATTCTGCCTCAGGATTTGAGTGGTGTCTCAAGGCACCGCTCGGGTAGCAAATGGAGAAGATGATGCCAATAAGAAATAAAAGAATTTTTATCGTAGAGGACGAGGTTCTTGTCGCGTTTGAGATGACAGACACGTTAGAAGACATGGGCTTTCAAGTTGTCGGGCCCAGCGTCCATTTGGAAGAGGCGAAAAAGAAGGCTGAGACCGCAGAAATTGATGTCGCGTTCCTCGATGTTAATCTCGGTCAAGGTAAAACATCCGAGCCGATCGCAGAGATTCTTAGAAAACGCGATATTCCGTTTGTCTATATAACCGCTTATGACAGAGAGCAGATTGATTTCATCAGTAAGCAAGACACTTTGGTGAGAAAGCCGGTGTCTGGAAATCAGCTGCTTGAAATCCTAAAGAAGATTTTGCCTAGTAAGATGTGATTGGCAAATATTGCGACAGTTCTTTATTGATCCATGATGTACATCAAGGGTTATGTTGATTTGTCATGAATTGAGCTTCGAAAGATCGTGGTTTCCCAAAGGTAGACAGATTGCGCATTCGTCAAACTAGTTTTACGTCGGATTTCTAAACCTAGGCTATAAACGATTTGTTGGCTGGGTTCTCTGGTCGCTACAATGTCGCGGGAACCGAGTCGCTATCGAAGCGTTACGTGTCCAAGGGAGCAGTCTGCGCTTCCACTATGCCGAAAATTTGTTTCTGCGCTTTGTTGCGCGACGCCTTGGGGGTGAACAATGAAACTTCGACTGCTCGCTGTCAGCGGTTTACTGGCACTCTCTATTTCGGTTCCCATCGTGGGTGTTATCGTTTGTTCCGGCATACTTATGCTTCAGGTGGCATTGATATGTCTACGTCCTGCGATCGCCGGATTACCCACTCCGGCCTTTCGCGCGCGAGAGAAGTTTTTGCATCCAGTTTTTTCAATTCATGTAGCAACCCATTCAGAACCGCCAAATTTGGTGATCCGAACTCTGCGAGCTTTGCAGGATCAAGATTGGCCAGCGAAAGATTATGAAATCATAGTTATGGATAACAACACTTCAGACCCCGCACTGTGGGGACCAGTGAAGGAGTTTTGCTCCAGCTATAATTCGAAGGTTAAATTCTTGCATCAATCCGGAGTGCTGGGTGCGAAAGCGGGGGCGCTTAATATCGCGCTTGACCACGCGCGGCCCGACGCAAGTCACATTGTCACGGTAGATGCCGATTATGTCGTGGGACCAAATTTTCTATCAGCGGCCTCATCTGCGTTAGAGCGAACAGGCGCCGACTATGTGCAGTTTCCCCAGTCTTACATAGGCGTATCAGGGACCGCGGCCGGCGTTGACGCCGAGTTGGAGGAATACTTTAGGTCTAACGCGACGGTCGCTGATGAGGCAGAGGCCGTGTTGCTGACAGGCACGCTCTGCGTCATCTCAAAGGAAGCATTGATCGCCGCTGGCGGATGGTCTGGCACGACGACGACAGAGGATGCGGAGATGGGCGTCCGGCTGTGCAATGCGGGCTTTACCGGGCGTTTCATTAATCAAATCGTCGGGCAGGGTTTACTGCCGCTCTCTTTTGCCGACTTGGAAAAACAAAGATACCGTTGGTGCAGTGGAAACTTTCAGACATTTCTGCGACATTTCCAGATTATTATAACGGGCAGGGGATCGTTAAGCCTGCATAAGCGGTTGGTGATTATTTCTCAGCTGACGGCTTGGTTTAATCTAGCTTTGATGCCTGCCGCGCTCCTGTTTGCAGCGATGCTGTTCGGCAGGGAGCAATCAGCAGAGGCGATATTAGCGGCGAGTGTTATTGTGCTTGGTCTTTCCGATGTCGTAATGCGGATCATCGGCAGGGGCGTGCGCGACGGCCTCGGGTTCTCTGTGACGTGCCATGCAATAGCCTGTCGCATCGCGCTAGCACCGCAATCTGCAAAAGCCACGTTCGACGCACTGCTGGGCGAGGAGCTGAAATTTGTTGTCACCAATAAATCCAGCTCAAAAACTCGATCGGCTGGCCGAATTCCGCTGGGTCATCTGCTGATATTCGTTGTTGCGCTGGTGTTGATAGTGAGCGTTCCGTCAGCAAATCCATTGGTTATAGCTGCTGCCTTCGTTCTGATGCTGCCGCTGCCTGCGGCACTGCTGACGGACGGCAGTTTGCACTCCTATAGCAAAGCAATTGCAACGACTTACCGGGAGGTGATGGTATGATCGCGGATCCACTGGCCCCTTTGGTTGATATTATTATCCCCACTCACAATCGCGCTCATTTAATTACCAGTGCGATCCGTGCTGCGCTTGATCAATCTTGGTGGAATATCAAAGTTACCGTTGTTGATGATGCCAGCAGTGACAAAACCGAAGAGGTGCTATGCCCGTTCTTCTCGCACCCGCGGTTTAATTATATCAAACTTGGTAATAACCTTGGCACAGCGCAGGCCAAAAACGTCGGTCTTCTTCTGACGGATGGGGACGCGGTTACCTTTCACGACTCGGATGATTTGCCTCATCGCGACAAGGTTTTGCATCAAGTGCGGGTGCTTACTGCGCAGGATATCAATGCGGATGAGTGCCTAAACTGGGCGCTGGCGGGCAAGACCGCGGGGCAGGCGTTAGACGTCGGTGCTGCCTTGACCCATCATGAATTGATCCTGCCTGACGGACGCCGTGTAGAAGTTCGCAGGGACCTCTCCCTAATTGATGACGTGTTTCCAAACCTTCAAATGGGCACGCAGGTCCCTGGGGAATGGACTCATATAAATTCCGGACTTTTCCGAACGGAGATGTTGAGGCGGCTCGGTGGGTTTGAAAACTGCATTGAAGAGGATCGCGAGTTCCGAAACCGGCTGATCCTGAATGGCGAGATTATCTGGGTCATTCCTCAGATCCTGCTTACCAAGATTGAAACACCAGACAGCCTTACCCAATCTGCTGCGTCAGACTACGATAGTGCGCGACGGAAGGCTGACCGACTGCTTGTTTGGGATAAAGTCGCGGACTGGCGCAAAAACGGTAAAGTCGAGCCGGTAACTATCTCTATCGACGATTTTGAAGTGTCGTTCGTCAGTAATCCCGCTCTGTTGGGCAGGCGGGACATTCCAGTCGCGCCTCGCACCAACGCGCAGGTGACGGATATTCTTGCCTCAGCGTCCGCCACAGAATTGGCGGCACAATGATGCAGGTAAATCATAAATCATTGCCCCGGATTTCCCTTGTCGATCCCTGCTGTGCGCGAGGGTACGACGTGCCTGACTTGGAGAACGGAGGGTTAGGTGGCACCGAAGCTACGGTGCTGCGCGTTGCCAGAGCCCTGCGTTCAAACTTTGAGGTCGAACTTTATCAAAATGGTCGATCTGATGCTTATCGGTCGCCTGCCGGACACCTGCTACCCTTGTCGCATGCTTACCAGCGTTTGAATTCCACCGCGATTGTGGTGATAAATCGCTGGAAGATGGCCTTGAAGCTACGGAAGCTGAATTCGGATACACCAATTTTCCTGTGGCTCCACGTTTATCCCGGACGCCACAATCGCAAGATGGGCGCTGCTTTGAAAGAGGCGGGCGTGACCGTGATCTGTGTCTCAAAGACCCACGCCAGATCGCTCACCGCATTTCTGGGGTCGTCCAATCTGCCTCAGGTGACGGCAATCTATAACCCACTTGATGACTATCTGCGCCCTGACGATACGCCGCGCGACCCGAATAGGCTTCTCTTCGCTAGTTCCCCTCACAAAGGGCTTGCAGAGGTGTTTGAGCAGTTCTCAGCACTGCGCGATACCCTCCCAGATCTTAAGCTTGCAGTTGCCGACCCCGGCTATTTGAACTGGGAAACTGGTCCTGTACCAGAGGGCGTAACTTTCCTAGGCTCACTATCGCATGCTGCACTTGTTCGGCAGATGCGCGGATCACTGTGCCTTTTCTATCCTCAGACGTCCTTCGCCGAGACCTTTGGATTGGTTATGGCCGAGGCAAACGCCGTTGGCACACCAGTGCTAGTCCACGCAGGCTTGGGCGCAAACGACGAAATTGTCCCTGACGCAAACCAGCGTATTGACGGGCACGATCCAGCGCAGATCATGTCACGGATCGAGGCGTGGCAACGCGCCACACCGCGGATGAATGCCAATCCAGCCTTTCGCTTGTCCAGCATCGCGCATGCTTGGACGAACCTTCTGTGCGGAGCCGCTCAGCCGCAAACGCACCTTCAGCAAAGCGTGGCCTGACAAAATGAAAGTATCGCCTCCATTATCTCCTACGTTGGTGCCAACCAAATCGAACGACAGGATTTCTGACGAATTGTTGAAATCTCTATCAACGGCAGCCGTAGACGAGGAAACGGGCGCGCGCCCTATTCACAGGTCCATTGATCTGCTGCGCGGCGCGGGCATGCTGTTAGACGATGGAACAAAAGATGCCCAAGCCACTGCACGGGCGCTAATGCGGGTTGGCTCCGTGAACCTGAGCGTTGGTCGGTTGTGGGAGGGTCACGTCAACGCCCTCTTGCTCATCAACCTTTACGGCACCTCAGAGGTGAAAAGCGCCATTCAAGAACAGATTTCCAACGGCGCGTTTCTGGGCGTCTGGGGCGCAGACGGTACTGTGCCGGTGACGTCAGGCGCCGCCGAAGGGCGATTGATGGGCGCCAAGAATTTTGCTTCAGGCCTCGGCACAGTTTCTCACGCGATCATCACTGTAAATTCTGGCCCGGAGGTTCAGTTGGCGCTGGTCAATGTATCTGACATGAAGCGCGCTGATCCATCCGTTTGGGACATGCGTGGCATGAAGGCGACCGCGTCCGGCACTTATGACTTCACGGGGGTGAAGGGCGACGACGTTGCTTGGATCGGTAATCCCGGTGACTATCTGCAAGAGCCGCATTTTGTCGGTGGAGTTTGGCGGATCGCCGCATTGCAGGTAGGGGCCGCGGTCGGGCTCTTGGACCAGGCTGCCGCGCAACTGCGCGCTATGGGACGCATGCAGGCAGAGCCGCAGAAAACGCGGCTGATGTCAGTTCTGATGCGCGCCTGGGCAGGTATGTCATTCGTCGAGCGTGCGGCGCTTGCTACCTTGAGGACGGACCTGACTTCGGAACAGATCGTCGCTACCTCAATATCTGCCAGATTGATGACCGAAGAGGTCGCACTGGACGCTATCCGCGCCGTCGAGCAGAGCATTGGATTACAGCATTTTGGGTCTAATTCTGGCACCGGGCAAATGACGCGCGATCTGTCTGTCTATCTCCGGCAAGCGGCGCGCGATGCGTTTCTTCAGCGCGCCGCCAACGCCGCGTTGGCACAGGATGGCGCCATCTGGGGGGTATTCGAATGACAGTGTCCCGCGCGCCAGAAATGTCCGAAGTGCTAAGCGGACGACATAAGATTGTAGTGCTCGCGCCGCATCCGGACGACGAGTCTTTGGGATGCGGGGCGCTGCTTGCTGGGGCGTTTACCGGCGCCGGGGCGCATGTGATTTGCATAACCGATGGAAGCGCTTCGCACCCGAACTCATCCGAATGGCCACCCGAAAGGCTCGCAGAATGCCGGCGCGCCGAATTAATCGATGCGATCGCCTGCATGGGCGGCGCCGCAGAAGATATGACTTGGATGGGGCTGCCGGATGCCAAGCTCTACCAGATCGATCCTGCTGAGATCGCGAACGATTTGCAGGCGATTATCAAAACCTGCGAAGCACAGCACATTTTCGTCCCCGCTGCTGAGGACCATCATGAGGACCACAAGGTCGTCGTCGAGGCTGCGCGCGTCATGCGGCGCCTGCGCCCTAACTGGTCATTCTACAGCTACCCCGTCTGGTGCCGTTGGGACGACGCCAATTTCGAGTGTGAAGTGATGCGACACGCCCCAGCGTTCATTGAGGCTGGGGCATGGGCCGCAAACAAGCGCGCGGCAATCATGTCGCACCGCAGCCAGATGGGAGAAGTGGTTCGCGATGATCCTCTAGGGTTCGTGCTGCCAGCGGAGCTGGTCGAAAAATTTGTGAACGGCGATGAAATCTTCTGGAGGATGCCGTGATGGGTGTGAGCATTGACCATCTACAAAACCTCTATAGTGGTACTGACGATCCGTGGGGGTTCAAAACCAGCGAGTATGAGCAACAGAAGTTCGCGGCGACCCGCGCGGCGCTGTCGCGCGAACATTATCAATCCGCATTTGAAATGGGTTGCGGAAATGGCCAACTCGCCGGGCACTTAGCAGATGTATGTGCGCAATACACCGGCATGGACGCTGTCGCCAAGGCGTTGGACGCCGCACGTCAGGCCGTACCATCGGCCACATTCCTACATGGTTACTATCCCTGTCCGCTACCAGCTGACGACTTCGATCTGCTGATCTTTTCCGAAATTCTCTACTTTCTGGACGAGGATGGGCTGCAGGCACTGGCCGACGATGTTTCGGGCAATTGGCTTAATGCTGAGGTAATTTGCGTTTCCTACTTAGGCCCCTCCGGTAATCAGTTGCAGGGGGGCGAAGCCGTTGGCAGATTTGTCGCGGCATTGAATGAGACCCACACTTTCCAGACCATCTCGCGCGCACCGAAATATCGCATAGATCGCGGCTTGCCGGAGGGCGGAAAATGACAGCGCCAACTTCCAAAGATATCGCGATCATCATCCCAGCCCGCAATGAGGCGGAGCGTATCGGCGCCTGTTTGCGGGCGTTGAACGGACAGTTTGCATCCCGGGTGCGGATCATCTTGGTTCTCAACAACACGGACGACGAAACGCATGAGGTCGCCTTGGAGACCGCGTCTCGCTTAGCTCTGGATGTTGAAATTCTGGAGCGTGTTTTGACGAGTGAGGAAGGGGTCGGCACCGCGCGGCGCATCGGCTGCGATTATGCCATCGGCCAGATGCCCCACCTTCAATACCTGCTGACGACGGATGCCGATTGCGTCGCCGCGCCGGATTGGATCTCGCGCAACATTGACCTTCTGCAATCCGCCGATGCGGTGTGCGGAAAGATCGAACTACTAGCATCTGAAAAGGGCGTTCTGGATGGAATGGATCCGGCCCTTGCGACGAATGAAGGTCAGTATCGGAAGCTAGTTCAGACGGTGTACGCACGCTATGCGCCACGTTCGGCGGATATTGACGGAACACATGGAGAGGCGGCCGGCGCAAGTCTGGCATTTCGCAAGACGGCGTATCAATTGATAGGTGGATTCGAGACCATTAAATGTGGTGAAGATCGCCAGATTATCCGGGCGATTAGGTCGGCAGGTCGCCGGGTCCTGCACACAGATGACGCAGTCGTTTACGCCTCGTGTCGCTT
Organism: Roseobacter sp.; assembly: GCA_024636495.1. Classification (GTDB taxonomy): domain Bacteria; phylum Pseudomonadota; class Alphaproteobacteria; order Rhodobacterales; family Rhodobacteraceae; genus Sulfitobacter. The sequence continues at coordinate 14,871 of JAGXGZ010000042.1, read as the reverse complement.
GACGGGCAGGGCAGTTGGCGGAATGTCTGACGCCCTGAAGGCGCGCATTGAGGGGACTGATTACCTAGTTGATGACTGCCTGCCCGATGCTGATTGGTTGGTTGCTAATGCCCGCATGGGAACGCTTGGCGTTTGGCCTCCAATAGTCCCTGAAAGCGGTCGAGTTCACGTTCGCGATCTGCCTCGACACATCCAAACACTGAACAGTTTTGTCAGCTTAATTCAGGTTCCGATCGCGGAGGCTGCTTTGCCTGCCACAACCGAAGGTCGCGCATCATCGCAGAGTGCAGCGCTTCGGTATCGCAGGGGGCCGGCGTGTGTCCCTGCAGGCCCCACATCGCAGGACAGCCCAGTATCAGTTGGTTTCAATACCGAGCAGCCCATCCCAACGGATCGGCAAATGCCGCCATTGAAAGGTGAATGAAATGACCACTTTGAAAGATCTCTACACCGAAGAGTTGCAGAACCTGTGGTCCGCGAATGAGCAGATGTCTGACGTAGTCTCGGCTATGGCCGACAAGGCCGAATACAAGAAACTGGCCGACCGCCTCAGCTCGGCCAAGGGCGGTATCGACCAGCACACGCGCCTGCTTAAGTCCCTGCTCGAAGAGTCCGGCGCAGAAGTAAAGAAGGAGCACTGCAAGGGCATGGAGGGCCTCGTCAAAGAGGCGCGCAAGCATGCCGTGGACAGTGACATGAGGGGCGCTGCGCTCGATGTCGCGATCATCGCCCAGTACCAGCGCCTTTGCCACTACGGCATTGCGGGGTTCGGCACGACCAGGGCCTTTGCCGAAGCGCTGGGATACGATGTTACCGCCCAGAAGCTGGACGCAGCGTTGGACAGAATCTACGGCTCCGACGACTTCATGACCTATCTCGCAGAGCGTTCGCGCAACGTCGATGCCATCGCCTGACCAACCGAAACAAAGGTGAGGTCGGGAAACCGCCCTTACCAACTTTCACCGATCAAACCCACAGGAGGAGAAACTGATGATCGATGCGAACCACGCAATTACGAATCTTTACAATCAGCTCTGTGAGACCGAGGGCCAATATCAGGCTCTGTTTTCAACGGTCAAAGGGTCTGAGTTCGGCGAAATGGTCAACACGATCCTGTCACGTCGAAAGGACAACATATCAGAGTTGCGCGACTATCTCTGCGTCCAAGATACCGACGCTAAGACTGATCCGCGCAGCGATACGGTGAGCATTTCGTCGCCCCAAGAAATGGTCGCGAGCGAGAGGCGTATTCTTGCAGCCTATGACGAGGCAATCGCACCCATATCGGGCCGTCATGAAAAGTTCGATTTTCTCACCGCTCAGTATGCGTGGCTAAAAGGCGTCGTCGATAGTTTGTCGGATGCGGTGCGAGTGGACGCATCACAGCCTTTGCCGGCGTCGCAGATTTCGTACGGCACATGATTTGCCGCTTTTGAGGGAACCAATGGGCGCACATCTACCTTGATTAGATACGCAACACGAATGTGAACAGTCAGCCTGAATCGAGGGAATTATGTACGGAATTTTCTATCTCATCGGATTGATCGTGGTGGTCCTCGCCATCCTCAATCTCGCGTTTTAAATCCATAGGAGAGTACCATGACCCATTCGACCTCACCTACCTCAAAGGACCTCAAAGCCAAGGCCAAGTCCGTGTCCGAGGATTTGGGAAACAGTGCGCGCGAGACCGCTCAGGACGCTGCTAGCGCCGTTCGCGAAGAAGCTTCCCGCCGCGCGGATAGTGCTAAATCTGGTGTCGCCGACGAAGTCTCGGACATCGCATCTGCGCTTCGTAAGGCCGCCAATGATATGCGTGACGGCTCCCCTCAGGAGCGGACATTTGGGCAAATTGCGGGCGGTCTGGCAGACGTCTCGGACTCGATCCGCGGCAAAGACCTTGGCGAAATGGCCAACGAGTTGAGCTCATTCGCCAAGCGTAATCCCATGTTGTTTATCGGCGGCATCGCATTGGCCGGCTTCGCTGCCACGCGGTTTGCCACGGCATCCGCACGGCGCGACCACGGCGACGACGATCGCGACATAGCGCAGCCACAGAGTGCCTCGCAGGTCTATGCAGGTCGGCAGACGCACGGCGCTTACTCTGACACAACTTCCGGCTCAATCAACAAAGCAGGGGGTACGTCATGAACGATCCGACCAAAAAATCCACGACTGACATGCTGGGCGACGCCCTGAATCATGTCAGCAGCTTGGTGCGCAAGGAGGTCGATCTGGCACGTGCCGAGATCTCCGAGAACCTTAACAAAGCGGCGGTTGCCCTTGGGTTGATCGTTGGCGCGGTAATCATTGCGCTAACAGCTTTGAATGTGCTGGCGGCTGCTCTTGTCGCTGCCATCACAAACGCGGGGATCGACGCAGGATGGAGCGCGCTGATCGTTGGTGCGGTTTTTGGGATCATCGCGTTCGTGATGGTCGGCAAAGGCATCAACGACCTGAAGCTTTCCAGCCTCGCACCCTCGCGCACCGCCAAAAACGTCAAGCGTGACGCAAATGCAGTAAAGGATGCCTACGATGACAAGTGATAACAGATCCCCCGAAGACATCGAGCGCGAGATTGAGCGCGAGCGCGAAGGTCTCAAGCATTCGATCGAAGACCTGCAAAACCGCTTCTCCTTTGATGGCGTCGTGCAGCAAGTTGGCGATCAGTTTCGCGAGCATGGCGGCGACTTCGGTCGCTCGGTTGCGCAATCGGCGCGGGACAATCCCGTTGCACTAGCGCTGACCGGCGTTGGGCTGGCGTGGATGATCTTTGGCGGCAACCGCAACGCGGATCGCTATGTTGATCGCTATAATGCCCCGCGCGGCAGTCATGCGGATCGCTTGGATCACGACGTACCGGACTATGCGGCCCGTCGCGGCGCGGCTTATTCGGGTCCCAAAGCGGCGGCTTCTCGTAGCACCACCCGCCAGCCCAACTGGGCCCGTGATTGGGACCACGACGAGCTGGGTACATCGCACGGCGCCTCCAGTTCAGGTTCGTCGCTGGGCGATCGGCTTTCTGGCGCTGGCACGTCGGTCAAAGGTACCGCTAGTAATGCCAAGGATGCGATCGCTTCCGGTTCGTCCTCTGCCGCGCAATCTGTGTCCTCGGGTGCCGCGTCGGCGCGGGACACTGCTTATGATGCGGCCGGTAGTGTCCGCGATAAGGTAGGCTCGGCCGCCGGAAGCGTTCGCGATACCGCTGGGAACGTTTGGAGCAGTACATCGCGGCGCGCTGAATCGCTGCAAACTCGCCTTTCCGAAGGTACCGAGCATCTGTCCGAAGAGGCGCGCGAGCGCATTGCCGCCGCCCGCGCACGCGCGATAGACGCACGGGACGAGGCCGCGCGCCGTTTAAAGCGAGGAAGCGATCAGGTCGCTGATTTCTATGACGAGCATCCGCTTGTCGTGGGTGCGGTCGCGTTTGCCGTCGGCGCAGCCGTCGCAGGTGCGCTACCTCGCACGCGCGTCGAGGACGAGTATGTCGGTGGCTACAGCGATGATCTCTATGACGAAGCCGAGCGCATCTACTCCGACGAGATGGAGAAGGCGCAAAAGGTTGTCAAAGCCGGTGTCGATGAGGCGAAAAATATTGCGTCCGATATCAAAAGCGACGTCGAGGCCTCGGCCGATTCTGCAATAGATCGAGCTAAATCGGCCGCCACTCGCGTCACCGATGCCGCCAAGAACAAGGCAGAGGAAGAGAATCTGGGCGACGTCAAGAGAGACGCCAAAAACGAGTCCAGTAAGTACAGCTAATCCAGCGCGTATAGCTAACATAGAGGGCGGCCCGATATTCGGGCCGCCCGTTTCGTGCACTACGTTGAGGCGACCTGAACAGTTAGATCGTCGCCCGCGCTTAAACGTCCCGCCCTGTTATGCGAGCCGGTAGGTTCTAGCCCGCGAGGTAACGCAAGCTTCCAACAAGTCCTTACGTCAAAACGTGGTTTGTCGCAGACCATGCGGCGGGCGGCGTGCGGTCGAGTGCCTCGCACACTGAAATCTCGATCACGCGGCACATTGCATCAAGCGGAAGCCCGTTCTGAACGTTCCGAAACGGCAATTCCAGTTCATTGGTCACGGCCTGAAGGCCAAAGAAAACATATGCCACGATCGCGGAAAACACCGGAGCGAACCAGCTTGTGGATTCGATCAGCGCGAAGGGCAGCAACCAGCAGTAAAGATAGGTCGTTCGGCGCACGAGCAGGGAATAGACGAAGGGCAGGGGCGTCGTCACGATGCGCTCGCAACCCGCTTGGGCTAGCGCTAATGATGACAGGGTTTGCGAGATGGTCATCTGGCCAAACCCGCTGATGGCATCGCTCGCGGCAAGCTTGCCAAGCTGGTCGGCCATGGACCGCAGCGCAGCATCTGCGGGGTTTTTCCGCGCGATCATCGCTGCTGTTTTGTCTTCGCCAACCCAGTCGAGGAGGTCGGTCCGCACATCAACGCCTCGTAGAAATCCACGGTGTAAATGGGCGAATGCGACGGCGCAGGATAAAAGATGCGCGCGGTCTGCGCCTTTGCCGACAAAGACGCACATATGCCGCCCAAGGTTGCGCACGTCAGCAATCATTGAACCCCAGAGCTTGCGCGCCTCCCACCACCGATCATAAGCCGCGTTGTTACGAAAACCGAGGAACAGCGACAGCGCGACGCCGAATATGCCCATTGCCCCGATCGAAATATGTGGCAGCGTGACGACATGCTGATCGACCGTGAGGACAATGACAGACAGCAGCGCGACACCAATGATCCTGCCAATTATTTTTGGCACAACCGATCCTTGCATGACAAAGAACAGTTGGAGTGAGGATGGGTGCTCTCTGACGATCATATGATCTTCCTCAATGCTAAAATGTTCATAGCGCGCAAATTCACGCCAGTCCTTGGCCCAGATGGTCCAGCAGCAGCCGCACCTTGGGCGACAAGTGCCGGTTCTGTGGATAGATCGCCCATATGCCATCATCCGGTGCGCGAAAGGCGTCCAGCACAGACACCAGCCGCCCTGCCTGAAGCTCGGCCTCGACATAATAATCGGGTAGCTGAATGATCCCTACGCCTTTTTCTGCGGCGTCGACCAGTGACCACCCGCTATTGCAGCGAATACTGCCGTGGGCCCGGATGTGCCGCGTCTTGCCCCGTTCCTGAAAGCGCCAGAAGTCCACTGTGCCTTGCAGGCAATTGTGTTGCTCCAATTCGATTAGCGAATGCGGCGTGCCTCGCAGTTTGAGGTAGGCAGGCGATGCGCAGACATAATGGGTGCGCGAGGCAAGCCGTTTTGCCATCATCGAGCTGTCTTCAAGCTCGCCCAGACGGACCGCCAGATCATAGCTTTCCACGACCAGATCGACCATTTGGTTGGTCAGCTTCAGATTGACCTCTAATTCCGGATAGCGGACCACAAAATCGTTTACCAGCGGGGCGATCCGGCTTTCGCCGTAGGTCACCGGGGCGGTTAGGTTTAGCCTGCCCTTGGGCGTCTGATGCAAGTCCGAAATCGCACGTTCAGCCTCGGCCAGACCATCCAGCACCTGGCGGCAGTGATTATAATAAATCTGCCCCGCATCGGTGATCGTGACCTTGCGTGTGGTGCGATAAAACAGCTTTACCGCCAGCCTCGCTTCAAGCGCTCCGATCTGGCGGCTGACCTGCGCTGTGGAGATTTCCAGCCGATTGGCCGCGGCGGTAAAGCTTGCCGTCTCCGCGACGGCGACAAATTCGGAAACGCCTTCCCAACTCAGCATAAACGTCTCCCTTGCCACGAAATATGCCCGCATTGTTACGCTGGTGGAATAGTGATTTGCAATTTTTTAAGATTATAAAAGGGTGGAAATAGTGTAAAGCGCTCCCATCCCTGCCGTACTGGCGGCACCCACCATCAAAAACAAAGCGAGTCCCCATGACCGAGATGATCAAATCGAAAGCTGCCGTCGCGTGGGCTGCCAACCAGCCGCTCTCGATCGAAGAGATTGACGTGATGCCCCCGCAAAAAGGTGAAGTGCGCGTGCGCATCATTGCCTCTGGTGTATGCCACACCGACGCCTTCACATTGTCGGGCGATGACCCCGAGGGTCTCTTTCCGGTCGTGCTGGGGCACGAGGGCGGCGGCATCGTGGAATCCATCGGCGAAGGCGTGACAAGTGTTGCTGTGGGCGACCACGTGATCCCGCTTTACACGCCTGAATGTGGCACATGCAAATTCTGCAAGTCCGGCAAGACCAACCTCTGCCAGAAAATCCGCGAAACCCAAGGCAAGGGCCTGATGCCCGATGGCACCACACGGTTCTTCAAGGACGGCAAACCGATCCTGCATTATATGGGCTGCTCAACCTTCTCGGAATACACCGTGCTGCCAGAAATCTCGTTGGCGAAGGTGAACCCAGAGGCACCGCTCGAAGAAGTCTGTCTGCTGGGCTGCGGCGTCACCACCGGGATGGGCGCCGTGATGAACACCGCCAAGGTCGAGGAGGGCGCAACCGTTGCGATCTTTGGCATGGGCGGCATCGGCCTGTCGGCAGTGATCGGCGCGACGATGGCCAAGGCCAGCCGGATCATCGTGATCGACATCAACGAGAGCAAATTCGATCTGGCCCGCAAGCTAGGCGCGACCGACTTCATCAACCCCAAGGATCACGACAAACCGATCCAAGACGTGATCGTCGAGATGACAGACGGCGGCGTTGACTACTCGTTTGAGTGTATCGGCAACGTCAATGTCATGCGTTCGGCGCTGGAATGCTGCCACAAGGGCTGGGGCGAATCCGTGATCATCGGTGTGGCGGGTGCGGGTCAGGAAATCTCGACCCGACCATTTCAGCTGGTGACAGGCCGTGTCTGGCGCGGGTCGGCCTTCGGCGGTGTCAAAGGGCGGTCGGAACTGCCCGACTATGTCGAGCGCTACATGAAGGGCGAGTTTGCGTTGAATGATTTCATCACTCACACCATGGGTCTTGAGGGCATCAACGAGGCGTTTGATCTGATGCACGAAGGCAAAAGCATCCGCACCGTCATCCACTTCGATAAGTAACAAAGCCGAGGGGTGGCGCAGGATCGCGCGCCGCTGCACCAACAGTTTCGGGGGCGGTCCTGCCACAACGGCAACTGCCCCTGACCCCCAAACGCCTATCCATCTAGTACCCAATTACGCCCTGTCGGCGCTTTGGCTACGCAGGACCGCGCGGCGCACCTTAGCGAGTGAAAGGATGAAAAATGAACGCCATCTCACTGATCGGACTGTCACTTGCTTCGGTTATTTTTCTCAGCCTCGTCCACGTGCTTGCCGATATGTTGCGTTGGAAGCGGGAAGTGCCGCAAAAATATTGGCTGTCATTCGCGGATGGCATTTCGATCAGCTATGTCTTTCTGGGCCTTTTGCCAAAAATCGTTGATGGAACGGCGGCTTTTCCCGAGACGCTTGGCTACGCAGCGGACATCCTCAAGCACAGCCCGTTTCTACCACTGCTGATCGGGCTCGTTGCGTTCTACGGGATGGAACGATTGGTGGAGAAACCGGTAGGTGCGATTGGCGTGCATCCCGCGCCCGAGACGACCGGACTGCGGGTATGGATCCACCTGGCGTCCTATGCATTCTACAAGGCGATCATCGGCTATCTGATTGTGCAAATGAACAACCCGGTTTCGATCGTCATTTTTGTGGTGTCGATGGCGGTCTATTTTTTGGTCGTCGACTACCGGATGATGGAAATTCACAAAGGCGTCTATCAGCGCATCGGCCGATGGGCCTTGACCGCTGCCATTCTCGTCGGCTGGATCGTTGGTGCTACTACGGTTATTTCGCCGGTTCTTGTGACCCTTCTGCTGTCGTTTCTCGCGGGCGGAATTGTTCTGGTCGTGCTGGAGGAAGAGTTTTCGCGCGACCATCCGTCGTCTTTCCCGGCCTTTGTGACGGCGGTTGCCCTCTATACGGCGGTGCAGATTTCTATCTGAGGCCGCTTAGTCCCGAGTGTCACGCGCCACCCGGTTTCTTGGTGGTTTGCAGCGGGGCAGGGCTATGGCGACGGCTGAATTTCGCTGTCGCGTAGGGCCGCCTGCGCAAAGGAATTTGTCGCTATTTTCTACCGATTGGCGTAAAAATGCGCCTGAGGCCGAGCGATACATTCACACAAGGAGAAGAGACTATGTCCAGTTCCTACAAGGGTGGGTGCGACCACGTTCAGGTCAAGGCCACGGCAGAGCCGATCGACAATCATGTCTGTCACTGCAATGTCTGCAAGGGCGTGACTGGCCAGCAGACCACGCATGTGGCGTTCTTCAATCACAGCGACCTGACTGTCGATCACCCAGAAAAAATGAACCGCCAGCCGTTCAACAAGGACAACCCAAGCGGCCCGCTTGAGCTTTGTACTTGTTCCGAATGCGGTGCTGCGCTGATGCTTGACGACAAGCAGAAACGCATCCGCGTCGCGGTGCCAAACGTGATGGGCTACGACGACGCAAAGTTCCCCGACCCAACCTATCATGCATTCTACGACGCGTCGAAAGACTATCCTAAGCCGTCTGATGGTCGTGCGGTCTATGAAGGCCTGCGCCCTGACTTCGTCTGGCCTGAACCGGCCTGAAAAGATGCGCCAGTGCTATCGCACGGGGATTGCTGAGACGTACGGTTTTCCTAGGCAGTTAGCGGCTGGCCAATAGCTTTGTTTTTTGGCCCGCCGGTCGTCCTGAAGGAGTCTTACAAGCCAGCACTTTTCAGTGCGGAAAACTCTGCGCGCTAAACCACACTAGGGGAACAAATACGCCGCAGTTCGGCTGGCCTTTGAACTTGCCACACGGGCAGGCGGCCCTTGTGCGACGACGCCGCCGCCTTCGTCCCCAGCGCCGGGGCCGATGTCGATTATCCAGTCGCTGCCTCTGGCAACCAGCATATTATGTTCAACCATGATGACAGAGTTGCCAGCGTCCACTAGCCCATTCAACTGCGCCATCAGCATTGTCACGTCGGCCGGGTGCAGACCGGTGGTCGGCTCATCCAAAACATACAGAGTGTCGCTTCGCCCGGCGCGCTGCAACTCGGTCGCGAGCTTAATTCGCTGCGCTTCGCCGCCCGAAAGTTCGGTCGCGGGCTGCCCGAGGCGCAGATAGCCGAGGCCGACCTGTAGCAAGGCCGCAAGGGCACGCAACACCGCAGGGTCATCCGCAAAGAAGTCGTGGGCCATGTCGACGGTCATATCCAGCACTTCGGCAATATTTTTGTCGCGGTAGGTGATCTCTAGCGTTTTGGCGTTGTAGCGCTGGCCGCGGCATACCGGGCAGGGCGCATAGACGCTGGGAAGGAAGAGGAGTTCCACGCTGACAAAACCGGCCCCTTCGCAATTTGGGCACCGCCCTTTCGCAACATTGAACGAGAAGCGACCCACATCGTAATGACGCGCCTTCGCCTCGCGCGTCGCTGCAAACAGCTTGCGAACATGGTCGAACAAGCCAGTATATGTTGCGAGGTTAGAGCGCGGCGTGCGCCCAATCGGCTTTTGGTCAACTGTGACCAGCCGCCGAATATGGTCCATCCCTTCAACAATCTGCCCGCCGGTAGACGTCTCCAGTTCCCGCTCCAGCATTTCCGCCTCGTCGCTGGCGGCTTCTAGCGGTCTCGATTGTCCCAAAGCGTCGCCGACAAGTTCGACAAGTGCCTGACTGACGAGGCTAGACTTGCCCGAACCGGACACGCCGGTAACCGTTGTCAAAACACGGAGGGGAAACGCGACGTCCAAACCCCGGAGGTTGTTTCGTTCAATCCCCGTCAGCTTTAGCCAGCCGGTTGGCTTTCGCGGCGTGCGATCCTGCGAGACGTCTGGCGCGAATAGATAGCGCCCGGTATGCGACGCCTTCACGTCGCGCAGGCCTTCTATCGGGCCGTTATAGACGACCTCGCCGCCATGTGTTCCGGCGTCCGGCCCGATATCAACGATCCAATCGGCATGCCGAATGACGCTCTCATCGTGTTCGACGACAAATAGCGAGTTACCCGCGCCTTTGAGCTCATCCAGCGCACCCAGCAATGCTTGGGTATCCGCCGGGTGCAGCCCTGCCGACGGTTCATCCAAAACATAGATCACACCGAACAGTTGCGAGCGTATCTGCGTGGCCAGCCGCAGTCGCTGCAACTCACCCGGAGACAAGGTTGGCGTGCTGCGTTCAAGCGACAGATAGCCAAGGCCAAGAGTGGTAAGCGCTTCGACGCGAGCGAGGATATCGCTGGCAATGCGCTGCGCCACGATCGCCTTTTCGGGGTGCAGGTCGCTCGCAACCGGTTTTGCTGTGGCAGCCTCGCGCAACCGTTCGGCAAGGTCGCTCAGCGTGAGTTGCGACAGCTCCCCGATATCAAGTCCAGCAAATTTCACCGAAAGCGACTCGCGTTTCAGTTTCTTGCCGTTGCAGTCTGGGCATTCGGAAATCTGCATAAACTGCGAGACGCGTTTCTTGGTGCGATGGCTTTGCGTGGTTGCAAACGAGTGCAGAACGTAGCGCTGCGCACTTGTAAATGTGCCCATGTAACTAGGCGACAGATTGCGCTGCCGTGCGATGCGCGTCTCTTCAGGGGTAAAGCCCGCATATACCGGCTCCACCGGAGTCTCATCGGTGAACAAGATCCAGTCGCGGGTTTTTTTTGGCAGATCCCTCCACGGTATGTCGATGTCATGCCCAAGCGATACGAGGATGTCGCGCAGGTTTTGCCCTCCCCACGCGGGTGGCCAGGCCGCGATGGCGCGCTCGCGGATCGTCTTGGTATCATCGGGAACAAGCAGCTTTTCAGTCACTTCGAACACGCGTCCGATGCCGTGACAGCGCGGGCAGGCGCCCTCGGGTGTATTTGGTGAGAACGCGTCGGCATAAAGTATTTGCTGGCCGCGCGGGTATTTTCCGGCGCGTGAATAGAGCATCCGCAAGCCGTTGGATATTGTCGTGACACTCCCGACTGAGGATCGCGCAGATGGAGCGCCGCGTTGCTGCTGAAGTGCGACGGCTGGCGGAAGCCCGTCAATCGCATCGACGTCAGGCTCACCCACCTGATCGATCAAGCGGCGCGCATAGGGCGAAACTGAATCCAGATAACGGCGCTGCGATTCCGCAAATAGCGTTCCAAAGGCCAATGAGGATTTTCCAGAACCGGAGATGCCGGTAAAAACGACAAGCGCATTGCGCGGCAGATCGACGTCGATGTTTTTTAGATTGTGGACACGCGCGCCCCGCACCTGAATGCAGTGATCAGGGTCGCACGCGACGCTCTTGGTGATATCTGTGGAAATTGTTCCGGTCTCGTCTGGCTATGGCACGAATATGGTCGAGCCGGTTGTCTTGCGGCCTTCCAGATCCTGATGCGCTTTGACCGCATCCGCCAGCGCATAGGTCTGGTTGATCTCAATCTTGACAGCGCCGGATCCGACGACCTCGAACAGATCAGCCACGTTGGTCTGCAATGCCTCGTCGGACTCTACATATGTGTTCAGCGATGGACGGGTTAAATAAAGTGACCCTTTTGCGGCCAAAACGCCCGTGTCAAAGCCCTTTACCGGACCGGAGGCAGAGCCAAAGCTGACCAGCAGGCCAAGCGGGCTGAGGCTGTCGAGCGAAGCGTCGAGCGTAGCCTGACCAACACCGTCGTAGACCACTGGCACACCCTTGCCGCCTGTTAGCTCACGCACCCGCTCTGCGACGTTCTCGTCGTTGTAGTTTATCACCTCATCACAGCCGAAGGACTTGGCCAGCGCAGCCTTTTCTGGCGAGCTGGTGGTGCCGATAACCCGGACGCCCAGATGTTTCGCCCACTGCACGGCGATTAGGCCAACGCCGCCAGCTACAGCGTGCCACAGAATAGTATCTCCAGCTTTCACCTTGTAGGTTTCGCGCAGCAGATAGCGCACAGTCATGCCCTTGAGCATCATGGCGGCCGCAGTGTCATCCGCGATTGATTCTGGCAGTTTGCTTAGCCTGCCCGCCGGCATGTTGCGCGCTTGCGAATAAGACCCCAATGGCCCCGCGCCGTAGGCAACCCTGTCGCCCTCTTTCAAGCTGGTGACGCCATCACCAATAGCTTCGACGACGCCAGCGCCCTCAAAACCCAAGACACTGGGTAAGGGCAGGGGGTAGGCGCCCGATCGAAAGTAGGTGTCGAGATAGTTAAGCCCGATGGCAGTATGGCGCAACCGCACCTCGCCCGGCCCCGGAGCATCCAGTGTGATGTCCTCGTACTGCATGACCTCCGGGCCACCGGTTTTGTGAAACTTGATAGCTTTCGTCATGCGCTTTCCCGTCGAAGAATATTGATGGAGAGTATTGTTAGGACTGTATCGGGCGAGCGTATCACATCCACAGGCCGATCCAAGGCGTCAATGAAGCGCGGCCTGCCTTGCTAATGTTGGTAAAATTTCAAGCGCCTAGTGGCAGCTTTGAGCGATGCGAAACGCGAGCCGATGTGCCGGGGAACCCCCAATGCGCGAAAGCTCGTAAAGGCGCCATCGCGCATCATAACTCGTCTGCGCTTGGATCAATCCGGTTCAATCGGGAACACAGAAGGTGATGCGGCAGATGTTGGCGCAAAGTGACCTTTTGTTTTGCGGTGGTCCCGTGTGTCGACACTCAGCCGATAGACCGCAAAGATCCCGAGCGTCAGCAACGCCAAACCAATAAAGAAAAATAGGCCGCCTGCATGCCCGCCAACCATAAACAACGATGCGGTCAAAGGCCCGAGGGTTGCCCCGACGGAGTAGGCAAGTAAGAGCCCGCCGCTTGTTTCAACCATCCGCGAATTGAGCACATTGTCATTCGCATGGGATATGCAAAGCGCATAAATTGGGATCATCAGTGCCCCATGCGCCACGGCAAGGGCGAAGGTCGACCAGCCCGCAGGCACCACGCCAAATCCAATTGCCAGCCCGGATGTAACAGCGCCAAATGACACGGCTGCAATCACGATCCTTCTGTCAATTTTGTCCGAAATCCACCCCAATGGCCATTGAGAAAGCGTACCGCCGAGCACGAAGGCGGCCATCAACAATGCTGTATCAGATGTGATCATGCCTCGCCCCTGAGCGAACACAGGACCCAGTGACCAAAAGGCGCCTTCTGCCAATCCAGCGAGCAGACATCCCACTACACCCACAGGGGAAACTCTATACAGGCTGCGCAAATCCAGCCGGGCCGAGGGTATTGGTGTTGGCGTCGGTGTCGGTGTCAGGCTGAGTGGAACAATTGATAGACAGATCAGGATTGCAACCAGCAGAAATAGTGTGGATTCTCGTGTATCGTAAGCGTTAACCATCAATTGCCCGGCCATCGTCACGATGTTTGAAACGATGATGTATAGGGACAAGACGCGGCCACGATTTGCGTTCGTTGAGCTGTCGTTCAACCAACTTTCAACCACGATGTAGAGCACCGCCAGACAGACACCGCTGACGAAGCGCATCGCGCCCCAAAACCACCCATCGACAAGCAATGGAAAAGCCAAAAGCGTAGCGGTCAGCAAAGCGGTTAAGCCGGCAAAAGCTCGGACGTGTCCCACGCTCATAATAAGCCGAGGCCCAACGTAGCACCCGACAGTAAAACCCCCAAAAAAGGCGGTCCCCAACATCCCGATCAATGTGGTGGAATAGCCTTCCTGACCGGCCCGGATCGGCAAGAGCGTCTGGAACAATCCATTGCCTGCAAAGAGCAACGCCGCGCAGATCAGGATCGTAACGAGTGACCCAATCGATGTATGCGGGTTCGGGCTGGCCATGCGACACTGCCTTTCGATCTTATTTTGGGGCGAATACTCCTACCTTGCCCTTTCGACCACCTGCTTGGCTATTGCAAGGCTGGTGCTCAAGTCAGAACACGCAAATCTGCCAGTGCTGCCGCGTCCCGATGCACAAAAATGCTGCGGGTAGGGCGCATAGCTGGTCTGAGCAAGCTGCGGCGCGTGCATTGAACGCGGCATCGATATCAGCCACGAAACGGTGCGGTTCTGGTGGAACAGATTTGGCCCGATGTTTGCTGCCGAGATCCGGCGGAAACGGGTACAGCAGTTGCGGTCGTACTCGAACTGGCAGTGGCACCTGGACGAGGTTTTCGTGAAGATAAACGGGGAGGCCCGCCACCTTTGGCGGGCCGTAGATCACGAAGGCGAGCTGGTTGAATCCTATGTAACAAAGCGACGAGATCGCAAAGCCACATTGAAATTCCTCAGGAAAACCATGAAACGCTATGGCAAGGTTGAGATGCTCGTCACCGACAAACTGCGTTCCTACGGCGCGGCGATGAAGGTCGTTGGCAACGTAGACAAACAGGAAACTGGCCGCTGGCTCAACAACAGGGCGGAGAATTCTCACCTGCCGTTCCGACGACGAGAACGGGCCATGCTACGCTTTCGGCGCGTGCGAAGTCTGCAGAAATTTGTCTCCGTTCACGCCTCTGTCTGCAACCATTTCGACCAAGAGCGCAGCTTCTACAGCCGATCAAATTTCAAGCTAAACAGTGCCGCCGCTCTTGCCGAGTGGCGCGACCTTTGTGCGGCATAATAGATTGCCGATACCGGAAAACCGAGACGAGTTCGCATTCGTCTGACACCACCTTGGTCGGCGAACAACGCCGCGCTCAATGTCGAAAACGGGAGCCAGCAGCCAACGGTGATACCCAGTTGTTTCAGGCTCATAATCGCCTTCGACATGGTTCGTTTCAATGTGGCATAGCTAGTGCTAAGATCACGCTGGGGAATGAACCCTACGGGGGAATTCAGACCATGGTATCAGATGAGGCGACAAACACGCGCATGGGTCCTCACGAGGCGAAGCTTCATGCCATACTGTCCTCCGCAGTCGATTGCATCATTATCATTCAGCACGATGGCACAATCGACACAGTGAACCCGGC
>JAGXGZ010000041.1 GCA_024636495.1 Roseobacter sp. | reverse complement strand
GGAACTTCGCCAAAGGCGGATAGAAAAATGTGCATGGAGATGATCACCCGATAAGAACAACAACCCCTCCAGAATCTATCCCGCCATCACCCGCAAGAGCGATCCTTTACGCACTAAGTTCCAAACGCGATTCCCCTGCCCCACGAGGGCTGTCTTGCAAGAGGCGAAGATATCCAACGCTTCATTTCTTTCGGCTGTGTGGATATCCAACATTCCCAGCAACGAATGGAAAAGGTTGTCGTGCGACAGCGCTGCATCCTTCTTTTCAGCAAGGCAGCTTTGGTCGATCCCGAACTGGTCCTGAAAGGCCGATGACATCCACAAAATTGCCGGGACTTTGGTTTGATACTCGGGTGCCATGAAATAAGGGGATCCATGCAGGTACATCCCACTTTCACCCAAGGATTCACCATGGTCCGACATATAGATCATGGCCGTGACCAGATTGTCCCGCGATTCCAGAAAATCGATGGTATCCGCCAGTATCTTGTCGGTATAGGCGATGGTGTTATCATAGGCATTGGTTATTTCTTCAGGGGTGCAGTTCTTGAATTCAGCGGTCCGGCAGGCGGGTTTGAACTTTTCGAATTCCTCTGGATAGCGCAGATAATAGGTTGGTCCGTGGCTTCCGATCTGGTGCAATACCAGCACAGTGTCTTGTGTGATTGTGTCGGCGTAATCTGCGAGTGACTGCATAAAGATACCGTCGATACATTCGCCCGCCGCACAAAATTCATCGTTCTTGGTGTTTGTAAAGGATCGCGAGGGGATACGCCCCGCGATGCCCTTGTCGCCTGTGTTATTGTCCCACCATTCGACATGCAAACCCGCGTGGGTCACCACATCCAACACGTTTTCGTTCGAGACACCTTTTTCAAATGAATACGTGTCTCTGGAAAATTTAGAGAACATGCAAGGCAACGAAACAGCCGTTGCTGTGCCACATGAGGAAACATCCGAAAAACTGACGATTGACCGCTTTGCCAGCTCGGGGTTGGTGTCAACACCGTAGCCATTCAAGCTGAAATTCTGAGACCGCGCGGTTTCGCCTGCAACCAGAATTGTTAATACCGGTTTGTCTTTTCCGGCATAGGACGGCCCTTTTGTCGCGTCTTCGCCAATTTTGGCAATCGTCACGTTCGACGTTTTGCGCATCATCTTGGCATAGCGAATTGCGCCTACGATTGGCATTCCGGGCTGGAAACTGCTCATGAAATCCTTTCGTTCGCGCAGGATAGACGAATAGGATTTCATGTCAGCCATCAACAAACCTGCCGTCAACGCAAGGCAGACGACAAAGCTTAGGACTGGCGTTAATACAGTTCTGATGACGCTACGACTTTTGAGCTTGAACGCGAACACCACCAGCGCAGGCAAAACCCCGTAGACCAGATTGTGCAAAACAAAATCGACAGTGATAAGGTGCTTGGATTCAGTGACGGTTGTAACCATCACATTCTGAATCATATCGCGGTCGATCACCACACCCAGATTGTCCATGTAATAAGATGTGACAGCGCTGAGGATGACTATAAATGCCAGAAAGGGTTTCACAACCCATGGAAACGCAAAGATGCTGAAAACACCCAACATTAGCAAGAAAACCGCCAGAATATAGGCGGAAAAGGAGATCACATGTCCCACAAATATCTGTGTTCCTAGGGACCAGAATGTTGCGTTGTCGACACAGAATATAAAGATGAGCACTAAAGCGGTTAACGTTAGCGGCGAAACGGGCCAGTCATTTCGCAGCTTCACGAAACGGGATGTCAGATTTTCAAGGTGGGTCATGGATTCTTCTGAATTGATCAATTGCCCGCTTTGATCACCCCAACCTTACACCAACCTTATAAAACTGCTTTGTTGAGAAATAATCGCTCAGGAGCGGGGCCCTTGCGAAAACCCACTCACCCGAAAGATCACGTGGCGAATGGGTTTGATTGCAACAGATCAAAACATGTGGCTAAGCCCCCAACGCTTTCCATGCCTGCATTCTGCGAAAAACATCGGGCGTGATCCGCGTGGACCGGTTTGCGCAGCCGCCATAGTTGTGGATGCCAACAACGTGCCGCTTTGAAAGCGCCTTTGAATAGCGCCACGCGGGGCTGCCGCTTTGTCCGGGGGCCGTGTCGAACATATAGGCTAGCCTGTCCGGCTCGACCCCGGTGATGCGGCCCGCGTTGTACCATTGCGTTCCAAATGCCTTGTCGCCGGGATAGCCCGAATTATTGGCCAAAAGGTTGGTCAAATCGGCGTCAGGCAAAGACGCAAACCCGAACCACCCGGTCTTGTCACCTAGGCGCGCGTCTTCGGGCAAGATGATGCAGCCATAGTCTTGGGCAACTTCGCTTCGGTTTACCCAGCCCGCCACGCTGTGAAACTCTTGACTTGTGCCCGCGCCATAGGGGCGCAATTGGCCGCTCATTCCCGGCACGACCTCGATTGATTTTACCCAACCCCCGTTCGGAGTAGAATGAACGCAGTGCCCCGCTGTCATCACCGTTCGCGGGGATATCAACCAACCTGTACCACGGCTGCGCGCACCATTGCCCATCGTGATCAACAGCTGACAGATCATCCGCCAGGGCGGCGTGCCATCGGTCCCGATCTGAACACGGTCATCGCGCCCACACACCGTTTCCTGCGGCCCGCCGCCATAATGAATAGACGCGGCAACGGGCATCTGGTCAAAAGCTTCTGGCAGTCCGCAAGGGGCAGATTCGCCCAAACCATGTACCATTGGCTCCAGCAAAGAGAACCCCGGTGCCGTCTCAAGGCTGCCCCCCCCATGGGTAAGCAGGTCATACCCGTCTTCCAGCAGTGTTTCACCCTCAAGTTCCGCCATTTCTGGCGTGTCTTGATCATCAACTCCTATGAAAGCATCCAAATCTGCATAATCCTGCGCGGTTGCTTCGGGTGGCTTGGGCTTAATGCCCTTCTTGATCCGCGGTTTTGCTTTTCTTTCGGTCATATCACGTCCTCCGGGTTGGGGTGCACCGGGCCAAGGCCCGATGCACGGGTTGCGCCTTGGCTTAGGCCTTGGACTGGATGCAGGCGAACGCGGCCAAAGCATCTTTCAACGCTGTCCCGTATTTCTTGGCCGCAAAGGACCGCACCGCTTTGGCAACCAACGGAATGCAGGGCGCGTATTTGGCCAGCTTGCGCACCAGCTTGACGATCTTTGCGATGATCTTTTGCGCGCGGTTCTTGATCGCATTGACGACAGGTTTGAAGACGTCGAAAAAGCCTTCTTGACCGCCGGTATTGCCGTCGGCGATATCCAACAGGGATAGGGTGCCACCGGTTTCGGCTGACGGGGCCGCAAAGACTGTTCCTGCCAACGCCTCGTCCAGAATGTCGTTCTCTGCGGCGGCCCCGAGACGTGCGGTCAACTCGATACCGAAATCGGCTTCGAGTTGCTCGAACTCTGCCATGATCTCGGCGATCTCGGCATTCACAGATGTTGTTCCTGCAGCTGGCTTGCTGGTGTTGCTTGCGGTGTTGCTTACGACTTCGTTGTCCATGTTGGTCTTCCTTTATCATTTGGTTCGCCCCTCTTTTCGGGGGCGGGGTTTGCCGGCAGCCTTGAATTCAGACTGTCGGGGTGACCGACGATCACCTG
Organism: Roseobacter sp.; assembly: GCA_024636495.1. Taxonomy (GTDB): domain Bacteria; phylum Pseudomonadota; class Alphaproteobacteria; order Rhodobacterales; family Rhodobacteraceae; genus Sulfitobacter. Next base: position 7,430 of record JAGXGZ010000041.1, on the reverse strand, counting down.
CCCTTCACCTTGGCGATGCCCCGTCAGCGCAGCGCCACGCTGTCGCCATGGCGCCAACAGGCTAACGTCAACCGCACGTCAGACTTGTGTTATGAAAAGCAAGACAAAATGAAATCTCTCGGCTAGGTTGAAGCACGAGGGGCCTGTGAATGACCAAAACTGGTTGCGACGATAAGATTGTTTTGCGCGCATTGGGCGGCGCATGGATCGAGCTTCCCGGCTCGACCCAGCGCATCACTGCACGCAAGCAGGTTGCCGTTGTCGCCTATCTGGCGTTGGATAGGTTCAGCGCGTCGCGTGACCTTTTGGCAGGGCTTTTGTGGGGCGATGTGCCCGACGCCAAAGCGCGCGCATCATTGCGGCAAGCGTTGTCGGAACTGCGCGCAGCGCACCCTTTGCTGCGCGATGCCCTAAGGATTGACCGCGCAAATGTGCTGCTTGATCCCGGCTGCATCACCGTTGATACCGTCCAGTTGCTTGATGATCTGAAAGCCGGCCACCTGCCGCCTGCGATCCGGTCCGGGGGCGAGTTGGTTAATGATATCCTTTATGGATTCGAGACTGTCGGCGGACGCTTTGCCGATTGGTTGGCGGACACAAGGCGCCAGATTGCAGGCGGGTATCTGGAGTGCATCACCCAAGCCGCTGCACGCACAGACCTGCCAGCGACCTTGCGCATGGATATGGCCGACGCCGCACTGGGACTTGACCCGCTGGGCGAAAACCATTGCCGTTTTGCCATGCAGCTGGCCGATGATCTGGGCGATATCGGGCATGCGCTGCAAACCTATGCCGCGTTCTATAGCCGGATGGAAGCCGAGCTCGACATGGAGCCATCCCTCGCTACGCAGGATCTGGCAGCGTCAATCAAGATGGGCGCGATGGATCGCAAACCGATTGTACAAATCGCACCAGATCCGCCGCCGCTGGATCATCTGCCCGGCCTCACCGCAACGGCCAAGACCCGCCACGGCCGCCCTGTGTTAGCCGTGCTGCCACTTACCGCTATCGGTGCGCAAGATCTCAAGGAACATCTCACGGAAATGCTGGTCGATGATGTGGTAATGAAAATCGCCCGCCAGCGCGAGATTTCGATCATCTCAAGGGTTTCAATCCGCCATCTTGCCAGCCGCCCGGATGTCGCAGCGGTTTTGCAAAAAAAGCTGAACGTACGCTATCTGCTAAGCGGGCATATCAGGGTCATCGAGGGCGGCTATCATTTGAACATCGAACTGTCGCGCACAGACGACGGTCTGCTTTTGTGGGCGCATAGCCTTGAAGTGTCAGAGGAAGACCTGTTTCGCGCAAATAGCGAAACCGCCGAACAGGTGGTGCATATGTTGGTGCCGCAACTGCACCGATCCGAGTTAAGCGATATCAGGGTGAATGACATCAGTAACTTGTCGGCCTATCAAAAGCTGCTTAAGGCGCAGGAACTGGTTTACACCCTTTCGGCGCCGCAGATGGAAACCGCAGGGCATCTGCTGCGCGATGCGGTTCAAACGTGGCCAGCTTATGTGCCAGCGCGGGTAGCTTTGGCCGACTGGTACAGTCTTCGGGTGGGGCAAGGCTGGTCAGACACGCCAGTTGAAGACATGACCGCCTTGCAACAAACGTTGGAACAAGCCTTGGCCCTGGATGCGCGCAGCGGTCGGGCGATGGCGATGCTGGGCCATAACATCGCAATCTACGGGCGCCGCTACGACGAGGCATTCATGCTGTTTGACGATGCCTTGCGCGCAACGCCTGGCGACGCTGAAACCCTGCTTTGGACAGGCCCTGCGCTGGCCTATGCCGACCGTGAAACTGTTGCAATTGAAAGGCTTACACAAGCCAGCAGGCTGACGCTGGATGACCCTTTGCGCTTTCGGTATGACCATTTTCTAAGCGTCGCGCATTTTGCCGCCGGTGACATGCAAGAAGCCGCGCGCGTGGGCCTTGCATCCATGATGCGAAACAGCCGCTACACATCAAACCTGCGGATCACGGCGGGGGCCTGCGTGGTGATCGGCGATATGGAGAAAGCGCGCGAGCTGGCAACGCGCCTACTGCTTCTTGAACCCAAATTTCGCGTGTCGAATTTCATCAGCAGACAGGCGTTTCGTGACCCCGCCCGACGTGCTGATTTCGGTGACCTTTTGCGCAAGGCAGGCCTGCCAAATTGACCCATATCGGTATCTTGACGATAGCTTGACGCCCGAAATTCCATCCTCGGTTTTGTGTAGAAACGCATAATCAAGGGAGACGGCATTTGTTTGGGTTTATGAATGGTGGCAGCAACGGAGGCAGCAATGGTGGCTCCAACGGCGGCTCGAATGGGGGATCCAACGGCGGATCCAACGGCGGCTCTAATGGCGGATCAAACGGGGGCAGCGCGGGATTCTCCGTTCCCGCCGACGGGATAGGATCGACCGCGGGGGTATTGCCCTTTGACGGTGTTGTCGCGCTTGAAGACATCGACGTGGCCTGCCTTCCCACCGGTTTACGGTTTCCAACCGCATCATGGTCACCCGATCTGCGCGCCCAACTGGTTTTGGCTGAATTTGGTGCAACGGGTTGGCGCGACACCAACAAGACCGCAACGGTGCCGCAAGAAAGATGGGAACACACAGACGGCTTCTGGCTGGCCCCTGCGCCCCTTGATCATGTCGCCACCGCTGAAGCGGAAATAGCCGCCCTGCTTGAAAAACGCGACACCCAGCGCAATGGCGCGCGCATGTCCGAGATCGCCTGGCAGGCGGATCGCCCGGCGGATTACTGGACCACGCTTTTGTCACTGGACGCCGCGAGCAAACCCGCGACCATGGCCGTCATCGCCTGCGCCTATACGGTTGGCCAAATGGTCGGAATGTATTTCAAGGACTTTTTTGCACGCGCTCGCCCTGCCCATCTTTTGCCGACACTGATGACGGTTGTTCCGACCCCCAACCATCCGTCATACCCATCAAATCATGCGCTTCAAAACGAGCTGGTGGCCCGGCTTTTGGTCCGCTTGCTGCCGGATTCGCTAAAGCACTGTTATAGCGACGCAATCAATTCCATGGCGTTTCGCCTTGCCGAAAATCGCGAGATCGGCGGGCTGCATTTTTCTCAGGACAGCGATGCCGGGCGCAAGATCGCGCATTGGCTCGACGAAACCTACATGCGCAATCTCAATTCGGTGCAGGGGCTTTTGGCGGAAGCGCGATCAGAATGGCACGTCACGGGCCACAGCGCGATGCGCAATCTGCCCTATTTCAACGGCATTTCATACGCAAACAGCTTTCAAGGTTCAACCAACACCCCGCAAACGGAGGATCCACAATGAGCGTTCGCCCCACTTTCGGCGCAGTCGTACCCGATAAAAACGACTATCAATCAGACCGCAACATCAAGATCACCCGCGCCGCGCCGTTGCGATTGCATAGCGATGGTCCGCTTTCGCTGGATGCCGGGTGGCGCTGTCTTTGGCCGATCCGCGACCAGTTTGGTCGGGGCACTTGCGTGGCATTTGGCACGATCGCCGCGATAGAGTTGTTGCGCGCGCGCGAATTCGACCTGCCACCAGAGCGGCTGTCAGAGCAGTTCCTGCACGAACAGATGCAATCCCAATTTCCGCTGGCACGCGCAGAGCGTGACAGCATGCCAGAGGGGGGATCGCTTTTGCGCCAAGCATGGCAGGTGATTGAAAACAACGGTTTGGTGGATGCAGATAAAATGCCTTACCGCCCCTCTGCGCACGGTATTTTGCCCAGCGGTCCGGCTGCCTCGCAAGGCGTTATGACGGCCGCTACGGGTCAGCGTTTCACCTGCCTCAATTACGGCAGGGTAGGCCAGATGAAAGAGACGGACGATCCGAGAACCACATTTTTTTCATCGGGGGATGAGATTGCGCTGACCATTCTAAACTTTCTGAAAGATGGATACCCGGTGGTGATCGGCATTCCGCTGTTCTTGCACCCAAGCGGGCTAACCAACTGGACATTGCCGTCGGTACTTGCCCAGGGCCGGGTTCATTGCCCCGAAGATGACGGCAGCCCCGCCCTTGAGGGGCCGCGTGACGACGGGCATGTGGTCTGCCTGACCGGCTTTATTCCCGATCCAGACGAAGCGTTGGGCGGTTGGTTCACCTTTCGCAACAGCTGGGGCACGGACTTTGCATCGCGCTCTATGGGAAATGGGGAACCGGCCAGCGCCACAGGTCGCGGCAACGGCATTATGTCTGCAACCCATGTAAATGAATATTGCTGGGAATATCTTGTGCCCGGCCCCGCGCGCGACGACCCCATTGCAACCGCATCCGCCCCCGTTTCCTAACGCGATAGCGGTGGGCGGCGCATATCTCATCCGGAAAGGTAAGATAATATGGACTATGTATTTGTCGCGCGCGGCAAAAAGGGAGATGGCTTTAACAACGAGCCATCAGCAAGCCACTTTCTTGCTGTGCCCCAGACCACGAACGAGATGCTTTATGCCCACCGGATCAGCAAATCCGAATGGACACGCGATGTGCTGGCGGCGTCGCGTGGCGGGACACCAAACCCCCACACAGAGGGCGATATTTTATTCTATGTGCACGGTTATAACACCTCACCTGCCCGCGTTCTGGAACGGCACCGCAAGCTGAAAAAGGGATTGGCGTTTCATGGATTTAACGGGGTGGTTGTCAGCTTTGACTGGCCCAGTGCGTCCTCTGCGTTGAATTATCTTGAGGACCGGGTTGATGCAAAACTATCAGCTTTTCGTCTTGTAAAAGACGGCATTTCCACCTTCGCAGCCTTGCAAACGCCAGACTGCCGCATCGACCTGCATGTTCTGGCCCATTCGATGGGATGCTATGTTGTGCGCGAGGCGTTTGACGACGCGGATGACCGTGCGAGGATCGCCGGGAAAAGCTGGGCCGTCAGTCAGGTCATGTTGGTGGGGGCGGACGTATCGGTCGACTCGTTGAACGCGGGCAACCCGAAATCATCGTCGCTTTATCGCCACTGCGTCAGGCTAACCAACTACTACAATCCCTTTGATGACGTCTTGTCGATCTCTGCGGTCAAACGCATCGGCGTTGCACCACGGGTCGGGCGGCACGGATTGGACCATCCACGCCACGATAAGTCTGTGAATGTTTACTGCGGAAAACATTATGAGCAAACCGTTATGCACAAGGATCTTCGGTCGGGCCATGTTTGGTATTTTGATGATCCGACCTTTATGCTGGACGTCTTTCACACGATCTCGGGCCGTATCGACCGGGCTTCAATCCCGACCCGCGAAGCCACAGACAAGGGCAATCTGGCGCTCCGCATTCCGGTTTGATCGAGATTGATCCAGAGGTGTCAAACATAGGCACCTCTTGGCGGGCTCTTTTCTTCTATCCTAACCAGTGCCAAAAGAAGGGATGTCAAAGAAAACACTGAACGCCGCGAACCTTGCCGCCCTTGGTGCGGACCGTCTTGCCGACCTGCTGATAGAGGTCAGCACCGGGAGCGCTGAAATCAAGCGGCGCCTGCGTCTTGAGCTAAGCCATAACCTTGGCCCCGAGGAGCTTGCGCGCGATGTGCGCAAGCGGCTGGCCTCAATCCGCAGGTCCACAAGCTTTGTCGGTTGGCGAAAACGCAAGGCGCTGATCAAGGATCTGACGACCCAAGCCGACATGATCACGGATAAAATCGCAACGGAAAGCCCGACAGAAGCCTTTGATCTGCTGTGGCAGTTCATCGAACTGGCCCCGTCGGTCTTTGAACGGACAGACGACAGCCGAGGAGACATCGGCGATGTCTTTCGGACAGCGCGAGATCATTTTGCAGACATCGCGCCCAAAGCAATGCTGAGCCCGACGGACCTTGCCAGACAGGTCTGGGACGCGGTCCAAGACAACGGCTACGGAGAATTTGACGGGATCATTGGGCTGCTGGACCCCAGTTTGGGCGATGAGGGGCTAGAGCATCTCAAGAGTTTGGTCATGGCCCATAAGGCTGCCCCGTCTGACAGTCACGATGACCACGCAGCGCTGCAATTTTTGCGGGATCTGCGCAGCACGGGGGGCAATTACGCAGCCGAGCAAAAAGCCCGATTGGTCAAGATGACCTTACAGGATATCGCAGTGGCCCAAGGCGACACAGATGCCTATATCGCACAATATACCCCTCAAGATCTTAAGCGGCCCCGGATTGCAGCCGAGGTTGCACAGATACTGCTTGAGACCGCGCGACCACAAGAAGCGCTTGAAGTGGTGTCAGGGGCTGATCTGGGTGGCCATGCGCTGGCGGATGCGGATTGGAACGCGGCGTATATCGCGTGTTTACTTGCCCTTGACCGTGTGCAGGACGCGCAAGATCATCGCTGGCAGTGTTTTTGCGATACGCTGCATATTCCAACGTTGCGCGACTACCTGAAGGTGCTTCCCGACTTTGAAGATATCGAGGCCGAGGATGCTGCAAAGGCGCATGCGCAGGCGTTTGAAAACCCTATGGCAGCCTTGCGGTTTTTCCTTGAATGGCCTGATCTTGAATCGGCCGCCCGCCTAATCGCGGGTCGGTGCGACGAGTTGGATGGAAATCACTATCAGTTGCTTACCCCTGCAGCAGAAGCGTTACGTGACAGGCACCCTTTGGCAGCCGTCCTGTTGTGGCGGGTGATGATTGATTACGCCCTTTGGGAGGGCCGGTCGACCCGCTATGCGCATCTGGCAGATCACCTGATGGACTGCGCTGCCGCCGACAATGATATCAAGGATTACGGCAAATTCCGCCCTCATCAGGCGTATCTGGATGACTTACATGTCCGACATAAACACAAATCATCATTCTGGGCGCGGATAAGTTAGGCAGCATGCCTGATGGTTGAGACTGATGGTTGAGTTCCATTTGGTCGCTATCATCACCTCTAAACCGGCAAAGTCCTGCGGGAGCATTTGACCGCAGGGATATCGCCACGGCATATTTTGCGGGTCATAGACTGTCACGTTCAGGTTTGTTTGTGGCCATCTAAAAACATCTGGCAGTCGGGATTTACTCCCAAACTACGCCTGACACAGCCTGACAAAAGAAAACGCCTGCAACCGGTATGGTGCAGGCGTTTTCAATTTCATGTCTCGTGTCGGACCCGATCAGAGCTTGTTGATCTCGTCCAGCATGCCTTCGGGCCACGATTGGGAAAGCGGGCTGTCCAGATACATCTGCTGGGCATACGCCTGAAACGCTTTCACGTCAGGGGCGTAGACCTTCAACCCTTCGCCCTTGAAGAATTCAATCAATTCAGCTTCTTGCGCCAGATACTGTTCGTCCGACCATGTCGTCGCATTGTCGGCGGCCGCCTGCATTCTTGCTTTCTGGTCATCGCTCAGGTCGTTCCAAAGACTGGACGACACGATCAACATGCCGAAACCGACGTTATGGTCGGTCAGAACGATCTGGTCTGTCACTTCGTAGAACTTCATCGCCTTGTCATTCGGC
>JAGXGZ010000003.1 GCA_024636495.1 Roseobacter sp. | reverse complement strand
CGACTTCTTCCGCACAACCCTACCAAAAAAATGGCCCGAGTTCCGCGACACAGTCACCGACAACTTCCGCGTCGTATCGCTCAAGGATTACAAAGTGATTTGAGCGGGGAAACCTCAGGTCAATTCAGGCGCAGGAGTATACTTCTAAATGCGGGAACCCCGCGGCCGGTATTGGTCGTGGCCGCAGAGGTGCTTTTCAAGGGTCAACGCGGTACCCAGACTGGTCTGGCACAGCGCGCTGATTTGCCTGAGCTAACGCGCCTATCAAGGCAGAAAGATCGCTTTGACGTTGACGAATTCTTTCATGCCAAAACCGCCATGCTCTCGTCCGTAGCCCGAATCTTTTACCCCGCCAAAGGGCATATTCGGGTCGGCTGCGCCAAACGAGTTGATGCGGATCATCCCGGTGTCAAAATGGTCGCGTGCCAATTTCAAGGCGCGATCTTCGTCCTTGGAAAAGATGCCGCCGCCCAAACCATAGCGGCTTTCATTGGCAAGGCGCATGGCATCGTCGTCATCCTTGGCCCGGATAATTGCTGCAACAGGGCCGAATATTTCATCATCATAGGCAGGCATTCCGGGGGCTAGATCGGCAAGAACGGTCGAAGGGTAGTACGCCCCTTTGCGATCTGGCGCTTGGCCACCGCACAGAATTTTGGCACCCTTGGCAACGCTCTCGTCCACTTGGCCCTTGACCGTTTCAAACTGATCTTGGCTGGACAATGGCCCCAACTGGCTGTCTTTCGCCGTCGGATCATCCATTTTGATATCGCTCATCTGTGCCACATAGGCGTTTACGAAAGCATCATAGACTTTGTCGGCAACGATGAACCGCTTGGCTGACACGCAGGTTTCACCGTTGTTATAAAGCCGACCCATGACCGAGAATTTAACGGCCACTTCGATATCAGCGTCCTCAAGCACCAGATAGGCGTCGTTCGACCCCAGTTCGAGCACGGTTTTCTTGAGCGCCTTGGCGGCCACAGCACCGACATGGCGACCCGCACCATCACTGCCTGTCAGAGTTACGCCGCGCACCTTGGGGTGCTCGATCAATTTATCGCTGGTGTCATGATCAATCAGGATGACCTGAAAGATATCCTCTGGCAAGCCTGCCTCGATACACAGCTCGCGCAGGCGCAGGCCGGAGCCTGTGCATATGCTGGCGTGTTTCAGCATGCAGCCGTTGCCGGTCATCAGATTAGCGGCCAAAACACGGACTGGCTGATAAAGCGGGAAATTCCACGGCTGGATCGAATAGATCACACCAAGCGGTTGATAGCTGACCACACCGCGTGAGCCGCCTTGCCCGTGGGTGCGCTCTTCGTCGGCCAGCGCGTCGGGTCCGTTTTTGGCGGTATACTCAAAGATCGCGGCACAGATTTCGACCTCGGTCTGACCATCCTTAAGCAGTTTGCCGGTTTCCTGCGTCATCAACGCGGCCAGCTCATCTGCGTTGTCCCGTAGTTTTTGTGCGATCTTTGTCAGATAGGGCGCGCGTTCCTTGTGGGTCAGCTTGCGCCATTCCAAAAACGCCGCATGGCACGCTTCAAGCCGCTCTAACGCTTGGTCGTGCGACATCAGGTCGTAAGTCTGGATTTCTTCTTCGGTGGCTGGATTTATTGTTGTGATCGTGGACATGGTCACTCCTCTTGGGTTCAAGGGAGCAACAAACGGGGCTGGAAATTGTTCCTGCCAGTGATCCAGTCTGCCAGTCGGTAAGGTTTGGCCAGAGGAAAATTCCTGGCATCAAGCAAAGCATTTAAGGTGCGGAATGCGTGTACTTCATTCGGGCGATGCGCCGTTTGAAAACCTAGCGGCGTTTGCCGCGTGTCCCCGGTACCGTGGGGGCATTGTCGCGGTTTTCCCCTTGAAGTTTACGCCACCGATCAAGCCGTGTGGGGTCAAGGGTGCCTGCGGAAACGGCCGATTGAACGGCACATCCGGGTTCGTGTGAATGGGTGCAGTCGCGAAAGCGGCACTGGGGTGCAAGTTCGGTGATCTCGGCAAAAAGAACATCCAGCCCCGCCGACACATCGCTGACGTGCAGCGTGCGCATGCCGGGCGTGTCGATCAACCAGCCGCCCCCTTTAATGGCGTGAAGCGACCTTGATGTCGTCGTATGCCGCCCCTTGGCATCGTCTTCTCGAATGCCGCCGGTCAGTTGTGCATCATCGCCCAGTTTGCCCGCAAGGGTATTGATCAATGTAGATTTCCCGACACCAGACGACCCGACCAAGGCAACTGTTTGGCCTATTGCACACCAAGGTTTCAGTGTGGCGATAGCGTCTTGGGTTTTTGCATTCAACGTCACCACGTCCAGACCGCGCTGAAGTTGTGCCGCTTCTTGCTGAAAGCGCGCGGCGTCCGTCACCTGATCGGCTTTGGTCAGGACAATCACCGGGTTTGTGCCAGCTTCGTTCGCAAGTGCGAGATAGCGTTCAAGGCGGGCAGGGTTAAAGTCGTCGTTGCAAGAGGTTACGATGAAAAGCGTATCGACATTTGCGGCGATGAATTGCGCTGCGCGCCCGCCCGCCGTCTGTCGTTGCAGCAAGGATTGCCGCTCCAGTCTGCGGACCAACATGTGATCCTCAGGGTCTGCCAAAATCCAGTCACCCACGGCAAAATCAGTCGTGTTGGTCTTTGGGGGAAGGCGCAGTTTCAGAGGGCCATGCGCGGATTCAGCGCTCATCCTTGAGCGGTGGATTGTCGCGATGCGCAAGCGGTCATAGCCAGCCTCTTCCGAGGTCAATTGATCCTCGAAAAACGGTGACCAGCCTAGGGTTGTGATAGACTGCTCTTGATGATCATCAGTATTTTCCACACCGCTGTGCATGATCAAGCTTTGTGGATCGCGCAAGGGCCTCATTTGATTTGAGATAACTTTTTGGCGCAAATCAAAGGGGGCAGTCGGGGAGGTGAGACCACCCCCGACCCGTTGTTTTAAAGCAATTCAAGAAGTTTGCGCGCCGCTTCTTCCGAAGATGCGGGGTTCTGGCCTGTCACCAGCTTGCCATCTGTCACCACAAAGGATGCCCAATCGTCGCCCTTTTGGTAGGCACCGCCATTGGCCTTAAGCATATCTTCGACCAAAAAAGGCACCACATCGGTCAGGCCCACGCCTTCTTCCTCGGTATTGGTAAAGCCGGTGACTGTTTTGCCTGAAACAAGCGGTTTGCCGTCAGCGCCTTTGGGGTGTTTGAACACCGCTGGCGCATGACAGACAGCGCCGATGGGGCGATCATGGGCAGCGAAAGCTTCGATCAGTGCTTTGCTGTCCCCGTCCTCGGCCAGATCCCATAGCGGGCCATGGCCACCGGGGTAAAAGATCGCGTCAAAGCCGTCGGCAGACACGCCGGAAAGCTTTACGGTGGTCGCCAGATCTTTTTGCGCGGCGTCATCGCCTTTGAACCTTTTGGTGGCCTCGGTTTGCGCGTCATCGGTGTCACTGCTTGGATCAAGCGGCGGCTGGCCACCTTTGGGTGATGCAAGCGTGATTTCAGCCCCGGCGTCTTTGAAAACGTAGTAGGGGGAGGCGAATTCTTCCAGCCAGAAACCTGTTTTCTTGCCAGTGTCGCCCAATTTGTCATGCGACGTGAGAACCATAAGAATTTTCATCTAAAATATTCCTTTTGCTGTTTTAAGTCCGGTCGACAATGGGACCACACAACCCGTGTCGTCCTTTGTCGCTCATGACACAAACCATTGGCACCACCGCACGTTCCTGCGTTTGGGTGATTTCTTTTCAAAACGGTACTTTCCTTCGCGTCAGCTAGGTGGGGACTTAACCCGTAGGAAAGTCACAGTCCGCGCGTTGGTTGCCGCAGATCGGCCCCTAAAAGAACCGGACGTTGCGTACGGCAATATCTACGGTAAACACCCTGCCGACAGCGACAAGGCCAAGACGGCGAACCGCCTTTGGATCAAATGGCGCATCGGTGCGGTGCCGCTCAAGCGTGTCAAAGGCAAAGCGCAAGGATGTCCACGCCTGCGGTGCAGTGAACGCAGCGCGGTATGATTGCCAGGGTTTGCTAAGGTCGGTGGTGCGCAGGCGGAAGTCATAGCTTTCCGCGTTGCCGCAGACATCCATTTCGATCCCGGACCACCCGCTTGCATCAACCGGCCCACCGCCGGGGGCAAAATCAAATGCCATTTGCAAAAACCCGCCATTGTTGTCCAATGACACCTCGCCGGTCAGACGGGTCGCTTGGTGGCCTAAAACAGCTTCTTTCGAGATCTGGCCGCGCGAAACCCCGCCCATTACACCGTCAGGTACGTATTCCCATTCGAGTTCAATGTCTTTGGTCATGGTAAAAACTTTCTTATGGGAAATCTGTCGGCGCATCACCGTCGCGCCAGACCGGGTGTTTGATCATAATTAAATCGAACGCGTCAGAGAACAAGAAACGGTCAAGCCAGCTTTGCAGGTTTGGCCAAGGCTGCGCATCAAACCACGGTTTGTCGATGAACGCGAATTGGCGCACAAAGGGGGCGATTGCCAGATCTGCCAGACTGGGGCGATCAAAGATATGTACGATAATTTGCGCATCCAGATATGCAAGAAAGGCGGACGCGTCTGCGCGGTGCTTGGCTGCGTTTTCGTCAGGATAGCGCGTCGCATATTTTGTGCGATCCAACGCGTGTTTGAAGGGGCCATCACAGCGTGTGATCAAATCCCACCCCGCTTGGGGCATGTCCAGCAATCCATCAGGATCAGAGGTGCCAAGTGCCCAGATCATGATATCAAGGCTTTCGTCAATCACGCCCGCGTCCTGCACAAGGCATGGCACCGTGCCGCTGGGGGAGGCGTCCAGAAAGGCCCTAGGCTTGTCGCGCAGCAGAATCTCGCGCAGGTGCACCCGTGTGCCAGCGGATAAGATCGCGAGGCGGGCGCGCATCGCATAGGGGCAGCGGCGAAAGGAATAAAGCGTCGCTGTCACGGCAGGATCGTCAGCCACATCCATGCTGTCAGCACCGACGCGACTGTTGCAATCAGGACTGAACTGGCCGCCACCCGCCGCGCGCGGCCATACATGTTCGCAAAGATGTAGGCGTTAAAGCCCGGCGCCATGGCCGCCGTCAAAACGCCCGAACGGAACAGATCCTGCGGCAAGGCAAAGCTGGTGCCCAAAAGCCAGACGATCGCCGGATGGATCAGCAGGGCGATCAGGCACACCATCGCGATGGCCTTTAGATCGCCCTCGGGTTTGTATTGGATCAGCACGCCGCCAAGCGCGAATAACGCCGCAGGCAAGGCCGCGCGCACGATCAGCGACAGCGCGTCATCAATCACACCGGGTATCGCGAGCCCGCTGAAATTGACCACAAAACCCGCAATGATCCCGATCACCAACGGATTATGGAACATCGCATTTCCGACATTGCGCGCAAGACTAAAGCCAGACTGGCCCCGGTTGCGCACAAATTCCATTACCGTGATGCCCAGACCGTAACAAAACGGGGAATGCATGGCGATAATGGCAATGTTGCCAGTCAGCGCATCGGGGCCATAGGCGCGTTCGGTGATGGGCAGGCCAAGCAGGACCGAGTTTGAAAAGAGGCAGCAAAACCCGATGGCCACGCTGTCTTCCCAGTCGCGTTTGAATACGAACCGCGCGCCGATGATGCCAAGGGCAAAGCAGACAGTCGCCCCGGTGTAGAAACTGATCAGCAGGCGCGGATCAAAGGACGCAGAGAGATCAAGGTTCGCGATAGACTGAAACAGCAGGCAGGGTATCGCAAAGCTTTGCGCGAACCGCATCACGCCGTCGATGCCAGAGACGGGGAAATACCCGCGCCAGACCGAAACATAGCCAAAGCCGATCACCAAAAAGACCGGCAGGATGACGTCAAGAAGCGTTTGCACTGGTGTCGTCGTCCTTGGTTTAGGGCGCAGGTACCGGGGGTTTCACACCCCCGGACCCCCGTGGAGTTTAGCGGGCAAAATGAAATCTAAGCGGGGAACATCAAGCTCAAGCCATCATAGGCGGGTTGGATATGGTCGGGGGTTTCGTCCACAAGGGTCTGATAATCAAGATCATTGTGCATGTTGGTCAGCACGGCCGTCTTTGGGGCCATCTTTTCGATCCAGCCCAGCGTTTGTTCAAGGTGGCTGTGGGTCGGGTGTGGCTCGCGGCGCAGGGCATCGACGATCCAGCAAGTGAGGTTTTCCAGATGCGACCAGACACCATCCGGGATCATCGCGACGTCAGGTAGGTAGGCCACATCGTTCACCCGGAACCCAAGCGCGTCCATCCCGCCGTGATTGACCAGAAACGGCGTAAAGACCAGGGCGCCGCCGGGGCCATCAACGGTCACATCGCCTTCGATCAGGTTCATGTCCAAGATCGGCGGATAGGATGACCCCTGCGGTTGGACAAAGACATAAGCAAAGCGGTCAAGCAGGGCCGCGCGCGTCGGCGTATCGGCCCAGACGGGCAAACGCTTGCGCATGTTGATCACGATCATGCGCAGATCATCGACGCCGTGGACATGATCGGCGTGCGAATGGGTGTAGAGCACCGCATCCAGCCGTCCCGTCCCGGCATCCAGAAGCTGGCTACGCAGATCGGGCGAGGTATCGATCAATACCGAGGTGGTGCCCGCATCCGTGATCCGCTCGACCAGGATCGAGCAGCGCCGTCTTGCGTTCTTGGGATTGTCCGGATCGCACGCCCCCCAGTGACCGCCAAGGCGCGGCACGCCGCCCGACGACCCGCAGCCAAGGATGGTGATCTTCATCTGTGCCATTATACCGCCTCGGCGTAAGCTGCGGCTTTGGTAAAGAGCCGGTCGAAATTCGCTTGGGTTTGGGCGGCAAAGTCTTTGTAGTCGATGCCGAATGTCTCGGCCCCGCGGCGCGCCGTGTGAGCCGTGTAAGCGGGTTCATTACGTCTGCCACGGTGCGGGGGCGGGGCCAGATAGGGGCTGTCGGTTTCAACCAGAATACGGTCAAGCGGGGCGCTGGAAAAGATATCGCGCAAGTCCTGACTTTTGGGAAAGGCCGTGATGCCGGACATCGACAGGTAAAACCCCAGATCAAGGGCGGTGCGGCCCAGTTCTGCACTGCTGGAAAAGCAGTGCATCACGCAAGGATAGGCCCCGTTGGCGTGTTCTTCGCGCAGGATACGCGCCATGTCGTCATCGGCATCGCGGGAATGGATGATCAAGGGCAGCCCAGTGTCTCGGGCAACGGCGATATGGGTGCGCAAAGAGCTTTGCTGCACTTGGGCAGAGGCGGCCGTGTAGTGATAATCCAAGCCCGTCTCGCCGATGCCGACCATCTTTGGATGGTTGGTTAGGGCCAAAAGATCGTCGTAGCTGGCCATGGGTTCTTCGGCGACGCTCATCGGGTGGGTGCCTGCCGCGTAAAAAACCGGCGCATAACGTTCGGCAATGGCACGCACCGATGGTTCATTCTTGAGCTTGGTACAGATGGTCACCATGCGGGTTACACCAGCGTCAAGCGCGCGGGTAATCACATCGGGCAATTCATCGTTGAAATCAGGGAAATCTAGATGGCAATGGCTGTCTGTGATGGGGTAAATATCGCTCATGCAGGTTCCGTACTCTGGTCTTGGGGTTACCGTGGCGCGGTTTGACCCATCTTGAACAGGGTATCTAGGACCAGTGCGGCAGGGTCAAGGTTGACCGCCATTCCGTGGCGTGCGCGCGCACCGATCTCTTGCGCCGCCTCGGCCCATGCCCGGCCTTGGGCGGGCGACGGGGACAGACGCGCAAGCATCGCCTTTTCGCCCGGTGCAGCTTCGATTTCAGGCGGTTTACCCAATGCGCCCGTGCGCGCAAGCCGCAGCATCAGCAAATCAACGAGGGTAAACAGAAGCGCAAGTTTTTCTTCCGCACCGCGTGTCGCGGCGGCCTCGGCCAGTGCCAGCGCGCGGGACCGGTCCATTTGGGGCAGGGTGCCCAAGATCGCCACCAATTCGGCGTACATCTGAAGCCCGCCCATCAAAGACATGCCCAAAGCCCCACCAACCGAGCCACCTGAAAGGGCGGCCAGCGCTGCCGGGGCACCGCGCACCTCGACCCCTGATTGCCCCAACGCTCGGGCCATCTGGTCGGGCGTCAGTGTGCCCAGCCGAAGCGTGCGGCACCGCGAGCGGATCGTGGGCAACAGCCCCGAGGGGCGGTGGCTGATCAACAGGATGATCGCGCGCGCCGGGGGTTCTTCGAGCATTTTGAGCAGGGCGTTTGCAGCATTCGGGTTCATCAGATCGGCGTCATCAATGATGACCACGCGGCGGCCTCCATCAGCGGCGGACATCTGGAAAAACCCGTTCAGCTTGCGGATGTCATCAACAACGATTTGTTTGCGCAGACGTTTGGTTTTCTCGTCCACCGACCGGGTGACGGATTTCAACGCGCCTTCGCCGCCTGCCGCAATGCGCCGCGCAACAGGATGATCGGGGTCGACATCAAGGCTGGTTGGGACTTCGGGTGCGAACATGCCACCACCCTCGGGATCAGGTGTCGCGAGCAAAAACTTGGCGATCCGCCATGCCAGCGTTGCCTTTCCGACACCGCGCGGGCCTGCCAGCAGCCAGCCGTGATGCAGTTTGCCTGAATTGAACGCGTCAAGAAAGGCAGCTTCCGCGCCCTGCTGACCAATCAGATGGGGTGTGTCGCGCGGGTGGTGCGCACCGTCTATGCGGTCGGGCTGGGGGGCATCATCGCTCATGGTCACGGTCTAGCAGATTGCGGCGATAGGAAAAGGGGCTAGCGCGCGTCAAGCCTGCGGCGCGTCTGTGCCAGAATATCGCTGGCGACAACGTCGATACTGCGGGCCCCGTCTACCACGGCGAAACGCGCTGCAAATTCCTGCGCAAGCGACAAAAAACCCTTGCGCATGGCGATTTGCAGGCTTTCGCCGAAATCTTCGAAACGTTCTTCGTCGGTGTTGCGTGCCAAGGCGCGCGACAGTCCTTCGACGGGGTCCATGTCTATCAGAAGGGTCAAATCTGGCTCGACCCCGATCATCAGACTGTGCAACTGGTCCACCGCGCCGCGCAAGTCACCACGGCTGAGCCCTTGATACATCCGCGTTGAATCTGCGAAACGGTCACAGATCACAATCTTGCCCGCATCCAAGGCAGGCTGGATCGTGCGTTCAAGATGATCGCGGCGGGCGGCGGTAAATAGCAAAATCTCGGTGCGCGCAGACCAGCGGTCCGGATCGCCCTGCAAGACCAAGGCACGGATTTCCTCGGCACCCGGCGACCCACCGGGTTCGCGGGTGAGAACCACATCGTGGCCCAAAGCTTCAAGCTGGTCTTTGAGCAGCTTGGTCTGGGTCGATTTGCCTGATCCATCAATGCCTTCAAAGCTGATGAAAAAGCCCTTTGCTCTCACGAAGCGTCCTCTGGACCTTCGTTGAGACGGTTCAAAAGATGCTGTGCTGCCGCCGTCAGCTTGACGATAAAGCCACCCGGTGCCACGGCTTGTGAGGCAACCAAGGGCGCGCGGACTTCGGGCAGATCGCCACGGGTCAAGACCAATTCGCCCAAGGGATCACCCTTGGCGATGGGCGCGCGGAACGGGCCTGTATAAACCACTTCGGCGGTTACATCGCTGCCGCCCGAAACCGGGATCAACACGGAAAGGTCTTCCGCAAGCTCCATCCCGACGCTGGCTGCATCACCAAGCGAAACGGGTGCTTGTGCAATTTGCATTCCGGCCTCGCCCATGCTGCGCTGCGAGAATTGCCGGAAGGCCCAGTTCACGATCGCCTCGGATTCCTGTGCACGCGCGGCTGTGGTTTCGAGCCCCGAAATCACAAAGATCACGCGACGGTTGCCTTGCTTGGCAGAGCCGACCAAGCCATACCCAGCTTCCTGAGTATGCCCGGTTTTCAGGCCGTCTGCGCCGATGCCAAGACCCAGCAGCGGATTGCGGTTACTCTTGTTCTGGGGCGCACGGCCGTCGAACAGAAATTCACGCTGTGCAAAGAGCGGATAATATTGCGGGTAGTCTGTAATCAGCCGCATCGCCAGCAGCCCCAGATCGCGCATCGACATGCGTTGGCCCGCGGCGGGCCAGCCGTTGGAATTGGCAAAGGTCGAACTGGTCATGCCTAACTGCTGGGCCCGTTGGGTCATCAGCCGGGCAAATCCGGCCTCAGTTCCGTCAGGGCTAAGCGCTTCGGCAATCACTGCGCAGGCATCATTGCCGGATAATACGATGATACCGCGCAACAAATCCTCGACCGACACCCGGTCTGTCGTGTCCAGAAACATCGTCGAGCCGCCGTATGACATTGCATGCTGGGACACGGGCAGCTTTTCGGTCAGATCAAGCCCGCCATTGCTTTTGCCGCGCTCAATCGCCTCGAAGGCCATATAAAGCGTCATCAGTTTGGACATCGACGCAGGCGGCAGCGGCTCGTCCGCATTCTTGGCCAGCAGCACCGTCCCGGTGGTCTGGTCAATCACATAGGCGGCGGTTGCACGGGTCTCGAACGCCTGTGCGGGCAGCGATAAAAAGATCAGCGCCATCGTGGCAGCAAAGATGCGTATCATGACAAAGGCTCCTTTGGCTTTGGGTCAGTTGGACACGGCATAGGCGTCCGAAAACCCTTCGGCTTTGATAGATTTCAGCAAGTTGTTCAGCTCTGTCGTCGTGGCCGCAGGGCCGACCACAACGCGCCAGAACGCTTTGCCGTTGATTTCACTGCGCTTGACGGTCGGCAACATGCCGGCGCTGCGCATCTGGTTGGCGGATCGGTTTGCATTTGCTTCGATGCTGAAAATGCCGATTTGGATATAGGGCTTTTCCAGATTTGATGTCTGCACGGGCGCTGAGGGTTTCGGCAGCGCGGTCGCTGCGGCAACCGGTGCTGGTTCGCTGGCAGAAGATGCCGGATCAAGCGTGGTTTCTGTCACTGCTGCTGGTGCCGTGACGGTTGTCTCGGGTGCCGAGGTCTGCTCGGGTGCGTCGACTTCTGCGCGGCGCAAAGCAGTTACATTCAGCGGGGCAGGGGCCCCGGCCAGAACATTTAACGCGGCAGCTGCGTCGGACGACATTTGCAGATTTGGCCCGGGCAGATCGCGTTCGCGGCGGAAAAGCGCCCCGATCACAAATTTTCCGTTTGCCTCGTTGCGGATGATCACCCGTTCGGGATCGGTCACATCAGGGTGCGCCACCCAAACCCCGCCAAGACTGGGACGACCGTCCCAAAGGCCTTGGTCGGTGACGGAAAAGACATCCGGCGCTTCGACGTCCCGTTCTACCAGCTTGGTCGATTGGGATTGCGCCGCCGCACCGTTTTTCTGACCCAAGCCGAACGTACCGTTCGCATCGCATCCGGCCAAGGCGGTCAGAGCGAGAGCGACCAAGATCAAGGGCCGCGTTTGAGTGAAGTTCCTATCCGAGCGCCTGTCCATTTTAGCCGTCCTTGCCTGCTGACCCGGCGTTTTCGCCAGTGCCTGTTCGCGCCGCATGAACGGCATGTTTGATGCCCCGCTGCCGGGATCTTTGCGCGACATTAGCCTTTGCAGCCCGCGCTGAAAAGGCTGCCGCTGCACGATAGGCAAAATTCCCCTAACTTGAGGGGTAATATGATGCATTTCGACGTTTGCAGAATCGCTGACACCGCTCTATGGGGTCTTTGCTGCGGAGGAGTGGCAGAGTGGTCGAATGCACCGGTCTTGAAAACCGGCGTGCGTGAGAGCGTACCGTGGGTTCGAATCCCACCTCCTCCGCCATTTAATCTTAAATTATTGTTTTTTATCATGTATTTAGGGTGATTTTCGTTTCTTTCGTCCCCCAATTTGACCCCCAAACTGAACTTGTATGGCCGACTTCCTGTTCGATTTTGACACAGTGAGGATTTTGCTTGGTGATGTTGTTTCTATCTAGATACGCCTACGGTCGAGCCGCGCTTTAGCAGCAAGTTGGGTTGGACGTTGAAGTTCTCTACGATAAGTGGGGTTCAGGGTCGCATGACCGCGCTTTCCTCAGGAAACCGAAAATTGATTGCCCTACCTTAAATCGGTTGTTGTACAGAGCTTCCTCGCTGGCGTAGGATTTTTCCAATGAGGAAGAATATAAGATGGCGACGCCGGATCAAATTCCAACTGACCTTACGATTGATCTAGGGGATGACTTGTCCCCAGAGGAATTTGTCGCGGCTGTCCGCAGTTTTATGGGCTACGTTGCGGAGATAACAGCATCTCAAAAAGGCGACGGCGCTGAAATCTCTTGGACTGTCCGTGTTCGAGAAGGAAGCGCCTTGGTTGGTGTTGAGCCTAATAAAGGTGCTCCACCTTCTCGCTTGGCAATGATCTACAATAAGGCTGAGTTTGGCCCTACTGCTTTGGCTCGTGGGGATGTTCACGGAGCAGGTCTATCCGAAAAATCACTAAATCACCTCAAAAGTTTGTCTGACTTAGTATCCAAACACAAGGACGGCAGGGGTGTAAATCTATGGGTTAAAAAGAAACCAGTCCGAATTGGGGCCGGAATTGCGAAATTAATCCGAGAGGATTGGGAGACAGATTATTACGATGTTGGTACGATTGAGGGCAGACTAGAGGCGATCCAAGATTCCGCAGGGTCTTTAAAGATACGTGTAAATGATTTTCTATATTCAAGGGCGATCAATTGCATCGTTCCTGAGCGGATGATTGAGAAAGTGCTGAGCAGTTTTCGAAGAAGGGTCGAGATTGAGGGCCGCATCCACTATCGGCGGGATGGGACACCGATAAGCATTGAAGCTTACATGATCGATGTCTTGCCCGAAGACAGTGATTTGCCCACGGCAGATGATGTTCGAGGGATAATGGCTGTTACATGAGCGTCGAAAAGATATATTGGGATAGTGCCTGCTTTCTAAGCCACTTCTATGCGGAGGTTGGGAAAGATGAAAAATGCGACGGAGTTTTGCAGCGGGCAGAACGAGGCGAAGTCTTAATCGTGACATCAGCTTTGACGCTCGCAGAGGTTTTGTGGATGCGCGGTGAGCCAAAGTTAGAAAAAGAAAAAGCAGATCTGGTGCAAAGGTTTTTTCGTCGTAGCTACATTCGAGTCTACAACGTTTCTCGTAAACTGGCAGAAGATGCTCAGGTTCATGTTTGGGAAAATAGTATCAAACCAAAAGACGCTATTCATGTCGCAACCGCAATTCACCTTAGTGTTGACGCACTAGAGACATTCGATAAGAAGTTGATTGGCAAGAGCGGAACAGTTGGAAGTCCTCTACTTCTAATTCGAGAGCCTAAGGCCGCAGCACAGGGAAGGTTTCCTTTGCCTGCACCGACCGAAGCAACAAACTGAAGTCTCTGAAGAGCTGGAAAGTGGTTTTTTATTTTCAAACTGACGGCGTAAGAAATTGACTGATAGCTGCGGTCCGGAGGTTTTGCGGCGCAAGTTTCAGATTCCCCCCGTTAAGTCCCAAAAAACATTTCACGTTCCTCTGCGCTGAGAAGGTGCGCAAATTTGCTGAGAAAATGTTGGTCTGCTTGGTTCTCGCACCACTTAATCTCAAACCGCTTTCTTTGATAGGTCCGTTCCCACATCCCCTTTGGCTTGGGTGCGATCCAATGCGCGGTGCCGGGTTCGCCGCCCAGCGCGGTGCGTAGCTTGTTCGCGCGGCGCAACATGCTTGCGCTTTCCACCGACAATTTATCCACCCGGATCGAGCTTTTGCACTCGCTCGCACAGACCGAGTTTAGGATCGCCAAGATCGAACAGGAGTCCTCGGCAGCCAAGCGCGCCGTCGCCCATGTCGATAGTGCGTTGGGCTTACTGGACCCGGAAAGCCGAACGCCGGACGGTCGGCGGATGCGGCTCTTGTCGGATCGGGCGAGCTACCTGCACGCCTATGCCGTGCTCGCAAAGGACGACATATCTTTAGAGCAGGCATCGGACTGCTTTTCTCAGGCTATCGACATGCTAGCCGTCGAGCGTGCCCCTTTTCTCTTCGCGCAAACATCCGGGCGCTGGTTCTACCTTGAATACCAAAGACGCAACTGGGCTAGGGCACTTTCCATTTTAGAACGGATCGAAGCCGCGTGGCGCATCATTGCATCGGATCCATCGCTTTCGAGCGAAGCGACCGATCAACGGTCCGCGGAAATGCGGGGCCAGTTCGCGCGCGCCGCCCGATGCCACCTCGAAATGGGAAACATCAGCGATGCAGCGGTCATTCTCGACAGCGGCCGTGGCCTCGGTCATGTCCTGTCATTCGCCGCTGGTGCTCCTCCGAGCGACGACGAGGACACGGCCAGCCGTCTGGCGCCGGCGCTGCAAAGGCTGAAACGTGCACGGCAATCTGGGAACAACGATGAATGCCGTGATGCCTGGCGGGAATATCTCGACTTCCGACGACGTCAGGGTTTGGATATCGAAGTGGAAACGATCTCTGCAGACGTTTTGGAAAGGCGTATCGGAAACGGGACGGTCCTCGTTCAGGTCGCCATGGTCGATGCCTGGATGACGGCCATCATGATAGCTCCGGGAATTCGACCGAGAAAAATAGCTCTTCCGGACGCACAGGGACTCCAGCGATTTCTGGCCGGAGACGATTCCAACGCGGCATGGAGCGATGAATACGAAAGGTTCATGGACTCGGAGCCGCAAGACTCGGCAGAGGCGAACCGGGTTGCAGATGCCTGGTCGGATTGTGTCGGTGCGGGTCTTAACGCTATCGGCCGAACGCTGATGGCCCCGATACACGCCGCAATGATCGAAATGGGAGTTCCTCCCGGAACCTCGGTGGTGCTGTCTCCACCCGGCGAGTTGGCAGCCCTGCCCCTGGGGGCCGGCGACATTGGAGACGGAGCAGCCTTTTTTGAGCGATGGCCCATATCCCTCGTGCCATGCACTGCGCTGCTGGACCGGTCCTCTGAAGAGGGGCGAGGGGGTTTGGTCGTCGTGTCGACCGCAGGGATCGGGGCACCAGGTGAGACATTGCCCTTCGCACAGGTGGAGTGCGACCGGATCGCGGCGCTGCCCCTTTCTGCCGATGTGTCATTCCTTGCCGACGAGCAGGCTACTCTCGCGAATGTTTTGCGCAATATTGACAGCTGTTCCATGTTGCACATTGCAGCGCATGGCCGGTTTGACTGGGCCGCACCCGACAAGTCCTGCGTATACCTGACCGGCGACGAGCACTTGTTTCTCGGGCGCCTGAGATCTGGTGCTCGTCGACCTATTCGTCTTGCCTACTTGTCATGTTGTGAGAGTGGTATCTCCGGGGCGTCGCGCGTACCTGATGAGTTCGTCGGTCTGCTGCCGACTTTTTTGCAGATAGGTGCGGAGGCCGCGATCGGAACGCTCTGGCCGGTATTCGACGATGCGGCGATGGTACTTGCCCTGCGCTTCTACGAGACCTTGCTTGGTCATGGCGGAAGGGGCGCAACGATCCCGGCCGAGGCACTGGCCGAGGCGCAGGGCTGGCTTCGCCGCGTTCGCTTGAGCGAGCTGATCGCGGGAGACTATCTGACTTTTTCGCAAGCGAAAGAGATCGCGGAGGTGAGATTTTCTCATGTGAGGCGGCGCACGCGATCCGCGAAACTCCCGGTGGGGTCGGGCGCTAGATCACCGATTCCCAGATCAATGCATTTCGAAGAAATTCGGCCATTCACGGACCCGATTGACTGGGCGGGTTACATCGTTGTCGGTCGATAGCCCACCACTGGCGCCAGCTATGGTTTCTAGACCGGATATCGCTCCCGGGCTATTTTTTGAACGGCCGCGCCCTAGAACCTGTATGTCTCAGGCAGGTTGATTGGTCCAGTTTTGACGCGATTTGTAGAGTGCGTTAGCGAAAGTGACGAGTTTTCGTGCGACACTCACACTGTGGACCGCCACAAGTTGTGCCGCCTCGCGCTTAGATTCTCGGCTGTAAACTTTTCTCGTCATTGCTGTTCTTCAATCTCATAAACACCTTATCTCAGTGTCCACGAAAACGGCAGCAGCTCAGACGGCCACGCAATGACTAGATCTCCATCGGAGCATCGTAACCTAGTGCTCTGAGTCTGACGCTTCTTACCGGTTCCCCCGGATTCCATCGAGCTTGTCCAGCGCGCGGCGTTCCCGGATGAGGATGTCCTCGGCCGTCTTTGTCCAAGTGAATGGCTTCGGCCTCTCGTTGTGGCGCGCCAGATAATCATAGATCGCAGCCTCCAGATCATAGATGCTTGAATAGCTGCCGCGCCGGATGCACCTCGGTGTGCGGTCCTTATGCATTGGACACATGCCAACGATCGCGCCCAAGAAAAACGACGCGACGACTGAGAACGATGTGTTTGCCAGACGCCCTCGCTTTCCTTACCCTGCACGCTGCGGAACCTCGCTCTCGACCAACCGCAGAAATCGTGAGTTGCGAGCCCCCGCAACCAACGATACTTGCAATTTCTCCTCTGCCTCCGAGCGATTTAGATGGGGTGGTTGCCGCCCTCCCCAGACGGCATCGCAATGTGCCATGATGGTGATATTGAAATCCATCAAACAGAGAGGACGGCAAAATGAAAGATACTATGATTGGAGTGGACCTCGCAAAGAATGTTTTCCAACTTCATGGAACATCACTGAGCGGGCAAGTTAAGTTCCGCAAGAAGCTGCCAAGGCAAAAGTTATTAGAGTTCTTGTCTGATCAGCCCCCGGCTATCGTTGTGATGGAGGCCTGTGGCAGTGCTCATTATTGGGCTCGGGAACTCATCAAACTTGGCCATAAGGTCAAATTGATAGCGCCGCAGTATGTGAAGCCTTTCGTCAAACGCCAAAAGAATGACGCTGCAGATGCCGAGGCTATCACAATAGCTGCACAACGCCCCGAAATGCGTTTTGTTGCACCCAAATCTGAACAACAGCAGGCCAGGGCCGTTCTGTTTCGTGGCCGGGAGCGGCTTATCCATCAGCGCACTGAGCTGGTGAATGCGTTGCGGGCTGTGATGTATGAGTATGGCTACGCGGTTCCGCAGGGGTTCAGTCATATCAAACGTATTAAGGCTATTTTGGATGAACCCGACGCGGATCTCCCAGGGCTGGTTGTGGAGGAGTGTCGAGACCTCCTTGAGCAGATTGGCGAGAAGTCGACCCGTATCAATCTCAAGACGGAAAAAGTGAAACAACTGGCTCTTAAGACTGACAAAGCGCGGCGACTACAAACGATGCCAGGCGTTGGCCCGATAACGGCCCTTGCAGTTGAGGCTTTCGCTCCTGAGATGGAATCTTTCAAGCGTGGTCGCGATTTTGCCGCATGGCTGGGTCTTGTTCCACGCCAAAATTCTTCTGGTGGTAAAGAGCGGTTAGGGCGCATTTCCAAGGCTGGTCAGTCCGACATTCGCCGGCTCCTGATAATAGGGGCGATGTCGCGCCTCAGTTGGCTCGGACGAAAATCAATCCCGGAAGGATCATGGCTATTTCGAATGGCAGCAAGAAAACCAAAGATGCTCGTGGCAATAGCTCTGGCCAATAAGATGGCACGCGGAATTTGGGCTATGCTGACGACGAATGAGGATTATCGAGATCCGGCGTTGGCTGAGGCCGTGTGATCTTTTGATCGCAGGCGGCAAACCGACGTTGGTGGATGGGGGTGTAAGAGGGCAATAACCTGAATGGGCAAAATGATTGAACAGATCTAGGTTGGGAAAACCAGACATGCACTACGAGACTAAAAGCTCGGGATTTAGATATGGACCCAATCTGCAGATCACCATACCGGCCAGCGGCTCTTCGGAAATGCCGCACCAAAGGCCTGACAGAAGACCGCACTCAATCACGCGCTCAAACGGTTCAAAAAAACTCTTGCATCACGGACGGCAACCACAGAAGTG
>JAGXGZ010000002.1 GCA_024636495.1 Roseobacter sp. | reverse complement strand
GTTCCGACGTAGCTCAGCGGTAGAGCAGTTGACTGTTAATCAATTGGTCGTAGGTTCGATCCCTACCGTCGGAGCCAATTAATTCAAGGGCTTAGCGCAGATTGGCGCTAGGCCCTTTTTAGTTCTTTGGCACAACTGGGGCACATTGGGGTAGCAGGCAGTATTAAAAAATATTTCACAGAGATTCATTGACCGACATGCGCAGGTACAGCCAGTCGTCGCTGAAAACCCCCATCACCTGCCAAGAGTCAGGGCCATGTCCGTCGAATTGCGCGGTCGCCTCTACAGGGGCAAAGGCTGCGAAAAGCGACAGAATGGCGGGGCCGATACCTGATTTGAAACCGTTTAGCATGGGCTGATCCTTGCTCCTGATCGGTAACGTAATTCCGATCATGGTCCTGACCACCTGCATCTGGGCCCTACGAATTCACTTCGGCCTGTGACGGACGGGTCAGCCACCATAAAAACACCAGACCCACGATCAATTGAACGACCGAGAACACTGCCAGAATTCCCATTCCGGTCATGTCAGGCATTTGCGTCACCGTGCCATCCTGAACAACAGGCGCGGCTGGTATCAGGAACATGTTCATCAGACCCAATCCTACGGGAATAAAGATAAGCCAGCCCTTTCGTCCGGTATCCTGAAGGCGTCGGTACCCGGCAGCCGCGGCGGGAACGATCAGCGCGAGTGTGTAGATCAGATATAGAAAGCCGATGCCCAAAAGCGACACGATCACGGCACCAATTACATAAGCCAGAACAAACCACCAATATTCAGACCGACTGGCGCTTCCGGAAAAAGTCGCGTATTTCTCGATCAGACAGGTTTTTACCGCCGTTTGCATGTTCATAAAATAGTCCTTTCGTTGGTGAAAATCTTACCGACATAAGTGGCACCACTGGTGCTGTCGTCCAAGTTAATGTTTAGCAAATGCGCCAAACCAAGGGCCAAGTACCCTCACAAGGTTGCGTTCGGTCGCATCGTCATTTCTGAATTGCCTCAGGCAGGGGCGCAATGTCACCCTCTGCTGCTCCGAGGGCACGGTCCTTCAGCTTGCGAAACTTGCCTGACATCTGCTCCAGCTTGGCGTCCCATTCAGGATTGGGTTGCTGGCCCTCGATTGTTTTGAAATAGACCTGCATCATGCAGGTGATCGCGAATGGTTCCAAAACGGCAGCTTTGACACTCCAGGCAAAAAGCAAAGCAAATACCATGCCGCCAGCAGCCCAAGCGCCCGGCATCAGGTAGACAACCAGAGCCGCTGGCGCGAGCATGACCAGAAATACCAAAAAGCTCAGCCCGTAGACGATAATCGCCAACCATGCAGCGTTCTTCAGCATGGGTTTGTAGTTCTGTCCGTAAAGAACAAGCGCCTCTTTGGCGGACATCCACGCGTTGTCGGACTTGGTGCGGATCGCATAGGCGAGGATCACTTCGTCGATGAACCCGACTGCGACACGCAAGAACGCCGACAGGATCACCCCTAGCTGTCGCACGCCGGGGATGGGTAGGATGGTCAGAATGCCTTGCACCAAACCACTGATTGCCCTGACAACGCCCTTGATCAGCTGGTCCATGGCAAAAAGAGCGCTGGCTTGAGGAAACCGCTCCTTGACCACGGTACTGGCGTGCGCGATCTGGCTACGCCCCTGAGGCATCGGGTTGCCGTCAATCAGCTCGATCAGAACCGCAATGTGCCCCGCTTTGACGATATAGAGGATGTATTCGCGCGCCCAATACATGATCGCGCCAAAAATGCTAAAGCCCGCAATTCCTCCCCACATGGTGGTACTGGCGCGCAAGCCTTCCTCGCCAAAGCCTCCAATGCCATAACCAACCCCTGCCCCAACGCCGGTAACGAGAATATATCCAAGCGTAATCCCAAAATAGACGGCTAAGCGTAAAAGAATGAACGGGAGCGTCCGCCCCATCATCCCGAGCGTGGCGCCGATGCTGAAATCCCACATTGTAAACTTCCTTCTTCTAAAATTTTGGTGTTCGTTGAATACCGGAGCGACGAAAAAACTTTTGAGCATTTCTCATTGCCGTATTTCGCAGTGCAAACGGGGCGGTCCAAGACGTGATTTTCGGTTCGCGCTGAAATTCACGAGTACCCATCATCAAGTGCGAAGACGGGTTTGTTAAAGGGCGTCACCGCGAGTGTTTCTTGAAGATACCCCAAAATCCTAGCCTATGGGGATACCCTCCGCCCCGTTCGTTCAGAGGGGGACGTGCCAATAAATCTGCGATATGAATTGAAAAATACCCCGCAGCCTGCTGAACTGCACCGGTCATACGGAGGGTACCCCATGCGTCTTACGCCCCTAACTGCTCTGGTCTGTCTGATTCTTGCGGCCCTGCCTGTCGCAGCGCAGGATGATAAACCGGTGTTACAAGTGACAGGCTTGAACTCTGATGCCCCGGCGCGCTTGACCATCGCAGATCTGCGCGCCCTTCCGGCAACAACGTTCAGCACCTCCACCGTTGTCACCGACGCGACCCATCGCTTCACCGGCGTTTTGCTGCGCGATCTTCTTGGCCACCTCAACATCAAGGGCAAGATGGTCACAGCCACGGCGTTAAATGACTACGTCATCGATATTCCCATGAGCGACTTCGAAAGCTTCGACGTGATCATCGCCTACAGTATGGACGGCAGGGCGCTGGAACGTGCCGACAAGGGACCGCTGTGGATCGTTTACCCGCGCGACGCCCACAAGAAACTGCAAGACATCCGCTATGACTATCGTTGGGTCTGGCAATTGTCGGAGATCAAGGTCAGATGAGGCGTTTATGCGGTTCCCGGATCCGGCTGATCCTACCGGTTATCGCCATTTTGATTTTTGCCGTTCTGCTTGGCTTCGCCTTGATACGCATGTTCAAAGTGGAAGCAGATATCAAGGTGGACGCCGAACAGAACATGCTATGGGTGATGCACCAGAGCGAAAGCGCAACCCGGCGGTTGGTTGAGACCACATTGCGCGCGGAACTGGGAGAGGCTGACGCAGAGGAAATAGCACTCAGGCTGGACTTGCTGCGCAGCCGTTTCGCGCTCTTGCAGGATGGGCCGCAGCGACGCTTCATCACCGAAATCGGCCTGCACCAGCGTTTGTCCGAGTTGCATGCAACGTTGCAGGAAATTCAACCACTGCCCAAGGCATTCACCGCAGCCGATGTTCGACAGCTTCGACAAACATTGACACCATTTGCCGCCTTCTTTGTCCGCGCGGCAAACATGACGATGGTCCGCGAATGGGACAATCTTGGCGGGCGTTTGGAAACATCCCGCGACCAGTTGCGACAGATTATTGTCTCACTGATCGGCATCATGGTGACGGGCACGGTTTTGACCGTCACACTCTTTCTATCGCTGCGCCTGTCGCGCCAGCGCAATGCCATGTTGCACCGCGAGCGGGATTTCTCGAGCCTGTTGGTTGCCTCCAGTGGCGAAGGGATTCTGGCGGTTGATGATGCCAGGCGATGTACGATCTGGAACCCTGCGATGTCAAACATGATGGGTCAAACTGCAGAACAGACTATAGGGCGAGAACTGTCCGAAATAGCCGGTTTCTTCGATGTTGCCCAAGTGCGACAGGCCATCACGGCTGCATTGGGTGGCAAGATCAATAGCCTTGCATTGCAGCCCTACTTTCGGGACGCACATGCCCCACCCTTGCACGTTGATCTCAGGGTCTCGCCCATGCGAAATGACGAACAGGTCGTCGGGGCAATTATTTTTATCCATGACGCAAGTGACCGCCATATGGCGCGGCAAAAAGATGCCGAAATCCGCGGGCGGTTGGAGCATCTGGTCGCTGAACGAACACGAGAGCTGGACGATGCGCTTACCCGCGAGCGCTCCGCTGCCGACCTATATCGTAATTTCGCAGGCATGATCTCGCACCAGTTCCGTACTCCGCTGGCAGTCGCTGACTCCGCATTACAGCGGTTAATCCGCAGAGGGCCGCGTGCGGATGCGAACGAGACGGCAGAACGTGCGGCGGTTGCGCGCAATGCCATCGCAGGTCTGACGCGTCTGGTGGAAAGCACACTCGATGCGGTACGGCTTCAAGCAGGACAGGCTAGTGCAAAGCGGATTGCCTGTAACCTGATGCAAGTGCTGGAAGTGCTCGGCACCCAGCTGCGCGCGACATCGCCCGATATCAGGATTGACGTGCATCACGCTGAAGCGGTGGATGCCGTGGCGCTATGTGACCCGGCGCATGCGGAACAGGTCTTGGAAAATCTACTGTCCAACGCACTTAAATTCGCCGATCTTGACACCAACGTGTCTGCACGCGTGCATCATGATGATAAACACGTCCATTGCGACATCAGCAATGCGGGTCCCACGATAGACGACGCCGATCGCGATCGCCTTTTCGAACCCAACTTTCGCGGTCGCAACAGTGTCGGCACTCAGGGCACAGGTATCGGGCTCTTCATTGCACGAAGCCTTGCGCGCATGCAGGGGGGCGAGATCAGACTTCTTTCCGATGATGCGCGGACGACTTTCCGTATGACCTTGCCGCGGTTCGGAGATACGAAAGGATGAACAAAATAGAACCGCCACCGCTGATCTTTGTCGTCGAGGACGAACCTGCCCTACTCCGCGACATTTTGGAGGAGCTACATGAAGCTGGCTATCGCACGCTGGCTGCCGAGGATGGACAGGCCGCACTGGAGTTGCTTGTCGGGATCACGCCCGATCTGGTGCTATGTGACATCACAATGCCAAAGCTTGACGGTTACGGATTATTGGCGGCTCTGCGTGCCGAACGTCCGGACCTTGCCGCTACACCTTTTGTATTTCTCACGGCCATGTCGGAACCGCAGGAAGTGATCGAAGGCAAGCTTCAGGGCGCAGATGATTACCTTGTCAAACCGGTGGAATATGATCTTCTGCTGGCGACGGTTTCCGCGCGACTGCAGCAGCTGGTCCGCATTCGCGGCCAACAAAATACCGAGATCGACAGCTTGCGCTCGGCCCTTGCAGGGCTTTCCAGCAGCGGGCCTCAGCAGGTGCTTGACCTGATCACACTCGGGATCGTGCTTCTGGACGCACGCGGCAGTGTTGTCCACGCCAACAATTCCGCGCGCGCAATGGCACAAGAAGCGGCGTTCTTTTCGATATGGCACGGGACGCCTCGTGCAGTAGATCCGCTTTGCAATAAAGCGTTACGGCAGGCGATTACGGACACCTTGCGTGCAGCCGATGCGGGCATCGAAAAAGTCACCGGCGTCATCCTGACGGGAAAGGAGCAATCGCTCTCGGCTTTGGTCTGCAGCCTTGTTCCGAGCCCTGACAACGAGGCAACCCAACCGCACGCCGCCCTGTTTTTGTCGCCCCCAACGCAGGCGAAGAAGGTATCTGAACAACTTTTGATCGATCTGTTTGATCTGACGCCGACCGAGGCACGTGTCGCTTCCAGCCTCACGCGCGGAGCGCGGCCCTCGGAGGTCGCAAAAAAGCTTGGTGTCTCTCAAACCACCATTGCCTTTCACATACGCAACCTTTTGCAAAAAACCGGCACCAATCGGCAGACTGATCTCATAGCGTTGATCCTTGCCGGGCCGATGGCTGTTGAGACATCATAAGGCACTGTCGCAATCTGG
>JAGXGZ010000040.1 GCA_024636495.1 Roseobacter sp. | reverse complement strand
GGTGCGCTTGCCCGGCGCAAGAATGCAGCCCATGATCAACACGAGCACATGTTGCCAGCTTGGGGCAGTGAACTGGGAGCGGAATGCGCCCAGCCAAACATGCAGGATCTGGGGGACCGCGTCCCCTGCACAAGACGTATCGACAGGATGATGTGTCATCCCATGTTTCGAATCCTTCGAGCCGGATCATGCAAGATGGCCACCTGCGGCGAATTGAATCACCTGACCTTGCAGGTGCAGCGAACGTCGGCAATCCGCCCTTGATGTCGATCGACACGAACGGCCCTAACCTGACGTTTGCCTCGTGGACGAGCGCTGCGGTGCAGCGTCACCAGACCGGCCATTCGTCCATCTTGCAGCATTTTCGGCGGGTGAAGGTCGGGAGTGCGGACGTTCCTGCCCTCATCCCAGCTGAAGGCTGCTCGTGAATCACGCATCTCGGAATGCAAGGTCGAACCTAAAGAAGAGATGGTCGGTCCGCGAGCAGGAGGTCTTGGTGGCCATTCAAAAATGTCAGGGGGAATAACATTCCGAAAGCGATGCTTCTTTGGGCTTTTGGGTTCAAATTTAAGGCAACGGCCTGAGTTTGACCCTCATGCCGGCGCTACTGAGAAAAATGAGTTGGGCAACGGCATCAAGGTATTGCTTTTTACTCCATCGACTTACTCTCATGCCCGATAGGAGCACCAAAAATATGCCGAAAATTTTAAGGATCGACGCTTCAGCCCGTCGCGATGGGTCTGTGACCCGTGAATTGGCTGATCGGGTCATTGCGAAGCTAGGCAGTAGCGAGGTTATTACCCGTGATCTGTTGGATGGTGTGCCACTCATTAATGAGGCTTGGGTAGCGGCGAATTTTACACCAGAGGCTGACCGCACATCCCAACAGGTGGATTTACTTGCATATTCTGACCAACTCATTCGAGAAGTTATGGATGCCGACACGCTGGTTATTGGTGTCCCAATCTACAATTTCGGTGTTCCTGCCGCACTCAAAGCATGGGTCGATCTGGTGGCCCGTGCTGGCGTGACATTTGCCTACACTGAAACCGGTCCAGTCGGTCTACTTAACAACAAACGCGCAGTCCTTACAGTAGCATCCGGTGGAGTGGCTTCAGGATCTGAAGCCGACTTTGCAGTGAACTACATGCGGCACTTCTTGGCATTTATTGGGATCGTAAATGTCGAAGTCATCGCCGCTGATCAGCTTATGATAGATGCCGAGACCTCAATGCGAGGAGCGCATGATGCTGTAGAGAATTTGGCCGCATAGCATATTAGCAAAATACGTTAGCGCTCCCCGCAGAAAAGCTCGACTTTTGCGCTTAATTGATGCCACGGAACGGGCCAACATCTCCATCAAAGGGCGCGAAGCTTTCCCGCCCTTTGTGACGTTTGCAGCGCCAGTCGCTTTGGGCTCAGAGCCGACTTTCGCTGCGTTCGCACACGAAATCAAGGATCAACCAGACGGCGAGCGGCGGCAATGCGGACTTTGCTGCCGTTCGCAAAAAAAGCCAAAGCTTGCAAGCCTTTCTCTATAGCAGCCGTTCAGTTTCACGTTGGTAGAGCAACTATGGCAGGTGACAGGCAACAAATGTGCCAAAAGTCTTTGCCGGTTCAGCTGATAGCTCTACCAATTAGGATAAAGAGAGATTCGTGAAATATGTCACTGGACTGGGTTATGGCGCAATTTGCCCAATATATTGGGCATTGGAGCGAACTGGCAGGCTATCTGGCGTCTGTCCTTGTTTTTGTGAGCTTTTGCATGAAAACTATCGTACCGCTGCGCGTGCTTGCCATATCTTCGAATATTGCTTTTATCGTCTATGCTGCGGCTGCCGGTCTGATGCCCGTATTGCTGTTGCATGCTGCTCTGCTGCCTCTGAATATATTGCGCACCATGCAGCAGATAAGCCTTTTCCGGCGGGTTCGACGTGCCTCAATCGGCAGCGCCAATATTGAAGCACTCGTGCCCTTTATGACGATCAAGACCTATCCAAAGGACACAGTGCTTTTTTGCAAAGGAGACGTGGCTCTGAAAATGTGCTTTCTGCACAAGGGACAGGTTTTGGTACCGGAGATTGGAAAAGACCTTCAGCCCGGAACGCTTTTCGGAGAAATAGGACTGTTCACACCGGAAAGGACTCGGACTGCGTCGGCAACTTGCTCCGAAGACTGTGAAATATACGAGATCAGTGATCACGATTTAATGCAGGTCTGCCTTCAATATCCAGCGTTTGGATTGTTCCTGACCAAACTAATTGTTGCGCGTATGTCTGATAATCTCACGCAGTCAGAGACATCCAACGACCCTATCACGCCGAGCGCTTGGCGGGCGGGCACTCAGCAAACTCCGGCATCGTTTATCGAATGATCTTTTCTGTAAGGGGCTGCTTTGGGCGTTCCTCTAAAAAGTCGGACGAGAAAACTTCGTCTCGAATGGGCTCTTTACTGCCGTTCGCCGCGCTTGCACATCGAGAAAACCGCAACACGGGCCTGAGTGTCAGCTTTTGTCAGTTCACACAATTTTGTTTGCGGGCGCAGCGAAGGTCTGCAATCCGCCCTTGATGTCGGGGGCCTTGAACTGCGCTCACTTCGGGCGCGTGCAGGTCACGCCACATCGTCAGCACGCCCGCAATGCGCGCCGCCTGTTCTGCGGATTTGCTGGCATAGCCGGGCAAATGGGGCAGGCCGCCGCCGGGTGCCAGTGCCGCCTCTACTATGTCTGCATATCGGATCAACAGCGTCCGCGCGCCATCCGACAGCGGTAAGTACGTTTCTGCTCAGCAGCTACGCGATACCGAACATTCATGTAGGGCACAGCATTTTCAATGGTTTCATGACCTTTCGGTGAACGATGTGCGCCTTCGCAAAAATTGAACTGGATGGCCACATTCAGACTGTTGACTGACAACCCTAAATATCTGGTTAGTGCAGTCCGCGGACTGGTGTGGACGTACTCAACACCGGTCTGCGCATCTTAAGTGTGCGGCGGGCTTCATCGTCCAGCCCAAGCTTCATCAGTACATTGACATATGCCAACTCAATCAGGTCGCGTTGTGCTCGGCTGCCTCCCAGACGTTCCGTTGTCGCCATAACCTGGGACAAATATCCTAACGCACCTGTCCAGTTTTCTCGAGCAATCTCGCGCCAGGCCTTTGCAACTGGGCGAACCAGATCGCCTGCAAACCCCTTGGCTGTGTCAGCGATATAGGCAAGGCGCTCCCCATTGCCTGCCATTGCATGGCTCAGCGCCGCATGAATATCCGCAAAGCTCTGCCCTGTTTCAGGAAAGAAACAGGCGGCATATTCACTCAACTCTTTCCAACGCTCTGGAGGCACTTTTAGACCCGCGATTTCAGCACGATAGAGAATTGCCGCCGTGTCGGTAAGGGCATTGATTGGCAAACTGTGAGAGCTGCCAGGCAGAACCCCATTCTCCACAGCATGCCACATTGCTGCCTCGTCGCCGTCATGCAGCGCCCAAAGGGCGACGTGCCAACTCAGATGGCCGTGCAAAACTGCCCTTTTGTCGTAATCCTCCATCCATTCACTAAGGTAACGTCGTCCGGCTGTTATATCACCCGCCTCGTACTGGGCGTGCGCGCGAAAATGCGCGCCATTTGCATTTCGCGGATTTATGGCCAGCGACCCCTCCATAAGGCATTGAGAGGCGGCGATCTGCCCTGTTTCACACAACGACAGCGCGTGCATCGACATCATCCACCAGTCACCTTGATAATGGGGCATCAACGCCTCGGTATAGGCAAGCAATTCTGCTTCGCGGCCGACTTCCCCTGAAAACCCGATCAACCCAAAGACATTCGTACAGAGTTGCGCCGCCAATGCATCGCGGGGATAGTCTCTTACATGTGCCTTGATAGCCACTCGGGCACGCTGGGGATCACCTGCAAACAGTGCCCCAAATGCAGCGATATGGGCGCACTCTCTATCATCCGATTGACCCGTTAGCGTTTGGGCGCAAGCAATCGCTTCCTTTGCTTCCGGCATCCGCGCTTCCATCATCAAGGCGCGTGCCAGCCCAACATGTCCCAGAGCAAAGTCTGGATCCGCAGTCAGCGATGCCTCAAAAGCTTCAGTCGCTCCAAAATCGCCGCCAAGGAATAACTGAACTCCGTGATCGTAGTGGTCGCGCGCATCCGAACTTTTGGTGGAAATCGCGTTTCCATACCCATCGCAAAGCATCATTGGTTCGTTCCTTCTTTGGCTTGCAAAAAAGACTACAGCTAAACGGTGTGCAGGCAAAATTATTATTGCAGCGCATGGATGACCGCTTCGCAGGGGATCAACTGTTCAAAATTCACGCAAATTCGATAGTTCAGGCTCTGAGCTGATTTGCGGCAGCGTAGCGCCAAGCGCGGTTTCGGGGGTGGCCTGAATGTCGGCTTCCAGCCTCGCGGGATGGATGGCTCGCACTTGCAGCGAAGGTCGGCAATCCGCCCTTACCGTGAGTGTATACCAACAACTTAAACGGCCCACAGCCGCCTTCCAGCGACCACCCCGTATGCTGCGGTGCGGCCCGTCGAAGCGGCCGTTGGTGCATGGTGCAGCATTTTTGTCGACTGAAACGTCGGTGTGCTGGCAGTCCGGGCTTTCGCTGCGCCATGCACGAACGTCTGTTTCCGCGCTTTTCTTCGTTTAGGACGGACACTTCTTTAAGAAAGGCGTCTATATCCCAGCGTGGGCTTGGATTTGGGATCGCAGCTCTGAAACGGGGAGATCTTTGACAGTAGACCCGTTAATGCCCGGAGCATATGTCTGAGACTATGAAGACAGTTCTTATCTACTTCACGGCTGCGCTGGCCGAAATTGCCGGATGCTTCGCTTTCTGGGCCTGGTTTCGGCTGGACAAGAGCGTGTTCTGGCTGGCACCGGGGATGCTATCACTTGCCGCTTTCGCTTGGCTACTGGCGCTCAGCCCGGTCGATCAGGCGGGACGCGCCTATGCAGTCTACGGTGGCGTCTACATCGTATCGTCCCTGCTGTGGCTGTGGGGTGTGGAAGGCCATCGCCCGGATCAATGGGATGTTATCGGAGCGATCATTTGCCTTGTTGGTGCAGGTATTATTCTCTGGGCACCGCGTGGTGCTTGAGACGCGGCCGCAGACGGTGTGAAACACTGAATCGTCCGATTAGATCGCCTTCTGGTTCACGCGTTCCAACAACTCGGCTGCGCTTTCCTTCAGCCCGCTGTAGCTGTCGAGTAGGTTTTTCGGCTGCCTTCGAAAGCAGCCATCCATCCTTTATGCAAAATTGGTCAACCTGGTTTAACTGCCGAACTTCGCTGCACTTGCAAACGAAATCAGCGTCAAACCGGAGGGCGAGCGGCGGCACTGCGGACAAAGCCGACCTTGACCTTGCAAAAGCCGATGGCCCCTATATCGTCTCTATATTCATGATTTCATCCCCTCCCACGATAAGGTGGTACGCCTTGGTCGGGAATCCATACGCCTTCCGGCGTAGCAGCTGTTTGCCAGAACACATCAATTGGAATGCCACCGCGCGGATACCAATAGCCGCCGATCCGCAGCCATTGCGGGTTCAGGAAGTCGACCAAACGCCGCGCAATTGAGATCGTGCAGTCTTCATGGAATGCACCGTGATTGCGGAAAGACCCCAAGAACAGCTTGAGCGATTTGGACTCGACCAGAAATTCACCCGGCACGTAGTCAATCACCAAATGCGCGAAATCAGGCTGGCCCGTCATCGGGCAAAGGGATGTGAACTCGGGCGCAGTAAACCGCACGCAATAGGCCACATCGCCCTGCGGGTTCGAGACCCTTTCCAGAACTGCATCTTCTGGGGATTGGGGCAGCTCGGTTTGATCGCCCAACTGCTTCAAGTCGCTGTAAATCGTTTCCATCAGTATCTCCTTGAACGGGTCAGACCCCGCGTTTATTTCCCCAAAGCAGGATATGCAATTGTGGCAAGATACGTGGCGCAAACCAGCTGTCTGCCATTGTTTTATCTACAAGCCAAAGCAGTTTATCAGCCAATATCTGAGGGTCGACCGCGACCTCTGGATCGACCTCCAAATTGCCCGGTTGAAGATAGAGTGGCAGGTGCGGATATCTATCAGCCGACGCGCGGGCCCATGCGTAATCTGCGTCGTCAAAGATTACGATTTTTATCACGATCTGCGCAGCATCTTTGGCGGCGTCAAGGCATTTGTCGAAGGCGGCCCAGTCAACAGTTTCACCGCTTGAGGGGGGCTTGGGGCTGAGGACCAGCGTATCCAGATTACCAAACCACGGCTTGGCAATCGATCCTTGGGTTTCGCAGGCAAAGCGGTAACCGCTTGCATGCCCCAGCGCGATCAGGTCTGTGAAATCCTGGATCGCCGGGTTGCCACCCGAAAGGGATACGGTAAGCGGGGTGTTTCGCGACAACCTTTGCACCTTGGCCCAAACGTCTTGCGTGGTCATCGAAGCCCAAGTGTGGCGAAATTCAGAATCCACCGCATGCAGGCTGTCGCACCAGCTGCACCGGTAATCACAGCCCCCCGTTCGCACAAACACGGTCGGCTCACCGATCAGCGCCCCTTCGCCTTGGACCGTGGGGCCGAATATTTCAGCGATGCGCAGCTGGCTCATGGACGGTATTCCGCCCAAGTCTTGGGTGTCTCGCTGACCTTGACGGCACTTATTTCAGGCCAGCGTGCAGCGCACCAGTCATAAAAGTGACGCGCCATGTTTTCACCAGTGGACGCCTCATCCATGACATCGTTCAGATGACGATGATCAAAGGTATCATCAATATAGGTCTTAAGGGCCTTCAATTCTCCGTAGTCGCGCACGAAGCCATCACTGTCGAGGGCTGCAGAGGCCAGCTCTACGACGACGATATAATTATGCCCATGCAGCCGGGCGCATTGGTGATCATCGGGCAGATGGTCCAATTGGTGTGAGGCTGAAAAGTGAAATTCTTTCGTGATCCGATACATTAGCCGTTCTCCTTGTTGGCGATGGCCGTGGTCCAGAAATCGGGATCGGCATAGGTCGTTGGGTCGTCAACGCCTGCAAGGTCAAAGGCCTCACGACGTTCCACACAGGTGCCGCAGCGTCCGCAATGGACCTCTCCGCCTTTGTAACACGACCATGTGTCCACGAAGGGCGTCTTATGGCGTGCGCCTTCGGTCACAATGTCAGCCTTGGTGCGATAAACGAACGGCGTATAAAGCGACACATTCGCATACCCATCAAGTGCCGCCTTTTGCATCGTCTCAAACGCTTGTGTAAAGGCGGGCCGACAATCAGGGTAGATAAAATGGTCACCGCCATGAACCGCCGTGGCAACCGCGTCATCGCTATGCGCTGCAGCCACGCCGAAGGCCACGCTCAGCATAATGGCATTGCGGTTCGGCACGACGGTCACGCGCATGCTTTCTTCTTCGTAATGGCCATCCGGCACATCAATATCGTCCGTCAGGGCCGATCCAGTCAGGGCCGCACCGATACTACGCAAATCGATCACATCGTGGGGAACATCCAGCCGCTGTGCACACCGGGCGGCATAGTCCAATTCTTTACGGTGGCGTTGTCCGTAATCAAAGGACACAAGGCGGGTCAGGTGTCGTTCCCGCGCAACCATATGCGCAAGCGAAACAGAATCGAGCCCGCCCGAGCAGATGACAATTGTCTTCATGTTATAACCCTTGTTTTGGTGTCCGGGTAGGCTGCGACCGGAGATGCGCCCGATAGATCATTTTTTACGGGATGCCAAGTATGCTCATGAACGCCCCGATGCTATGCCGCAGCGGTCGTACTGGGATGAATGTCAACAGAGGCCCGAAATTTCTAAGATGATTTTACTGATTGTCCCCAAAACCGGACCCTCGTGGGCCGCGAAGCATCGGTAACTCTGGGCTCTTTGCTGACTTTAGCCGCTCCGCAGCGATCCAGCCAAACGTTCACGCCCCGACCAACGTGGTCGGCCCAATGCCGCCATTCGCCGGTCGGCCTGATGCTGCGGTGCGGCTTTCGCATTGCGGTCGTTCGTGCAAAGCGCACCTTTTCTTCAGCTGAGACGTTGGTCTGCGGACTTAATTGACGTTAGCTTGTTTATGTTCCCAGTTTCGAAAACTATCAACAAAACGAGGAACCGTGATCGACATCCAAACCCCGCCGAACTATCTATAATCGATGAAAGCGCTAAACAAAGAGACACAGTCAGCGCGGATCGCACGTATTTTAGCTGGCCGTATTATCTCTGGCGAGATTGCCCCGGGCACGCGGCTTCGGCAGGATCATATCGCCTTGGAATTTGGCGCAAGCCATGTCCCGGTGCGCGAGGCTTTTCGCCAACTTGAGGCGCAGAGTCTTGCTGAAAATTTGCCACGACGAGGTTTTCGCGTCACTTTTTTTGACATGGCTGAGTTACGCGAAGTTGCTGAGATGCGAGCAAGCCTTGAGGGGCTTGCCCTGCGCCATGCGGCCCCCAACCTAACGGCTGAAATGATTGCCAAAGCCAATGAGGCTAACCGAGAAGGAGATGCAGCTGGCAATGTGCGTGATTGGGAACTGGCCAACCGGCGTTTCCACCGGCTGATACTTGAGCCTTGCCAGATGCCGCGCCTGCTAAGGACCATCGACGATTTGCAGGCGGCAAGTGCTCGCTTCCTTTTAGTTGCTTGGCGCATAAACTGGGAGGCGCGCACTGATCATGATCATCGCACCATCCTTGACGCGCTGCGAAAAGGTCAAGTGGACATAGCCTGTAGCACGCTTGCACGGCACGTCGGCTGGATTGGTAAGCAAAAACGGTCGGTAAAAAATGGCAACGATAGAGGTACTTATGAGATTCTCAGGTAATTATCTATAATCTGAATTGCCTCGCTTCTCTCCAGCCTTCCTAATTGTGACAGAAATTCTGGCTATCTTTGGAGGAAATCAGATGGCATTTGTTACCACCTCACGTACGCGGCCCCCCTCAATTTGGCAGGGGATTGGTCTTGCACTATGCGGCACCTTGCTCATCACGCTTGGCGCAAAAGTGCAGATTCCCTTCTGGCCGGTGCCGATGACACTTCATACGTTGTCGGTTTTTCTGGTCGCAGTCGCACTTGGCCCTCGGCTCGGGGTTGCTGCGATGGCCGCATATCTTGGTGCCGGCGCTATCGGATTACCGGTCTTTTCCGGAACACCCGCCCGCGGCATTGGTATCGCTTATATCGTTGGACCAACTGGCGGTTATCTGCTGGGTTATCTGATTGCCTCAGGGCTGGTCGGCTGGCTCGCGGCAGGGCGCGGCTGGACGGGGCAGGTATTGTCCATGCTCGCGGGACTGGCGGTTGTCTATGTAGCTGGACTTGCATGGCTTGCGCTGTTTGTTCCAGCACCAAAGCTATTGGCAGCAGGCCTTAGCCCATTCTTGCTTGGCGATGTTGTCAAAGTTTTGCTGGTGGCGACACTTGTGTCGGGACTGTCTCTGTTGAAGGGGCGGACCCAATGATCCGCACCGACTGGACTACAAACGAGGCACAGGAAATTCACAGCCTGCCTTTCCCCGATCTGATTCACCGCGCACAAACCATCCACAGAACACATTTTGACCCCACCGCAATCGAGACAGCAAGCTTGCTAAGTATCAAGACGGGAGGATGCCCTGAAGATTGCGGTTATTGCTCGCAATCCGCACATCATCAAACTGGGGTCAAGGCCACCAAACTGATGGATGCGAATGATGTCATTGCAGCGGCAAAACTTGCCAAAGCTGCTGGGGCGCAACGGTTCTGCATGGGGGCCGCTTGGCGCAGCCCCAAAGACCGCGACATGGACAAATTGGGCGAAATGGTGCGGGGTGTCTCGGAGCTGGGTCTTGAAACCTGCATGACACTTGGCATGTTGACGCCTGATCAGGTGGCAAGCCTAAAGTCTGCAGGCCTTAACTTTTACAACCACAACATTGACACATCGCCGGAGTATTATCAGAAAATCGCCTCAACACGGACCATGGACGATAGGCTGGAAACCATCGAATATGTTCGAAAGGGCGGGATCAAAGTCTGCTGCGGCGGCATCCTTGGAATGGGCGAGACGGAACAAGACCGGATTAGCATGCTGGTGACGCTTGCCACCTTATCCGCGCATCCAGACAGTGTGCCGGTGAATCTCTGGAACAAAGTTCAGGGGGTGCCAATACAAAAGAGAGCTGAACAAGTGGATCCCTTTGCCTTGGTCCGCTTGGTGGCCCTGGCACGGATACTGATGCCAGCCTCTGTCGTACGCTTATCGGCGGGACGAACGGGCATGAGCGATGAGTTGCAAGCACTGTGCTTCCTCGCCGGAGCGAATTCGATCTTTGTTGGCAATCAGTTGCTAACAACGGAAAATCCAGCCGCATGGAAGGATTTTGAACTGCTTGACAGGCTGGGCATGCACACAGCCCCTGCGCGCACAAAAACCGTTGCGGCACAGTAACACTATGGGTCCAATTAGGGTAAACTGATAAGAGAGGGTTTCTGGCTCATCGTAAGCACTGAGACCGCTTAGTGCTTCGCGCAGCGAGGGACCGGCTCACCCTATCTGTCGGACCCTTGGCCGTTCAACATGAACGGCCCACTGCCGACCTTCGCTGCAGATGCACCCCGACAAAAATGGGTCGTGATCCTGAGCGTCTGCTTTCTTACGACGCGCCCGTTTAGTTTGCAGGTGCAGCGAATGTCCGCATCCCTGAAGGTTTTTCGATGCGGGCCGTGGCGCAACAGTGCCTGCCAGGAGATGGCGGCCCGCGTTGACAAACCTCGGAAGGACGAAGCCGCGGGGGGCTTGGTGAGACTATGGGGAAAGCGGGCTGACGGTCGATGCGACGGCTGTTTCGGCGGCTTGTTTGGCGTTTTTCACGGCGGTGGATCCAAGGGGATCGCGTACCTTTGACCCTATTATACCGGTCGTGTCTTGTTGGGTCGCCGTGGTGAGCGTTGCTCCAGATCGATTGGCGCACCTTGATTGTGCCGGTGCTGCATGATGCAGCTATAGGGATCTCGAAGAAATCATGGCCGAGCGCGGCGTCGATGTTGATCACGCCACTCTGAACCGATGGGTCGAGAAGTATTCAAGCGCC
>JAGXGZ010000039.1 GCA_024636495.1 Roseobacter sp. | reverse complement strand
ATAGGTGATATGGGAGCCTCAGGACGGGTAACCGGTGTTCACCTTCACTATGAAGTTCGTATTGGTGGCAAGGCTGTAAATCCCATGATCTTTATCAAGGCTGCAAACGATGTTTTCTAAAAGCAAAATCAACGACCCCGCACCCAAGCCAGACGCATCCTCGTCAAGCGCTGCTTCTGCGTCTTCGGCTGCTGCACCTGCTGCGCCAAAGCCAAGCGAATTCAAGGCGAGTGCCCCCAAGGCAAAACCGCCTGCGTCGATTCTGTCTTCGGACCTGCACGTGACAGGCAACATGAAGACAACCGGCGACATTCAGGTTGAAGGCACTGTTGAAGGCGACATTCGCGCGCATTTGCTGACGATCGGCGAAACAGCGACGATCAAAGGCGAAGTGATTGCTGATGATGTTGTGATCAATGGTCGTATTGTGGGCCGCGTGCGTGGCCTTAAGGTGCGTCTGACATCTACTGCACGGGTCGAAGGTGATATCATCCACAAGACCATCGCGATTGAAAGCGGCGCGCATTTCGAAGGATCGGTGCAGCGTCAGGACGATCCGCTTAACCCAGGTTCAAAATCCGCCCCTGCGCAAAAGCCGAACCCGGCTTCCTAAGCGCTTAGGCCAGACATTTCGGACAGGCGTCGCAAGGAACTGCGGCGCCTGTTTTCGTTTGCGCTACTGGGGTGCCAGCATCCACAATCCATCAGGCCAGAACGCATGAAACGCAAAGGCAAACATGACGTCATGGGGCAGATCACGGCCTTGCGCGTCACGCACCCGGATGCTGCCGACATCGCGGCCTTGACCGATGGCATCGCTGTCCAAGGCTGACGCCTGTCCAGCTTGCCAACTGATCGTGAGGCCTGCCTCTTTGATCTGGGCGGCATCGGCCAGCCGCTGCATTGGCCACGCGCGATCCCCTACCCGCACGACCCTCGAAAGCGCGTCAATACTGTGGGGGGGCGGGTCGCCGCTGTACAGAAACGGACGGGTCAGGGAATCGTAGCCACGGTAGGGATTGCGCCCGTAGGCGCGGTTGAACGCAGGTTCTGCCATCACCAGCCCTTGCGGGTTTCGGGCGGTAAACTCGGCCCAGCTTTCCATCCAACTGGGGATCAGCTCCAGCTCGGCCCCGGTCAGCGCGCCGACGATCCCAAGGCCTTGAGCTTGTTGCCACCAGCTTTGGGTTTGGGCGTCGTACATGATCATATCGGAATTGCGCAATTTGCCGGTGACGCCAAAGCGCAGCGTTTGCCCTGCAACTCGGCGATCAAAGGTCAGCGCGGAATTGCACAGCGGGCAGAAGGTTACGGCGACGGGCATGTCGCCGATCTGATCGTTCACGATCTCGTGCCATGTCAAATAGCGGATCGGATAGGCCCGCGGGTGTTCGCCGTCGATCTCGACGGTGATAACGGGCTCGCGCGGGGCGATCTGTGTCACACTTTCGGCGACGACAAAAGTGGGTGCGTCGAGTGCTGGAATACCATCTTTGCCCGGACCGCCGGACATGATTTCGACCCAGCTGTCGACAGAGGTTTTAGAAAAATCAGTTTGCGGCCATTCATTCTTCCAAAAGTTTGGATCTGCGAGGCCTGCGGTCGGGGCCAGCAGCACTGCTGCGACGACAAGAATATGTTTGATCATGGTCGGGATTAAACACGACAAAGGGCGGGCTTGTCAGCCCGCCCCACGTAAAGGTGATATTATTCAGTAACGGTAACGGTGGCCATTTTGTCAGGCGTACCGTCGACCGCACCATTGCCGCCGGTGCCCCGCTTGATCGCGTCAAGCACGTCGAGACCTTCGGTGACCTTGCCCACAACTGTGTATTGCCCGTTCAGGAAATACCCTTCATCGAACATGATGAAGAACTGCGAATTGGCCGAATCCGGGCTTTGGCTGCGCGCCATTCCCACGACGCCGCGGTCAAACGGCA
This sequence comes from Roseobacter sp., assembly GCA_024636495.1. Lineage (GTDB taxonomy): Bacteria > Pseudomonadota > Alphaproteobacteria > Rhodobacterales > Rhodobacteraceae > Sulfitobacter. The sequence continues at coordinate 34,300 of JAGXGZ010000039.1, read as the reverse complement.
GGTCCGAGAATTCGGCTGGGAGGTCGTCCATATCCGAACCGCCCATCCCGGCGCGCTGCGTGTCACCACCGGCCTTGCCGAATTCCACATCGCCTGTCTGCGCCATGAAACCGTCGATCACGCGGTGAAAGACGACGCCATCATAGGCACCCGATTCGGCCAACGCCTTGATGCGGGCAACATGCTGTGGGGCCACGTCTTCAAGCAGGTCGATCTTGATCACGCCCTTGGCTTCGCCATCGACTGTAATCGCAAGCCCACTGGCCAATGCCGCGTTGCCCATTAAGGCTGTGGCAAGGGTTGCTGCGAAAAGCTTACGCATCTGCGGCAACCTTGACGCTGATCATGCGGTCAGGGCTCGCTGGCGGCTCGCCCCGTGTGAGCGCATCGACATGTTCCATCCCCGAAATGACCTGACCGTAAACGGTGTATTGACCGTTCAAAAAGTCATTGTCTTTGAAGTTGATGAAAAACTGGCTGTTGGCGCTGTCAGGATTGGCAGAGCGTGCAGCACCGATGCTGCCGCGTGCATGGGGCACTTTGGAGAATTCGGCAGGCACGTTTGGCAGGTCGGAAGCGCCGGTTCCTGCGGCGCGCAGGTTAAAGTTATCTTCCATGTTGCCATTGGCCACATCGCCGGTCTGCGCCATGAAACCTTCGATCACACGGTGAAAGGCGACGTTGTCATATTTGCCCGCGCGGGCCAATTCTTTCATACGCTCGACATGCTTGGGTGCCAGGTCGGGCAGCAACTGGATGGTTACCATGCCACCTTTAAGTTCCATCAGGATCGTGTTTTCTGGGTCTTTGATCTCGGCCATGCCGCTCTCCTATTCATAAATTGCTTGCAGTTACCTAAGGCGAGTTGGGCCGATTGCCAAGCAGGTGCATTGACCCCGCGCGCGATAACGGCAAAACACACGGCAACTGCGACTTGGATTGGGGATAAAAATGAGCTGGAAAACACTGGACGACATGGATTTGCGCGGCAAGCGGGTTCTGGTACGGGTCGATATCAACGTCCCCGTTGAAAACGGGCGCGTGACCGATGATACGCGAATCCAGCGCATTGTACCGACGCTGCACGATATTCTGGACAAAGGCGGCAAGCCGATCTTGCTGGCGCATTTTGGCCGCCCCAAGGGCAAACGCGTGCAGGATCTAAGTTTGCTGGTCGTGAAACCTGCGTTGGAAGCCGCACTTGGCCGCAAGGTTGTGCTGGCCGAAACGCTTGAGGCCGCCGAAAACGGGACCGATGAAATCGCTGCCGCTGATGTGGTGTTGCTGGAAAACATCCGTTTCTATCCCGGTGAGACCGCCAATGATCCCGAATTTGCACGCCGCCTTTCCGCCTTGGGCGATGTGTATTGCAACGACGCCTTTTCAGCCGCCCACCGCGCGCATGCATCCACCGAAGCCTTGGCGCGGCTGCTGCCGTGTTGCGCCGGGCGCTTGATGGAAGCCGAGCTGAGCGCGCTTGAGGCAGCGTTGGCCAAGCCCGAACGCCCGGTTGGTGCGGTGGTCGGCGGGGCAAAGGTGTCGACCAAGATCGAGTTGCTTGAGAACCTTGTGAACCGTCTGGACCTGCTGGTGATTGGGGGTGGTATGGCAAATACGTTTCTGGGGGCGATGGGTGCCCAATTGGGCAAGTCCCTGTCAGAGCCTGATTTCTTTGAGACTGCCAAGGACATCATGAAACAAGCGGATCAAGCCGGGTGCCGGGTGTTGTTGCCTGTCGACGGATTGGTTGCACGCGAATTTGCAGCCGGAGCAGAACATGAGATTGTCGAGCTTGGTGCCAAAACCGTGTTGGACGACGACCAGATGGTCCTGGACGCAGGACCATTGACGGTCACCTTGCTGGAGGATGCTTTTGCGGGGTTGAAAACCCTGATCTGGAACGGCCCCCTGGGCGCGTTCGAGATTGCCCCCTTTGACACTGCGACGGTCGCGGCGGCACAGGCAGCGGCGCGTTTGACCCGCGAAGCTACGCTGATATCTGTAGCAGGCGGCGGCGACACGGTGTCGGCTTTGAACAAGGCCGGTGTGGCAGATGATTTCACCTATATTTCCACCGCAGGCGGCGCGTTTTTGGAGTGGATGGAGGGTAAAACCCTCCCCGGTGTTGCAGCGCTTGGAGGCTAGGCGTTTTCCTGCACGGAAACGGTTAGAACCCATCTGAATTCTGCGAATTTGCGGGCAAAATTTCGTTAACTTGAACGCAAGGGATTCCCTTTGCGAATCACCTGTGCCATAGTCCCAGAACGTCCACCAAGAGACGGTATGAGGCAGACCAGATGAACCGCAGCAGCCAGCCCGCTTTCGGCACCCTTTTGTTTTTTTCTATCGCCTTTGGCCTTGCACTGTATTTTGCATTTGCCGCGATTCAGGGTAATTTCGGCCTGTTTCGCCGCGCCGAGATTGTGGCCGAGGCGCAAGACCTCAGGCTGCAACTGGTTCAGGTGCAAAGCGACGTGGCCCGGATGGAAAACTTGACGGCACGCCTGTCCGATGATTACCTTGATCTTGATTTGCTGGACGAACAGACCCGCAAGGTTCTGGGCATGATCCGCACAGACGAGATCGTCATTCGTTAACGCTTTGCGGCATTCGGCAAATATCTTGGCAAGTTTACGGGCCATTTTATTGCCGTTCTCGGCATAAGGGCAAAAGCCTCTCGCCTTCATAGGTAGAATCCGATATGAGATAGTTTAATGCTAAACTATATTGCGCATGCGCGGGATAACTGTACGGAGGATTTGCCTCATGGCTACCAAAAAACCGACCAAGAAAACAAACGCCAGTGCTGAAGAGCTGAAGGCCTATTACAAGGACATGCTGCTGATCCGGCGGTTCGAGGAAAAGGCGGGCCAGCTTTATGGCATGGGTCTGATCGGCGGTTTTTGCCACCTCTATATCGGTCAGGAAGCCGTTGTTGTCGGCCTTGAGGCCACCGCCAAAGAGGGCGACAGCCGCATCACCACCTACCGCGATCACGGCCATATGCTGGCTTGCGGCATGAACCCTGACGGCGTTATGGCCGAATTGACGGGCCGCGAAGGCGGGTATTCGCGCGGCAAGGGTGGCTCCATGCACATGTTCTCGAAAGAGAAAAAGTTTTACGGTGGCCACGGTATTGTGGGTGCGAACGTGCCGTTGGGCGCAGGTGTCGCCTTTGCTGACAAGTACAAGGGCAATGACAACGTCACCTTTACCTATTTTGGCGACGGTGCTGCAAACCAGGGTCAGGTCTACGAGACGTTCAACATGGCCGCTCTTTGGAAGCTGCCGGTGATCTTCGTGATCGAAAACAACCAGTATGCCATGGGCACTTCGCAGCAACGCTCGACCTCGAGCGCGGAAATCTGGGAACGCGGCAAGGCGTTCGGCATTCCGGGCGAAGCGGTTGATGGGATGGATGTGCTGGCCGTCAAGGACGCAGGCGAACGCGCTGTGAAACACGCACGCAGCGGTGATGGCCCCTATATTCTTGAGATCAAGACATACCGCTACCGCGGCCATTCCATGTCGGACCCTGCGAAATACCGCACCCGCGAGGAAGTCCAGAAGATGCGTGACGAGCGTGACCCGATTGAACAGGTCCGCAACATCCTGCTTGAGAATAAATACGCAACCGAAGACGATTTGAAAACGATCGATAAAGAGATCAAGAAAGTCGTCAACGACAGCGCCGAATTCGCCAAGACCAGCCCCGAGCCCGCCCCGGAAGAGCTTTGGACTGATATCTACGCAACCGAAGTTCCACAGGAGGCTTAACCCATGGCAACTGAAATTCTTATGCCCGCCCTAAGCCCGACCATGGAAGAAGGCACACTGGCCAAATGGCTGGTCAAAGAGGGCGATACCGTGTCCTCTGGTGATATCATGTGCGAGATCGAAACCGACAAGGCCACGATGGAGTTCGAGGCCACCGACGAAGGTGTGATCGGCAAAATTCTGATTCAGGAAGGCACAGAAGGCGTCAAGGTCAATACCGCGATTGCCGTGCTGCTGGAAGAAGGCGAAGATGCCTCTGCCGCCCAGAACGTATCGTCTGATGCGCCAGCTGAGGCCCCTGCCCCTGCGGCCACGGCAGACAGCAAACCCGCAGAGGCCAAAGCGCCAGCGGCCCCCGAGACAGACATGACGCCAGATTGGCCCGAAGGCACCAAGCTGAAAAAGCAGACCGTGCGCGAAGCATTGCGTGACGCCATGGCCGAGGAAATGCGCCGGGACGAAAACGTGTTTCTGATGGGCGAAGAAGTCGCTGAATACCAAGGCGCTTACAAGATTTCCCAAGGGTTGCTGGACGAATTCGGTTCAAAGCGCGTTATTGACACACCGATCACCGAACACGGCTTTGCAGGGATCGGTGTGGGTGCTGCGTTCGGCGGCTTGCGCCCCATCGTGGAATTCATGACGTGGAACTTTGCCATGCAGGCGATTGACCACATCCTGAACTCGGCCGCCAAGACGCTGTATATGTCCGGTGGTCAGATGGGTGCACCCATGGTGTTTCGTGGCCCCAACGGTGCTGCGGCGCGTGTTGGCGCACAACACAGTCAGGATTACGCGGCATGGTACATGCAAATTCCGGGCCTCAAAGTCGCGATGCCCTACTCCGCCTCTGACGCCAAAGGCCTGATGAAATCCGCGATCCGCGATCCTAACCCCGTTGTGTTCCTTGAGAACGAGATCATGTACGGCAAGTCGTTTGATGTTCCGGATGTCGACGATTACACCGTGCCGTTCGGCAAGGCCCGCATCTGGCGCGAAGGCAGCGATGTCACCATCGTCAGCTTTGGCATCGGCATGACCTATGCCCTTGAAGCCGCCGAGAAACTGGCTGCCGACGGTATTGAGGCCGAAGTCCTTGATTTGCGGACTTTGCGGCCGATGGACACCGCCAGCATCATCAAGTCGGTGATGAAAACCAACCGCTGCGTGACCGTCGAAGAAGGCTGGCCACAAGGGTCGGTTGGCAACTACATTTCGAGCGTGATCATGCAAGAAGCGTTTGATTATCTTGATGCGCCAGTGATCAATTGCACCGGCAAGGACGTGCCCATGCCCTATGCGGCGAACCTTGAAAAACTGGCGCTGCTGACCACCGACGATGTGATCGCAGCCGTCAAAAAAGTCACCTATAAATAAGGAGCGGACGACATGCCTATAGAAATCCTCATGCCCGCCCTCAGCCCAACGATGGAAGAAGGCACATTGGCCAAATGGCTTGTCAAAGAAGGCGACACAGTGTCGTCAGGCGACATCATGTGCGAGATCGAAACCGACAAGGCGACGATGGAGTTCGAGGCCACCGACGAAGGTGTGATCGGAAAGATTTTGATCGCGGATGGCACCGAAGGCGTGAAAGTGAACACGCCAATCGCGGTTTTGCTGGAAGACGGCGAAAGTGCCGATGACATCGGTGCGGCGTCTGCGCCTAAGGCGGATGTGTCCTCTGGTGCTGCTCCTGCCGAAGCGTCTGATAAAACTGCACCTGCCGCAGGCTACGGTCGTGGCGAGACTGACGCGACAGCGGCGCCTGCTGCCCCCCAAGACAGTGATGGTAAACGTATCTTCGCCTCGCCACTTGCACGGCGGATCGCGGCGGACAAAGGTCTCGATCTGTCGCAGGTCAAAGGGTCTGGCCCACATGGTCGGATCGTTAAGGCAGACGTTGAAAGCGCTAAAGTCTCCAGTGCGTCTGCAAGCAAAGCAGAAAGCTCCGGCAGCCCCGCAAAAACCGACGCTGCCAAACCAGCTGCAATGGCAAGCGGGCCTTCTGCTGACGCGGTCATGAAAATGTACGAGGGGCGTGAGTACGAAGAGATCACCCTCAACGGCATGCGCAAGACCATTGCTGCGCGGCTTACCGAGGCCAAACAATCGATACCGCACTTTTACTTGCGTCGCGACATCCAGCTTGATGCGCTGATGGCCTTCCGTGCAGATTTGAACAAGCAACTTGAGGCGCGTGGTGTCAAGCTGTCGGTCAACGACTTCATTATCAAAGCCTGCGCCTTGGCCCTGCAAACCGTTCCGGACGCAAATGCTGTCTGGGCTGGCGACCGCATCCTGAAACTCAAGCCGTCGGATGTGGCCGTTGCTGTGGCAATCGACGGCGGATTGTTCACGCCTGTGCTCAAGGACTCGGAAAACAAGTCACTGTCGGCCTTGTCTGCCGAGATGAAGGATCTTGCCGCCCGTGCACGTGACCGCAAACTGGCGCCGCATGAATATCAAGGTGGCAGCTTTGCAATCTCAAACCTTGGGATGTTCGGCATTGATAACTTTGACGCGGTCATCAACCCGCCACATGGCGCGATCCTTGCTGTTGGCGCTGGTGTGAAAAAACCGGTCGTGGGCAAGGACGGTGAACTTGCCGTGGCTACCGTGATGTCTGTGACCTTGTCCGTCGATCACCGCGTCATTGATGGTGCTTTGGGCGCGCAGCTTTTGACGGCGATCAAGGATAATCTGGAAAACCCACTGACCATGCTGGCCTGAGCTGTTTCCAAATGGAGATAAATCCTCAGGGGGTTTGGGGGGCAGACAGCCCCCCATCCTGAAAATAAAACAAAGCCGGGATCAATAGATCCCGGCTTTTCCGTTACACCAACTCTTTCGGGAAGACCCTCAGCTGGCCTGCGGTCCGATCATGTGATCCATCAAGACAGAAGGTTGCTCACATCCCGCCTCGCCTACGACACGTGCAGGAATGCCCGCAACGGTCTTGCATGGCGGAACTGATTCCAGCACGACAGACCCCGCAGCAATTCGGCTGCAATGGCCGACTGTGATGTTGCCAAGCACCTTTGCCCCTGCCCCGATCAGGACACCGTCCCCAATTTTGGGATGGCGATCCTGCTCTTCCTTGCCCGTCCCACCAAGGGTCACCGAATGCAGCATCGACACGTTATCGCCAACCACCGCCGTTTCACCGATCACCACAGAATGGGCATGGTCAATCATAATGCCTTTGCCAATTCTTGCCGCCGGATGGATGTCGACGCCGAAAATTTCGCTGACCCGCATCTGCACAAAATAAGCCAGATCGCGTTGCCCCTTTACCCAAAGATGATGCCCCACACGGTAGGCCTGAACGGCCTGATAGCCTTTGAAAAACAAGATCGGCTGCAACAACCGATGGCAGGCCGGGTCACGTTCATAGATCGCGACCAGATCGGCACGGGCGGCCTTGATCAGCTCGGGATCATTTGCATAGGCCTCTTGCACCATCTCGCGCACAACCATCATCGACATTTCGTTCGAGGCCAGTTTAGCCGCGATACGGTATGACAATGCCTTTTCGATGGATTTATGATGCAGAATACAGGCGTGAATAAATCCGCCCATCAGCGGCTCGTCATGAACTGCTTGCTGGGCTTCTGACAAAATCTGGTCCCAGACCGGATCAACGGAGGCGATATTTCTGCGAGGCTCTGCCATGATAAAATCCTTCTTTGAGATTTCAATATAGTAATTTCGCGGCAAGTGCCAAACCCTAAGCCCGAATTGGCAGTATCAATTTTGCGCATCCCTTCAAATCGCCCTATGCTTTGATCATCACATGGGCCGCCGGACCTGGCCCGTAACTCGTTGATATTTGGGCAACCGATACCGTGAACGGACCACTTATGCCGTCTTGTGCGCGCATGTTTTGATCATACTGCCATGTCGCCGAGGTTGTGCGGACTTCACGTATCACTTGGCCGTCTCGCAAAACGCGCACCAAATATTGCTCCGATTCTTCGCCCAGAGGCACTTCAAAGCCAGCCCAATCGTCGCCGTTGATGCGGGTACGCCTGATCCAACTCACATTGATGCCATCTTGTACCGAAAGCGCTTTCAGATGGCATGGGCTGAAGGGGCGCAATCCATTGCCATCAAATGCGCCGGTCAGGTGGATGTAGGATGGATCATCATAAGACCGCTGCGCCGGTCCGATGCGGTAATGTTGCAAGATGCGCCTTAAATTTGGGCTGAGCGCCAATTGTGCAGGGACGCTGTTCAACAAAACAAACTGCGAACCGACCGGCCAAGAGGGCGGGCTGAGCGCATCCGTTCCGGCCTGCCCGCGCAGCCGCTTGGTCAGCCAATAGGTATTGGGTGCCACAAGATCAGCGGTGCAAAACTGGAACACTTCCCACTTGTCAGATGACCCATCGCCGATGGCCGCCAGATTAGCGCCGCCAAGCAGGCTCGCCTGTTCGACGCTTTCAAGTGCTCCGCTGGTCAATCGAACCTGCAATCCGGCCCCTCGATCCAATACAGCCGTTCTGGCGGCGGTCATCTCAGTCTCGGTCACGCCCATGGTCGCGCGGATCGGCAGGATTTTATTCAATTGATAGTTTGTATCGCTGCCTGACTGATAGACTGCAACGCTGCCGGGCCAAGGCTGTGCTGTGGTCGCCAGGTAAGGTGCGTGCGGCAGTTCATCGCCGCGCAGCAACGGAAGGTCCATCAATAGAGCTGTGACAGGAACCGGGGCGGCAAAGGGCTTCAACGCAACCAGTTCGTCATCAAACGGGGCTGGACCATAGACTTCTGGTTCAATGCGCACAGCCTCGATCAATTGCAATTCACCCTGCTCGACGCGGTCAATGCGATAAAGGCCATCCCCCTCCGCCCCATCAGCGGGCAGTTCGATCACGTCACCGGCCCCCACCGCGAGCATCGAGGGCGGCAGTGCAAGACGCACGGTTTCCCGCGATATCCGTGCTTCGGTCAGCCAACGCTCGATCACCTGACGCCCCTCGGCACGGGTCAGGGCCATGTTGAATTCTGACGCAGACACCGAATGGGTCGCATCATCGGCCAGTACCGTCTCCTCTGCTATCGCATCAAAATTGCCGTCAGCCTGAACAAACCGCAACCTCACACGTCCCGCGATTTCCGCCTGCGCTTCACGGCTCTGTTCAAGACTGCCGTCAAGGTCACCGCTTACGGCCAATTCCGCTGGATCTAGGCGGACTGCATCCCGCCCGTCGCGCATAACAAACCTGAGTTGTCCCCCTCTCTCGACAGCATCAAAGCCATAGCGCAACATCAGCGGCTGCAACGCGGCGCGTGCATCACTGACCTGATCAATGCCATAGCCCCGCACATATCCATAAAGCCGCGAGGTATCAAAATCCTCAAGTCCGGCACGGCGGCAAATCTGAGCCACTACAGACGACAAGGGTTGCGAGGATGTACGCCCGTTCAGCCAATGGCCCCGTGCATAGTTTTGCCCATCACTCCACAAACCACGATTGTTGGGAAAGTACGGATAGGGCCGGGTATCCCATGCCCACACGAACGCGCGGGTCATGTCGATCATCGGGCCACCATACGCCGAAGATATGGGATTATTCGCGGGATCCGTCCAATGCTCAACGAACGCCCGCAAATATTGCATCTGCATCAAGTCGTCGCGCGCGCCGGTAGAATAGCGCGGCAAGCTGCTTTCAGAACTTTTCAGGTCAAGAAACTTGTTGGGTTGATTGGTGCCCCTATCAACTGCCGCACAGCCGTATTAGGTAAACCAGATCGGTTTCGAGCTTGGAACCCAAGCCGTCGGGTTCTCGGCCCGTGCCCCGCCGATCCGCTCGTGATGGGTTTGCGACCACCAATTGCGAATGTCCTTGTAGCGGTACACCCATGGCTCGTCTGCCTGCATGTCTGTGATTGGCGTGCGGATCTGGGCATCTCTTGCTGCGTCTGAATGGTAATACCAATCATATCCCTCGCCCCCTTCGACGTTCGATTTTAGATAGTCGAGGTTATAGATCGCGTCCCACACCTGTGCATCTTTATGGTCATCCCCTGCGCGCCAATCAGACAGCGGCATGTAATTATCAATGCCGATGAAATCGATGTTCTCGTCTGCCCACAGGGCATCTAGATGAAAATAGCGGTCGCCACTGCCATCAGATGGCTGATAACCAAAGTATTCCGACCAATCAGCAGCATAGCTGATCCGGGTCTGCGGCCCCAACAGCGCGCGCGCCTGTGCGGCAAGACGGCGAAATGCCTCGACCGACACAAATGCACCGCCGGCACCGCGAATTTGCGTCAAGCCGCGCATTTCTGTACCGATGCAAAACGCCTCGACCCCGCCTGCCGCCGCACAAAGCGCTGCGTAGTGCAGAATAAACCGCGAGAGCGTCCATTCTGCAGGTCCGGTATAGATCACTTGGCCCCCCGAGACGCTGAAATCAGCCGCCGTAACGGTCCCGAAGAACGCGGCAACCTCAGCTTCCGCATCGGACGAACCATCCGGACTGCCAGACTGACCGGGCGCTTTTGAAAGGGTGATCCGACCGCGCCACGGCAGCTTTGGCTGGGTTTGCATGTCACTATAAGGATCAGGCAACGTGTTGCCATCCAGTTGGTCCATCAAAATGAACGGGTAAAACAGCACCGCTTTGCCCGCAGCGTTCATCGCCTGAATGGCTTCGATCACCGAAAGATCAGCAGGCGTACCGCCGTAAATAGGGCGGCTGTCTTCCTGCGCGATGACGCCCGCGGTGCGCCGTGTAAGCGACGAAACGCGCCACGGCATATTCTCGCCCTCTATCACCGGGCTTTCGACCTTGGGGCGCACAGAACATTCACCACAGCGCAGGTCATCGCCAAACCATGACACAACCAACGATGCTGCTTCCAACTTTGGCAACTCGGCAGTCAAACTGTCGAGAGAAACCAGAAAATCGCTTTTACCGGCTGGCGTAGACACATTTGCGCTCCACCGTGCACCTGCGCCATCGCCATAATGTACAGGGGTCGTTGCCAAAGCATATTCGCCCGTCCCCGGGATCAGCGCCACACCTGTCACACCGTGTGTGACGCTCTGCGCAACGTCCAGGGTCGCGGCATCTTCGGGGCGCATCACCTCGAACGAAAACTGCGGGACCCGGTTACCAAACGGACCAAGTGCAAGGTTTTCAAGCACGACATAGGCCGTCCCGCGATAGGCAGGCACGCGATCAGCCCCCTCGATTGCCGCAATCGTCGGATCCGGCAACTGGTCGCTGGTGCCCAAATATAAGCTTAGGTTCAGATCATCACGCGCCACCTCTTCACCGTCGGCCCATATGCGATTGATGCCAGTGATTTCCCCTTCGCAAAGGGCTATCGCAAGGCTCACCGAATAGCTGTAGTCGGACGTTTGCGGTTTTGGCGAAGCGCCCTTGCCGCCACCCCCACTAACAGTCGTCGTTTCACTGAAATCCGAGGCCCAAATGATCTGCCCGCCAATCCGCATACGCCCGTAAAGCTGGGTGATCGCTTGGCCTTCGCCTGCGGTGGTTAGCCGAAAACGATCCACCTTGCCCGTCTCGACAACTTGTGCGCCCTGCCCCAACAAACGCTGATCCACAACACGACCCAAAGTCGCACCAAAGGCACGACCCACCGCAACAGAAGACAACCCGGCAAGCGTGCCACCGACGGATCCGCCAATCGCCGCACCCGCTGCGGAAAGTAATATCGTCGCCATCAATTCGCCTCCGTCGGAAATTCAAATACAGCCACAACGCGCCGCCGCCAGGGGGCGCTTAGCGGGCTTTCAGTCACACCGTGACCACTGTAGGCATGGATAAAGCTGGCATTTGGTCCTGTCTGCGCCACCAGCCCCAAATGCTTGGCCACAGCACCAGTGCGCATCCGAAACAGCAATACATCACCGGCGGCCTCGGCGGTCAGCGCCTTCGGGCGCAGATGCCGAAGGGCTGCCTGCCACAGACGTTCGTCGCCCTGAGGCTCGGACCAGTCCATCGAATAGGCCGGAGCAGCTTCGGGCTCAGGCCCCAAAACCTCGCGCCAAACGCCGCGCAGCAAGCCAAGGCAATCACAGCCCGCGCCTTTGACCGAATTTTGATGAACGTAGGGCGTCCCGATCCAACTGCGCGCAGCCGATACGATCTGATCCGATACAGATATCATCGCAAAGATCCTCCCGAATTTGCCCCGGATGACTTTGGTACTGCCATCACCCAATCCTCGTTGGGAAGGTCGGGAAACCCTTGGAAGTTCAGAAGGTTGTTGAATTTCAGCCGGCAGGTCTCCATCCGTTTGTCACAGCCGGCGATCAGCCGAACCTGCGTGCCTGCATCAACTTTTCCGCGGATCGGCTCCCACAGTTCGACCTCTCGATAGCTGGCAAGTTTGCGATCATGTTTGATCATCCCCCACAGACCCGCAGCAGGCCCGTCCAAAACCTCTAGCCGACCCCGAGCGAACCAACCCTCCTCAAAGCCGGGCAGGTTCTGCCAATGAAAACGCCGCCCCTCGTCACAAATTTCGACCCCGACCGACATGAGATATCCAGACGCCGAGACGTCAAACCCGCATGCCGCATCGCCCAAAACGGCCGAGCATGGTTTCTGGTAAATCCGTCCCAACGGACGGTTCAACGCTTCGGTCAATCCGCGAAGTTCGGCCCGAAACGCCCCGCCAGACCGATGCATTTCACCGATTGATCCGCGAAACAGGATGGTCCTTTGCGCGACATCCGCCCAATTAACCCGCCAGCACGTCACCTGCGCCCCGTCAAAGCGCCCTTGTTCAATCTCGTCCTCGCGGATCGCGGAATGGCTCAGCGCGCCCATAGCCTCGGTGTTATCAACCGATAGTCCGGTTGTTTGTGACAAGGCGCGCGCAGACAAACCGCTGTCCGCGCGAAACGCGATTTCGTCGAATGACACCGCCCTATCATGATCGGTAAAGGCCAAGACGACACCATCGCGTCTTTCGATTGCCCAAGCATGGCACAAGGTTGTCAGGCCCGTCTTCAGATGCGCATTCAGTGCTGCGTTGAAATCCGCCATCAGACACGCACCTCGATTACCGGCACATTCGGCACTTGGCCCGCTTGAAAGCTGGCGACACTGACCAAGATCCGGTCCGTATCAAAGCGCACCGGCACATCAAATTCAAAGCCTGCCGAAACCACCAGCCCGCTGTCCGGCGCGTTAACAAAACAAACGATCCCGGTCGCGGTATCAATCTCGTAGTCGATGCCTTCTTGCAGCTCATCCTGCTCGACGCCCACGCGCACAGCGCCTGCCACTGGCTTGCCGATCGGACGGCGATAGCTATGGTCGCCAGACGCGTAGGTCTTGATCAGTTGGAAATCGGTCTGCTGACCGTCGCCAAAGCCGATCACCTGATCGTCAAACGCGACCCCAAGGGCAGACCGGCAGGATTTGAAATCCGCCCAATCCTTCCAGCGGAACCCGTACATCTGACCGTATCGCGCCTCAAAAAACGCTGTCAGCTCTTGGACATCGTCAATCGACCGCATCCCAAGCCCTGCGTCATATACACGGCGCGAATGTGCCCAAGGCGTGTTGCGTTCCTCAAAGCCATTGGCAAGCGTGACAACATCCGTGCGCCGCTGTGGTCCACCAACCGAGCCGAAACTCAAAGACGGTGGAAATCTTACATCGTGAAAACTCATGCAGGCTCTCCTTTACCGGTTGCGATTGCCGCTGTTGAGGGCGCGAGACATTTGGGCGGCGATCTGGCTTTGGCTGCGTTGGAAACCCTGCACGTCCGGGGTCGATATGTTCATCACCACAGTCGTACCCCCGCCGCCGCCGCCTTTGACACCCAGTTTGCCATCAGGGCCGCGCGCCAACGGCATGATGGCTTCGGGGCCCGCTTCGCCCATCACGCCCATTCCGCCGCGCATCGCAAAGGCCGTTGCACTGCTCACGATCCCGCCTTGAGCAAAGGGCATGACCTTGCCTTGGGAAAACGGCGCGCCATTGGCAAAGGGTAAAATTCCTTGGACCAACGAACCGACGCCTTGGCTGATCAATCCGCCAAAATGCTCGCTCACGGGTTTCAGCGCGGCGTTATAAGTCGTGTTCACCATCGACCGCGCGACCGTGCCAAGCGTGTCCGACAGCTTCAGCCCATCAAAAACCACCCCGTCAAAGGCGCGACGCAGCCCCCGGCTTAGTCCTTTTTCCAAGGTGGCAACATCGCGTCCTGTCCCGGCCAATGCCGTTCGCATCCGGCGCAGTTCACCATCAAAACCGCTGACCAACGTGCTGGTCTCAGCCAACGTGCCATTCAGCCGCTCTGCCCCGTCTTCAAGGTTCTCGAACGTTTCATCTGTCATCATATGTCCCTTTCCGATTTGTCGGGATAAGCAGCCATCAAGGCCTCTAGCCCGTCGCTCAGCAGCGGTGCCTGCGCGCCTGTTGTGCCAAGCATCAACTGCAATTCTGCCGGGGTAAGGGCCCAAAACTGATCAGGTGTCAGTCCCAGGCCCATCAGGCCCGACCGCATCAACGCTGGCCAGTCAAGCCCCTTGGCAGATGTCACGCAGGCACCACAAAGGCGCGCGCCAAAAGTTCCGCCGCTGCTTGCGCCGCCGCCATCGGGCCACCTTCGATTACCGCATTGCCCAAAGTGTTTTCACTTATCTTCATGCCGCCGGCCCGTAGTCCCACAACCAGCAATCGCAACACATCGCGGCTTGAAAAACGGTTTCCCTCAAACCGCTCCACCAACTCCAGCAAACTGGAATCGCCAAGCGTCTCTTCCAGTTCGGCCAGCGCGCCCAATGTCAGGCGCGCCACTTGGCGCTGCCCGTCGATAACCAGCTCAACGTCCCCTCTCCACGGATTGGCCATCGCCTTATACCCCCGTCTCGGGGTCAACTGTCACGTCCGGCGTGAACCGCAACTGTCCAGCCGATTGCAGGCTTAGCTCATATGTCGCTTCTCCATTCAACGATCCGCCGTATTCGATCGCAGCCACCTGAAAAGGTCCTTCGATGATCCCAAAGCTTGGGATCACGATCTGGAAATCCGGCGTCATCCCATCAAAGAACAGCTGGCGCGCCCGCTCGTCCGTGCCCGCATCGCGAAACACACCCGACCCGCTGATCGCCGCTGAGCGCACGCCCGCACCAGCCAGCAACTCGCGCCAGCCACCGTCGCTATCAAGCGACGTCACCTCGACCGGCTCTGCGTTGAAACTGACGCGCGTGGCGCGCAGCCCGGCGATGGTCTCGAACTGACCGTCGCTTGTCATGTCTACTTTGACCAAAAGGTCCTTACCTGCTTGAACAGCCATGTGTCGTCTCCTGAAGTGTCTGAAAATGAAAGTCTCAGCCGTCCTGCACCCGCGCGCGGAACCGCATTTCGATCTGGCGTACCTGTCCCGCGCTGATCAATTTCGCAGAAGCCCGCTCGAAGCGCAGGCTGATCAAACGCCCACGGCTCAGCTCCAGCTCAGCGTCGTGCAAGATGTCACTGATCACTCCGGCGACATGCTTGGCCTCGGTATAGCCCGGTGCACGGCTCACAATCGCGATCCTGAACCGATGCAAAGCGCCGCCACCCGACCCGTCAGAGGCGTCGGCGACGTCTTCACCGCCCAATTGCACATAAAGCGGTGGCACGCTGCCGGCAGGTGCTGCGTCAAATATTGCACTGCCCAGCAAAGCAGACAGCGCAACATCCGCAGACAGCGCCGAAAAAACCGCCTGCTGCAACGGGCCAGACAAAGCATAGCTCATACCGCCACCTCCTCTTGCACCAGACATGTCAGATAGCGGCCCTGCAGATCACGCTCGGCCACCGTTTGAATGCTTAAAATCCGCTTGCCATCGCGAAACCGCTGATCCGGCCGAGGTCGCTCGGCACTGCCCTCAGGGGCGGCTCGCACGATAACTGCAAACGCCTGAAGGCTGACCGAAACCCCACCTGAAGCCGCGTCGCGCCCGCTGCGCGACGTGACGTCTGCCCAGACAGCGCCCAAAGCATCCCAAGTCTCGCTGTATCCCCCGGCGCCATCAGCGATCCGCGCAGGCGTCTCCAACACTAACCGTCGATTCAGACAAGGGCGCTTCATTGCCCTGCTCCAAATCCAAGGCGGATCATCTTGTAACGCTCAATCAGGCTGCTGACCCCGAAGGGCATGCACCCTTCGCTTAGCCGGGTTTCATCGCGAAACTCGTAGTAATGCGCCGCTAGCAGGAACACCGCCTGCTGCAAGTCTGCGGGCACCTTGTCCCACGTCGCACCAAACCCTGCGTCAATGACCAGCACTGCCGACCCGGCCGTGGGAATGTTCGGCAAAACCGCTGTGGTGGTGCGCAAAACAGGCCGCTGCGCATCGCGCTCCAACCAAAATCGCTGCGGGTCTACAACCGTTTCGGTT
Source organism: Roseobacter sp. (assembly GCA_024636495.1). Classification (GTDB taxonomy): domain Bacteria; phylum Pseudomonadota; class Alphaproteobacteria; order Rhodobacterales; family Rhodobacteraceae; genus Sulfitobacter. The sequence goes on along the minus strand of JAGXGZ010000039.1, from coordinate 18,133 downwards.
CCATCGCGATCCACAATCGCCAAGCGTGTGATCGAATGAACAGGTGCGACTGGCAGCGTATGGCATTCAGGGTCTCGCCACCGGCTCAACGACCACTGAAAAGCGCGCCGGATCAACATCTTGCCGGTCCGCGCTTCAATCGCCGCCATTGCAGCACGCAAGAAGCTGACCAGAACTTCATCTTGCAAACTGGCGGTCCCAAACCCACTTCCCAACCGCAGATGTGCCTTAAAGGCCTCCACCGGCAGCGCCGCATCTGGCACGCTTGTCTCTTCGATCAACATCATGGAATGTCTCCAATTATCCCGTTCTTGCCTGCCCCATAAGGGACCCGGACGCGCACCCGGCTGCATTGCTCGGTCGGAGGGAGCAGCTAGACAATGCACCCAAACCTTCGGCACGCGCCCGGACCGGGGCCAAGTCGCCCCGGCCCCGTGTTCGACGCCGCTTTACGCGGTGCCGAATTTCAAAAGCTTGATCGCAGCAAAATCGCTCACGTCTCCGCCCACACGTTTGGTGGCATAGAACAACACATGCGGCTTGGCGCTAAACGGGTCGCGCAGGATGCGCAGATCGGGACGTTCTGCCACGGTATAGCCCGCCGAAAAATCACCAAACGCGACTGAAAATGCATCTGTTTCCACGTCCGGCATGTCTTCGGCCACCAACACCGGATACCCCATCAGCCGTGCAGGTTCGCCCTGCCCCAGACCGTCTGACCACAAGAACCGCCCGTCCAGATCTTTCAACTTGCGCACCCGTCCAGCAGTCTTAGAACTCATGACAAAGCTCGCATTGGCCCGGTACTGCGCGCCAAGCGCATAGACCAGATCAACGACAGAATCCGCCGTCACCTCGCCATTTACACCCGTTGGCACGTAACCAAGGTTACCCCAGGTCCAGATGTCGTTGTCGATCTTGTCATGCGCCAACAGTCCCTTGGGTTTGTCGATGCCGTCACCGCTGATAAACGCCGCTGCCTCGGCACGCGAAAACTTGTCCGCAATGCGCCCGGCCAGCCAGCCTTCGATGTCAAAGGCGGAATCGTCCAGCAAACGCTGCGACGCTTTCGGCAAAGCGCTTAGCTCGTGCAACTGGATGGTGATGCGATCAATCTGTGGCGTCCCCGTCTCGCCCACAGTGCTGGTTTCAGTGGCCCATCCCGCACCCACATCGCTGTGGTCCACCAAGACGTCATAGGATGTCGCCTCAACCTGAACGACCGATGCAATCGCACGGATCGACGCCGTCGCATTCAACACCGATTTCACCCGGTCCGACGTCTGCGGGTCCACCAGATATCCGCCATCAGAATTCACCGCCGAGGACAGTGATTTGCTCTCCATCTCAAGCCCGCGCAACCCGTCATCATCGCCATTACGAATATAGGCGTTCATCGCCTTTTGATGCGGTGCGGCTGCGTCAACAGCGCCCGCCAAAGGAGTACGCGCCGGCAAAGTCATTTTTCGATCCAACATAGTCATTCGCTCTTCTGTTTGTTGCAACTTGGTCGTCATTTCGGCCTGAAAGCCTTTAAAATAATGCACAAAGCCGGTAACAGCCTCGCGGACTTCTTCTGCCGCCGATGCCGGAGCACCCCGCGTTTTGGTCTCAATATGATCCATCCACATCCCCTTGATTAAAGTTGAAATACCCCACGCAGGATCCTCAGCGCGCCAGCTGCTGACGCGCGTCTTCGAACGCGGCTGCCATCTCACGCAGCACGTCCCCAACGGCGATAAAATCGCTTTTTGCGGCAACCCGCGCAGTCGGCAGCATCGGGAACGTGACAAGCGACACCTCCCAAAGATCAAGCTCGGTCAACATCCGCTGACCTGCGTCATTCTTGGCGGCGCGCACGGTCCGATAGCCAATGCTCAGCCCGTCAATCGCCCCCGCCGCAATCAACGCAGCCGCCTCGCGGCCCCGCGCCACACTGTCCAAAATGCGCCCCTTGACCCAAAGACCACGCGCATCTTCGCGCACCTCGTCCCACACACCGATGGGCTGGCTCGGATCATGCTGCCACAGCATCTTGATGCGCCGATCCGCCTTGGTGCTGGCTGCGAGTGAGGCACCATAGGCCCCCTTGGCCACCACATCACCGCCCTGATCAACGCTGCCGAACAAGCTGGCATAACCACTGATCTCGGTGCCACCCTCAACCGCGATGCCCTCGCCAAACTTGGCGAACTTATGCTCCAGCCCGGTCCCGGATCGAGGCAAACCTTCCCCGTTCCCCAACCGCAGGCCGGGGCTCATCATGTCAATTTCCATGACCATCTCCTTTGAATTTCAGATCGTTAGGGCTGCACCACCAAAAATGACTGCACCCCTTGCGCCAGGATCACCGCAACAACACCGTAAACCGTCAGCCACAACCGCCGCTCCAGCCGCTCCATCATCTCCTCCAAACGGTCCAGCCGTTGCAAAAGGTTTTCGTGGTGAATGGCACTGACCCTCTCATGGGCCTGCAGCCGCAACCCCGGCGCGCATTCGAACCGATCAAATTGGGGGTCATCACGCATCAGCTGCCACCGCAGGCAAGCCCAACAGGCTGCGCTTTTCTGCTTCGGTCAAAAACTCGGCCCCCGCCACCCGCGCCCATTGCGCATCGCGTTCCTGAGACAAGGCCGACACCTGATCCAGATCAGGCTTCAACGCCACCAGGTCGCCAGAAAACCCCGACAACCAATGCGCCAGCGATGCCGTGACCCGTGTCGCCAAAGGCAAAACCGTCAGCCGGTAAAACGCGCGGTGCGCCTCTTGGTAGTTGGCATAGGTCGCATCCCCCGCGATCCCCAACAGCATCGGAGGCACCCCAAAGGCCAGCGCAATCTCGCGCGCTGCGGCCTCCTTGGTCTTGTGAAACTCCATGTCAGAGGGCGAAAACCCCATAGGCTTCCAGTCCAGCCCCCCCTCCAGCAACATCGGCCGACCCGCATTGCGTGCGCCCTGATGATGGCTCTCCATCTCATTCACCAGCCGGTCATACTGATCATCGCTCAACTTGCCCTGGCCCTCGGCCCCTCGGTAAATAATCGCCCCAGACGGGCGCGCCGCATTGTCCAACAAGGCCTTACTCCACCGCGAGGCGGAATTATGCACATCCATCGCCATCGCCGCCGCCTGCATGGGACTGAACCCATAGTGATCATCTTGCGGATGAAAATTCTTGATATGGCAAACCGGGGTAACCGGCCCGCTGGCGTCAAAGCGATGCTTGCGCCCGCCCACGGCATATTCATAGGCAACCGGCCAACCATCCGTACCGGGCACCACCGACATCCGATCCGACCGCAACACATGCAGCTCAACCGGCACACCCGTCTCGGCCCCCACGGCCTCAACATACCCATTGCCCGACAAAAGCAGCTGCGCATAAAGCGCCTCTAGCAACTCCGCCCGGCCCTGCGCGCCATTCGGACGGCTCACCAAGTCCATCAATGGATGCGTCTCATAGCGCCGCTCGGCATCCTGCAACACCAAGGGCAAAGCCGCCGCCGCCTCAGCGATCAACTTGACCGACCGAAACCCCACCGGATTACCGCAAAACCCCAACCGAGTCAGGCTCACCGCATCACGCGGGCTCCAGGCGACGCGCCCGCTGGTCTGATAGGCAACCACCGGCCCCGTGGCCGAGGCTTTCTGCTCAGGCACATCAACCGCAGCACCGCGCCTCAGAAAATCAAAAACCATATTGCCTACTCCTTGTCTGCCCTGTGCGACGCCAACCTGACGTCTGCTCATCAACCGCTCGATCAAAATGCCAATAAACTCTTAAGACCCCTGCAACTGACCGACCGCTCCCCCCGCAACACCCCCGTTTCATTTTGCCCGATAAACTCTCCCCGAAGGGCCGTTCCGCCCAAAACCCCAAACTCACAGCAAACGCACCCCCGGCGACCGCCAGCTTACCGCAGGCTCAATCATCAGCTCATGCAGCGCCCAAACCAGCGCATCGACGCGGTCCGGCGACCCCGATCCTTCAAAGCCCCGCGCCGTCATCCGGCACATCTGATCCTCAAGCGCATCCAGCCCCGCGACATGCCCCACACGCCCCTGCTCGTACAAAGCCGCCACAGGCTCCGCCCGCGCGACCTTGCCCCGCGAGGCATGCACCGACTTGATCGGCACTAGTGGGTCTATCTGGCGCAAAACCTCGCCCACCATCAGGCCGCCCTGATTGGTTTCTGCCACCAAACGATCGGCACCATAGTGTTCCATCGCCGAAATCGCGGCCCGCGCCCAACCCGACGGCGTCGCCCCCTGCACCGTGCAATCTGCCAAAACCACTGCCCGCCAATTCTGCGGTGCCCCTTGGGTCTGCGCGCCCACAACAACGATCCCGCATTCATCCGATCCGCCGTTCGACGTGGTCGCAGGGTCCAACCCCACCACAATCCGGTCAAACTCAGGCAGCTTGCCAACCCGCCCATCCTCCAACATCTGCGAAGTCCACAAAGCCCCCTCCGCATCCGCAAGCAAAACGCCATCCAATTCTTGCCGCCCCAACCGCGTGCCGCGATAGCGCGCGCGCACTTCCTCCAAAAACGATCCCGCCAAATTCGCCGCATTCGCCTCGGTCGGCGCGTGAGTGCTGACGGTTGACGGCGACGCCAACAGCCTTTTCAGCACGCCCACATTGCGCGGCGTCGTCGTCACACAGACCCTGGGGTCATCGCCCAAGCGCAGCGCAAATTGCAGCTGGTCCCAGGTTTCCTCCGCCTTCTTCCACTTGGCCAATTCATCGACCCAAGCCGCATCGAACTGCGGCCCGCGCAATCCTTCAGGGTCATGGGCCGTATGCACCGTGGCAATCGCCCCGTTGGGCCACACCAGACGTTTACGCGTCGCCTCCCAATCCGGGCGGCGGTCAGCGGGCGAACACGCCAAAATCCCGCTATCGCCAAAAATCATCACCTCGCGCACCTGCTCGATTGTCTCGCCCACAAGTGCCACACGCCGCGCCCGCCCGACGTCCAAGGGCCGTGCCCCTTCGACTTGTGCGCGCACCCATTCCGCACCCGCACGGGTCTTGCCCGCCCCGCGCCCCCCCATAATGACCCAAGACCGCCATGCGCCCTCGGGCGGGAGCTGATGCGGCATCGCCCAAAATTCGAATAAAAAAGGGAGAGCTAAAAGCTCTCCCTCGTCCAGTTCATTCAGAAACTGGTCTTGCAGCGCCACATCGGCGGAGCCGATCCAGCTTGCACCCGATGTCAGCCCGCGCTCGATCAAGGTCGAGCGCGTACCCCCCTCGGGCAATGCCCGCTTGCTTGTTTCTACACCCACTTAAGTAGTTCTCCACTTTCACGCAGGTCGCCACCATACCACTGGCCCGAGCCAGCGCTTTAGACGCCGCAGTTTCATTGATTTCCTCCCCGGAATTGGCCTGTTCTTTCAGGCTCTGAATTTCGCGACGCAAGTCGCGGATCGCTATTTGAAGCGCTTGAAAATGCTCTTCACTTGTCGCAATCTCTTGCTCCGGGGTAATCATCGTCATTTTGCTCATACCTCTCGTTTGGAACCTCCAAACCGAGCGAACACGAAAAAACGGCCACCGGAATTTAATCCGGGGCCGTTCGCCGACTTCGTCTAGCATGTCAGAATAGATACGTCAGAGCGTTCGCAAAGTCAAGAAAAAAAGTATTGCTAAAACCTTCCAAGTCCTTACGATGGTTAACAAAAACCTAATCGTAAGCGAAAATTCCGCCCCTAATTTCCTCCGGTCGACGCGTTTCCAGCCGCTGCCGCACCGCGTTCAGCCTCGATCACACGCCACGCTGCAACATTGCGGTTATGCTCTTCCAAGGTAACCGCAAAGGCATGACCACCCGTGCCGTCTGCCACAAAAAAGATAAACTCCTCTTCAACCGGCTGGGCTGCCGCCATCAGGCTTGCACGTCCGGGGTTTGCAATCGGTGTCGGGGGCAGCGCTGGAATCACATAGGTATTATACGGCGTCTCTGCCCGCAGCTCACTGCGGCGCAGCCCGCGGCCCAAAATACCTTCGCCATTTGTGATGCCATAAATAACGGTCGGGTCGGTCTGCAAGCGCATCCCTTGATTAAGCCGGTTGATAAACACGCTCGCCACCTGACGCCGCTCTTCTGGCACGCCGGTCTCTTTTTCAATGATCGATGCGAGGATTAACATCTCTTCTGGCGTCTCGACTGGAAGCCCCGGATCACGCGCGTCCCACGCTTCTGCCAAACGCCGCTCTTGCGAAGCCTGCATCAATGCCAAAATCGTATTGCGATCCTGACCCTCGGATACCTCATAGCTATCAGGAGCCAGAGTCCCCTCGGCAGGTATAGCCTCAACCGTACCTTCCAGCAGGTCAATCGATTTCAACCCTTCAACCACCTGCCAACTGGTCACACCTTCCGCCAAAGCGATGCGAAACCGCGTGTCGGCCTTCGCCTTTGTCTCTGTATAGATGGCAGGCACGTCATCGACGCCGGGGGTGAACTCGGCCCGCTCAACAAACCGACTGGTCGCCGGGTCAAGCTCGCGGACCTGCGTGCTGATGCGGTTGATCCCGATGCGATAAACCACTTCGGTCCCGCAGGTACTGGCACCGCCGCGCGTGACAGTGTCCACAATCTGCTGCATCGACGCTTCGGGGGGGATCAAGAAACTGCCCGCTTTCAGCTCGCTGGTCTTTTCCTCATACTCGGCCCCGATCCGAAAAATCGCAGCAGAACTGACGGCTTCCTGCTCGGCAAGATTATCGCCCACAGCACGCATGTTGGACCCACGCTCCACCTGCAAACAGATCGCCTGAGCCAATGGCCCCGGCGCATCATATTGCCCACGTCCCCAAAGAATGACGCCACCCAAAAGGAACAGCGCCAAAATAAGAAACGTCACTGCGTTAGACGCAACATGCTTCCACATCAGGAGATCTTTCCGAAAAGCACACTCGCATTGGTGCCGCCGAATCCGAACGAATTGCTCAGCGCGACATCAATCTTCCGCTCGACCTTTTTATTGGGGGCCAGATCGATTTTGGTCTCAACGGCCGGATTATCCAGATTAATCGTTGGCGGTGCTACCTGATCGCGGATCGCGAGGATCGAGAAAATCGCTTCAATCGCGCCGGCCGCACCCAAAAGATGTCCTGTTGCAGATTTGGTCGATGACATTGTCACCCCGCCCACAGCATCGCCAAGCATCCGTTCAACCGCACCCAGTTCAATCACATCAGCCATGGTCGATGTGCCATGCGCATTGATGTAATCGATGTCTTTCGGCTCAAGGCCCGCACCGCGCAAAGCATTGCGCATTGACCGCTCGGCTCCGTCACCATCTTCGGCAGGTGCGGTAATGTGATAGGCATCGCCCGACAGGCCATAGCCCAGAACTTCGGCGTAAATCTTTGCGCCACGCGCCTTGGCGTGCTCATATTCCTCAAGCACAACAATGCCCGCACCCTCGCCCATCACGAACCCGTCGCGGTCTGCGTCATAGGGGCGGCTGGCTTTGGTCGGATCATCGGCCCGCTTGGTCGACAAAGCCTTGCACGCGTTAAAACCTGCAATCCCGATCTCGCAAATTGCGGCCTCTGCCCCGCCTGCGATCATCACATCGGCATCGCCGTGGATAATCAGACGGCTGGCGTCACCAATCGCATGCGCCCCGGTCGAACACGCAGTAACGACCGAATGGTTCGGCCCGCGAAACCCGTAGCGAATCGATACCTGACCCGAGATCAGGTTGATCAGGGCACCCGGCACAAAGAACGGGCTGACGCGGCGTGGGCCTTTTTCATGCATCATCACTGCGGTATTCGCGATTGAATTCAAACCCCCAATGCCCGATCCGATCAAAACGCCTGTGCGTTCCTGATCTTCACGGCCGGTCGGGGTCCATCCTGAATCCTCGATTGCCTGCTGTGCAGCGGCCATTCCGAACATGATAAACGTATCGACTTTGCGTTGCTCTTTGGGCTCCATGTATTTGTCAGCGTTAAAGGTGCCGTCCGTGCCATCGCCCCGCGGGACTTCGCACGCGTATTGAGTGACCAACCGACTGGCGTCAAAACCTGTGATCGGACCTGCGCCCGATTGACCGTCCAATATCTTGGACCAGCTCGCCTCGACCCCGTCAGCCAACGGCGTCACCAGCCCCAAACCTGTCACCACTACTCTGCGCATCTTAAAGCCCCTTGGTGTTTTCTGTGCGTTGAACGGCTATACCTTGCCATCTGCGTCAATTTCAAGACGCGATGGTCCGGTAACTTTTCTAAGCGGGCGGACCTTTGCGCGTCATCAAACGCACCTTGTCCCCATCCGCATCCACATCTCGCAGGGCGATATACCCCAAATTGTCCGCCAATCGCAGCGATGCCTCGTTTTCGGCAGATATCATGCAAACCGTGCGCCCGGTCACGACCCGGTCAAACCAGTCATGTGCAGCCCGTGCGGCTTCCAAAGCAAGGCCCATACCCTGCGCTTCGGGTGACAGCAGCCAACCGGCCTCAGGAAACGGGTCAAAGTCTTCGCCAAACCCGCGTGATGCAAAGAAAAAACCGGTCTGCCCTGCCATTTCTCGGGTGTTGCGCGGCTGGATCGCCCATTGACCAAAACCGACAATATGCCAATGCCCGGCATTGCGCAAAAACGCATCCCACGACCGGGCCTTGGGCCAGGGTTTGCCGCTGATATGCGTCACCACCTCCGGCGTTGCCCATATTTCAGCATAGCGCGCAAAATCCTCCGAGCGCATGGCGCGCAGGGTCAGTCTGGCGGTATTGATCATCGGTACGGCTCGGGACATGGGGTGAATTGCCTTCACGCTCTGGTTTCTTATGAACCATTGTCGCCCATGGTCTTGATCCAAGACAAGCATGAACCGCACAAATCAATAAAAAACGGCGCCCTTCCGCTAGGAAAGAACGCCGTTTCAGAAATATTTAGCCGACCTCTCCGTGATCCGGGCCGTCGGCAGAAAAGCTTAGGAAGCTTCCTTGATGAATTTAACCGCGTCGCCGAATGTCTGGATGTTCTCGGCTGCGTCATCAGGGATTTCGATGCCGAACTCTTCTTCGAACGCCATGACCAGCTCAACAGTGTCGAGGCTGTCTGCACCAAGATCGTCGATGAACGAAGCGTTCTCGATGACTTTGTCTTCTTCAACACCCAAGTGTTCTACAACGATCTTTTTAACGCGGTCTGCGACGTCGCTCATATTCAGTCCTCATTCATTCGGGCAACGCATGCCCTCTTCTGTTTCCGCATACGCCGGTTGAGGCGATTTGGATCGTGCCCCGAAGGGCGGCTATGGTCCTTGTTTGCACAAGGTATGGGGGGCAATCAAGCCTTCCCAAACTCAAATCTGCGCCTCCTTTAGCACAAGACGCAGCTTTGGCAAACGCTTTGCAGCGCAGGCTCACAACATGGCCATACCGCCGTTCACATGCAAGGTTGTTCCTGTAACATAGGCGGCCTCTGCACTCGACAGATAGACAACGGCGGCTGCGATCTCGGCAGGCTCACCCATCCGAGCGGCGGGAATCTGTGTCATGATTCCCGTTTTTTGATCATCCGTCAGCTTGTCCGTCATTGCGGTCATGATGAAACCCGGCGCAATCGCATTTACGGTAATCCCCCGACTGGCAACCTCGTAGGCCAGTGATTTGGACATGCCCACCATTCCGGCCTTTGAGGCCGCGTAGTTGGCCTGACCCGGATTGCCCGTCGCCCCCACGATGCTCGAGATGTTCACGATCCGGCCCCAACGCGATTTCATCATGCCGCGCATTACACCTTTGCATAGCTTGAACGTTGCGGTCAGGTTCACGTTGATGACCGAATTCCATTCATCGTCAGACATCCGCATGAACAAGTTATCGCGGGTAATGCCTGCGTTGTTGACCAAAATATCAACCGATCCCATCGCCTCGATGGCTTGCTTGGGCAGCGCTTCAACGGCGTCCATGTCGCTTAGATTACAGGGCAGCACATGCGCGCGCGCGCCCAATTCGGCCTTCAATGCCTCAAGCGGTTCCGTGCGGGTGCCAGACAGCCCCACCGTCGCGCCCTGGGCGTGCAAAGCGCGGGCAATATCAGCACCAATGCCACCCGAAGCCCCCGTGATCAGCGCATTCTTACCTGTTAGATCAAACATCAACTCTTCCTTCTTATCTTGTGCTCAGGCCGTGTTCATGGCCGCAGCATCTGCTGCTGTACCGATGTTCACGCAGGTGATTTCCTTGTTGATCCGGCGGATCATGCCCGACAGCGCCTTGCCTGCGCCGATCTCCCAAATCTCGGTCACGCCTTGCGCGGCCATCCATTCAACCGATGACAACCAGCGCACCTGCCCAGTGACCTGCGCGATCAGCAGCTTGCGGATCTGGTCGGGGTCGCTGACCGCCTCAGCCGTCACATTGGCCACCACAGGTACCTTTGGCGCATGCATGGTCACATCGGCCAAAGCGCCCGCCATTTCCTCTGCCGCCGGGGCCATCAAGGCGCAGTGAAACGGGGCCGACACTGGCAACAGTAATGCCCGTTTTGCACCTGCCGCCTTGGCCAGATCAAGCGCACGTTCGACCGCAGCTTTGCTGCCTGATACCACGTTTTGTGCGGGATCATTCTGGTTGGCCACCTGACATACCTCGCCTTGGGCCGCATCCGCAGCCACCTGTTCGGCCTGCTCAAAGCTCAAGCCCAGCAAGGCGGCCATGGCGCCCTGCCCGACCGGCACAGCCGCCTGCATGGCGCGGCCACGGATACGCAACAAACGCGCTGTATCTGCCAGCGAAAACGTGCCCGCAGCACAAAGCGCTGCATATTCGCCCAGCGAGTGACCGGCTACAAACGATGCGCGCTCGACCGTGATCCCTTCGGCGGCCAACGCCGCCATCGCCGCCATAGATGTCGCCATCAACGCGGGCTGCGCGTTCTGGGTCAGCATCAACGCGTCGGCCTCCCCCTCCCAGATCAACGAAGACAGCTTTTCGCCCAAAGCCTCGTCGACCTCGTCAAAAACTGCTTTAGCAGATGGATAGGCATCTGCCAGATCACGGCCCATTCCGATGGTTTGCGCGCCCTGGCCCGGATATACGAATGCAATACTCATAAACTTCCCCGTTTTTTCGTTCCAATCGCTTTAGCGCGTGGTGTCCAAGCAAACAAGCCTGCACCGGCGATGTGCGCATATCTGCGATTGCCCGCGCCCCGCATTGCTTTAGATAAAGAGACTGCAGATATCGGAGAGTGCAGATGGCCATTCAAAATACTACCCTACGCTATGGCGGCGTTACCAAGTTCTTTCACTGGCTGACCGCCCTTCTCATTCTGGCGCTGATCGCCTTGGGGCTTTTTGCCGAAGACCTGCCCTACGAGACCCAAGCGCAACTGACCCAGAAAGCGTGGTTCTTTTCGGTGCACAAAACCATGGGTGTTGCCGTATTCTTTGTGGCACTTTTGCGGATCATCTGGGCGATCAGCCAACCAAAGCCCGGCCTGCTGAACGCCGATAAACAGCTGGAAAGCTGGCTGGCCGAGACGGTGCATTGGGTGCTCTACGCCTCCTTGGTGATCGTCCCCTTGGCAGGCTGGATCAGCCACGCCGCTGCGTCCGGCTTTGCCCCGATCTGGTGGCCGCTGGGGCAAGGACTGCCTTTCATTCCCAAAAGCGAGGCGATTGAACACGCGTTTGGCACCTTGCACGTCATCGCCGGCAAGGTGCTGATTGGCGCGCTGATCCTGCATGTGGCAGGTGCGCTGAAACATCACTTTATCGACCGCGATTCAACCCTGCGCCGCATGCTGCCCGGTGAACCTGCGATTGGCCCGGTTCCAGCGCAGCATCACAGCAAAGCCCCCGTCGCGGCCGCAGTCGTTATCTGGCTGGTCACCTTGGCGATAGGTTTTGGCCTTGGTGTCATGGGCGGCGAAGGCCGCTCCGAGGCGGCGCAGGCCCCTGCGCTTGAGCAGGCCAGCTCTGAATGGACCGTCCAAGACGGCACCATCGGCATCGCCGTCAGCCAGTTTGGCTCAACCGTCGAAGGCAGCTTTGCCGATTGGACGTCCTCAATCTCGTTTGATGAAACCGTGCCGATTGGCAAGGCAGGCGAGGTAACCACGACACTCTCTATTCCGTCCCTCAGCCTTGGCTCGGTCACCGATCAAGCCATGGGTCCGGATTTCTTTAACGCCGAAGGGTTCCCGACTGCCACGTTTCAGGCGGATATCAATGTGGCCTCTGACAGTTACGTCGCTGATGGCACGCTGACGATCAAGGACCAGTCGGTCCCGGTGTCCCTGCCCTTCACGCTGCAAGTCAACGAAAACACAGCACAGATGCGTGGCACAACCACGCTAGACCGCCGCGATTTCGCAATCGGGCAAAGTGTGACGGACGAGGCGACACTAGGCTTTACCGTCACGATCGACATCTCGCTGACCGCAACGCGGTGAAAAGGCACTAGCCTTTGCACAAAACAAAAACGCCGGGGTCAGACCCCGGCGTTTTTTAATCACTCAACAAGTAAAAAAACTTACTCGGCCTTCATCGCTTCGATGGAAATGTTGATTTGCACTTCATCGCCGACAAAGGGTGCAAACTTGCCCAAGTTGAAATCAGTCCGCATGACACTGGTTGTCGCGTCAAAACCGGCCCAAGGCTTGTTCGCCATCGGGTGATCACCCATCTGGTTCAACTTGGCATCCAGAACAACCGACTTGGTCACGCCGTTCATTGTCAGATCGCCAGTGATCAAACCTGTGTCTTCGCCTGTCACTTCGATGCCTGTGGAGGTGAAGGTCACCATATCGCCTTCAGCAGCACCCAAGAAGTCAGCCGACATAAAGTGATCTGTGCGCGGCTGCCAGCCCGTGATCATGTCCATCACAGGAAAAGAAACGGATACGGACGAGTTCGCTGGCTCTTCCATATCCATCATGATCTCGCCGTCAAAGCCGCTGTACATCGACGTTGTCGTGGAAAAACCCAAGTGGTTATATGTGAAGACGATTTGGCTGTGGCTTGCATCAAGAACATATTTCTCGGCAGCAAAAGCAGAGGTCGCGCCAAGTGTTAAGGCAGTGGCGAGAAGGGCAGATTTGATATTCATAATTTATCTCCAGTTGAACATTTTACTGGATTACACATGGCGCAAATCTATGCAGATACAAGCCAGCAGCAATCAACAGTCACTGCGCAGGAATGAACATGAGCGCGAAAATAGCCATAAGCTTTTGTTTTCTATTATAATTTGACCTGAACTGCGAAGGCCGCTCACCAGTTTTTCCATCATGTCCTGCTCGCTCACGTTTACGTCAGTTATAAAACTGCCCTGCGCGTCCCAGAACCTGATGATGTTTCCAGATCTGACAATCTGGCCAAATTGGGCAAACGTGCTGCGATGCACAACCAACATCGCCCCCATCGCGCCCGGCCGGTATATTCGCAATTCCTTGCGCGCAAGATCAATCTCGATCTCGGTCAGAGGTTTATCCGCCCCAGCAAACACCAGCCAGAACCCCATCAGCAATGATGACGCAGACAAGCCGATCTTCACCAGCATGACATCATTGCTCCAATCCGCGCCGGGGGCCAACCAAAGGCCAGATGCCGCAACGATCAAGGACACACCGCCAAGCCTTTGCAAAAACCGAAGCATCATCTGCGCGCCCTGTGTCGCGCCGTTCGATAGCTTGTAAAGCCTACGTTCCGTCATGAAATCAGATGTCGCGGTCATGTCATGCCTCCTGAAATCGTGGGCTTAGCGCCCCATGCTCAGATCACCTTTGCCCATGAAAACGGCGATACGGCGGCGCGCATGTGTTGCGCCTTGGGCCAATACATGAAATTCCGCTGGCGCAACGCGACCACGCGTCGTCCGCATTGCCCCTTGCCCTACCGCCCAGACCGTGTATATCGGCCACTCGTTTTGCATCATTAAATGAACCGCGCAGACTCTCGTGGTGGGGCCGCAAAACGCAATTGCCTCGCCTATGAAATGCGCCTTGATATAAATAGGAGTGCACATGCCGCTTTATGAGCATGTTATGATTGCGCGTCAGGACTTGTCCAACACGCAAGCAGAAGGCCTTATCGAACATTTTGGCACAGTTTTGGCTGACAACGAGGGTAAACTCGTCGACAGCGAATACTGGGGCGTCAAAACGATGGCCTATAAGATCAACAAAAACCGCAAGGGCCACTACGCCTTCCTACGTTCGGACGCCCCTGCGGCCGCAATTCAGGAAATGGAGCGTCTGATGCGTTTGCACGACGACGTGATGCGCGTTCTGACCATCAAAGTTGATGAGCATAAAGAACTGCCATCCGTTCAGATGCAGAAACGCGACGAACGCCCCGAGCGCGGCGAACGCCGCGAGCGCCGTTGATCATCAGCTTGTCAGAAAGGACATAAACCATGGCCGCAAAACCATTTTTCCGCCGTCGTAAAGTCTGCCCCTTCTCGGGCGACAACGCACCGGCAATCGACTACAAAGACACACGTCTTCTGCAGCGATATATCTCTGAGCGTGGCAAGATCGTGCCTTCCCGTATCACCGCAGTCTCCGCGAAAAAGCAGCGTGAATTGGCCCGTGCCATCAAACGCGCCCGCTTCCTCGCCTTGCTGCCCTACGCCGTGAAATAAGGAACAAAGCACATGCAAGTTATCCTTCTGGAACGTGTGGCCAAGCTGGGCCAAATGGGCGAAGTCGTGGATGTAAAGCCAGGCTACGCACGCAACTTCCTGCTGCCGCAAGGCAAAGCGCTGTCGGCGTCAAAAGCCAACATCGAAGCATTTGAAGGTCGCAAGGCGCAGCTTGAAGCTGACAACCTTGAGACCAAAAAAGAAGCCGACGCCATGGCGGACAAGCTGAACGGTCAGCAGTTCGTTGTGATTCGTTCTGCGTCTGATTCGGGTGCTCTTTACGGCTCTGTCACCACCCGTGACGCTGCTGACGTGGCAACCGCCGAAGGCTTCACCATCGACCGTAAGCAGGTCGTTTTGCGCAGCCCGATCAAAGACTTGGGCCTGCACGAAGTGACTGTTATCTTGCACCCCGAAGTCGAAGCCACCATTCAGTTGAACGTTGCACGTTCCCCTGAAGAGGCAGAACTTCAGGCCGCAGGCAAGTCGATCCAGGAATTAGCAGCGGAAGAAGAAGCCGCAGCCGAGTTCGAGATCTCTGAACTCTTCGACGATATCGGCTCTGCCGCGAACGATGATGATGATCTGGCCGACTCCGTTAAGGCACAAGAAGACGACGCAGACAAAGCGTAAGTCTTTCTGCACAAACACTATTGGAACGCCGCCCTCAAGAATGCCTTGAGGGCGGCGTTTTGCTTTGGGCGATGGGCCGCCGATGATCTTTACCGTGGCTTGTTCGGCCCCCCTATCCGCGTAATCTGCGCAGACTTTTAACAGCGCAGTAAATAATGCCATGCACCAGACCAACCGCCGTACGTTCCTGATGTCGCTTTGTGCCGTCAGTTTGGGGGCATGCAGCACGCCCCCCGCCGCCTTGGCCCCAGCCGCCCAAGGCAAGCCGCTATACCCCAACGAGACGCCAGAGCTTCGGGCGCTGATCAACAAATGGTCCGATCACTACGAGGTGCCCCGCCCCCTGGTCCACAAACTGGCGATCCGTGAAAGCACGCATCGGCCCGAGGCGCGCAATGGGCCTTATTACGGGTTGCTGCAAATTCTTCCCGCAACGGCGCGTGGGATGGGCTTTACCGGTGCCCAAAACGATCTGCTCGATCCGGATGTCAATCTGGAATACGGCGTGAAATATCTGCGCGGCGCTTGGTTGCTCGCGGATGGAGACCATGACACCGCCATCAAATGGTACGCGCGCGGCTACTATTTTGAGGCCAAGCGGCGCGGCATGTTGGTAGAGACAGGATTGCGCGGCGGCTAGCCGGAAAATTCGAATTTTCCGGTCCGGAGTTTTCTAAAACTCCGCATCCCCGTCTAACGGACCGCGCAGATTGCCGCATCTTATTGAAGATACTGTGTTTGCTCCCATTTCCTTTGCAGGGATAACAAAAAAGGAGCCCACCCCGTGTTCGATGCGACCGATCGTTCTGACCATGACCTTACCAAGCACACCCCGCCCAAGGGTTTTCGCGACCGCTTTGCGCTGCGTACCGTAAAAGTCATGCGCTTCTTTGCAGACAGCTTTTTTGCCAAACGCTATGGCCACCGCGCCGTTGTTCTTGAAACCGTCGCCGCGGTGCCCGGAATGGTGGGCGGTCTTTTGCAGCATCTCAGATCCATCCGCCACATCAGCGACGATCAGGGCTGGATCCGGGAACTTTTGGACGAAGCCGAAAACGAACGAATGCATCTGATGACCTTCATCAAGATCGCGGAACCGTCGCGGCTTGAGCGCATTCTGATCATGCTGGGTCAGGCCGTATTCTATAACCTGTATTTCTTTTTGTACCTCTTTACGCCGCGCATCGCCCACCGGGTCGTCGGCTATCTGGAGGAAGAGGCGGTGATCAGCTACACCCAGTACCTGAACGAGATTGACGCAGGTCGCACCCCCAATGTCCCCGCCCCGCAGATCGCCATCGACTATTGGAAACTTGGGGCTGACGCCACATTGCGTGACGTGGTCATTGCTGTGCGCGCAGACGAGGCTGGCCACCGGGATCGCAACCACGAGATGGCAGACGAGATGGCCGCGTAATCAAGGCGTGGCGCGACGCAAAAGGGCCACCCGATAGGGTGGCCCTTTTCTAATCCGTAATATCTGAAACGACTTATTCGTCTTCCAGCGCCTCAACGGCCTTCTGAAGATCCTCTTTCGACACTTCTTTTTCTGTCAGCGTCGCCTGTTCGAACACATGGTCAACAACCTTGTCTTCAAACAACGGTGCGCGCATCTGCTGTTGCATCTGCTGGTTTTGCTGAACAAATTCAAAGAACTGACGCTCTTGGCCAGGATACTGGCGCGCCTGGTTCATGATCGCCTGTGTCATCTCTGCGTCGGAAACCGTAACTTCGGCTTTCTGACCCAATTCAGCCAACAGCAGCCCTAGACGCACGCGGCGCTCAGCCAAGCTTTTGTGCTCATCTGTGGTCTCGATCTCGGGGTGATCATGGCCTTCGACGTCAGGGTTATCCTCGTGCCACAGCTGATGCGCGATCTGTCCCGCTTCTGCATCCAGCAAGGACGGGGGCAAATCAAAGCTGACCATCTTGTCCAATGCATCAAGCAAGCCGCGCTTCATGACAGCACGTGATGCGCCCATGTATTCAACTTCCAAACGCTCGGCGATCTGCTTTTTCAGTGCCTCAAGGTCTTCTGCACCAAATTTCGTCGCCAACTCGTCATCGATTTTGGCAGCAACTGGCTTTTTCACATCCTTGATCTTGCACTCGAACGTGGCTTCTTTGCCGGCAAGATGTGGCGCTTGGTAATCTTCCGGGAAAGAGACGGTCACGACCTTCTCTTCATCAGCGATCACACCGACCAACTGCTCTTCAAAGCCGGGAATAAACGAGTTTGACCCCAAGACCAGCGGGTAATCTTCAGCGGCACCGCCCTCAAAGGCTTCGCCGTCAACTTTGCCAAGGAAATCAAACACGATCTGGTCGCCGTCTTTGGATTTCACGCCAGCCTTACGCGATTTGAAATCCTGTGCTGTTTCAGCAAGGTTGGCCAACGCTTCGTCAACCGCAGCATCATCAGCCTTCACAACCAGCTTATCCAGCGTGATCGAGGAAAGATCGACTTCAGGGATTTCAGGCAATGCTTCATAGGTCATCGTGACCTCGACATCGTCGCCTTCTTTCCAGTCTTCGTTGGCCATTTTGACATCAGGCTGCATCGCGGGGCGATCGCCGGACTTCTCGAAATGTTCCTGCATTGCGCCATCGATGCTTTCTTGCATCGCTTCGCCCATGATCTTGGGGCCGAATTGCTTTTTCAACAATGCCAATGGGACTTTGCCTTTGCGAAAGCCCTTCATTTCGATGGTCGGCTGCGCTTCGGCCAGCTTTTCGTTGACCTTGGCCTCCAGTTCAGCTGCTGTCACAGTGATGGCATAGCCGCGTTTCAGACCTTCGTTCAGCGTCTCGTTGACCTGCATGTTAGCTCCATAGGGTAAGGCCGCGCGTTGCTTGGCGCGGGCGGAAAAATTT
>JAGXGZ010000038.1 GCA_024636495.1 Roseobacter sp. | reverse complement strand
ACTTCCCATCGCTGCCTGATCGCTTCCCATGATACCATAAACAATGTTTACCATGACAAACACGCCCTGTGAATCCCCGCAGCCGAGTCATACCGGCGCAGGCGCACCGATAAACGATTCAGTTATTGTTGAAGGTTTCCTAAGCTGCTGTTGGGCGCGCAACATCCGCAAAGGGTTCAGATAGCAGAAAATGCCGCTCAAGGAATCTGAATTGAGGAATGATCTTTGTGATGCAATAATCGCTTTCATGGTTCTATCTCCGATTTAATCCGACCTGAAATTGGCCGTGACACTGAAATAGCATGCGCGAATGCGTTCTTGTGTGAGCGGGCTAACATCCCCCCGAGAAAAGTCAGAAAAAGACCTTTTGCTGTATTTCTTCAAGCGCCTGCATGTCGCGAACGTCGATCCGGCCCCGGGATACTTCTAAAACCCCGTCACGCCGCCACTCTGCCAGATGCGTCGAGACAAATTCACGCGTGACGCCAACATAATCGGCCAATTGTGCCTGCGACATGTGGATCGTCCCGCTTTCGCCGCTTAGGTAAATCACCTTGGCCGCCAGCCGGGACACCGGTGCCAGAAACACCTGATCCTCGACTTGCTGGGTTAGCCAGCGCATCCGTTTACCCGCAAAGCCAAGCAGCTCTTCGGCAAGGGCTGGGGTGTTCTTGATCCCCGCGATCAGCGTGGATTTGCGCACAGACCGTACCGAACTGGGCTTGAGCGCAGCGACATTTGCCGTCCTCAGTCCCGGATCAAACAAGGCGATTTCACCAAATACACTGCCCGGCCGCAGCATGTTCAGCGACAGCTTGCGCCCCGATACAGAATAGACGCTGACCTCAAGCAATCCCTTATCCAGCACCCAAAGCCGGTCGTCGTGTTCACCCTGATCAAAAAGCATTTCGCCGGATTTCAGATGCTGCACAACAAACCCCTTCTCAAAGGCGGCCTTAAGCTCTTTCGAGGCGTCGAGGAAAAAAAGGGTCTGGTCCATTGCGGCCTGAAATCCTGTATTGCGCCTGCCGGTCAGGTCAAATCATTGCAAAATCATATAAAATCGGTTCTGACTGTAATTCTAGCGAGGTCTCGGACGTATTAGGAGATTTTTGTGTCTCTATTTAAAAAACGTATTGTTAAACAAACACCCCGCGCCGAAGAAGCGGGCGAGAGGCGCCAGCTGACGGTGCTGTTTTATGATATTGTCGGATCGACGTCTTTGGTAAAAGGCAACGATCCTGAAACCCTGCGCAACGCCCTGAACCTGATCCACAATGCGGCACGGACGACTTTGGATGCGCATGGTGGCTCGCTTGAGCAGGTGATGGGCGACGGGGGGATGGCCTATTTCGGCTATCCCGTCGCCAGCGAGGACGCAGCCCTTTCGGCGGTGACAGCAGCCTTGAATCTGATCGCTGCGCGCGGCGATATTGCGGGTGCCCCCGACATTCGTATCGGCATTGCCACAGGCGTTGTCGCGTTGGCGAACCGCGAAAACGCGCCGCCCGTTGCTGGGTTGGGTGCTGTCGGTGCAGCCCCCAATTTCGCCGCAAGGTTGGAAACCGCCGCTGGGGTCAATCAGGTTCTGGTCGGGCAATCAACCTATGCGCTGACCCGCAGGGCCATCGACTATGAATCCGTCGAAGGTCTGACCCTCAAGGGATTTCCCGATGTCACCCGCGCGTGGCGCCCCGTTGCGCTACGCCCTATTGCCTCGCGGTTCGAGCGCGACCGCGATGGGTCGGGCCAGTTCAAGGGCCGCATCTCCGAAGTGGCACAGCTTGGCGCGGCATGGGCAGCGGCGGCGGCAGGGCAGGGCAGCGCCATCCTGATCGAAGGTGAACCGGGCATCGGTAAATCGCGCATGTTGTCCGAACTGGCCCGAACCGCAAAGGACGGGCGCGCGATCTTGTTGCAATGCCAGCCGGGCACAGAAGGTGACGCGCTTTTTTCGATTATCGCGATGTACGACCGCGCCTACGAGGCCGCATCCGATCCCTCCCTTGCTCAGGCTGCGATCCACACCGCCGACCGTCTGGGCCTGCTGGAAGAAGACGAAACGCTTAGCGCGCATGCCCGCCGCGAGGCGATCGTTGCGGCGGTTACGGATGAAATTCTAACCCTCGCGCAAGATGCCCCGCTTTTGGTGATGGCCGAGGATCTGCATTGGGTGGACGAGGTGACGCTTGCCGTGCTGGCCCGCCTTGGCGCTTGTATTGCAAAGAGCACCATTCTTGTTGTTGCCACATCCAGACCGGGTGTCGGGCTGAACGATCTGAAAACCACGTTCGATCTCTTGCCCCTGTCGCCCATCGGCCCTGACGAGGCGTTGGCGCTGATTGACGTGATAACCCAGATGGATCTTTCACAGCGCACCCGCGACTGGATCGTCTCGCGCTCTGACGGGAATCCGCTGTTTCTGACCGAGCTGACCGCCTTCGCCGCCGAGACGATCTTACAGGGGGGGCAGCTGGCTGAAATTACCGGGGCCAAGGTGGGCAGCCTTGCCGATCTGCTGGCGACCCGGTTGGAAACCGCTGGCATGGCGAAACGCTCGGCACAGATCGCCAGCGTATTAGGGCGCGAGTTTCCCTATAGCCTGCTCACCCGGTTGATTTCGTCCTACTCAAAGCAAGACCTTGATGCCGATCTGCAACGCCTGATCGATCATGGCCTTCAAGAGATTATAGACAACGGCTATTCCTATTCCTTCCGCCATGCCCTGATCCGCGATATCGCTTACGACAGCCAGTTGCGCAGCACCCGCAAAGCGCTGCATGCCAAGATTGTCGATCTGGTGGATGCCGATCCTTCCTTTTCAGATGTGGTGCCTGAAATTTTGCTGGCCGAACATTGCCTTGCAGCAGGCCGAACCGCGCGGGGCATTGCCCTTTTGCTGCGCGTCACCGAAGACGCCATTCGCCGCTCGGCTCTGCGCGCGCCCTACAAAATGCTTGAGCGGGTGTTGGCCCTGTCCGAAACCCTTGATCAAGGGCTTGAGCGCGATCTGGCGCAGCTTAAAGCGATCACTTTGCTGGGGCCATTGATGACATTGCTGGAAGGGCCGCGCGCCGCGGCACCGCTGTACGACCGTGGTCAGACGCTTTATTTTACGGTCCCCCAAACAGAGCGTCAGGCGTTCTTTCCGGTTTTGTGGGGATGGTGGTTTACGGCGAGCAATCTTGTCGAACAAACCCGCCGGTCCGAAGTGCTGATCCGCGATGTGACCCCCCAAACCGATCCTGAATCGCGCCTTCAGGCGCTACATTGCGGATGGGCCACCTTGTTTGATGGCGGCGCGCATGACCGCTGCCTGTCGACCATTTCGGACGGGCTGGCGCTTTATGACCCAGCGGTGGGGGAACACTCGCGCTATGTCTATGGCCATGATGCCAAGGTGTGCGGATTGGGCGAACGCGCCTTGTGCGGATGGCTGACAGGTCAGTTGGACCTTAGCGCCCAAGCCGTCAAAGACTGCGAGATCTGGGCCGACGAAACAGCCCATCTTGCCAGCCAGTTGCACGGGTTGGACATAGCATCCCAAGCCGCCTTCTTTCGTCATGACTTGTCCGAGATCGACCGTATCCTTGCCAAAATGGAACAGCTTTCAGACGTGGTTGCAGTGCCGGTTCTGGCGGCCAAGCGCCAGATTTTTCGCGGCTGGATGGCGGCGCGGGCGGGCGACACGGGGCAGATCGAGGCCGTAAAGCAGGGTTTAACGGCGCTGCGCGCCTTTGGCGTTCTGGAAGACGTGCCGTTTTACGCAGACATCGAAGCGTCCGTGACAGCGGCCAGTGGCCAGACTGATGCTGCCCTCGGCCCGCTAACCGAGGCGATAGACGACGCGAAAGCCACTGGCCTGACCTATTGGTTGCCAGAGCTGTTGCGGCGCAAGGCGATCCTTGGCGGTGACAGCGCCGCCGCAAGATTGCTGGACGAGGGGTTTGACATTGCGGTCCGGCAAAACGCCCAGATGCTGGTGCTGCGTAACCTTGCCACCCGTCTGGATGCAGGCCTTGCGATTGCACCGGAACATCGGCTGATTGTTGGCGAAAGGATCGGCCAGGTCTCGGACTGTGCGCTGCGCACAAAGATCATTCATGCGCTGGATTTCTGATCCCGTTGACCCTGCGCTTGTCAGCGGTGCCTTGGAAGTTATCGTTGACCCAAGCGCCGGGCGCGTCTTGTCAGATCACGACTATTGGCAACGACTGCGCCCCCGGCTTGGCCGCTTTGGCATCTCGCGCGTCGCCGATATTACCGGGTTGGACAAGATCGGCTATCCCGTCGCGCAGGCCGTTCGGCCAACTGCGCGGTCAAATGCGGTGACCCAAGGCAAGGGCCGCAGCCTGGAGGCCGCCGCGATTGGGGCGGTTCTGGAATGTCTTGAGATGGCAGCAGGCGAGGATTTGCAGCGGTTTGCCACCGTCCCTTGCGCCGATGCAACGGTTTGGGCGCAATTTGCTCCGGGGTTACCTGAGGGAACGATTTGGCCGGATGCGCAGACCGATTTCATCGCCTGTTGGGATATGCTGAACGACCGCCATGCGGCGTTGCCCAAAGATTTGATTTCGACAGATTTTGACCGCGATGCGGCCGCCGCAAACGCCCCGATCTTGCGCCACTCCATCGGGCTTGGCGCGGGGCCCACGCCAGAGGCAGCGGTGATCCACGGACTGCTCGAATGCATCGAGGGCGATGCAAGGCTGCGAGACGAGGCGACAGGCAGCGCGCGCAGGATAGAATTGTCAGCTGACAATTTCGCCTATGGTCGGGTCTTGGCCCGTCTGATCGCCGCAGGTCTGCGCGTGGCGGTTCATGATCTGGGCGGCACAGGCGGAATGGCATCTGTCAAAGCGTCGATCATGGAACAGCCCGGACCAGATAGCTTGGCACTTCCCGCGTCCGGTTTTGCCACGCGTCCCGGCCAAAGCGATGCCATCGCTGCCGCCTTGGCCGAGGCTGCACAAGCACGGTTGGCTGTGATCTCGGGCGCGCGCGAGGACATTACCCAGCGGTTTTATCAGCACGGCGTCCCCCAATCCCAGCTTGAGGCAGAATGGACGCGCCACGGCCCCGCACCCGCACTGGCGCGCGACAGACCGGATGCCACCGTCACACTTGGCCAGCTTGTGGCGCAGGTCGGTCCTGTCTTTGCAGTTCCGCTGCACTGGGACCCCGAATTACCGCTGGCAATCGTCCGCATCATTGCACCGCGATTGATCGCAGACCCGATGCGACTGGCCCCATCATGAACGCAAAGCGGTGCATCATTTTTCTAGGCCCCAGCCTAACCCGCAAGGACGCCCGCCAAATTCTGGATGCAAAGTTTCGCGCCCCAGCTGCACAAGGCGATATCTTCCGGGCCTGCGCAGAAAAACCTGCCGCGATCGGGCTGATTGACGGCGTGTTCAAAGATACCCCGACAGTCCGGCACCGCGAAATCCTGTGGGCCATGTCGCAAGGCATACCGGTGTTCGGGGCGTCCAGCATGGGCGCGTTGCGCGCGGCGGAATTGTCAGGCTGCGGCATGATCGGGGTCGGGCTGATCTATAGATGGTATAGACGGTTCGCGCTGTTGCCTGACGATGCCGTTGCAGTAACCCATGGCCCCGCCGCCTTGGGGTCGCCGCCGCTGTCTGACGCGCTGGTAGACATCAGGCAAAGCCTGTCTGCCGCCCGACGTCAGGGGCTTTTGACGCCGCAAGCGGCGCGGGATCATCTGGCAAAGATCACAGCCCAGCCATTTGGCGCGCGCCATGTGCCCCAAGCTGCACAGCCCGCACGCGTTTCGCAAAAGGCCGCCGACGCACGGGCGCTGCTTGGTCAGATGGCCCGGCATGCGCGCGTCAACGACTGGCCCAGCCCCAAAACCCCACCTCCGCCGATAATACACGCATGGCTAGATGATCTGCGCGATAGCGACCTTCAACTTGAAGAAAACGGCCAATAATTATCAACGCGGCACTGTTAACAGCTTCACAGAGCGCGATTGCAGCCTATGGTAATGCTTTAAGTTATACGATTTCTTAGAATTTTGGATAAAGGAAGACAGCGACGTGTCAGGCCATCAAGCCTCTCTCGGGACGCGGTTTTTGCTGTATCCGCAATCGCCTGCAACCCCGGGCTATGACAAGCCAGAGCTGGTCTGGATTTCCGACAAGCAAGGATCGGTGCTGCCCGGCCCACAAAACGACCGCATGTATGTGGTCAATCCATCCGTCGACAAGCAGCCTTATGAATACCCCTATCTGCCCCCCTATAGCGGTATGATCGCCCCGCCTGCAGAACCGTCCCCCGAGGGGCATTTCGACCATATCGACCCATCTGACCCTGCGTTTCTGGGCACCCATGTGTTCGGCTGCATCGCCCGCGTGCTGGATGTGTGGGAAGGGTATCTGGGCCACCGGATCAACTGGCATTTCGCCGACACCTACGAACGGCTAGAGATCATCCCCCTGATCGACTGGGACAATGCGCAATCGGGTTACGGACTGCTTGAGTTCGGCTATCGCCCCACAGAAGCAGGCGGGCGCGATCTGTTCGCCCTTAATTTCGATGTGATCGCCCACGAGATCGGCCATTCTATTCTGTTCTCGGAAATCGGCCTGCCGATGGCGGGCGGGATGCCCGGCCCTGATCTGTTCGCCTACCACGAGGGAGTGTCCGACCTGTGTTCGCTAATTGCGATGCTGCATTTCGATACAGCGCTTGACCGGGTGTTGCGGCGCGGATCTGGCAATCTGATGGCGCTGAACGAATTGAACCGCGTAGCTGAACTGGCGGACGAGCGGCAAATCAGGATTGCGGGAAACGCGCTTAAGATGTCGGGTGTCGGCACTCAGGTGCATGATAAGTCGCGCCCCTTTACGGGCGGTTTTTTCGACGCGTTGATCCAGACCTACCACAATATTGTCGTGGCTCAGGGGTTGGTTGATCTGCCCGCAGGTTCCATCACCGATGCGCGCGATATTGATGCGGATCTGGAACAGATCTATGCCCGCGCCTTCGAGGCTGATTACGACCTCAAGCATTTCCAGCTTAAGGCCGCCCTTGCGGATGCCCGCGATATCATGGCGTTTGGGCTGGCAAAATCCTGGGGGCGGCTGGATTGCGAGAACCTGAATTACGCCGATGCCGGATTTGCGGTATGTGACGCGTTGCAAGAGCATGGGCACGGCAATGTTGCCGACAGTCTGATCGAAAGTCTGGCCTGGCGCGAAATTATTACACCCTACGATGTTCACGTGTTGGGACAGGGCCGTTCGCGGTCGGCTGTCTGGATTTAATAGAAAGGACCAAAATTATGGACTCCAAACAACTGACCGCATTGATCCACGGCGGCGACTATGATCCTGCCGAAATTATTCTGATCGGCACCCACATGAAACCGTGGTCTAAAGGCGAGCAAAATCTGGATATCGGCTATATGCTGATCAACTCGGACTTTGCCCAAAAACTAAAGCTTGAGGCCAGATACCCGCCAAAAGAGGGAAAGAACGGTCGCAAGGCCCCGGTTCCAGCACTTGCCCTGATTTACGCCTATGGCTACGAGGGCAACACCTACCGTCTGGCCAAGCCCAGCATCATGCTGGTCAACGGCTCTGGCGAGGTGTTCGAGCCAAGCGAAGGCGATGACGAAAACACCTCGACCGAGAACAAGCTATACATGTGGAACATGGCAAAAGACGACAAGACGATCTCGATCGAAGTGCAAAGCGACACGCTGGAGAAACTGGTGCTGGAAGCCAACAAGCCGGGCAACCGGGGGGTCAATTCCTACGGCGCGCATATGCAGATGTCGCATCGCGGCGGCAAGCTGGGGTAAAACCCCCAAGCTAACGGTCGCGCAGCACTGTTCGGGACACGTTAATCGAAGGTCGCGCAATCTGGTGTCGCCCCCAAGCGCCGCGAATTTCGTTCCCCGGGTGGCCCTGATTTCAGAATAGTGTTCCGGCCTGATCAGCGTGCCCATGATACAAGACCTGCGTTCTTCAGGGCCATTGAACGATAGGAATGACATGTTACCTCGTGCTTGAATGAACGGAGTAATACTATGAAAAAGTCACTGGCAATCACAGCATTTGCCCTTTCTGCTGCCTTTGGTGCGGCGCATGCCGAGACGTTGAACGTCGGTATGTCGGGCGGCTATTTTCCCTTCACATTCGTCAAGCTTGACGAATTGCAGGGGTTCGAAGTCGATTTTCTGAACGCCCTTGCCGCCGAAACCGGCGACGAGGTGAATTTTGTAACCATGTCGTTTTCCGGTCTGATCGGCGCGCTCGAAGTGGGTCGGATCGACACCATCGCCAACCAGATCACAATCACACCGGACCGCGAAGCCAAGTTTGCTTTTTCGCAACCATATGTGTTTGACGGGGCGCAGGTCGTCGTGAAAGCCGGAAACGAAGAAACGATTGCAAGTGTCGAAGACCTGAGCGGCAAGACGGTCGCGGTTAATTTGGGGTCGAATTTCGAGCAGCTCCTGAATGAACTGCCGAATGCAGACCAGATCGACGTCCGGACATACGAAAGCAACATCGCGCAGGATACAGCGCTTGGCCGGGTCGATGCCTTTGTGATGGACCGCGTTTCATCGGCGCAGCTGATCGCGGAAAGCCCCTTGCCGCTGGCACTTGCGGGCAAGCCCTTTAGCGAAATCCGCAACGCGTTGCCGTTTCGCAATGACGAACAGGGGCTTGCACTGCGCGACCGGATCGACACGGCCATCACGACCCTCAAAGAGAACGGCACATTGACCGAAATCTCGGAAAAGTGGTTCGGTACCGACATCACTGTAGCGGAGTAACCTGCATGCGGGCGCTGGATTTCGAATACATGTGGGATCTGGTTCCCGTTCTGCTGGGCTATGTTCCCCTGACGCTTTTCATGTCGTTGGTGGGCATGTTTTTTGCGCTTATTCTGGCCTCGGTTCTTGCGGTGGAACGGGTGTTCCGCGTACCGGTACTTGATGTATTTGTGCGTTTGTTCATCAGCTTCTTTCGCGGCACGCCGCTGCTGGTGCAGTTGTTTCTGTTCTATTATGGCCTGCCGCAGGTCCTGTCATTCCTGACGACGATCAACGGGGTAACGGCGACCATCATGGGGCTGACACTTCATTTTTCGGCATATATGGCCGAAAGCATCCGCGCGGCGATTTTGGGTGTGGACCGCAGTCAATGGGAAGCGGCGCAAGCCGTTGGCATGACCCAAGGGCAGATGATGGGGCACATCATCTTGCCCCAGGCGGCCCGTGTGGCGGCACCAACGCTGGTCAATTACTTTATTGATATGATCAAAGGCACGTCGCTTGCCTTTACCCTGGGGGTCACAGAACTGATGGGTGCCGCCCAA
Source organism: Roseobacter sp. (assembly GCA_024636495.1). Classification (GTDB taxonomy): domain Bacteria; phylum Pseudomonadota; class Alphaproteobacteria; order Rhodobacterales; family Rhodobacteraceae; genus Sulfitobacter. The sequence continues at coordinate 19,891 of JAGXGZ010000038.1, read as the reverse complement.
AAAGAAGCGGCTGGCAGCTTTCTATATTTCGAGGCGTTTCTGGTGGTCGCGGCGATTTACTGGATCATGGTAGAAGCGCTGTCATTCTCGCAGCGCCATCTCGAAACATATCTGAACAAGGCGTATGCAAGATGACCTCGAAGGCGGGAATTTCGATAGAAGGGCTGAACAAGTCTTTTGGGGAGACGGCGGTTCTGAAGAACATTAATCTGGACATAGCACCCGGTGAACGGGTTGTTGTGATCGGCCCGTCCGGCACTGGAAAATCGACCCTGTTGCGGTGTCTCAATTTCCTCGACCGGCCCGACAGCGGCACCATTCGGGTTGGTGATCTGACGGTTGATCCCGCAAACGCATCACGGTCTGACATCTTGGCCCTGCGGCGCAGAACGTCGTTCGTGTTCCAGAACTACGCTCTGTTCGCCAACAAGACGGCGCGCGAAAACATTGCTCAGGCGCTGATCACGGTCAAAGGCCAGTCCAAAGCCGATGCCATGGCACGGGCCGACGAAACGCTGCGCGAGACGGGGCTTGCCGACAAGGCAAATTCATATCCAGCGGCCCTGTCTGGCGGCCAACAACAACGTGTTGGCATTGGTCGTGCCATGGCGCTTGATGCGGATTTGATGCTGTTCGACGAGCCTACCTCGGCGCTTGATCCTGAATGGGTCGGAGAGGTGCTGGACCTGATGCGCCGCGTCGCCGAGCAACGCCAAACGATGCTGATCGTCACCCACGAAATGCAATTCGCGCGCGAAATCGCGGATCGGATAGTGTTCATGTCAGACGGTCAGATTGTAGAACAGGGAAAACCCGAACAGCTGCTTGAAGCCCCCGAAGATCCCCGCACAAAAGCCTTTTTGCGGCGCGTAGCAAAAGTAGGCCTTGAATAATCTGGCCGACACATCCCAACTGTCCCGCTGCAGGCTGAACCTGCAATAATATTACATAATTATGTTTATAGGATACAATGGCGCACCCCACCCGACCCTTTAGTTGGGTGATTGAGCCCTTGAATCCCATGCAAATCAGCCGCAGGTAAGACTTGCGGATATTCTGATCCCAAGAATGCCGCCTAAAAGGAATATCGCGCGTGTCGGACGAACAACCAAAATCACTTGAACTCATTGAAATGGAAGAACGCTTTGCCAAGGTTAAGCGGCGCGAAGCGCGGAACCTGCGCACGGCCCATGCGCGTGGTCTGATGCAGGGCATCTGTTCAATGTTGCGGCCCGGTGATGTGGTGATGGATTGCGGTGCCAATGTGGGCGATGTGACCCGCGTGCTGGCGACGACCGGAGCCACAGTTCATTCGTTCGAACCTGATCCTTATGCGTTCATGAAACTATCCGAAGTGGCCAAAGATTTTGACAATGTCGTCTTGCACAATGCCGCCGTCGGAACAAAGGCCGGATCAATCCAGTTGATGCGGGCCACCAATTTTGATGACAATCCCAACAGCGCATCGGTCAAAAGCACCATCATCGCAGGCGGGCGAATGATTGATGAAAACAGCGAAAATGCCGTTGATGTCGACATGATCTCTATCTTTGATTTCATCGACGATATTGTGCAGAAAAGCGGTCAGGTCAGCTTTCTTAAGATGGATATCGAAGGGGCCGAGCTTGAGATTTTGGAACAGATGTTAGAGCGGAATACCTTTGAAAAAGTGCGCCTGACTGTTGCCGAGACGCATGAACAAAAGTTCAAAGACCTCAGACCAAGGTTTCGCGCCCTGCGCGATGCCGTGTCCGAAGCGCACCCTCAGACCAAGGTAAATCTGGACTGGATCTAACCCCCGCCGTCATCCCACGATCAAAGACCTGCGTTTTCAGCCCTAAACCTACAAAGATCACCGGCTTTGCACTGTAACCTGAAACGCGCATCTGCGGATTGGGCGGTTCGGGGCAGAGCAATCGGTGATCAGATACTCTTGCTTCAATGCAGCGCAAGAACCATAGGCGACATAGGCCATCAGCGCGTCAGACGGTTGCAAGACGCCGTCCTCGAACACCAGAAAAACCTCTTTGGTTTTGGGATCGAAAAACATCGCTATGGGTGTCAGCGTTCCAGCGCGATCACTGATCACGGTGAACTGGCTTTCGCCATCTTCGGGGATAATCTGGCACGCGGCCGTGATCTTTTGCCCGTTCATCGCCCAGTCAGATGGGCCGTCCAGATAGAACGCAACGATATTTTCTTTGGCAATCACCTTGGTAACAGTTGGATACACATTCTCATGTCCCAGACAGGCCGCGATGATCGCTTGCCCCGAAAGCGCACCGATTTTCGCAAATCCTGCGTCGTTGGGGTGAATATTGTCAAAAAGACTGACGTGGTACTGCTCAGCGCCTTCAACGACAAAAGCCAGCTCATCCGCCAATTTGCGCTGAATCTGATTGATCTGCTGCGTGGTTTCATCATTGCCGTCAAGACGGCGGCCAATAAAGTTGCACACCACCAGACAGCCGTATTTCTCTCGTAAAAGCAGGAACAGGTTGCGCAAGGATGCTTCATAATCCGCAAGATCCAGATCGGGGTGTTCCGCGTCTGTTTCGCCTTGCGACCATAAAACAATGTCTGCCTCGGGGGATGCCTCGAGCACGCTGGCAAGCAACCGGCCCGGCTTTATTGCGGTTTCATTCCACCAAGACCGGCGTCGTCGGTATTTCAAAAGCAGCGGCGTGCCAGAGACGGCAGCATTCTCAATCTCAACCGGAACCTGCGCGCCCTGCTGGAACTCTCGCTTCAGGGCATCTCGTCCAACGCTTGATCTGGCTTCAAAAGATACGAAAAGGCCGTGGCCCAAGCTTTGGCCCATGACGACAATCTTGATTGGTTTCAAATCATCCATAGAACGAAAGGCGCCTTGCCGTTTGCATATTTCAGCCCCTCCACGCTGACAAACAAACCAGCGGGTGTGAGTGCAACGTTAAAGGCCGGAATTTCAACATTTTTAAGTCAAGAATAAGATATCCATTGTCCCAAATGAACCTTTAACGGCGTCCCGACAGACAAGCAAACCATAGTCATGTTGCCGTCAGACTGACAATCGTGCCACTTTTGCGCCCGGATCGCGGCATATGAGCACCGACAGGCTTGATCGGGGCGCAAATCAGCGACAAGATGCGGAAAATGGCGGGTTATTTAAAACGAGCCCCTGGAAAACGACACAAAAACGACAACGATTTTACTGCTGCGCCCGAAAAGCAGCACAAAACCAACAAAAGACGAGGCAGGCATGACAGACGTATCGAAGACACCCACCGAAACCCCCCATCACGTTTTCGCGACGCTAAAAGATGTCGAGATCATTCTGGCCCCGCATCTCGCGCCAAATATCCGCCGTTTGATCCGCAGTGGTCTTTATGAAAAACCCGAAATCGAAATCGGTCTGGCGAACCTTCAGCCGGGTGACCGTGTTATGGAAATGGGAACCGGCGCGGGAATCGTCGGATCAGTATTCCTAAAGCATATCAAAGACTTGAAACTACAGTCTTACGAGGCGAACCCCGACCTTATCCCCCATATCCGCACTCTTTATGCGCATAATGGCGTGGATCACGCGGCGACAGTTTCAAACAATCTTGTCGTGTCAGGAACAGGGGCACCCAAAAGCCTTGATTTCGAAGTACGCGAGAATTTTCTGGGATCGCGGATCTCGAACACCGGAACTGACGCCGAGGCGCGCACGGTCCCTGTGCCTACGAAACATTATGACGAGATCACGCGCGAATACCCCCACAATGTCCTTGTCATGGATATCGAAGGGGCAGAGCTGAACTTTCTGGCCGAGGCGGATTTGACGAATGTTGATCTGGTCATGCTTGAATTGCATCCCAAAGCCTACGGCGTCAAAGGCCGGGCGCAGGTGATGGAACATCTGACGCAAAAAGGGTTCGAGATCGACACGACGACATCCGTTGGTGATGTGGTGTCTTTCAAAAAGCCCGAGCGCATGAAGATCAAGCCGGATTATACCAAGCTTGGCAACGGTCAAGAACCGCAGTTCGTCTACGAGATCGACCCGGACGAACCCCTCGCCGACCGCATCGTGACTGTTGATAAGGCCGTGCTGGCCAGAACACCGCGCAGCGAAGGCTGGCGCATCACGGCGTCCGTGTTCGATGAAAACCGCAACACGGTACCCGAAGCCGTCTGCTGGATTTCGCCCCGCCTGACCGCGACAGAGGCCCGCACATACCCGCGCCCCAACCGGATCGTTGATCTGCCGGGCACCTGGCTTTTTGGCGGGCGTTTTACCCCCGCATTCGGCCATTTCCTAAGCGAAACCATGTCGCGGCTTTGGGCGCTTGATCACATCGACGAACCCATTGAAGGCGTGCTGTTTTTCCCCAGCTACAACAACGATGACGGGTCTGCGGAAAAACTGTTTTCGCAGCTGGCAGAAATCATTGAACCACCGGTCAATTATAAAATAGTCGATCAGTTCTACCGCGTCGACAAGCTGATCGTGCCGCCGCAAGGCAGCGGTATTGGCCGCTTGCTGATGTCTTCGCCAGAGATGCGCGCCTATATCGTCAAGCATATCAAGCGTGATCTGAAACCTACCGGCCAAGACAAAATCTACATTTCGCGCTCGGGACAGTTTGGCAAAGTCGGGCGCGGCTTTTTGGGCGAAAAGAAACTTGAAAAACTGCTCAAGGACGAAGGGTATCTGATTTTCCATCCTCAAGATCATTCGTGGGAAGACCAGATGCGCCATTATCTGTCGGCCAGCCATATCCTTGGCCCCGATGGCAGCCCGTTTCACATGGTGAACTATACCGGGCGCAAGGATGTGAAAGTCGGTGTTATCCAGCGCCGCCCGACGCAGGACGCCAACCAGATGGTGCAACAAGGCGAAGCGTTCGGGCTAAAGAACGCCCATGCCCTGAACCATGTGGGCCGTTCATGGTCAAGCGCCGGCATCCGCCGCGCCGGGCTTAAGATGGTGTCCGAGGTTGATTTTTCGGACCTGTGCAAAGAGCTTAAGAAGGGCGGGTTCATCAGCAAAAAGGCTAATTGGAAAGATCTGACCAAAGCTCAGATAGAAAAGGAACTGCTTGAGATCGCCAAGGAGGCAGAGGCAGACCAGCGGCCCGTCGACGGCGTGAACATGTCGCTGTCCGAATATCCCGAGTGTATGACAGAGGGCAAACCGCAGGTGTTTTTCGACAACTGAGTGTTTGCGGGTGTGGACCTTGGCAGGCAACCCCTGCCCCGGTTTCCACACCGCTTTGCCCGCAGGAATCGCCTGTGCGCCTTGAAACCGGGCATATCACGGCACGCGAATTGTCACTTTTTTAAGGTTTGCGGGCCGACATGAAACGAATTTGCCCGGTTCATCTGCGTGCTCGCGCGGTGCAATCACACTAGATGATGCGCGCCAAACCCTTGTTAATAGTATATTTTATACGACCACCGCTCAAATACAGGCGCTTGGTCATCTGCTTTGCCACAACCTGTGCCGCGACCTACAGTCATCGCCCCGTCTTGCGCATTTAAAAACTTCTGCGGACTGGACAAAATGAATCCTTTTGATAATAGTGCGCTTCAACATATCAATTCAATTTACCCTAGAAAGATGCTGAAACCCACATGCAGGTTAGTGTAAGAGACAACAACGTAGATCAAGCCCTTCGGGCGTTGAAGAAGAAACTCCAGCGCGAAGGCGTGTTCCGTGAGATGAAACTCAAAGAGCATTTCGAGAAGCCATCCGAGAAAAAAGCACGTGAAAAAGGCGAAGCCGTTCGTCGCGCCCGCAAACTTGCACGCAAGAAACTAGAGCGCGAAGCATAGAGCCACTCTATCTTCCCATAGTCGAGATTTTCAAACCCCTGCAGCCACACGGCGGCGGGGGTTTTGCTTTGCGGCCTAGGTTAACCGTCACGCCCCGGTTCAGTCCGATCGCTTGAGAACAACGCGATTTTGTTGCCTTGGGGATCGCGAAGATAGCTCACGTAGAAATGCGGCCCGTAAGACGCGCGAAAACCGGGGGCACCCTCGTTAACGCCGCCAGCAGCAAGGGCGGCTGCGTGAAGGTCGCGCACTTGTGCCTGATTGCCCGCCTCGAATGCGACCATCGCGCCGTTTCCAGACGTGGCAGGCTGCCCGTCAAAAGTCGGTTTGACATAGAAATCTGGCAAAACGGGCGACTGACTCGGTGGAACAGGCAACGCAAAACTTAAACCTTCCCGCCCCTCTTCCAGTTCATATCCAAGCGCTGGCAAGATTGCGGAATAGAACCGTTTCGCAAGGGCGATATCGTCAGCGCCAACTGTAACATAAGCAATCATGCGCTGCGTTCCTGTTGCAAAGTTCATCATCTTTCAAAACGCGATCCCACGCGCCGATCACGGGCCTCCGCAACCGGCGCATGGCTTTTCACTTGGCGGTGTCAGGCAGCAGCAGGGCGCTGCAACTTATACTCCGCCGAGATGATATCCGCTGCTTTCTCGCCTATCATGATAGACGCAGCGTTGGTGTTGCCGCTGATGATATCCGGCATGATGCTGGCATCGGCCACGCGCAGATTCCCCACACCGCTGACCCGCAGTTCAGAATCAACAACATCGCCCATGCGGCAGGTCGAACACAGATGGTACACGGTGACTGAATAATGCAGCGCCATGTTTTCCAGCAGCGCGTCACTGGGTGTTCCGCCTTCCACATAGCGGTGCTTTTTCGCCAGCGCAGGGGGCACGTTCAACGGGCCGGGCTTGATGTCGCCGGGCCAATTTGCAGCAATCTCTAGCCCTTTGCGCATCACTGCCACCATCACCTTGAGGTCGTGAGGATCGGTGAAATAATTCATCCGAATGATCGGCGCATCGGCAGGGTCAGAGCTGGCAAGAACAATCTCGCCCTTGCTGTGTGGCAGCACAGGGTTGGCCAGCAGCAGCATGTTTTCCTGATCCGCCGCGAGGGTTTTTTCCGAATTCTCAAAGAAGGTCGAAAGATCGATCCGCAAACGGTCACCCAACAGGCCCGCGTCATAGCCACAAGGCACATAGCCGATTTGCGCATCATGGCTGTGCAAATCCCCCAAGCCCGTCGAATAGAACACCACCGCGTCATACAGCGAGGACGACACCAAACTTTCGCCGGTTTCCATCCATTGCCCGACGCGGCGCTCGGCCTCGGCCTTGAGGCCGGCAAGTTCCGGCGACATGGACGCGTCATCGGCAGGATCGGCGGGCAATGGGCCAGCAGGGGCCCGCAGCGCGTCGGGACCGGCAGAAACGCCCACCTCGGCAATCGGAACACCAATGCCGGCGGCAGGAAAGAACAGCGGGCAGTGAAGATGGTCTTTTAGGTTTTTACCCACACCGGCAAGGTCGTGACGGCATTCGATATCAACCGCTTCGATCTCGCGGCGCGGGCCAATCCCCGACAGCATCAAGATTTGCGGCGACCCCACGGCACCCGCGCTTAGGATCACATCACGCGCAGCGCTGATCTGCTGAAGCGCGCCATCGCTGTCACGGTATTCGATACCGGTCGCTGTCAGGTTTTCATCACCGTCCGACAACAGCACCCGCGTCACATGGGCATGGGTGATGATCGTCAGGTTCGCGCGGCTTTCAACCGGACCTGCCAGAAACGCGCGGTAGGTGCTGGACCGCATCCCCTTGCGGGTAGTCGTTTGAAACAGCGATGCCACACCAGACGGCCCACCACGGTCACGCCCGTTATAATCACCCGTTGGGATGCCGGTGCTGCCTGCCGCTTTGACAAAATCGCGTGAGGCCGGAATAACCGGAGATCGCACAGAAACACCCAAGGGGCCGCCCGTGCCATGCGCCTCGCTGTCGATCGAGATTTCATTGCTGGGCGTCAGGTCTTCGCTTTTGATGAAATAGGGCAGCACATCGTCATAGCTCCACCCTGTGGCGCCGCCTTCGGCCCAGGCGTTGAAGTCACCGGGATGACCGCGCACATACGCCATGTAGTTCAGGCCAGACGACCCGCCCAACATCTTGCCGCGCGGCACCGGCATCCGGTTTCCGGTCAACCCCAGCCCGGCATTGCCCGGATCGGCGGTATACATCCAGTCGACCTGCGGATCCAGTTGCAGGCTGGCCACGGCGGCGGGCATCAATTCGTGATCAGGGGGCGCGCCGCCCGCCTCCACCAGCGCCACGCGGCACGTCGGATCTTCGCTTAGCCGCGTTGCGATGACGGCCCCGGCCGATCCACCGCCGACGACAATAAAATCATAGCTGTCAGACATATCCAGATTTCCTCCCAAAAGAAGCCCTGTCTTGGTGCAGGTGCTTTCCAACAACACACCGGAACGGTGCGCCTCCTGATGTGATGTTGCGTCGGCATTAAGATCCGATCAAGCCTTGTGGTTGAAATTCGGGTGTGCCGTTTCGTCACGAAATAGCGATCTGCCCAAGACAGCCGGACCCCCGGCAAAGATATATTCGGGCCTTCGGGTTGTGTTCCCCCAACTGGGGTTGATAGGCAGGGGTGATATGAAAGTATGATGCCGGCTGTCGTACCCCTTTTCAACAGGGGTCCCCTGCGCGCGAAAACTTTGGTTTTGCGCACCAGAACCAAGACAGCGAACCATCCAAAAAGGAGCACGTCTTATGACGGAAGTAACGAGCTCGGGGATTCCCACCCCGGACGGTGCCGCAGACGTAATCGAGACGGATTACGCGATTGGCCAAGATAACGTAGAGGGCACCGTCGGCCCCTTCGGCTTTGATATTCATAACCCGGTGTTCAAGATTGCGGGCATCAGCATTGTCGCCTTCGTGTTCTACACGCTGGCCCTGCCAGAACAATCGGGCGCGGTTTTCAATTGGCTGTTCGCCTCGGTTACACAGGGGTTTGACTGGTTCTTTATCACCGCAGGCAACATCTTTGTGCTGTTTTGCCTGATGCTGATCGTCACCCCCTTTGGCAAAGTCCGTCTTGGCGGGGCCGATGCCGCACCGGATTATAATTACCTTGGCTGGTTTTCGATGCTCTTTGCCGCGGGCATGGGCATTGGTCTGATGTTTTACGGCGTCTCTGAACCCTTGTCGCATTTCTCAAGCGCAATGGGGGGGACGACACTGGGCGAAGACGGTTTGCGCAGTGACTGGGCCCCGTTGGGCGGTGCTGCCGGAAACGAGGCCGAAGCGATGCGCCTTGGCATGGCCGCAACGATTTACCACTGGGGCCTGCACCCTTGGGCGATCTATGCGGTCGTCGGGTTGGCGCTGGCGTTGTTCAGCTATAACAAAGGTTTACCGCTGACGATCCGGTCAGCGTTCTACCCGATCTTGGGCGAACGGATCTGGGGTTGGCCGGGTCATGTGATCGACATTCTGGCGGTCTTTGCGACGCTCTTTGGCCTGGCGACATCGCTTGGCTTTGGGGCAACGCAGGCCAATGCCGGTCTGAACGAACTGTTCGGCCTTCCCGTTGGGACCACGACAGAGGTGCTGTTGATTACGGGCATCACGGCAGTTGCCACGGTGTCGGTGCTGCGCGGTCTTGATGGCGGCGTAAAGGTGCTGTCAGAGCTGAACATGGGCCTTGCATTCTTGTTGCTGGCGTTTGTTCTGCTGGTCGGACCAACATGGGCGATTTTGCAAACATTCGGCTCGTCGCTTCTGGCGTATGGCGAATACCTTCCGGCGCTCTCGAACCCGATTGGCCGCGAAGACGTCAACTTTAGCCAAGGCTGGACATCGTTTTACTGGGCGTGGTGGATCAGCTGGTCGCCTTTCGTGGGCATGTTCATCGCCCGCGTCAGCCGGGGCCGTACCGTGCGCGAATTCGTCACCTGCGTGCTGCTGATCCCCAGCCTTGTCTGCGTCTTGTGGATGAGCGTTTTCGGCGGTGTCGCCATGCAGCAGGTCGTTCAGGACGGATACACAGCCGCACAGGACGCAGAGCTGCCGCGTCAGCTTTTTGTGATGCTGGATGCGTTACCACTGGCGGGAATCACGTCGCTGATCGGTATCGTTCTGGTCATCGTGTTTTTTGTGACGTCGTCTGATTCTGGGTCATTGGTGATTGATACGATCACCGCTGGTGGCAAAGTCGACGCGCCTGTTCCGCAACGCGTGTTCTGGTGCATCTTCGAAGGGGCCGTGGCAATTGTGTTGCTGCTGTCTGCGGGCGGCCTTAAGTCACTGCAATCTATGGTGATTTCGACAGGTCTGCCGTTCACAGTGGTTTTGCTGTTCCTGTGCTTTGCGATCTACAAAGGGTTGCGTTCGGAACTTAGCAATACCTGACACCCCAAAACGCCGCCCCCGCTTGACCGGCTTACGGCCCGTCAGCGGGGGCGGCGTATCCCTCGATACCCTGTCCAGCCCAAGCAAGACCTGTCAAACCCAAGACCACAGCCTACATTCTGTCAAATTGGGGGTCCGCAATGGTGCTTAGGTTTAAAACGGTTCAAAAATCTTTTCGCAACAACGAAGGCGAAGTTCCGGTGTTGCGCGACGTCAGTTTCACGCTTGAAGCCGGGCAAACGCTGGCTTTGCGCGGTGAATCCGGCAGCGGCAAAAGCACGCTTTTACACATTGCCGGCGCACTAGAGGCCGCGGATGCGGGCCGCGTCTGGGTATCGGGCCGCGATTTGACGACACTGGATGACAGCGCCCGTGCGGCCCTGCGCAGAACCGACATCGCACTTGTATTCCAACAATTTAACCTGATTCCGTCGCTGACTGTTGCCGCGAACATCGCCTTTCAGGCTGCCTTGTCAGGCCCTGTTGATATGGACCACATCAACCAGATTGCAGACACTCTTGGTCTGTCCAGCCAGATGCAGAAATACCCCGAGGCATTATCAGGTGGCCAACAACAACGCGCAGCGATCGCGCGCGCCATCGCGGCCCGCCCCAAGCTGATGCTGGCAGACGAGCCCACGGGAAACCTTGATGAAGACACCGCAAACACGGTGCTTGAGCAGATGCTGAACCTTGTCGCCCAGACCGGGACCGCGCTGATGGTGGTCACACATTCACCCGCCATCGCCGCCCGTATGGACCGCGAGTTACACCTGAAAAGCGGTCGTTTGACATGATTGCATCCTGTCTGCGGGCGCTGCTGTCCCATTGGCGGCGCAATCCGGTTCAGTTGTTCGCATACCTCGCTGGTCTGGCTTTGGCGACGGCCCTTTGGTCTGGCGTTCAGGCCATAAACTCCGAAGCCCGCGCCAGCTATGATGCCGCAGCACAAACCTTGGGCGAAGGGCAGTTCGATCTGGTGATCCCCCGGCAAGGAAGCAGCATTTCGGTGGATCACTATGTGGCGCTTCGGCGCGCGGGCTGGCTGGTCTCGCCCGTGCTTGATGGCCGCTTGGGCGATGTCCGCTTGGTGGGCATTGATCCTGTAACCTCGCCTACCGGGATCGGGGCAAACACGGCACAAACAAGCACGGGGCGCCCCTTTGATACCGTCTTTGCCAACAGCGAAACGGCTGCACTGCTTGATCCGGCGGTTACTGTGACACATGACCCAAGCATCGCGCCCGGCATCGCCATTGGTGACATCGGGGTGGTCCAGACCCTGTTGCAGCGCGACGATCTAAGCCGTCTGATTTTGCTAGAGGGACAACCGCTTGGCCAACCCGACCTGGCCACCATCGCGCCTGCGTTGCGCATCCAGCCCGCCCAGCAGGTCGGAGATGTCGCGCAGCTAACGGACAGTTTTCACCTGAACCTGACCGCCTTCGGGCTGCTTAGCTTTGCCGTGGGGCTGTTCATCGTGCACAGCACCATCGGTCTGGCGTTCGAACAACGGCGCGGTATGATCCGCACGCTGCGATCCCTTGGCGTTCCGCTGCGCCTGTTGATCACCCTTATCACCGCCGAGATGATGATCCTTGCGCTGATCGGGGCGGGGGTGGGCATCTTGCTGGGCTACATCATCGCCGCCGTTTTGCTGCCCGATGTCGCCGCCACCCTGCGCGGGCTCTACGGGGCCGAGATTTCAGGCACGCTGGCCCTGCGCGCCTCGTGGTGGGCGTCGGGCTTGCTGCTGGCTGTGGTGGGCACTGGCGTGGCACTGTCCAGCCGGATCTGGCAGATTGCGCATATGCCGCTTTTGGCCAGCGTCAAACCGCGCGCGTGGGTCATCGCGACGGCATCGCGGTTTCGGCTGCAGTCCATCGGGGCGATTGTCCTGCTGGGGGTCGCCCTGCCCATCGCGCTAATCGGTGACGGGCTGCTGGCCGGTTTCGCGCTGTTGGGGTGTTTGCTGATCGGTGCAGCGCTCGCCCTGCCCGCTTTGGCGGCGACCCTTCTGACGCTGCTGGAAAAACGCACCACAGCGCCCGTCTGCGGCTGGTTCTGGGCCGATACACGCCAACAGCTGCCCGGCCTTAGCCTTGCGCTGATGGCGTTGATGCTGGCGGTGTCAGCCAATATCGGCGTCTCGACCATGGTTTCCAGCTTTCGGTTGACCTTTGTCGCGTTCCTGGACCAACGGCTTGCGCCCGAACTGTTCCTGACGGTGGAAAATGCCGCCCAAAGCGCGCAGCTTGAGGCATTCCTGCATGAGCGAAATCTTGAGGTTCTGCCGCTGCTCAGAACCGAAACGACCGTCGCAGGTTTGCCTGTTGACCTTTATGGCGTGCGGGTAGGCCCAACCTACCGCGACAGCTGGGCCTTTCTGGATGCCGCCCCCGCCGCTTGGGATCGGGTCGAACGCGGTGATGCGGTTGTGTTGAACGAACAACTGGCGCGCCGGGCGGGGCTTTGGGTTGGCGATAAGGTGCAACTAACCCCCGATTTGACGATGCCCATCGCCGCCGTTGTGGGCGATTATGGAAACCCGCAAGGGCAGGTTATTCTATCACAAACGCTGTTTCAGACGCTTCAGCCAGATATCTATGCTTCGCAGTTTGGCATCCGCACAGACGACGCCCCTGCCCTGCGCGCACAGATCGTCGATACCTTGGGCATTGATGACAACGCGATCATTTCCCAAGCCGCGATCAAGGCGCTATCGCTTGAGGTGTTCGAGAAGACATTCGTTGTCACCTCTGCGTTGAATATCCTGACGTTGGGCGTTGCCAGCTTTGCCATCTTAATGAGCCTGCTGACATTGGCCGACCTGCGTGTCCCACAGCTTGCCCCGGTCTGGGCCTTGGGTCTGACCCGGCGCCACCTTGGCTGGCTAGAGCTTTTGCGCGCCGTGTTGCTGGCCGGGCTGGTGTTTCTTTGCGCGCTGCCTTTGGGCCTTGCCCTTGCATGGGTCTTGCTGTCGGTGATCAATGTCGAAGCCTTTGGGTGGAAGCTGCCGATGTATCTGTTCCCGTTCGAATATCTTCAACTGGGGGGCTACGCGCTGATTGCGGCGGTTCTGGCCGCAATGTGGCCTGCCTTGCGTCTGATGCGTACGCCGCCCGCTACTTTATTAAGGGTCTTTGCCAGTGAACGCTAAGATATTGATATTACTTATACTATTTCCATTTTCTGCTGTGGCGCAAGGGTTTGGCGGCTTGGGTGCAACCGCAGATAACTTTGCAATGCCCACGGCAAACCCCCGCTTTGACTTTCCCGCAGATCATGGCGCGCACCCGGACTACCGGATCGAATGGTGGTATCTCACCGCAAACCTGCGTGGCCCGGATGGTACCGACTATGGTTTGCAATGGACGCTCTTTCGAACCGCCCTCGCCCCGGGCGAGGCCGCCGGTTGGCAATCCCCGCAAATCTGGTTTGCCCACGCGGCTGTCACCACCAAGGACCAGCATTTTGCAACCGAACGCTTTGCCCGTGGTGGCATCGGACAGGCTGGCGTGCAGGCCAGCCCGTTTCGCGCGTGGATCGACGAATGGGCGCTTGAGGGGCCTGATTTCAACACCATGACCCTGAATGCCACCGGCCCCGACTTTGGCTATGACATGGCGCTGAAGGCCGAGGGGCCATTGGTGTTTCAGGGTGATAACGGCTTTTCGGTCAAGTCGGCACAAGGGCAGGCAAGCTATTACTATTCGCAGCCGTTTTTTCAGATAGACGGCACGCTGGATCTGCCCACGGGCAAGGTTGCCGTGACCGGCACCGCGTGGCTTGACCGCGAGTGGTCGTCGCAACCGCTGTCAGACCAGCAATCGGGGTGGGATTGGTTTTCGCTGTCCTTTGCGGATGGATCAAAGCTGATGGGGTTTCAGCTGCGACAAACGGACGACACCCGATATACGTCTTCCACTTGGATCGACGCAGATGGCACGACAACGCCCTATGGCGATGGCAGTTTCACCGCGACGCCGCTGGTCGAAACGCAAGTGGCAGGGCGCGACATCCCCACCGGTTGGCGCGTGACGCTGCCAGAGCGCGGTGTTGACGTCGCCGTAAACGCCCTGAACCCGAACGCGTGGATGGACCTTTCCATCCCCTATTGGGAAGGGCCGGTGACCGTGTCTGGCAGCCACACAGGACAAGGATATCTGGAGATGACAGGCTATGAGTGACCCCAACGATCTACAGGCATTTCTGGACGAGGCTTGGCAGCACCTAAGTCGCGGTGTCGCAGACAGTAAATCGCCTGCGCGCTATCCGACATTTGTGACCGTATCACCGCACGGCACCCCCGAAGCGCGCACTGTTGCCTTGCGCGCGGCCCGTCAATCGGATGCGGCGCTTGAGGTACACACGGACATCGAGACCGCCAAGGTCGCAGCACTGCGCCACCGCCCCGTTGCCGCGTTTCATATCTGGCTGCCCCGCGCCGATCTGCAAATCCGCCTGACGGCATCCGTTACGATCCTGACCGGGCCAGATGTGGAGACGCAATGGGCAAAGGTGCCCGCTGCCTCGCGCGTGTCCTATGGGACGGAACCGGCCCCCGGCACACCGATCGCGCAGGTCTATGCATATGAAAAGCCGCCCACCCGCGACAGGTTCGCCGTTCTGCGTTGCCTGCTGACTGAAATGGATTTGGTCCATCTGGGCACGCGGCACCGCAGGGCGGGCTTTGCACGCAAAGACGGCTGGCAAGGCACTTGGCTGGCACCGTGATGGCATTTGACCCCTGCCCTTGATCTGCTAGGACATCCGGACACGATCCAACCAAGGGTGCACACGATGTCTGAACCTCATGTCTTGATTGCCGGTGGCGGTATTGGCGGGCTGGCGCTTGCGCTGACGCTGGACCAGATCGGAGTGCGCAGCACCGTGTTTGAATCCGTCCGCGAGCTGAAACCGCTTGGCGTGGGGATCAACATTCAGCCGAACGCTGTGCGCGAACTGTTTGACCTTGGGATCACCGCAGATGATCTGAACGCTGTCGGCCTGCCTGCGCGGGAATGGGCTTTGGTCGGCCAGCACGGTCAAGAGATTTACGCCGAACCGCGCGGCACAGAGGCGGGATATAACTGGCCCCAATACGCAGCACATCGTGGCAAGCTGCATATGATGCTGTACGACACGCTGATCAAACGCGCAGGGCCCGACGCGGTGCAACTGGGCGCAAAGGTCACGGGATACACAAAGAACGCTGACGGCAGTGTCAGCGGGCAGATCACCCATGCTGACGGGCGTGAAACGATTGCGACGGGCAGCTTGCTGCTTGGGGCGGACGGAATTCATTCTGCGATCCGTGCGCAAATGCACCCCGACCAGCCGCCGATCCATTGGGGCGGTGCGTTGATGTGGCGCGGGACAACCCGTGCCAAGCCAAGCCGGACAGGATCGTCGTTCATCGGGCTTGGCACCCATCTGCAAAGGATGGTGATCTATCCGATCTCTGACGTTGATGCTGACGGCTATGCCGATATCAACTGGATCGCCGAAGTTACTTTCGACGAGACCGAAGAGCGTAAGTCGGGTTGGTACAAGCCTGCCAAGGTCGCGGATTTCATCCATCACTTTGACGGATGGACCTATGACTGGCTAGACGTCCCTGCCCTTTTGAGCGGCGCAAAGGAAGCCTATGAGAACCCAATGATCGACCGTGATCCAGTTGACACGTGGGTTGATGGCGCTGTCGCTTTGATGGGCGATGCCGCCCATGCAATGTACCCGACTGGGTCAAACGGTGCCAGTCAGGCGATCATCGATGCGCGGACGCTTGGGGCGATGATGCTTCGGCACGGTGTCACGCCTGCAGCACTCAAGGCCTATGATGAAGCGCTGTGTGCACCAGTGTCGGCGTTGATCCTGCGCAACCGCGGGGCTGGTCCCTTTGGTTTGCTCAACATGGTCAACGACCGCTGCGGAGGGGATTTTACCAACATCGACGATGTCGTGCCCGCCGATGAACGCAACGCCTTTATGGCCAAGTATAAATCGGCGGCGGGCTTTGCGATTGAACAGCTTAACGCCGCCCCGCAAACAATTGAAACCGGTGCCAAAGTCACGATCGTCTAATTGCTATTCAGTCATTGTTAGCCCCCCTACCCTTTAAGCGGCTGAAAACGTGTGGATATTTCGATTGTCAGCTGACAATTCCACATGTTTTTCTACGGTTTTCAGCAGATTGAGCAGATTGAACTGACCTGCGCTGGCCTTTTGCGAGAGTTTGCGCAGGTATCCCGCCGGGTTTGCAATTGTTGTCAGCCGTTCCAGCACACATAGAATGGCAATCGCTGCCTGTGTTCCGCCTAATGCGGCGTGCAGCTTGATCAGTACATCGTTTCCAACCCCGATCATCGGCGCAATCTTGACGGCGCTGTTTTCCAACTGGTGCCAACTGCGCATCTCGTCTGGAAAGTAGCTTTGGATCGTGGGGCAGGTGGCAATCACCTGCTGCAAGGTCACATGCACCTCTTGCTGGTTTTGCCTGTCGTTTGGAGCAGGCACTGCTTTATTCTCAGCCTCTTTCAAATCAGAAGTATCTTTATTTGTCTTCTGATAGTGCTGTTCATTCTGACGGGCGCTGCTGTTCATTTCCGTCGCATCTGGCTGCTGGTCAACGATGTTTAGGGCGTCTTGCAGGGCCATCTTCAACGTAAGCAGATGCGCCTTGTTCGGCTTACGCCGCAAGCCGGTCCGGGCGGTTTCTAGCAACTCGTCCCATTCATCAGCATCCTGACCCAGAACCATCAGGTCGCGGCGCATCAACGACACTGTTTCGCGCAAGGTGGCCAGATCGGCGGCCTGTTGGCGCATCTGTTCAGCGGTGGCGTCAAATTCGTCGGCGCGCTGGATCAAGGGGGTCAGATCAAAGCCGAACGCCCGTGCAACCTGTCCGTCACGGGATCGCCGCACATAGCGTTTTCCGTTGGGGCTGTCCTGACGGCAGACAATCCCTGCGGTAATCAAGCGGGTCAGATGCCTGCGCATGGTGCTGTCGGGCATCCCGTTTAGCCGCCCCGCCAACGCCTTGTTAGAGGCAAAGACGATCGGGGCAGGGTGCTGCGTGATCTCTCGCGTCGGATGAAAGCTGAGCAGCGCACTGAGAACCGCCAGATCGGTATGGCTTAGGTTCAGCGCGGCGCGGGCATCCGTCAGGGCATCAAGAACGTGCCATTTGTCCACAGGGCCAAAGGTTTCATCTATGCACAAACCATCGCGCCGGGCAGCCGTCACGGGCCGTCCGAAAAAGGATTTTGGGGTATATGTCATGATTTTTCATCACGTCAGGCAATAAAAAGCACCTCCACCGAATCGGTGGTGTTGACAGATATGGGGAAGGGGCGCTAACTCAATGTGCAAAGATCGAGAACGGCCTTCTGGGATTTATATCCTGGGGGGCTTTTCTTTTTTGGGGTGCCGCGCGTGTGCCTCCTGTTTTGGGTTTCTAGTTACTGCTCTTCGCCCGTGGTGGTTTGCCACCGCTCGTGAAGCTCTTGCATGACGGTTTCGGCGTGATCGGCCAGCCACCTGTCAAATCCGTTTGCGGTGCGTGCCGCCACGTTCAGCGTCACACCTTTTGTCGATTGCCGCATCTCCGCGAGCGCCTGGCCATGGCGCGTGCGCAGTGTTTGGGCGGTTACCTTTGCAGGCGCGGGCTTTGCCTTGACGGGCAGGGCCAACGCGCGTTCCAAGACCGCCTCAAAGCGGTCATCCGAGGTCAGGGCTGCAAACTCGGGCCGGCGCGTCATCGCATTGGCCCGGCTCAGCGCGCCTTCGCC
This sequence comes from Roseobacter sp., assembly GCA_024636495.1. GTDB lineage: Bacteria > Pseudomonadota > Alphaproteobacteria > Rhodobacterales > Rhodobacteraceae > Sulfitobacter. The sequence continues at coordinate 1,854 of JAGXGZ010000038.1, read as the reverse complement.
CTCAAGTGCCTTGGCAAGGCCGATCCAACGGTCCCGACCGATGCCGGGGGCCGAACCGATCTCTCGTAAGAACGGCAAGGTGAACGCCGTCCCAACCTTGAGCATCCGCGACACCATCGGCAAATCGATCGACAGAGCCGCTGCAATTGTCTGCCGGTCATAGCCTGCGTCTTGCAACTGTGCGGCAAAGCTGGCCTTTTCAATAAAGCTCAGATCTTGCCGCGAGGTGTTTTCCTGCCCCTGCGCCATGACCAACGCGTGGTCATCCAACTGCCGGATCATCGCCTTGACCGGCAAGCCCAGTTCGCGCAACGCATTCAGGCGCCGACGGCCATAGACAATTTCATAGCGCCCTGCCGTTTTGGAATGGGGGCGCAAAAGCACCGGCACCTGTTGGCCGTATTGCTGCAAACTATCGCGCAACTGCCGTTGGGCGGCACTGTCGATGCCCAGACGGTCTTGCATGCCTGCGTCGTCAATCAGGCTGGCATCCACGTCCTGCACGGCGCTTTCCTGCATCTTCGCCAGCGAGGATTGCAAGGCACCCACAGCCCCGCGCGGCATCAGATTGGGCCGTTGCGGGGCGGGCTTGCGCGCTGCATCCGTGTCGTCTGGTGTGAAAATTCCCTTGCGTGCCATCTACCGTCCCCATGCTTGTTGCACGAGCGTTTCGATCTCATCGTTGACAAGATTGAGTGACTCGACCGCGCGGTCATAGGTGTTGCGGTGAAACTGCCCGCGTTCGACTTCGTAAAGTGTCTGATGGGTCAGGCCCGCGTCCGAGATCGCTGTTGATTTCAGCATGCTGGCGACCATGACCTCGTCGCTAAAAAGCTGCCGCAAAAACGCAACCATCTGCTGTTGCGGGCCGTCGTGCGGCTCGTAGCGATTGATCAGGAACCGCATGAAATCGAACTCCATGCCCGCGCCTGCATCTGCCACCACATCCAGCAGCGATGCTGTCATCTGCAAGAATTGCGACATGGACGCGATATCAAGCATGTTGGGCACGACAGTGATCATCACGCCTGTCGATGCACAAAGGGCCGCCATGGTCAGATAGCCCAGTTGGGGAGGGCAATCGATGATGACGATATCATAGTCGGCTTCGACCTCTTGCAGGGCGGTGGCCATGCGCGCAAAGAACGGCGGCTGGACGTTTTTCATCAACGCGCGCGGGGTCTCGTGTTCGAATTCCTGCAACATCAATCCGCCGGGGGCGAGGTCTAATCCGTCGAAATACGTCTTGCAGATGATCTGGGACAGCGGCAGCGGATCATCATAGCGCAGGGCGTCAGAAATGGTGCCGCTTTCGATAAAATCATACTCCGGTCTATAGCCAAACAGGGTGGTTAGAGACGCTTGCGGGTCGATATCGACCGCCAATACGCGGTATCCTTTAAGCGCAAGACGCTGGGCCGTGTGGATCGCACTGGTGGTTTTGCCCGAGCCGCCTTTGAAGTTCAGAAAGGACAGGACCTGCAGTTTATCGCCGGGCTTGCGCCCTTTTAGATACAAACTGCCAGCTTTAGAGCCTTTTTCCAGGTGCTCGCGGATCGTCTGGATTTCGGAGGTCGCATAGTGGCGCCGTCCCCCTGCCGAGGTCTGGACATTCGGGATACGTTCTTCAAAATGCAGCTTTCGCAGAAAGCTGGTGGAGATCCCCAACAGCTCGGCGGTTTCGCTGGCACTGAACAGCCGCAATTCTTTTGTGGCGTCGGGCGCAAAGGTCTTGAGCATGTGGTTTTCCAATGCGGATGCCAAATGCTCAGCGTTGATGCGCACCCGTTCATTGATGCGAATAGTGTCTGCCATAACTGCCCTCGGTAGGAACGCTTTTTTGCGGTAGTGCGT
>JAGXGZ010000037.1 GCA_024636495.1 Roseobacter sp. | reverse complement strand
CACCACAGTTCAGTTTGCCGCGTGCTTTTACGTCGTCAAGTGTTGCGGCAGCAGATGCACCGGCAAGAACGCCAGCCACTGTCATCGCACCAAAAAATACGGATTTATTCATAGTTACCTCTTCCTGATTTCCGCCACGTTTATGGACGGTTTAACCGACACCTTTTGGGTCGGAGGTGATTTAAGTGGATTGGTCCCACTTGTGCATCAGAGTGTGGGCGGTTTTCAACCGATAGGTCAAGACTATACGCCCAAAAAACGACCAACTGTCTGGGACAAAAGCCTAGTTTTAAGGCTATGCCTCTTTACTAAGGTCAAACATCAACTTTGCGTGCAGGAAACTGCCCTTTTTGGCTGCGGCAAGCGCCTCGGCATCATCGTCTGCCCCCCACAATTCGGCTTGCCACATCTCATCTAGGCGGGACATGTCCCAAAGCGAATCCATGTCCCGGGCGTTCATTGTCGCTGCGAAAGCTAAAATCAAGGATCCTGAAAGACTGACAAGATCGTGAAAGGCCGCCAATTCAAAGTGGTCCAACGCATGGGTGCGCCCCGTCAGACTGGCCACCGCCTCGGCTGATTGTGGTACATGCATAATCCCGGTTCTGGAAAGCAGCCGTACCCCAAGCGCATCGTCAGCCCAGTCGAGCATTGGGTTCCAAAAGGCATTTTGCCTATCGATCAGCTCTTGTGGGCTGTCCGCACGGTAGCACAGCAGATCGCAGTCACCATAGGCGGCAAGCATATCCGCAACTTCGGCGTGTTGGATCGCGACCTTATCAAGGGCCGCGTTCGCTGTTTTGGTGCATGGCATGGTCAGCGGATTAATGACTTTGTCCTGCGCCTGCCATTCCTCGGCAATAACATCGGCCATTTTCTTGGTCGGCACCACAAGGGGGCGCTTGGCCGGCGTCTTGATCGGGCGACCGTCCAGTTCGACCGTGTGCCCACCTTCTGCGGGCACAACAATGGCCTGTTCCCAAAATCTCTTTGCTTTCCAGTCGCTCATTTCCCAAGCCTCCAGAGTTTATCCATGACCGCGTCGGTGCCATCAAGCGGGTTCAGAACCTCACAAGACAAAAACGCGTTCACCCCCAATCTTCCTCGAACGGGTCCGCAGGAACATCAGAGGGGGACCATTGGAACGTGTCCCAAGTCCGCACCATGTGATCAGGCATCGGCGCGATCAAGTTCAGCGTCGCCTTTGTCACGGGGTGCTCAAGCGTCAAAGACCGCGCATGCAGGTGCAGCTTTTTCGAGATATCACCCCCAAGCTGCGCGCCCCAGCCATCGCCCATGTTTTCTTGACCAGAGCCACCGTATTTGCCATCGCCAACGATCGGATGCCCGATTTCAGCCATGTGCGCGCGCAACTGATGGGTGCGCCCGGTGACCGGGATCAATGCAACCCAACAGGTGCGCGTACCGGCTTGGGCCAAGGTCGCGTAATCCGTCGTTGCGCGCTTGGCCCCTTCGGTGGTGTCCATGTCCTTGGGGTGGACGCAGTACATCTTTTCGCCCTCGCCCCGTGCGCCATGCCCGAATGCCTTGACCAAACCGAACTTGATCGTGCCATTCTTGGGGTGCGGCACGCCTGCGACGGCGGCCCAGTAAATCTTGCGCGTCTGGCGGTGCCGGAAAGATGACGTCAAATCAGCCGCAATGGACCGCGTGCGTGCCATGATCAAGACGCCTGAAGTGTCTTTATCCAACCGGTGCACAAGGCGCGGTTTTTCATCCAGATCAAACATTAGCGCATCGGCCAAGGCATCAACGTGGCGATCAGACTGCCCCGACCCGCCCTGCACCGGCAGGCCCGGCGGTTTGTTCAGCGCGATGATATAGTCATCGCGGTAAATAACGCAGGACCGGATAAACTTGGCATCCGCGTCCGAGATCCGCGTGCGCTTTGGCGGCGGCGGGGCTTCGGTGTCGGGCAGTGGTGGAATGCGAATTTCTTGGCCAACCTCCAGCCGCGTCGATGCTTTAACGCGCCCTCCGTCCACACGAATGTCACCCTTGCGACACATCTTTTCGATGCGCCCTTGGCTGATCAACGGGAACATGCGTTTAAACCAACGGTCCAGCCGCTGATCCCCGTCGCCCTGCTCAATAATCAGGTGTTGAACCCGGCTCATGCAAATACTCCTCTGGCCAGATAAAGGCCAATCATCAAACCCAGCACCGATAACCCTACGGACAGTGCCACATATACCCCTGCCAACCCGATGTTGCCCCGTTCGATCAGCGTCACAGTCTCAAGCGAGAATGCCGAAAACGTGGTAAAGCCACCAAGAACACCCGTCATCACAAAGGGGCTAAAGTGGGTAAGGCCCTTATGCGCGGCAGCGACCACAAAAACGCCCATCAAAAACGAGCCCAATATGTTCACGCCAAGCACCGCGACAGGAAATTCCTGCGGTCCAAAGGCGCGCATCACCGCAACGCCCGACAGGAACCGCAAAGACGCGCCAATCGCACCACCAAACGCAACAAGGGACAGGGTAGAAATCATCTGCGGTCTGTCACGGTTTGTGCGTCGCTTGTCAAGTTTTGCGCGTCGCACGCAGCTTTTCAAAGTAATCAAGGCGCTTTTTCAGATCCCGTTCGAACCCACGCTCAACGGGTTGATAAAGCTGGGGGCGGTCCATCCCGTCTGGAAAATAGTTCTGCCCCGAAAACCCGTCTTCTGCATCGTGATCATAGGCATAGCCCGCGCCATACCCTTGATCCTTCATCATGCTCGTCGCCGCGTTCAAAATATGTTTCGGCGGCGGTGCGGATCCGGTTTGTTTTGCGGCATTGCGGGCCGCCTTGTATGCCACATAGGCCGCGTTCGATTTTGGAGCGAGTGCCAGATAGGTCACCGCTTGGGCCAACGCCAATTCCCCCTCAGGCGATCCAAGCCGCTCATAGGTTTCCCACGATTGCAGGCAAATCGCCTGCGCCTGAGGGTCTGCCAACCCGATATCCTCGACTGCCATTCGCGTGATCCGGCGCATCAAATAGCGGGGGTCCTCGCCCCCCTCGAGCATCCGGGCCAACCAGTAAAGCGCGGCATCCGGGTCAGAGCCACGGACCGACTTATGCAGCGCCGAGATCAGATTGTAATGTGCATCCCCGCCCTTATCATATTGCGCGGCCCGCCGCATCAGCCGCCCCGACAGCGCCTTGCCATCCAAAGGCGCATCGATTTTCCAAGCCGCCACCTGTTCGATCAGATTCAGCAAGGCACGTCCGTCGCCATCAGCCATTTCCAGCAGGTTTTCGCGGGCAGCAGCGTCTAGTGGCAAGGCGCGCCCCAATTCCGCCTCGGCGCGCTGCGCCAACCGCTCCAGATCCGCCTGCGGCAAGCGTTCAAGGACCAACACTTGCGATCGGCTCAACACAGCGGCGTTCAGCTCGAATGACGGGTTTTCGGTCGTGGCACCCACTAACAGGATCGTTCCATCTTCCATATGCGGCAGAAAACCGTCTTGTTGCGCTTTGTTAAACCGGTGAATTTCGTCAACGAACAGCAAGGTGCCCCGACCATTCTGCCGCCTGATCTTTGCCGCATCGAACACTTTGCGAAGCTCGGGCACACCGCTAAAGATCGCACTGATCTGCACAAAATGCAGATCGGTTTCATCAGCCAGCAACCGCGCAATCGTCGTCTTGCCCACCCCTGGTGGCCCCCAAAAGATTAGGGATCCCAATGATCCTGATTGCAGCATCACCGTCAATGGCGCATCGGACCCAAGTACCTGGCTTTGGCCGATCACCTCTGCAAGGGTTTGGGGGCGCAACCTATCCGCCAAGGGGCGGTGCCCCCCCTCGACTTTAACCTCGGAACTGCCAAACAGATCTGCCAAGATCTAGATCCTGAACCGCAATGACAATCGCTGCGCGCCGCGTTGCACCACCAATTGCGTCTGCCGCTGCCCTTCAAAAGCGTCCCGCACCTGCGCAGGGGTCTGGACGTCCTGTCCATTCACCGCCAAAATCACATCACCGGGCCGCAATCCGACACGCAGACCAAACGGACCAACGTCCGTCACAGCGACGCCCTCCACTTCCAGCGGCAGGTTAAGTTCCGACAAAACCGCAGGATTGATCCGCGACAGCTCGAGCCCCGGTAACAAAGACTGATCGTTCAATGTGATCGTACTGCGCGGCGGATCTTCGGGCGCTTCGATCAAGGCAACCGTCAAGTCCATCTGCTGACCGTCGCGCAAGCGTGTCACACGGGTTTGCTTACCCAGACCTGCAACACTCATGCGGTAGATCATTTCTGCAGGGCTGTGCACATCTTCGCCGTCGACGGCGATAATCACATCGCCAACAGCAAATCCGGCGGCAAGAAAAGGGCTGACCTTGTGAAGCCCAGACAAAATGATACCGCCGGGCCGATCCAGCCCCAGGGGCGCAGCCATATCTGCATCCACGGCCTGCCCGCTTAGACCAGCCCATGGTCTGGCAAAGCGAACGGCCCCACTGCGCGCCTGATCCATAAAGGCCGCGATCAAATTGGCGGGAATGGCGAAACCGATGCCGTTCGATCCGCCCGAACTGGTCAAGATGGACGTATTGATGCCGATAAGGTCGCCCTGCATGTCAATCAACGCCCCACCCGAGTTGCCCGGGTTTATCGGCGCATCGGTTTGGATGAAATACCCCTGCCCACCACCGTTCATGCCCCCGGATCGCGCCAGTCCCGAAACAATTCCGCTGCTCACCGTCTGGCCAACGCCAAAAGGATTTCCGATCGCCAAAGCAAGCTCGCCCACTTCGACACCATCGCTGTTGCGCAAGGCCAGGAATGGCAGTCCTTCAACATCATCAATCTTAAGGATCGCAAGATCACTATCAGCATCGCTTAACAGCACATGTGCCGAAAACTCCCTACGGTCGGCAAGAACGATACGAATATCATCTGCCATGCCAACAACATGGTAATTTGACACAACGATCCCGTCCGCAGACAGGATTACGCCCGACCCAAGCGAATTTTGAACGCGCGGACGACCAGCATCAGGGCTTTGGAAGAAACGCTCAAAGAAAGGGTCGGACTGAAGCGGTGTGCGGCTGCTTTGAACAATCGTGCGGGCATAGATGTTCACGACAGCGGGCGTTGCCTGCTTTACAAGCGGCACAAAACTAAGCTGCATTTGTACGGAAGTTGTCGGGATAGTCTGCGCCGATGCGGGCATTCCGACGAGGGCAATGATCATTAGGAAATATCTCATACCCCAGATATGCGCAGCCCTTGGCCCTTGCGCAACACCCATATTCCAAATGGTACAAAATCCTCGCCGAGGGCAAAACAGAAAAAAGCCCCCGGTTTTGCCGGAGGCTTTTCAAAATCAAACAAGACTGGTCGCTTTAGTCTTCGGCAACTTCATAAGCTGCAACGCGGGCTTTATCGCCAGCACCTTTCGCGTCGCGGTCGCGATCTACAAATTCAATGATTGCCATCGGTGCCATGTCGCCGTAGCGGAAACCAGCTTTCAGGACGCGGACATAACCGCCCTGACGGTCTTTGTAGCGCGGGCCAAGGATGTCGAACAATTTCGCGACATACTGGTCCTGCTTCAGCTTGCTTGCGGCCTGACGGCGCGCGTGCAGATCGCCGCGCTTTGCAAGCGTGATCATCTTTTCGATGATCGGCTTCAATTCTTTTGCTTTTGGCAAGGTTGTTTTGATTTGCTCATGTTCGATGAGCGAGCCTGCCATGTTCGCGAACAACGCTTTGCGGTGTTCATGTGTACGGTTCAGGCGGCGGTAACCACGTGCGTGACGCATTTTCTAGTCTCCAACGATATGCCCTCTACGGGCGGTTTTACTTTGTCCGGCTGGCGTGCGTAGCGCCAACTCTCCTTGGGGCCATCTTGGCCCAGTCTTGCATGTGGTGGGGATCGCTCCCCACCATATGAATTCTTAGAACGAATCCTCGAACTTCTTGGCAAGGTCTTCGATGTTGTCCGGTGGCCAATCCTCGACGTCCATACCAAGGTGCAGACCCATACCCGACAACACTTCCTTGATCTCGTTCAAGGACTTGCGGCCAAAGTTTGGTGTGCGCAGCATTTCGGCTTCGGTTTTCTGGATCAGATCGCCAATATAGACGATATTGTCGTTCTTCAGGCAGTTCGCGGAACGAACAGACAGTTCCAACTCGTCTACTTTCTTGAGCAGCAGCGGGTTGAATTCCAGACCGTCATCATCATCCTGACGCGAAGCCGACTCAGGCTCGTCAAAGTTGACAAAGATGCCCAACTGATCCTGCAAGATACGCGCCGCAAAAGCGACAGCATCGTCAGGCGTGATGGAACCGTCAGTTTCGACCTTCATGGTCAGTTTGTCATAATCAAGCACCTGACCTTCACGGGTCGGCTGCACGTCGTAAGACACTTTTTTCACTGGCGAATAGATCGCATCGATCGGGATCAACCCGATTGGCGCGTCTTCCGGTTTGTTTTTATCCGCTGCGACATAGCCCTTGCCGGTGTTAACCGTCAGTTCCATATAAACGTCTGCACCATCATCAAGGTGGCAAATCACGTGATCGCGGTTCAGGATCTCAATCCCGGCACTTTCAGAGATGTCGCCAGCCGTCACTACGCCCGGGCCTTTTGCAGAAATCGACAGGCGCTTTGGCCCTTCGACTTCCATGCGCAATGAAACGCCTTTCAGGTTCAGAACGATGTCGGTCACGTCTTCACGCACACCAGACACGCTGGAAAATTCGTGCAGGACGTTATCAATTTGCACAGACGTGATGGCCGCGCCTTGCAGCGACGACATCAAAACGCGACGCAGCGCGTTGCCCATTGTCAAACCAAAACCACGCTCAAGCGGTTCGGCGATCACAGTTGCCTGACGTGCTGGGTCATTGCCCGGCTTCACGTCCAGCTGCTGTGGTTTAATCAATTCAGCCCAATTTTTGTGGATCATACGTCCCTCCATTCTTGTCTCTTGCCCCATGTCCAAACGGCGAAGAAACTCCCGAGGTTTCAGAAAAGCAGTATGGGGCCGTGCGCACCTGCACGACCCCAAATTTGGTATATGTCCTTAGACGCGGCGGCGCTTTGGTGGGCGGCAGCCGTTGTGGGCCATTGGTGTCACATCACGGATCGACGTGATGTTGAAACCGGCAGCCGCCAAAGCGCGCAATGCGCTTTCACGACCCGAGCCTGGGCCTTGCACTTCAACTTCAAGCGTTTTCACACCGTGATCTTGTGCTTTTTTGCCCACATCTTCTGCTGCCATCTGAGCGGCATAAGGTGTCGACTTACGCGACCCTTTGAAACCCATTGTGCCGGCCGAAGACCATGCAATTGCATTGCCCTGAACGTCAGAGATCAGAATTTTTGTGTTGTTAAAGCTCGAGTTAACATGCGCCACGCCAGCGGCGATGTTCTTGGAAACCTTACGCTTCGTCTTTGTCTTTTCGCGTGCCATTGGTCAGACCCTCCCTTACTTCTTCTTGCCGGCAATGGCCTTAGCGGGGCCTTTGCGGGTACGAGCGTTGGTG
>JAGXGZ010000036.1 GCA_024636495.1 Roseobacter sp. | reverse complement strand
TTCTGATGGCAGTTCGAATGGTACAACAGTAGATTTGGCCATGGTGGCATATCCTTTCTCTTTGAGACTGACGGCGTCTTTCAACACCGCCATGATATGCCGCCCGCTTCAGACCATCACCAACTTTCGGGCATAACTCCGGATTGGTTCGGTGTTGTTTAAGCCGATATACGCGGCGACCCCAGCATCTGATAAGCGAGGCGAATTTCTGGGCTGGATCAATGCCGCCTTTGTTGCGCAAGATTTATTGTCTGACCTTACTTCATCTCAGGGTACAGGTTTTAATCTTTGGGCTTATGATGGAACCTCTGGCAAGGTCGGTATACCCCTTTACGCTGGCAACAGGGATGTCGCGGCGCAACCCAAGTTCACCAGGACCCACCAGATCGAACATTTTGGCCGGACCTGGACGCTGGAATTTGTCAGCACCCGCCAATTCGAAGCGGCATTGCAAACCTATCGCCCTTTCAGCATCCTGATTGCTGGCCTGATCATGACAATATTGCTGGTTTCCATACTGCAAAACATCCGGCAACGCAGTGAAACCCTGAACGAGATTTCAGAATTCAAAAATCGCCAGATCGAAGAGCGCGAACAAGAAAATCGCTCGATCGTTGAAAATGATGTGACTTCGGTTTTTCTACTTGAGGCGTCTGATCGGATATTGTTCGCAAATCAAGCCGCCCAGCGATGCTTTGGTCGAACGGCGGGTGAGATGCATATGGCTAATTTCGCAACGATGGTGGAAGAGGCGCACCCCTCAGACGGATCGTATAATGCCAAGGGCAAGACAAAGTCAGGGTCTGAACTTGAGCTGGACCTGCAAAGAAATGAATGGCTAAGCGGGACAGGTGAAAAACGCAGCACGGTAATCTTGCGCGACCTTTCAAGCCAGAACACCGCTCAACGTGCGCTAAAGCAAAGCAAAACATTATTTGATATGGCACTTGAGGGGTCTGAAATCGGCGTTTTTGATATTGATCTGAAAACCGGAAAATCTGACGTATCCGATACGTGGTGCCGCATTATGGGGTATGCACCGGGGTGCAACGGCATAGACACGCAGAAAAGCTTTATTGATCGGATTCACCCCGATGATGTCGCCATACTGGAGCAAGCGGACGCAGATTGTTTTTCCGGCAAAACCAGCAGATCCATCGCTGAATACCGGCTAAAGAACAAAGATGGCAGCTGGTGCTGGATGCGGTCGGACGCCGTCGTTTCAGAGCGCGATGCCCACGGGAATGCCCTGCGTCTGATCGGCACGCAAACCGATGTGACAGAACTGCGCCACAATAGAAATGCGCTGGAAAATAGCGAAAGGCGATTCCGTCAAGTGGTGGAATATGCCCCTATCGGCATGGCCTTGATGGACGACACAGGCAGCTTCGTCGATGTAAACTCGGCTTTCTCGAAAATTGCAGGAAGGTCCGAGGCAGACCTGACCAATGGTCTTAGGCTGGCAGACTTGATCCCCTATGATGATCGCAAAGGCATGTATGCTGCTGTCTCGAAGTTGATGTCGGAGAAAAAAGGTGCCGTCTATTCGGCAGAGCATCGTATTTCGATGCTGGATGGGGATGACCGATGGGGTGATTTCAACGTCTCTTGGTCATTCGACAAAAATGAGAACCGGTATTTTTTTATTGCCCAGATCATCGATATCACGGACAAGAAAAAGATCGAAAAGATGAAGGACGAGTTTGTCTCGACGGTCAGCCATGAGCTGCGCACCCCGCTTACATCGATCAAGGGTGCGCTTGGCCTCCTTACGGCGATGACCGCAAGTGGCCTGACATCAGCTCAGTCCCGCTTGATCGATATTGCAAAATCCAACGCCGACAGATTGACCGATATCGTCAACGATATTCTTGATCTTGAAAAGATTTCCTCGGGCGAGGTCACATTCAACAATGCCGAATTCGACCTGGAAGACATCATAAAAGCGAGCGTACACCAAATGTCACCGTTTGCAGCGACCCATAGCTGCACGATTGCGGTTGAGATTCATGGCCCTTCCCTGCCCGTAAACGTCGATTATGGCAGGACACAGCAGGTTCTTGCGAACCTGATTTCCAACGCATGTAAATATTCTGACCCAGATAGCCAGGTTTTGGTAAAAGCCGAGATGATTGACGATCAAGCCATCGTTTATGTGCAAAACTTTGGCTCTGGCGTCCCTGATAGTTTTCGGTCCAAAATTTTCATGCCCTTTTCGCAGGCCGACAGCTCAGACACCCGCGCGACGGGCGGAACCGGGTTGGGGTTGAATATTACGCGTCAAATTGTGCTACGACAGGGCGGTAAAATTGGCTACGAGAGCGTTCGAGACGGGATCACCGTGTTCTGGTTCACGATTCCGATTTCAACCCGCGCTTTGGTGGTCGACTGGATTGCAAAGTCCAGTCCGCATCACCGCGAGAGGTTGGCCATCTTGCATGTCGAGGACGATCACGATTTTGCAGAAGTCTTGGCAGCCGCCCTCACTGACTTTGCCGATGTGCAGCACGCGAGGTCACTCGCAACCGCAAAAATCCTGATTGCGAGCGAACATCTTGACGTTGTGATCCTTGACTGGACGCTTCCCGATGGCAATGCGAATGCCTTGATTGAGGAAATCAAACGTCGGCATCCAGAGGCGAGTATCATCGGGCTTTCGGCCAATAGCAGGCAGGAAAATGATCCCAGATTATCTGCAAATATCGTTAAAAGTCACTCGGAAATGGCCGCAGTTGTCGCGTCGATAAACAAGTGTTTACCGATAGTTGCCTAGGTTTTAGCGGTAGTATCGCTGATTAAAGTGGCAAACACGGCCATATTCATGACTAATTTGTCAGACATAAGCCTAACTGACACTCTAATAATTTCGATTTCAAATTAGTTTATAAGCATTTTGCGAAAATGAGGGCCGATGAAACAGGTTACCAAACTGAAATCTAGCACGGCAATCGCGGTAATTGGCGGCTGCGGACTGGCGGCCGCTTGGTATGCTCTTTCGCAGCTGGCCTTTTCTGGGACAGCAGAAACGGTCTTGCCCGTCCTTGGCGCAATCGTCATTGCCGGTACTGTGCCCTCTCTCGTGATGAACCGCGCCTCTAAGAGAGCGTCTCGCGAGACCCGTTTTTCAATGACACAACGGCTTGATGCTTTTGGAAAACATGCCTGCATCAACATCGTAGACGAGAACGACAAACTTTCCGAAGTAAATGACAAGCTACTGGAGCTGACAGGTTATGATCGCGACGAGCTGATCGGCCGTCCGGTGACGTTCTTGTACAATGACATTGAAAAGGAGGTTGCCGCTGAAATCCGTGATAACCTGCGGCGGGGTAAAAGCTGGGAAGGCGAAACCCGGCTTCGGCGAAAAGACGGTTGCGTCGTTTTCACTCAATCTACAATCATGCCCTTGTTCGATCGCGCCGGAAAATGGGCCGGATCAATCTCGGTGCGGACGGACGTCAGCCGGACGAATGAATTGATTGCCGAGCGCCATACGGCCCAGACGCTTTACGAATTGCGCGATGACGTGTGGATTATCGATGCCGAATCCGAGACGTTCAGCTATCTGAACCGCGCCGCCGAGAGACGGTTCAGCACCAGTTATTCCAATTATCGTGGCCAAAGCCTTTCGAAGGTCGACCATGAAGGGCATAGTCTAGACGTATTGACAGCCTGCCGGGAGATGAAGGCGAACGAACAGACCGTAGCGCGTTTTCAGACCATAATCATGGATGTTTCCGTGGATGTAAGCATCAAGTTTCTTCACGGCTTGGAAGACGCAGGCCGCTTTTTGATCGTTATCACGGATATATCCGAGCGTGTTGAGCGGGAAAAACACAGTTCGGCTTTCATATCTATGGTCAGCCACGAGCTGCGCTCTCCGCTTACCTCGATCAAGGGCGCGATGGGTTTGCTACTGTCAAAATCCGCAGGCGAGCTGCCCAAAGCGGCGGTTTCCCTTCTGGAAATTGCGCATCGCAACGCAGACCGGCTTGTCCTTATAATCAACGACATCCTCGATCTCGAAAAAATTGCCGATGGCCAGATGGAGATTGACCTGAAGGAAGTTGATCTGGTGGCGCTCATTCAGGAAGCCGACCAAGCCAATGCAATGCTACAACAACGCTTTGGCGTGAAGGTTCAACTGAAGGGAATGGACACGCCCGTGCCGTTCAACACGGACCCCAACAGGTTTATCCAAGTGCTCACAAATTTGCTGTCTAATGCGTATAAATTCTCGAGGCCCGGCACGACCATTTATGTAGAGGTCCAAGAGGAAGACACGCATGTAAGTGTCTTTGTGAAAGACGAAGGGCAAGGTATCCCTCAAGATGAACAACACAAGATATTCAGCAGATTTTCCGACATGACGAACTCTGATCGTGCGTTGAAAGGCGGGACCGGCCTTGGCCTGAATATCTGCAAGGCGATTGTCGAAAATATGGGCGGCACCATCGGCTTTGAATCCGCCGAAGGGGTCGGCACAACATTCTATTTCCGCCTGCCCAGGGTTTCGCTGAACAGCAATGCCAATCTTATCGATTTAGCCGTGCGCTGAGCGTGAAAGTGAGAAGTATTTGATGATCAAATTGTTGCACGTGGAAGACGATGCCGATATCCGCGAGATCGCGATGATGGCCCTGGGGCTGTCGGGTGAATTCGACGTTCTTCAATGCAGTTCAGGCAGCGAAGCCATCGCCAAGGTCAAAGCATTTTCGCCCGATGTGTTATTGTTGGATATGATGATGCCCGGCATGACTGGCCGCGAGACACTGGACCAAATACGTAAAGATCCGATGTTGGCGTCCATCCCTGCCATTTTCATGACGGCGCGCGCACAGCATTCCGAAATCGAAGAGTTGTTGATGAACGGTGCTGCAAAAGTCATCAGCAAGCCATTTGACCCCATGGCCTTAGCCGACCAGATCAAGTTGGCGATCAAAAAACCCACATCAATAGATTAATTTTCACCGACAAAAAATGAGTCTCAAAACGAAAAGTTAGTGCTACTGCGCCTGTGCTAGCAATGTTTGGCTTTCCGAAAGAAAGGCATCCAAATTTTCGACAATCGCAGCCGGCAAATCAAGATACTGATTCTGCGCGTTTTCAACATGGTCGATCATTGCCCCTTCACATGCGCGGGCCGTGTCTCCTAGCGCATGAAACCCCAGCGAGCCCGCAGTGCCAGCAATCTGATGGAGCACAGCCTGAGCCGCATCAAGGTTCGCGCATTGCCCTGCCGGGGTATCGCTTTCCCAGGCGGCAACAGCATGCTGCGCGATCAGGGCTTGCCGCTCTTGGAGCAGTGTCAAAAAACGCGCCCTGATACCGTCAAGGCCGGGAAGCACGGTGGACATATCGTTCATGCGATTTGTGGAACGCGCCAGAGATCGTTCATCGACTTCTCATGTGCAGCACTTGCGGCCTCGGCCGAGAGATAGGCCGCAGAAATAGCTTCCATAACCGAACTCTCAGACTTCCACATCAACCTTACCGCATCGCCTGCACTCACCCGGACAAACAGTTTTTGTCCCGAGTTATCATATATCTGCGCGCGCGCGAGCGACAGGTTCACCGCATCCATGAGGGCGCGCATATTTGGCCGCCAGCCACTTTCTGTCACGCAGATGAATGT
Source organism: Roseobacter sp. (assembly GCA_024636495.1). GTDB lineage: Bacteria > Pseudomonadota > Alphaproteobacteria > Rhodobacterales > Rhodobacteraceae > Sulfitobacter. The sequence continues at coordinate 7,236 of JAGXGZ010000036.1, read as the reverse complement.
TCCGCTACCTGCGTATGACATCAAGAACTGGTGTCCCGCCAATGTATCGCAAATCATCTCGGCCACATCCGAGATCAGGAACGAAAATTCGGCAGGCGACAGCGCGCCATGATGTTCCTCGACTTTGCGCACGGTGAAGGCAAAAGTTGTTGATCCAAACATAGACCCCCGCGCCAGTTGCCGCACATAGTTTTCCATTGCGGAAAATTCGATCACATTCTCAACATCATAAATAGAGACGGGATCATGCAATTCGATCGCCTCAGGAACGGTGCTGTTCTGGTCTTGATTCGAGAATGACTGGATTGCAAAAATCTTTTTGGTGCTGACCTGGCGCGAGGTCACCAACTCTTCGACCAAGCGCAGGCGCGCGGTCAGTTCTGACACTTCGAAAGGTTTTGTAACATAGTCAGTGGCCCCCGCCGAAAACGCCGCGTCAATGTAGCGTTTATCGGACATGGCGGTCAGCATTAAAACGGGCGTATCGGCGTACTTTTTAGTGCTTCGGATATTCTGGGTAAGCTCGATTCCGTCCATATGCGGCATCTGGATATCAAACAGAAAACAGTCGAATTCCGCTGTGCCAGATGACTGAACAATATCCAAAGCCTCTCTGCCAGACTGGGCCGTAAGAAGGTCATGATGCCCGACAATTTGGACGAACTGTGTGAGCAGTTCCAAAATGATAGGATCGTCATCAACAGCCAGAATTCTCATTACTATATCCACATATTTGCGCGGCCATTCTTCAGTACCCGCTTGTCTATCTACAACCTCAACTTGAAGGGGAAAAATGGCAGAAATTTGTCGGTTGGAAACAATCTTCGGGAAAGGCGATTAAGCGGCTGGCTGTTGCAGCACGCCCCCAAAGTTCGGGCGACGCGCATTTTTGGAACCGTTCTACCAGCTGATCCCGAAATCCGGCACAGTCTAAGGTCTTTTCAGGTCTTCTGATGGTTGGCCGTGATCGACAAACCAAAGGGAGCCCGGAATGTAGGTTTCCAAACCCTCGCGTCAGCAAAAAGGGCTTAGCTGATAACTTTATGCCGCCAACGGCCCCCTCATGTCCCAGTTACCTAAGCTTTTTCAAACTCCCACAGTCACATCCTTCCTTTCAAATCGGATGGGTTTCGGGGCTCGGAAGGTTAATTTTTCACATATTCGTTTCGGCTTAGCCCTTGCGAAGAATTTCCAACCGTCTAATGTACCGGTAATTGGTAAGTTAAAGTGACCAAAATCAAGACGACCAATGACAACTCTGGGAGGAGAAAATATGACCCAATCGAAAACCTTTAACCGGCGTTCGTTTCTAACGAAATCCGCTGTTGCCGGGGGTGCTGCTGCTGGCAGCATGCTGGCAGCACCCGCGGTACTGGCCCAGGCCCCCATCGTCCTCAAGATGCAAACGTCGTGGAATGATGCGAACATCTGGCAAGACTTTGCCCGTGATTACGCCACCCGTGTCGAGGAAATGTCCGGCGGCCGCATGAAGGTCGACGTATTGCCAGCCGGTGCCGTTGTCGGCGCGTTTCAGGTGCTGGACGCTGTAAATGACGGTGTCATCGACGCTGCGCACTCGGTTCCAGTGTACTGGTACGGTAAGAACAAGGCCGCATCGCTGTTCGGCACAGGCCCCGTTTTCGGCGGTTCTGCAACAACAATGCTTTCGTGGTTCTACGAAGGTGGCGGTCAGGCGCTTTATAACGAACTGACGCAGGACATCATGGGCCTTGACGTCGTGGGTTACCTTGGCTTCCCGATGTTCGCGCAGCCTTTTGGTTGGTTCAAGCAAGAAGTCAACACAGTCGCCGACCTTCAGGGCTTCAAATACCGCACCGTTGGTCTTGCTGCCGACCTGCTGCAAAAGATGGGCATGTCAGTCGCGCAGCTTCCGGGTGGCGAAATCGTCCCCGCGATGGAGCGTGGCGTGATCGACGCGTTCGAATTCAACAACCCGTCGTCGGACAAAGACTTTGGCGCGCAGGACGTTGCCAAAAACTACTACCTGTCCTCGTACCACCAAGCGTCGGAAAGCTTTGAATTCCTGTTCTCAAAGCAGTTCCTCGAAGATCTTGATCCCGATCTTCAGGCGATCCTGAAGTATGGCGTTGAAGCGGTATCAACTGCAAACACGGCCAAGGCGATGAACCGCTACTCCGCGGATCTTCAATTCCTGCAAAACGACGCAGGCGTGACCGTGCACCGGACATCCAAGGAAATTCTGGACGCGCAGTTGAAGGCATGGGACGAACTGATCCCCGAACTGGAAGCAGATCCGTTCATGAAAAAGACGCTCGACAGCCAACGCGACTGGGTGAGCCGTGTGTCTTATTACGAGCTGATGAACGCGCCCGACTACGGTCTGGCATACGAGCATTACTTCCCGGGCAAAATCAAACTCTGACCTTTCAGGGCAGTCTACTGAAACGAACCTCGGCACATGTTGTGCCGGGGTTTCCATACGAGGTACCCGAGCATCATGATCCCCTTTATTCGGTTCGCCGATAATCTTTCCGCGTGGTTCGGCAAGGCGTTTGCCTGGCTTATCCTGCTGATGTCGCTGGGCACAGGATACGAAGTATTCGTCCGCTACGTGCTTAACGATCCGACGGCATGGGCGCTTGATGTGTCCTTTATCATGTATGGCACACTCTTTATGATGGGCGGAGCCTATACCCTGTCGCGCGGTGGGCACGTGCGGGGCGATTTCCTGTACCGGTTGCTGCAACCCAGGACACAGGCGAAGATCGACATCGTCCTGTATCTGGTCTTTTTCTTTCCCGGTGTGACGGCCCTTGTGCTGTCGGGCTGGAAATACGCAGCGCGGTCGTGGCAATACGGCGAAGTGTCGGTAAACAGCCCGGCGGGCGTGCCGATCTACCAGTTCAAGGCAGTGATCGTCGCGGCTGGTATTCTGCTTTTCATACAAGGGATGGCGCAGGTATGCCGCTGCATCATCGCCATGCGCAATAACTATTGGATCGAAGCCTACGAAGACGTCTTCGAGACCGAAGACCTTCTTATGCGAGAAGCCAACAAGGCCGAGAAAGACCATATCACATGACCGATCCGCAAATTGCCCTGATGATGCTGGGGCTGTTCATTATCTTTGTATTCCTCGGCTTTCCCATTGCGTTCACGCTGATGGCGATGGGTATCGGCTTTGGCTATTACGCCTATTTCGATGAAGGTCGTATGTGGCGCGCTTTCAATCGGCTGGATGAAACCGCGAGCACGTGGGACAGTTGGTCCCTTTGGTTCGAGGGGTTCTACAATAACCGAATATTCGACTTGTTCATCAACCAGACATTCACGGTCATGTCGAACGAGGTTCTGACCGCGGTCCCGCTGTTCCTGTTCATGGGCTACATTGTTGAACGCTCCAATATCGTGGACCGCTTGTTCACCACGCTTAATATCGCGTCCAAGAACGTGCCCGGATCAATGGGTGTTGCTGCGCTGATCACCTGTGCGCTGTTTGCTACGGCCACCGGTATTGTGGGTGCTGTTGTAACCCTGATGGGCTTGCTGGCGCTGCCTGCGATGCTCAAAGCGCGGTATGATCCTTCCTTTGCGGCAGGGATCATCTGCGCAGGTGGCACCTTGGGCATCCTGATCCCGCCGTCGATCATGCTCATCGTTTACGCTGCTGCGACAAACGTGTCGATCGTGCGTCTGTACGCAGCCGCTTTGCTGCCCGGTCTGACGTTGGTTGGTTTGTATCTGGTCTATATCATCGGCCGGTCGATCCTGCAGCCGTCATCGGCACCTAAACCCACGGCAGAAGAAGTACCCGACATGCCGATGGGTAAGCTGTTGATAATGGTCGTCACATCCTTCGTACCGCTTGCCTTCCTGATTTTTGCGGTGCTGGGGTCGATCCTGTTCGGTCTGGCAACCCCGTCCGAAGCGGCATCCATTGGTGCATTGGGTGGTATCTTCCTTGCGTTCATTTACCGTGCAATGACATGGCAGCGGATGCGTGAAAGCGTTTATCTGACGGTGCGCACGACGGCGATGGTCTGCTGGCTTTTTGTAGGGTCCTATACCTTCTCGGCGGTATTCTCGTATCTTGGGGGCGAACACCTCATTTCGGAATTCGTAAAATCGATGGATCTTACGCCGTTCCAGTTCCTGATCCTTGCACAGCTGATCATCTTCTTGCTGGGCTGGCCGCTGGAATGGTCCGAGATCATCATCATCTTCGTGCCGATCTTCCTGCCCTTGCTTGAGGTGTTCGGAATTGACCCGCTGTTCTTCGGCATCCTTGTGGCCTTGAACTTGCAGACCAGTTTCCTGACGCCGCCCATGGCCATGTCAGCATACTATCTTAAGGGGATTGCACCGCCCGAACTGCGTCTGACCCAGATCTTTAGCGGCGTCATGCCTTTCTTGTTCTGTGTTATCCTGTCGATGGTTCTGATGTATATCTTCCCGTCGATCGTATTCTATCTGCCAGAGCTGTTCTATGGCCGGTAATGCAGCCACATCCCTAAACGCAGCGGGGTCTTTGAGTGTGACCCAGCTGCGTGACAGGCTGGCGTCGGGCGCGCTTGACGCGATTGCGCTGGTTGAAACCTACATCGCGCGGATCGAAGCGCGCGAAAAGGATGTTGGTGCATGGGCGTGGTTCGATCCGGAATTTGCGCGCGCGCAGGCCCGCACACTGGATACCTACCGCCGAAGTGGCCGCCCCTTGGGCCGGTTGCACGGGCTTCCGGTAGCGCTGAAAGACATCATCGACACATCCAAGATCCCGACTGAAAACGGGTGCACCCGCGATGCAGGGCGCATTCCTCTGCGCGATGCTTTTGTTGTGGAGCGCCTGAAGAAGGAAGGCGCGATCATTATGGGCAAGACGGTCACGACCGAACTGGCCTTTATGCATCCCGGCAAAACTGCAAATCCGCACAATCTGGCGCACACGCCGGGCGGCTCTTCCCAAGGGTCGGCGGCTGCGGTTGCCGACGGTATGGTGCCGCTTGCCATTGGCACACAAACGGGCGGCTCTGTCATCCGTCCCGCTTCCTACTGTGGTGTGACGGGGTACAAGCCAACCTTTGGCGCGATCCCCCGGCGCGGTATCCTGACCCAGTCCCCTACCCTTGACACCGTTGGCGTCTTTGCCAGCGATCCCGCCGGTGCGGCACTGCTGGCCGAAGTCCTGTACGGCCAAGATCCCGAAGATACTGCAACGGCGCTACGACCTACGCCTGCCCTGCATGCGGCCGCACTGTCGGAGCCACCGCTTGCGCCTGTATTTGGCTTTATCAAGCCGCCCGGTTGGGACCGTGCCGACCCCCAAATGCGCGATGCCTTTGATGAACTGATCGCAGCCCTTGGCGATCAGGCGTTCGAAATGCCGATGCCCGCGATTTTTGAGAGCGCGGCAGAGCAACGCAAGAAAATCAACTTTGCCGAAATGGCCTATCACTACTACCCCTATGCCCGTGACATGGGTGCTCAACTGGGTCAGGTCACACGTGACGCCATCGCCGAAGGCAACGGCACACCGGCGCGTGATTATCTGTCGGCGTGCGACATGCCCAAGCTGCTGAATGCGGCACTTGACGAAATGCTGGACCGTTGCGACGTGATCATCTGCCCTGCGGCCACCGGCCCTGCCCCCAAGGGGCTCGAGGGAACGGGCGACCCGATTTTCAACGGTCTTTGGACGTTTTGTGGCACGCCGTGCATTACCCTGCCGCTTCTGACCTCTCAGGAAGGGTTGCCGATGGGCGTTCAGCTTGTCGCTGCCCGGGACAATGACGCACGGCTGATGCGAACAGCGCAATGGCTTTTCAATTGGGCCGATGGCACCCCAGAATAAGGAATATATTCCATGAACCGTTTGCTCGCCCTTCTGGCATTTGTGACGATCGCAGCCTTCCTGATGATCCTCGCGTTCAAAGTCCCCAGCCCTGATCTGGTGATCATCGTCCTGATCACGCTGTGCTTTATCGCCTATGATTTTGTCACCTCAAGCGGCGACAAAAGAGACTGACTGAATTATGGCAAAACCAACGATCTGGATCACGCGCACCCTATCTGACGCCACACTTGAGCGGGCAAACAGGGACTATGATGTGATATGGGACCCCGCCGACAAGCCTGGCAACGCCAGCGACATCATCGGGATGAGCGCCAAGGTAGACGGCATTATCCCGTGTCATTCCGAACACTTCAGCGCCGATGTGGTGGCGCAGTTGGACCCGCGGCTTAAGATCGTTGCGAACCATTCGGTCGGCGTTGATCATTGCGATCTTGTGGCGCTTGCCGACAAAGGTATCGTTGTCACCAACACGCCAGGCGTGCTGTCGGATGCCACGGCCGAGCTTGCGATGATGCTGATGCTGTGTGCCGCGCGTCATGCTGTCGAGGGTGACAGGATCGTCCGTTCGGGGGCATGGGATTTCTGGTCCCCGGCCTTTCTTGTCGGCAAGCAACTAACCGGTGCGCGGCTTGGTATCGTTGGTATGGGCGGCGTTGGTCGTGCTTTTGCGCGCAAGGCCCGCGGCTTTGATATGGAAATCCACTATCACAACCGCAGCCGCCTTGCCCCCGACGAAGAGGCCGGTGCGATTTATCACGCCGATCTTGATGAACTGCTGGCGGTTTCGGATTTCCTGTCGTTGCACTGCCCCGCGACCCCTCAGACAATTGGCTTGATGAATGCCGCACGACTTGCGCAACTGCCGCAGGGCGCGGTGGTGGTGAATACGGCGCGCGGCAATCTCATCGACGAAGCCGCACTTGTGCAAGCCGTTGAAAGCGGCCACATCGCGGCGGCAGGCCTTGATTGTTTTATTACAGAACCGGGCGGCAATCATGCCTTCGCCGCGTTCGAAAATATTGTAATGATGCCGCATGTCGGCAGTGCTACAATCAAGACGCGCGATGCGATGGGTTTCAAGGCGCTCGATAATCTTGATGCATTCTTTCGCGGTGACACCCCTCCGGACAGGCTTTAGTCAGCTTGCAGTGACGGCACTGGTGCAGATCAAGAAACCCGCTGATAGTTCACCGCTGCAAGGTCGCATCACAGGCATCACAGTTATCTGATTTGTCTCACCATCTCGACGGCATACCTTAAACCAAGTGAAGGACTACCGGCTGACGCCGGTAGCATCATTTCGAGGAATGTAATTCCAGATACTGCTTGATGATATCGTCGGTGACATTGCCCGATGTGGTGGAGAAATATCCACGTGCCCAAAACCGCCTGCCCCAGTAGCG
>JAGXGZ010000035.1 GCA_024636495.1 Roseobacter sp. | reverse complement strand
AAGAAAATACCGCGTCCGGGGCGGGACGCTTGTCGGTGGTGATCTGTTCGACTTTTGGGTTGGGCCTTTTTACGTCGGATTTTTCGGCGTCACGACATTCTTTTTTGCGGTCCTTGGGACCATTTTGATTTTCTACGGCGCCGCCCTTGGCGATACGTGGAATCCCTGGCTGATCTCGATCAATCCGCCAGCGCTTGAGGTCGGGTTGGGCATGGCCCCGCTGGCCGAGGGCGGTTTGTGGCAGATCATCACGATCTGTGCGACCGGCGCATTCCTGAGTTGGATGATGCGCGAAGTCGAAATCTGCCGTAAGCTTGGTATCGGTTACCACGTTCCGTTTGCCTTTGGCTTTGCCATTCTGGCTTATGTGACACTGGTCATCATCCGTCCCGTCTTGATGGGGGCTTGGGGGCATGGATTTCCATACGGGATCTTTAGCCACCTCGATTGGGTGAACAACGTGGGCTACGCCTACGGCAACTTCCACTATAACCCGGCGCACATGATTGCGATCAGCTTTTTCTGGGTCACGGCAGTCGCCCTTGCCTTGCACGGATCGCTGGTTCTTTCCGCAGTCAACCCGACCAAGGGCAAGGAAGTGCGCAGCCCTGATCACGAAGATACCTATTTCCGCGATCTTATCGGCTATTCAGTGGGCCCGCTTGGCATCCACCGCGTTGGTACATTCCTTGCGCTCGCAGCGGTGTTCTGGTCGGCGGTGTGTATCGTGATCTCGGGGACCATCTGGTTCGACCAATGGGTCGTCTGGTGGGACTGGTATCTTGAATTGCCCTGGTGGGCGGACCTGTAAGGAGACATGAAAAATGGCTGAATATCAAAATATCTTCACCCAGGTTCAGGTCCAAGGACCGGCCGAGATGGGTGTCATCGAAGGCGCCAGAACCGCTGAGCAGCGCACGAAAAACCCGGGCTTTTCTACCCTGATGGGTCTGATCGGCAACGCACAGATTGGCCCGGTTCATCTGGGCAGCTTCGGGATGATCGCCGTAATCGGCTTTGGTCTGTGGTTCTTCATCATCGGGATGAACTTCTGGGCGCAGGCTGACTATTCCATCGCGATCTTCTTTCGCGATCTGTTCTGGTTCTCGCTTGAGCCGCCAGCGGAAGAGTACGGCCTTGGCATGGCACCGCTGAACGAGGGCGGTTGGTGGATCATCGCCAGCTTCTTCTTTGCGGTTGGGTGTGTGGCCTGGTGGGTACGTACCTACCGTCGCGCCGAAGAGTTGGGCATGGGCAAGCACGTTGCCTGGGCTTTCCTTGCCCTGCTGTGGTTGATCTTTGTTCTGAACTTCTTCCGGCCGATCCTGATGGGATCATGGTCTGTGGCGGTGCCCTACGGGATCTTCTCGCATCTTGATTGGACCAACCTGTTTTCAATCCTCCACGGGAACCTGTTCTACAATCCGTTCCACGCGCTTTCGATCGCGTTTCTTTATGGATCGGCCCTACTGTTTGCGATGCACGGTGCGACCATTCTTTCGGTCAGCCGCTTTGGTGGCGAACGCGAGATTGAACAGATCGTTGACCGCGGCACGGCATCCGAGCGGGCAGCCTTGTTCTGGCGCTGGACCATGGGCTTTAACGCTACGATGGAATCCATTCACCGCTGGGCCTGGTGGTTCGCAGTTCTGACACCGCTGACAGGTGGTATCGGGATCCTGCTGTCCGGCACGGTTGTCGACAACTGGTTCGTGTGGGCGCAAGACCACAACTACGCGCCACGCTAAGTTCAGAGGAGAAAGATAATGAGCGATAACAACGACTATCTACGCACCTCTACGGGTAGCTTCAGGCTTACGGCTGATGTCACCGCCCTGATGCTGAAAGGGGCGGGTTATGCAGCGATCTTCTGTGTCGTCATCCTGTTCGTCAGCATCATCGCGGTAAAGTTTGCCAACCTGCTGCCGCCTGAATCTAAAGAAGCAGTCGATCCGACACCTACGTCGTTTCTGATCGACCAGATGACTGAAACCTCAGACATCGCCTGATCGTCAGGGGCGCGAGATGTGCCCCTGATGCGCCAGTTCGGATTATCCCGGCGGGGCTGATCCGATATCAGAGACGATACAGCTTCCCGTATTGTCTCGGTTCCCTTCCTGTTGGCGACAGGAGGCGGCATCACAAGGGTCCCTCTTTGTGATGCCGCATAGGAACCACCCAACTGCTTGGAAAGGCACCCTTATGACACAGTCTTCCACACCGCTTTTGGACCGCATTTCCGGCCCCTCTGATTTGCACCATCTTACCGATGCCCAGCTTGAGGCCTTGTCGAAAGAGCTGCGAAACGAGGTGATCGAAGCGGTTGCCGTTACGGGTGGGCATCTGGGATCATCCTTGGGTGTGGTTGAACTGACAGTTGCATTGCACGCGATATTTGACACGCCGCGCGACAAGATCGTGTGGGACGTGGGCCACCAATGCTATCCGCACAAGGTGCTGACAGGTCGGCGCGACCGCATGCACACCCTGCGCCAAGAGGGCGGGATCAGCGGCTTCACCAAACGCAGCGAAAGCGAATATGACCCGTTCGGTGCCGCGCATTCCTCGACCTCTATTTCCGCCGCTTTGGGCTTTACCGTGGGCCGCGACATGGGCCAGCCAACGGGCGATGCGGTTGCCGTGATTGGCGATGGGTCGATCAGTGCCGGCATGGCCTACGAGGCGATGAACAACGCGGGCGCCGAAGGCCGCCGCATGTTCGTGATTTTGAATGACAACGAGATGTCGATTGCGCCGCCTGTGGGCGCAATGTCAAAGTATATGTCGGGTCTGTATGACAGTCCGCTGGCCAAACTTCAGCAAGGGTTTGAATCTGCGCTGCCCGGCCCGCTGCGTGATCACGCAAGGCGCGCGCGTCAGCTGGTAACAGGTGTGACCGGTGCGCATGGGACGTTGTTCGAAGAGCTCGGGTTCACCTATATGGGGCCGATCGACGGGCATGATATGGGGCAGCTGATGGCAGTGTTGCGCGCGGCGCATGCGCGTGCGACTGGGCCAGTCCTGATCCACTGCTGCACGGTCAAAGGTAAAGGCTATGCGCCCGCCGAGACGTCTGCCGATAAATACCACGGGGTGTCAAAGTTTGATGTGGCCAGCGGCGTGCAGGCGAAATCAATTCCCAACGCGCCCAGCTATACCAAGATTTTTGGCCAAGCGCTTGCGCAGGAAGCCGAACATGACAGCCGCATCGTTGCGGTGACGGCTGCGATGCCGTCGGGAACGGGTGTTGATATTCTTGCCAAACGCTTTCCCAAACGCGTTTTCGATGTGGGCATTGCGGAACAGCACGGCGTGACCTTTGCCGCAGGCATGGCTGCAACGGGGCTTAAACCGTTTTGCGCGATCTATTCCACCTTTCTGCAACGGGGATATGACCAGATTGTCCATGATGTAGCATTGCAAAACCTGCCGGTCCGCTTTGCGATTGATCGCGCTGGTCTGGTGGGGGCCGACGGTGCCACGCATGCGGGCGCATTTGATGTGGCCTATCTGTCGAACCTGCCGAATATGACCGTTATGGCTGCCAGTGACGAGGCCGAATTGATGCACATGGTTGCGACTGCGGCGGCACATGACAGCGGACCGATTGCGTTCCGGTATCCACGCGGTGAAGGCACGGGTGTCACCCTGCCCGAACGCGGTCAGGTGCTAGAGATCGGCAAGGGGCGTGTCGTGCGCGAAGGGTCTGACGTTGCATTGCTCAGCTTTGGGGCACATCTGTCGGAGTGTGAAAAGGCGGCTGATAAGCTGGCAGAGCTGGGCATTAGCACGACGATTGCCGATGCGCGTTTTGCCAAGCCGCTTGACCGCGATTTGATCCGGCAGTTGCTGCGCCATCACAAGGCGCTGATTACCGTTGAACAGGGCGCGCGTGGCGGGTTTGGCGCGATGGTGCTGCATGATCTGGTCAATGACGGCTTGCTGGATGGTCGTTGCGCCATCCGTACCATGACGCTGCCGGACCGGTTTATCGATCAGGCGTCGCCCGATGCGATGTACGCAGACGCAGGAATGACCGCGATTGATATCGCGGCCATGGCGTTGGAAGCTGTGGGTCAGGTAAGGGTCGGCGCTAAGGTCAGCTAGCGCCTTGGGCAGCGAAAATGCTGTCCATATGTTCAGCAAGATAGATACGGAGCCATGGGGTATAAAACTCTGGCGCTTCGCGTGTGTGATGCGCCAGAACCTCTAGATCGACCCAACGGGTCTCCATGACCTCTGCGGGATTGGGATTGACTTGGGTAAAGGCAATCGCCTCGGCTGTGTAAATCTCGACCAGCTCGTGTTCGATCAGATCGTTGCCGACATCTGCGCGATATTCAATCTGATCGCGGTGAACCAGGCGCAAACCGCTGACGCCCAATTCTTCCTGAAGCCGCCGTGTGGCACAGGCCAAAGCGGGTTCGTCCCAATAAGGGTGGGTGCAGCAGGCGTTCGCCCACAGGCCGGGTGTGTGGTATTTGTGAAGCGCGCGCCGCTGGATCAGAGTTTCCTTACCGCGCATGACAAAAACCGATATCGCCTTGTGGCGCAGCCCGCGTTTGTGAACTTCCAGCTTTTCGACAGGTACCAATGACCCGCCGACCCAAGCTGGAATCATCAAGCTCATACCCGTGTCACTGCAACAAGGCCTGTCAGATGTGCCAAATTCTTGAGTCCAATCTTGATATGCGCCAAAGGGCGGGATTTCACGAGAGCCTTGTTCATATAAGCCTCAAACGTCAGCTTTTGTACATCGACATCGTGACACAGGGACACAAAACGTTCGCGGCGCTCGTCGCTACGGTAATAAGCGCGCTGCATGGCACCCAGGATTTTGAAAACGGCCTTATGTTCGCGCATGAACAGTTTGCGCGCCAGTTGCAGGTCTTTCACCCGGCCAGATGCAAGCGTTGCCGCCGCAGCCGTGGCCGCAACGCGCCCGCCAACCATAGCGTAGAAAATACCTTCTCCCGACGACGGTGCAACAACGCCAGCAGCATCGCCTGCCAGAACCACGTCTTTGCCATTGTCCCACTTGTCCATCGGATGCAGCGGGATCGGTGCGCCTTCGCGGCGGATGGTTTTGCAGTCGGTCAGCCCTGCAGACGCGCGCAGAGCAGCGGTTGCCACTTTCAGGTCGACACCGGGCACTTCGGTTCCCATGCCAACGCTTGCATGTGCGCCGTGTGGGAAGACCCAGCCGTAAAAGTCTGGTGAAATCTTGCCGTCATAGATCACATCGCAACGTTTCGGGTCATAGGTCGTGCCCTTGAGGTCCTTAGGGGCCTCAATGATCTCGTGGTAGGCGATGACATATGGGATCTTGTCGCCGCCGGGGACTTCTTGGCGGCAAACGTTAGATCGCGCACCGTCGGCACCGATGACCAGCTTGGTGGTCAAACGCTTGGTTTCGCCGCTGGATTTGCAGCGATACAGCACGTGCGTACCTTTGGCGTCGCGCTCGATCTGGGTGTAGGTTCCGGTCAGGCGTGTGGCCCCGGCTGAAACCGCTCTTACGCGCAGGAATTCGTCGAAATGTTCGCGATCAACCATGCCGACATACCCGTCTTCGATCGGGATATCGACCTGCCGCCCGGAGGGCGAGATCATCCGCGCAGTGTTAATCTTGGCGACGATCTGTTCGTCGGGGATGTTGAAATCCTTGATCAGGCGCGGGGGGATGGCGCCGCCGCAAGGCTTGATCCGGCCAGCTTTGTCGATAAAGGCCACTTTCACATTCGAGCGGGCCAGATCTTCGGCTGCTGTCGCACCCGAGGGGCCGCCGCCAATAACAACTACATCATACATTGGTTCATTCTCCTGGGATCGCGATTGCGGTGGGGGCCTGGCGCGTCATAATGCGTGCGGCCATGAAAGCAGCGGCGATAAAGATTGCCGCTTCGATAAGAAAAACAGTACCAAAGGCCTGCGCGTCGCCCAGTGCGGCCAGTCGGAAAAGATCAACTAACACGGCACCCAGCAGGCCGCCAAAGCCAGCGGCAACGGCTTGAGCCGCGCCCCACAGGCCCATGCGTGTGCCCTCGCGGCGTTCTTTGCCTTGTCCGGCCAATGCCATCATCGACCCGATTGCGGCGACAGCGAACATGCCGTTGAAGAAGCCAAGCGCGATGACGGTCGGGATCAGCAAGGTGGCAAGGTGCATGGCGCCGATGGTCGCAATGGCACAAAGCGATACGCATGATCCCAAGCAGCCCGCAACGACCCAAGTGCGCAGGGAGCCAAGCTTGAAGCCTGTGGCGGTGATGCCCACCAAGAGCATCCCCATGAAAACGCCCCCGTTTTGCATCCCGCTTAGCTGGGTGCTTTGGCCTGGTGTCAGTCCGAAAACAAGGCCAGCGTAGGGCTCGAGGATCAGTTCCTGCATGAAATATGCCGTCATCGACAGGAAAACGAAGATGGTAAAGTTGCGCGCGCGGGGTTCTGCCCAAATCTCGGCCAGACCTTGGCGGAAGGGAAGTGCTTCGGCCTCGCGTTGTGCCGTCACGCGGCGTTCGATACCCCAGACGGCAAGCGCGGTCAGCACCAAGGCGCCGATGCAAACGCCGCCCACAACACGAAGCAATGTTTCGGATGTGTAGGGGGTCAGCAGCCCGCCGACAACGCCAGCGGTCATTGCGATGCCAAAGATCATCATCAACCATGTGATCGTTGCAGCCGCCGCCCGGCGGTGGGGTGCCGTGGCTGTGGCAAGAAGGGCCAGCAAAGACGTACCGGACGCGCCGACACCAAGCCCAATTGCGGCATAGGCGACTATTGACAGCGAAAGCCCCGCCCAGAACGAGCTTTGCAGCAACACGACACCGGCAGCGGCGCAAAACCCGCCAGCGCCAAGTATAGCCATGCCGCCGATGATCCAGCGGGTGCGGCTGCCACCTGTGTCTGACCTGAAACCCCAATTGGGACGGCTAAGCTGGATGCCGTAATGCAACGCCACCAACATACCGGGCAAAACTGCGGGCAGGGCCAGTTCGATCACCATCAGGCGGTTCAAGGTCGATGTGGTCAGCACCACGATGGCACCAAGGCAGCATTGCACCAGACCAAGGCGGCATATCTGTAGCCAGCTAAGTGTCATGATAGCCCTCCGAGGGTGCGAATGGCGAAGGCGGTGATCAGCATACCGCTGACGTACAACAAAACGCCGGTGCCGTTGTACCAAGGGGCGAATTTCTTTGGATCGCGCAGCAGTTTGCGCATGGCCAGACCTTGCAGGCAAAGCACGGCCAGCACCCCAAGTGCGTGAAAAGGGCGATCCCATGTGAACAGCAAAGCGATCATCGCGATTTGCGGCGCTGCCATTACGGCGCAAGCGATCTTGGCCGCGCGTTCGGGGCCTGCGACGACAGGAAGGGACCGAAGGCCCATTTGGCGATCGCCCTCCAACGCTTTGAAATCATTGAGTGTCATGATTCCATGTGCACCAAACGAATAAAGCAGCGCAGCAATCACGACGTAAATTGAGGGTGCGCCAGCAGACAGAACAGCAGCACCGGTAAACCAAGGCAGGCCTTCATAGCATAGCCCGCAAACGCCCGGACCCCAGAACCACGACCGTTTCAGGCGGATAGGTTCGGCGGAATAGGCCCACGCGGCGGCAACCCCGACAAGCGTCGCGCCAAAGCCCCAAGGGCCAAGTTGCCAACCAAGGATCAGGGCGACAATCGTCATGCCCCACGCGATGCCCAGACCCCAGCGACCGGGGATTGCGCCCGACGGGATGCCGCGGTTGGGTTCGTTGATCGCATCGACATGGCGGTCGCACCAGTCGTTAGCGGCCTGGCTCATGCCGCAGACGATAGGGCCTGCGAGCAACACGCCCAAAATTACCATGCCCCATTGGCCCGATGGGGATACGCCTGCGGACACACATCCGATGGCGTATGCAAGCATGGGTGGAAACCAAGTGACCGGTTTGATCAGCTTTAACGCAGCCAGTGGGCTGGGATAGCGACGGGGGGGAAATGTGGATGCCATTGTCATAGGTGTCAGCTTAGCGTGACAGATTGCGACTCAGCAAGTGTAAACTTTGGTTTACAGTGATGATTTAGGCCGGTTCAGCTTTCCTTTTGCAAAAGCCCGTATTTACGGAGTTTCACATAAAGCGATTGGCGCGACAGACCCAGCATGTCAGCGGCTGCAACGCGGTTGTTGCCGGTCAGTTCAATGGCCGTTTCGATGCACATTTTCTCAACAACATCTGTTGTTTGCGCGACGATATCCTTGAGGCTCGCACTTCCGACCAGATCCATCAGCGGTTTGGCGTCTTCTTCGGTCGTTGGGATAACACCGGTTTTGCGGACCAATTCGGTCACGACCGCGTCGCGCAACACAAACGCATAGCACGGCGCATTGCCGTCGTTCAGATAGGTTGCCGACATCGTTACAGGGCGTTGGCCGCCATATTCTCCGTTGATATGCGTGGAATAAAGCCGCATGTGGCCGACGCGTGATGCCTGTTCCATCATCACCTTTTGGTCCAACATCCCACGCGACAGGAAATCTGACAGGATGCGGCCACGGATACTTTGGCCATCTGTGCCATCGACCAGATTCAAGAACGCTTCGTTGGCCGATGTGATCATGCCGGACGGGTCAGTCATCACAACACCGTCGGCCCCGTTTTCAAACAACGCTATCAGATTGCGGGTATAGCGGTCATCGATCAGGTTACCGCCGCTGACCGGTTCAAGTCTGCACAGCAGCAGGCGTTCACCTGCGGCGCGGAAAATAGCGGGAACGATTCGGATCTGTTCATCGGTGCGTGCGGTTTCGATGTTCACGTTTCCATGGCCATCGGCCTGCGCCGCAGTCGTCAGCCGCTTGAGCAGCTCTGCACGGGACGAAATCTTGAGCTCTTGCGTGAGTTGCTTGCCGATCAAACCATCACGGGATTTGCCCAACATCCGCGCAGCTGCTGTGTTCATCTCGGTGATACGGCCATCGCTTACGGTAATGAAAACAATCGCGTTTGTTGTGTGGCTTAGCAAAACCTGGAAACGTGTGTCGTATTCGCGCTGGCTTTCGTAATCACGTTCCAGCGCAAGCTGTGCTTTGATCAGTTGTTGCTGCATCTCGGCCACAGGGCGCAGATCACGGCCCAGCATGAGAATCGTGTTGTCCGGCCCGATGCTGTGGAGCGTATAGTTGATCGGGAATTCCCAGACGTTCGACTTGTCGATATGATTCAGCTCAAATGACCGGTTTTTACCCTCGGGATCATTAAACCGAATCAGGGCATTCTCGAATTTTGAAACGCTATCCCTGTGTAGGAACTTGCGGATATCGTTGCGTTCCCAGCTGGAAAGGTTTTCGTAGCTGCTGTGCGCAGGATTGGCCAATACCGATAAGACCTCACCGCTTGCGGAAATGACAATCGCCAGGTCCGCCAATGTCGATAGGATATCCCCCAAGATATCAGGGGCGATCAGGGGTACAGCACCGCTGTCCCAGTATCTGGTGCCCCTAGAAGTCATTGAGATACGGTCCTTTCGTTCAGCGAACGAGCAAAGTTTCTAGTCAGACCGAAGTCTCGAAATGTTGTTAAGATGCTTTCAAAGAGCAGAATGCAAGCGCTTCGTCCAAAACGCTGGTGACTTTGTCCACACCTGTTAGCGCCTTAACGTCCAGATCATGTTCAACGATGTAACCACCTAATATGATCGGTGCCGGTTTTTTCATGATCATTTTGATCTGCGTAACCAACCCGCTTAGACCTTCAAGATCGTCTGTTTGGCATGCTGACAGAAAGATTGCGTCGAAATTGCTGTCACTAAGGGTCGACATTAGATGCTCTGCATCTTCGCCGATAGAGAGTTTAACTGAGAAACCTTTGCGGCGCAGTTGATTGGCGAGAACCATCACGCCCAAGGTGTGATCCACATCACGGGCCAGCAAAAGCAGGACCGACTGCTTGTCGTTTTCATCATCCCAACGCACTTCGTCGGCGTTGGTGGGCCCCAGCTCGCGCAGAAGATATTGCAGGCGGGCAGTTCCGATTGTCACGCTTGAGAACGAAAGCTCGTCGACGGACCAATCCTCGCCCATCCGGCGCGCAATCGCGGGTATGTACACGTCACAAATTCGTTCCGGTGCAACGCCGCTATCCACAAGCGCCTTTGCGACGGTGCGGCACGCAAGGGGGTCGCCCCCAATCGCAGCATCAAACAACATTTCAATCGCCCGAGGATCTGGGTTGTCCTTCAAAGCCCGCGCCTTGAGCGCAACCTCGGAAAGCGCGCGAGCCGCGATTTTATCCAAGGCAGAAGAGGGAGGCGATGTTTCAGGGCTAAACTTCCTATCTGGTTTCGATTTCATGGTTCTTCCGCCCCCCTATTACCAACACCATGCCTAAGCAACTTCCCGCGCTTTTATACGATGGTATGCAGAAATCATCGTAGCAAGCTGGCTATTTGTCAAAGAAAATTGACAGATCGGCATGACATATTAATCAAGTATCACTTAAGCGATTGAATTAATTTCATAAATCGTATGTCGCACGGTGATGGCTTCTCGAAATAAATTACAGTCAGAGTGTAAATCAAAGTTGACACTTTACGTCTTGCTCGCCTAGTCTGGTGTTAAGTTAAAACTGGGAGGTCACATTCAGATGCGCGATTCTACGCCAAAAAAAGCGCCGCACATGCTGTATACGCCTGAGGAAAAAGAGCGTCGCGACAACACCCGTTGGACGTTGATTCAAGGCATATTGGCCCCGGTTCAGTTCCTCGTATTTGTCGTCTCCTTGGTGTTGGTGATCCGCTACCTGATGACGGGCGAAGGGTACTTTGCCGCGACAGTTTCCGTGATCGTTAAAACAGGGTTCCTGTACTTGATCATGATCACCGGGGCGATCTGGGAAAAGGTCGTGTTCGGCCAGTATCTTTTTGCGCCCGCCTTCTTTTGGGAGGACGTTTTCAGTTTTGCTGTGATCGCGCTGCACACCGCCTATCTGCTTGGTTTGTATACAGGAGACCTGACTCAGAACGGTCTGATGTGGTTGGCTTTGGCCGCCTACGCGACCTACGTGATTAACGCCGGGCAGTTCATTCTCAAGCTGCGCGCCGCCCGCCTTCAGGCCGAAATCGTCGCGAAACAGCAGACACAAATTTCCGGATCCGAGGTGATGGCATGAACGATCTTACACCCCTTCCAGCCGCAAAAGGTTGCCGCGAAACACCCGTCTTGAAAGAACGCGGCCAGCGCGAAGTTTTCTGCGGTCTGACGGGCATTATCTGGCTTCACAGAAAAATGCAGGATGCCTTCTTTTTAGTCGTTGGCAGCCGCACTTGCGCACATCTTTTGCAGTCTGCAGCTGGTGTGATGATCTTTGCTGAACCCCGATTCGCCACTGCGATTCTCGAAGAAGGTGATCTTGCAGGTTTGAACGACGCGCATGACGAATTGGATCGCGAAGTCGGTCGTTTGTTGGCCCGTCGCCCCGATATTCGCCAGCTTTTCCTTGTGGGGTCTTGCCCGTCCGAGGTGATCAAGCTGGATCTGTCCCGCGCCGCCGAGCGTCTGACAGAGGTTTATGCCCCTAAAGTGCGTGTGCTCAACTACTCTGGTTCGGGGATCGAGACGACGTTCACCCAAGGCGAAGACGCCTGTTTGGCGTCGATGGTGCCCGTCCTTCCCGCAACCGACCGTCGCGAGCTGCTGGTTGTCGGCGCGCTGCCGGATGTCTGCGAAGATCAGATGATGGAACTGCTGAACGGTTTCGGCATCGACACGATCCGCTGCCTGCCCGCGCGCAGCATCGAAGCGGATGTGACCGTTGGGCCGAACACGGTATTTGCCCTGATGCAGCCTTTCCTCGGCGATACGAAAGACGCGCTTGAGCGCCGCGGTGCGCGCCATCTCGCGGCACCTTTCCCCTTTGGCGAAGAAGGTACGACCGCTTGGCTGCGCGTAATCGCAGATGAATTCAATGTCTCCGACGAGGTGTTCGAGGCCGTCACCCGCGCCCCCCGTGACCGGGCCCGCCGCGCGATTGCGCAGGCTGCTGAAAACCTGAACGGCAAGTCGGTGTTTTTCTTCCCTGACAGTCAGTTGGAAATCCCGCTGGCGCGTTTCCTGACCCGTGAATGTGGCATGACCGCGATCGAGGTCGGCAGCCCTTTTATTCACCAAGGCATCGTAGGCCCCGATCTTGATCTGCTGGCCGAAGGGCCGATCATTTCCGAAGGGCAGGACGTTGATCTGCAACTTGACCGCGCCCGCGCCGCGCGTCCCGATCTAACGGTCTGCGGTCTTGGCCTTGCCAATCCGCTGGAGGCCGAAGGCCTTGCCACCAAATGGGCCATCGAGTTGGTCTTTACCCCCGTGCATTTCTACGAACAGGCGGGCGACTTGGCCGGGCTGTTCTCGCGGCCCCTGCGCCGCAAGGGGTTGGTGTCTGGTCTGTCGCCCCGGTTGGAGGCAGCGGAATGAAATTAACGGTTTGGACATATGAAGGCCCGCCCCACGTCGGCGCGATGCGCGTCGCGACTGCGATGAAGGGCTTGCACTATGTATTGCACGCCCCTCAGGGCGATACTTATGCGGACCTGCTGTTTACCATGATCGAGCGGCGCAACCATCGTCCGCCGGTGACTTATACGACCTTTCAGGCCCGCGATCTGGGGTCAGACACTGCGCAATTGTTTCAGGATGCCTGCCAAGGTGCCTATGACCGTTTCAAGCCCGAAGCGATGATCGTTGGCGCGTCCTGCACCGCCGAGTTGATCCAGGATGATCCCGGTGGGTTGTCCGAACTGATGGGTCTGCCGATCCCTGTGATCGCGTTGGAACTGCCCAGCTATCAGCGCAAGGAAAACTTTGGCGCGGACGAGACGTTCTTTCAGATCGTGCGCAATCTGGCCAAACCTGTTGAGCGCACCGAGCGGATCAGCTGCAACATCCTTGGACCGACCGCTTTAGGCTTTCGGCACCGCGACGATATTCAGGAACTGTCAGCACTTCTGTATGACATTGGCGTCGACGTGAATGTGGTTGCCCCTTTGGATGCCACACCCACCGACATCACCCGCATGGGCGCCGCGCATTTCAACGTGTTGCTATACCCTGAAACCGGCGAAGCCGCGGCGCGCTGGTTGGAGCGGGAATTCAAGCAGCCCTACACCAAGATCGTGCCGATTGGCGTGAACGCGACCCGCGATTTCTGTGCCGAGGTTGCTGGCTTGACCGGTTTGCCCTGCCGCGCGGACGAGAGCCGTTTGCGTCTGCCTTGGTACTCGCAGTCGGTGGACAGCACCTATTTGACCGGCAAGCGCGTGTTTATCTTTGGCGATGCGACGCATGTGATTGCTGCCACCCGGATTGCCCGCGAAGAAATGGGTTTCGAGGTGGCGGGCATCGGGTGCTACAACCGTGAATTCGCCCGTCAGGTGCGTAATTTGGCCAAAGAGATTGGCGTCGAGGCGTTGATTACCGATGATTATCTTGAAGTCGAGCAGACGATCGAGGCGCTTCAGCCCGAGATGATTCTTGGCACACAGATGGAGCGGCACATCGGCAAGCGTTTGGGGATTCCCTGCGCTGTGATTTCGTCACCCGTTCATGTCCAGGATTTTCCGGCGCGCTATTCGCCTCAGGTCGGGTTCGAGGGTGCTAACGTTATCTTTGACACCTGGGTGCATCCGCTGGTCATGGGGCTGGAAGAGCATTTGCTGCACATGTTCCGCGATGATTTTGAATTTAACGATGAAGCGGGGCCGAGCCATCACGGTGGTCATGCGCCTGCGGCGAGCGCGCAAGGGGGGCCAGCCCCCCAGCCTGCGGCCACCCCCCGGGATATTTCAGAGCCAGAGAAGGTGGAGAGTGGCGAGATCATCTGGCTGGACTGCGCCCAGAAGGAACTGAAGAAAATACCGTTTTTTGTCCGCGGAAAAGCCAAGCGGAATACCGAGAATTTTGCGACCTCGAAGTCTGTACGCGAGATCAGTGTTGAAACTCTGTACGAGGCAAAAGCTCATTATGCGCGATGAAATGATCCGCCCTTACCGTTTTGTCATTGTGACGCTGGACCGCCATATTGCGGGTCCAGCGGCGCGGGTGGCACCCCGTCTGATGGCGGAGTTCCCCGGTCTTGAACTGTCGATCCATGCGGCGGGTGAGTGGGGGGAAACCCCTTCCGCGCTGGCAGAAGCCAAGGCTGCGGTTGCGCAGGCCGATATTCTGGTCGCGAACATCTTGTTTCTCGAAGAGCATCTGAACGCTATTTTGCCGGATCTTGAGGCGCGGCGCGATGCATGTGATGCATTTATCGGCGTTGTTGCGGACAGCCAGGTCGTGAAGCTGACCAAGATGGGTGATTTGGACATGTCGAAGCCCGCGTCGGGTGCGATGGGGCTGTTGAAGAAGCTTAAGCCATCGAAGGGCAGTGGCCGGTCTGGTGCATCGCAGATGAAGATGCTGCGGCGGATCCCGAAGATTTTGCGGCTGGTGCCTGGCAAGGCGCAGGATCTGCGCGAGTGGTTCCTGGCGATGCAATATTGGCTGGGTGGTTCGGACGAGAATATCGAGAATATGATCAGGTCGCTGGTCAGCCGTTATGCGGATAATCCGATGTGGCAGCCTGTGAAGGCAGCACCTCCGGTCGAATATCCCGAGGTTGGTCTGTACCATCCTGATCTGCCTGGTCATCATCTGACGACGGATATTTCGAAGCTGCCCAAGCGTGAAGCTACGGCTGGTACCATCGGGTTGTTGATGCTGCGGAGCTATATTCTGGCGGGCGATACGGCGCACTATGATGCGGTGATCCGGACGTTTGAAGATCGCGGATTGCGCGTGATTCCGGGTTTTGCCGGTGGTCTGGATGGGCGGCCCGCGATCGACGCTTATTTTGACGGCGTGGATACGATGGTGTCGTTGACGGGCTTTAGCCTTGTTGGGGGCCCTGCTTATAACGACAGTGATGCAGCGGCGGTGACGCTAAAGGCGCTGAACGTGCCTTACATGGGTGCCCAACCGTTGGAGTTTCAGACCTTGGGCCAGTGGGCCAAGTCGGGTCAGGGGCTTGGCCCGGTTGAGACGACAATGCTGGTGGCCTTGCCTGAGATTGACGGTGCATCCAACCCAACGGTGTTTGCCGGCCGTCATGGTGACGAAGGCTGTACCGGCTGTGCCTACAAATGCCCTTGTGTGAGCGATACCAAGGCAATGGCCCCCTGTTATGAGCGTATTGAGATGCTGGCCGATAAGGCGGCTAATTTGGCGAGGCTGCGGCGGCTAAAGAATGCTGAGAAGAACGTAGGCATCGTGTTGTTTGGCTTTCCGCCGAATGCGGGTGCTGTTGGCACGGCGGCTTATCTGAGCGTGTTTGAATCGCTGCATAACACGCTGCACAAAATGAAGGCTGACGGGTATGACGTGACGCCGCCTGCCACGGTGGATGATCTGCGGGCCGCTGTTTTGAAAGGCAATGCCAAGCAATATGGCCAAGAGGCCAATGTGGCAGCGCACCTGTCTGCCGACCGGATCGTGAGAGAAACCACTTGGCTGGAAGAGATCGAAGCCGTTTGGGGTCCGGCCCCCGGCAAGGTGCAGTCGGACGGGCGCGGTGTGTTCATTTTGGGTGCGCAGTTCGGTAAGGTTTTTGTTGGTGTCCAGCCGACCTTTGGCTACGAGGGCGACCCGATGCGGTTGCTGTTCGAGCGCGGCTTTGCACCGACACATGCGTTCTCGGGCTTTTATCATTACCTCAAGCATGATCTGAAAGCCGATGTTTTGCTGCATTTCGGCATGCATGGCGCGTTGGAATTTATGCCGGGCAAGCAGAACGGTCTGGGGTCTGCGGATTGGCCGGACCGGATGATTGCGGCGATGCCCAATGTCTATCTTTATGCTGCGAATAACCCGTCCGAGGCGTCTTTGGCCAAGCGGCGCACTAATGCGGTGATGGTATCGCATCTGACGCCGCCACTGTCGTCGGCGGGCCTGTACAAAGGTTTGGTCGAGCTGAAAGACAGCCTTACGCGCTGGCGTGGGATGATGCCCCAGGATGTGGCGCGTGCCGATCTTGAGGCGTTGATCGTGGATCAGGCGTCGGTCGTGGATATGGATGGCACAGACCCCGCCAAACTTTGGTTGACGGTGATCGAGACGGAACAAGCCTTGATCCCGAACGGGTTCCACATCGTAGGGCGCAAGCTGACAGACGCAGAGCGCGCGGATACGATTGCGCTGATGGACCAAAGCACGGTCGCTGAAAAGGCGCGTGCGAATACGCTGTTGCAGGACGAGACGGAATTGACTGCCTTGATGCGGGCCTTGAGCGCAGAGTTTATCGCGCCCGTGCCTGGCGGTGACTTAATACGGAACCCCGATATCCTGCCAACAGGGCGCAACATTCACGCGTTTGATCCGTTCCGTATGCCGACCGCTTTTGCGATGCAGGATGGTGCGGCGCAGGCGCAGACCTTGATCGACACGCACAAAAGCATTCCGCGCACGGTTGCGCTGGTGCTTTGGGGGTCCGACAATATCAAGTCTGACGGCGGGCCGATTGCGCAAGCGCTGGCCTTGATGGGCTGCACGCCGCGCTTTGACGCCTATAACCGGCTGTGCGGCGCGGATTTGATCCCGCTTGAGACGCTTGGCCGTGCGCGGATTGATGTGATCATGACGCTATCGGGGATTTTCCGCGATCTGCTGCCGTTGCAGACCCGGATGCTGGCCGAAGCCGCGCAGAAATGTGCGTTGGCGGATGAGCCTTTGGATCAAAACTTTATCCGCGCGCATTCGCTGGATTACGCGCAGAAGATGGGTTGCGATATTGAGACTGCTGCCTTGCGGGTCTTTAGCAACGCCGAGGGTGCTTATGGGTCCAATGTGAACGTGCTGGTCGATAGCTCGGCCTTTGGGGACGAAGACGAGCTGGCGGATGCCTATCAGAACCGCAAGTCTTTTGCCTATGGCACCGATGGCAAGGCGGTGCAGAATGCCGAATTGCTGCAAAATGCTTTGGCGGATGTGGATCTGGCCTATCAGAACCTCGAAAGTGTCGAGTTGGGGGTCACGACTGTTGACCATTATTTCGACACGCTGGGGGGCATTGCCCGTGCGGTGAAACGTGCCAGTGGCCACGAGACACCTGTTTACATTGGCGATCAGACGCGTGGCGGCACCAAGGTGCGCACCTTGAAAGATCAGGTCGCCCTTGAATCGCGGTCGCGCAGTCTGAACCCCAAGTATTTCGAGGGGCTGCTGAAGCACGGTCACGAAGGCGTGCGCCAGATCGAAGCGCAGATCACCAATACTGTCGGTTGGTCTGCCACCACGGGGCAGGTTGATCCTTGGATCTACCAAAAATTTAGCGAGACTTTCGTGCTGGACGCCGCAATGCGCGAACGTCTGGCAGAACTGAACCCTCAGGCGTCGGTACGTATGGCGAACCGTCTGCTTGAAGCGTCGGACCGGGCCTATTGGACACCCGACCAAGAGACACTGAACCAACTACAGAATGCTGCCTATGCGCTGGAAGACCGGCTTGAAGGCATCCCGGCCGAATAGGCCAGAAGGAGAACGATACAATGGCACTAGATAGATCACCCCCAATCTTGCGCGGCTCTGACGGCGAAGGGTCTGTTCAAGTACATCAGGACGAAAGCTCCAAGATCGAAGGCGCCAAGGTTTTTGCGGTATACGGCAAGGGCGGCATCGGCAAATCGACGACCTCGTCGAACCTGTCGGCGGCGTTTTCCAAGCTGGGCCACCGGGTTTTGCAGATTGGTTGCGACCCCAAGCATGACAGTACGTTCACGCTGACCGGCAAGCTGATCCCGACCGTGATCGACATTCTGAAAGAGGTGGATTTCCACCCCGAAGAACTGCGCGCCGAGGATTTTGTATTCGAAGGCTATAACGGTGTGAAATGCGTCGAGGCAGGTGGTCCGCCAGCGGGAACCGGTTGCGGTGGCTATGTGGTTGGTCAGACAGTCAAGCTGTTGAAACAACACCATATGTTAGAAGATACCGATGTGGTGATCTTTGACGTACTTGGCGACGTTGTTTGCGGTGGCTTTGCCGCCCCTTTGCAGCACGCCGACAGGTCCTTGATTGTCACAGCGAATGATTTTGACAGCATCTATGCAATGAACCGGATCATTGCGGCGGTTCAGGCCAAGTCGAAGAACTACAAAGTGCGCCTTGCGGGCTGCGTTGCCAACCGGTCGAAAGACACAGACGAGGTGGATCGCTATTGCCGCACGGTTGGTTTTAACCGTCTGGCGCACTTGCCCGATCTGGATGCGATCCGTCGCAGCCGTTTGAAGAAAAAGACACTGTTCGAGATGCCCGATGACGAAGAGGTCGTACAGGTTCGCAAGGAATACATCCGTTTGGCCGAAACACTGTGGAACGGCACCGAAGGGACAGCCCCTGATCCACTACCCGACCGTGAAATCTTTGAATTGCTTGGATTCGATTAATGACAACCGCCCCTACATATGAACGCACACGCGCCCGGGTCGAGACCTATTTCGACCGCACCGCAACCCGCACTTGGGAACGTCTGACATCAGACGCGCCTGTGTCGGGGGTGCGTGCAACTGTGCGGGCGGGACGTGACCGGATGCGTGCGGTGATGATGGCGCAGCTGCCCGACGATCTGACAGGCTTGCGCGTGTTGGATGCGGGCTGCGGCACCGGGGCGATGTCGGTCGAGTTGGCGCAGCGCGGCGCGCAGGTGGTGGGTGTTGATATCTCGCCCGCGCTGATCGAGATCGCGCAGAAACGCTGCCCTGCAAGCGTTGCCGGCCTGATTGAATTTCGCGCCGGTGATATGTTTTCGCCTGCTTTGGGGCAGTTCGATCACATCATGGCGATGGACAGCATGATCTATTACGACGCGTCGGATATTGCCGCCAGCCTTGGCGGATTGCGCGACCGTTTGCGCGGCAGCATGATCTTTACGCTTGCCCCGCGCACACCGCTTTTGATGGCGATGTTCCGGGTGGGTAAGCTTTTCCCGCGCAAGGACAGATCGCCCACCATGATCCCCCATTCGGCCCCCCGCATTGCATCCGCCTTGCGTGATGGCAGCGTCAAAGGCCGCCTGCGCGAGGTTGAGCGGGTGAATTCGGGTTTCTACATTTCGACCGCGTTGGAGTATCGTCCATGATTTTGCGCGCCAAATCCTTTAAGAACCTGACCGCACGGATGCTGCCTTTTGCAGATGCCGCCAGCGAAGGCCTGCCGCTGAACCAGCTGCTGCGCCTGTCGTTGTTTCAGGTGTCTGTGGGTATGGCATCGGTGCTGTTGCTGGGCACATTGAACCGCGTGATGATCGTGGAATTGTCGGTGCCTGCGATGATCGTGGCGATCATGATCGCGCTGCCGGTCCTCAGCGCGCCGTTTCGCGCACTGCTGGGGTTCCGGTCTGACAATCATCGCAGTGCGATTGGCTGGAAGCGCGTGCCCTACCTTTGGTTTGGTACGATGTGGCAGTTCGGGGGTCTGGCGATCATGCCGATGGGGCTGATCCTGTTTAACGGCACGGCGGCGCTGAACGTGCCTTGGGCTGCTGAACTGGGCGCTGGGCTGGCGTTTTTGCTGACAGGCATTGGCATGCACATGACGCAAACGGCGGGCTTGGCCTTGGCTGCGGACCGCGCCAGCGATGAAACGCGGCCTAGGGTAGTGGCGCTACTTTATGTGATGTTTTTGATCGGGATGGGTGTTTCGTCGGTGATCATCGGGACTTTGCTGCGCGACTTTAGTGAATTGCGCCTGATCCAGGTGGTTCAGGGGGCGGCGGTCATCACGATCTTGCTGAACCTTGTGGCCCTGTGGAAGCAGGAAAAAGTCAAGCCGATGACCAAAGCGGAGCGCGCAGCGCCGCAGCCGAAATTCAGCGATGCATGGACTGATTTCACCAACGGCGGTGATGCGGGGCGGTTGCTGGTCGTCGTGTTTTTGGGCACGATGGCGTTCAACATGCAGGATGTGCTGCTTGAGCCGTACGGGGGAGAGATCCTTGGGCTGAGCGTTTCTGCCACCACCTTGCTGACCGCCGTTTGGTCGGTTGGTGCGCTGGCCGCGTTTGCGCTGGCGGCCAAGTGGTTGGCGAAAGGAACCGATCCTTACCGGATGGCCGCACGCGGGTTGATGGTTGGGTTGGTCGGATTTTGCGCGGTGATTTTTGCCGATCCGCTTAGTTCAACCACGATGTTCTTTGCGGGTGCTTTGGGCATCGGTTTTGGCGGCGGGATGTTCGCGGTCTCTACCCTGAATGCAGCCATGACGATGCCTACCACGGGCACTGCCGGTCGCGGTTTGGCGCTGGGGGCTTGGGGGGCTGCGCAGGCGACGGCGGGCGGATTGTCTATCGTAGTTGGCGGCACGTTGCGCGATGTGATCAGCAATTTTGCGATGTCGGGCGGCTTGGGCGAGGGGCTGATGAACCCTGCGCTGGGATATTCCGTCGTTTATCACATCGAAATCTATCTACTTTTCTTCACTTTGATTGCTTTGGGTCCGCTTGTTCGGGTCCGCAGAATGACATCTTCGACCCACGGGCCCATCGGGCTTGCGGATTTTCCAACTTAAGACCTGGAGGGCACCAACATGGTAGGCCAAACATTTTTCGGTAATTTCGATCTGGCAAGCGCCGCGATCTGGGCCTTTTGGGTCTTCTTCGCGCTGCTGATTTATTATCTGCAAACAGAAAGCATGCGCGAAGGGTATCCGCTTGAGGACGAGACCGAGCATGGAACACCCCGCGAGGGCCTGTTTTCGCTGGCACAGGATAAGACATTCAAGCTGCCGCATGGCCGAGGCGAGGTTACAGTGCCATCTGGCCAGCGCCCTGATCGGACAGATATTGCACTTGAGCGTAGCTCGATGTCGGCGGGTTCGCCTTACATTCCAACGGGTGATCCGATGGTGGATGGTGTTGGCCCCGCATCCTGGGCAAATCGCCGCGATCTGGCCGAGCTGGATGCACATGGCCACGCCAAGATCCGGCCAATGTCGCAATTGCCTGACTTTGCTTTTTCGGCCGGGCGTGATCCGCGTGGCAAGGTCGTTGTTGCAGGTGACGGTGAAGTTGTCGGCCGCATCATCGATATGTGGGTCGATATCCCGGAAGCGCTTGTGCGCTATCTGGCAGTCGATCTGAACCCTGAAGGGTCCGGCAAAATCCGCCTGATCCCGATGACCATGGCACGCATCAAAAGCGACCGGGTCACGGTCCGTTCGATCTATTCCGCCCAGTTCGAGGGTGTACCACAGACGAAATCAGATGGTGAAATCACCATGCTGGAAGAAGAGAAGATCACAGCCTGGTACGCAGGCGGCACACTTTATGCCGACCCCAAGCGCCTTGAAGCGCAGCTTTGATCGATAGCCAAAAAGGGAACTAACCATGTCGCATGACGATTTTGCCTTCGAGCCGGTAAGGGGACTACCGGAAGCATTGCCAGAGGGGGAGCATATCCTTTGGCAAGGCAGCCCCACGACGATGAAACTGGCCCGCGAGGGTTTCAAGATCAACTGGATCATCGGCTACTTCGCAGTTCTTGCGATCTGGCGGGTGGGGGTATCGTCTTCGACAATGCCTTTCAACGAAGCGGCGCTGCACGCGGTGCCCTTTGTTCTGATTTGTGCCGGTGTTTGTCTGGCCATGATCGGACTAGCCTGGGTGCAGGCAAAGGCGACAGTTTACACCCTGACCAACAAGCGCGTCGCCATGCGGATTGGTGCTGCGCTGACCATGACGTTGAACCTGCCATATGTTAAGATCGGTAATGCCTCGCTTGATGTTAAAGCTTCGGGTCACGGGACGATCGCGCTTGAGTTGCTGGATGAGACACGGTTTTCCTATATCACGCTTTGGCCCAACGTGCGCCCCTGGCATTTCGCTAAAACACAACCTGCATTGCGCTGCATTGCTGATGCGGAAAAAGTTGCGGCAATCTTTGCTGAAGCTGCTGAAATCAGAACGTCAGTGCCTCGGGTGGAACGCACCACCCAAGTCGCAATGGCGGCGGAGTAATCGGTATGGCACAGACTGATATCCCCTTCAAAATGGAAGAGAACGATCTGGTTCCGCGCTTTTTGGTGCGTGCCATGTTGGGTCTGATCGCGTTTACGCTGCTGACCGTCGGCTACGCTCAGTTGACAGGCAAGGCCAATACCGGCGTCTTGATCGAGGCACCGATTGTGGCGGAACGTACCATCAATCTGATTGGCACCCGCGAAGGCGCTGTGACCGTGACTGATATGGACGGAAACCTGCTGACCTATTCTACAGAAGACAAAAACGGTTTTATCGGGGTAGTCTGGCGTGTGTTTGATCGCCAGCGCTTTGTCGAAGGCGTTGAAAAAGTTGCACCGGTACGCGTGGTGCGGCGTGAGAACGGCAATATTGCCGTGATCGATACTGAAACGGACATGGTCGTCGAATTGATCGGCTATGGTTCGGATAATGTCGCAGCTTTCGCCAAGCTGATTGACTAAGAAACGACCATCAAAGGAGGGAACCTGATGGGACTACTATTTAGAGAGAAGGAAACAGCGCCCTGCACCGTTACGATTTCACATCGTTTCGAAGAGCTGAGCGCGCATGTGCGGTTCAACAACGGTGCGGTGATCCATCCCGGTGATACCGTGCAGGTTCACGGGGCCGAGATCATGGCCGCTTATGGTGAATTGGTCGAGGAGGAGCGTGTCGCGACGATCACCCGTGCCAGCAAACTGGAACAGATGTGGACACGCGCCACAGGTGATTTCGAGTTCATGGAACTGTGTGAATTTTCCTTTAGCGACGAGGTTCTGACATGAACGCGCATAATACACCCCACTCGTCGGATGCTGCGACGGCTGAAGAAGCGATTGCACGCCAAGAAGCATTGCCGCCGCTGACAAATGAGGACGCGACGAACATTGCCATGCAGAACACGCTGCTGACGCCGCGGTTTTACACCACTGATTTCGAAGAGATGGATGCGATTGACGTAACGCCCGTGCGCGAAGAGTGGGATGCGTTGATTGCCCAGATGAAATCTGACCCCAACAAGGGGCATTTCAAAAAGAATGACGAATGGGACGCCGATTGGGAGAACATGGACCCTGCCTTGAAGGCCGAGTTCATTGATTTTCTGATCTCAAGCTGCACGGCCGAATTTTCGGGCTGCGTTTTGTACAAAGAGATGAAGCGTCGCGGTAGCAACACCGACATCACCACGCTGTTCCAGCTGATGGCCCGCGACGAGGCGCGTCATGCCGGTTTCATCAACGACGCGCTGCGCGAAGCGGGCGTTTCGGTGAACCTTGGTTTTCTGACGCAGCAGAAGAAATACACCTATTTCCGGCCCAAGTTCATCTATTATGCGACGTATCTGTCGGAAAAGATCGGCTATGCCCGCTACATCACGATCTTCCGTCACCTCGAAGAACACCCTGACAAGCGGTTCCACCCGATTTTCAAGTGGTTCCGCGAATGGTGCAACGACGAGTTCAGCCATGGCGAAGCGTTTGCCTTGCTGATGCGGACCGACCCCAAGCTGACGACAAGCTTTAGCAACAAGCTGTGGATAAAGTTTTTCCTTACAGCCGTTTATTCGACCATGTGGATCCGCGATCACCAGCGCCCTGTGTTTCATGAAGCTTTGGGTGTTGATGTGACATGGTACGGTCAAGAGGTGTTCCGCAAGACGTCCGAGATTACCAAGCAGGTGTTCCCGATCACGTTGGATATTGATCACCCGCGCTGGCGCAAGGGCCTGAACCGCCTGGAAGCGGCGTCGCGGCAGGTTGCGGCGGCGAAAAAGCGCGGCGGTGTGATGGGTATGGCATCGCGGTTGGCCGGGATGGCTACGGTCGCTGCGACATTTGTGTCGCTTTATACGATCCCTGCAATCAAGCACACAGTTCCGGTAAGCAGCCGGATGGAGCCCGCATACTAATGCTGACGGAAATCTGGATCACGGCGCTTTTCGCCATGTTTATCTGGTGGTTTTCCACTGGGATGATCCTGTTGGTGGTGCGCCGGGCCGATGTGCTTGGCGGACCGGCACCGGCAAAGGCGACCTTGTTTGGGCTGCCTTTACTGGCGCTTGGCATCGCTTTGGTATCGGTTTCGGCAACCGGTGCGGATGTGTTGTCTGTTTATCTTGCATTCCTGGGGGCTTTGGCCATCTGGGGCTGGATCGAGCTTGCATTTCTAACGGGTGTCATCACGGGCCCTGAAAAGCGCGAGTGTCCTGTTGATCTGCAAGGCCGTGATCGATTTGTTCGCGCATGGTGGACCGTTGCGCATCATGAACTGACGCTGCTGGCAGGCCTTGTGTTAGTCGAACTTCTGACCCGAGGGTCAGGCAATGACGTGGCATTCTGGGCCTATGCAATCCTGTTTATTGCGCGGATTTTGGCAAAGCTGAACGTGTTTTTTGGCATTCCGCGCATCAATACCGAATTTGTGCCGCGTCCGCTGGCCCATCTGACAAGCTATTTCCGGCGCGGGCCGATTACAGCGATGTTTCCGCTGGCGATTACGATCCTGAGCTTTGGCACGGCGTGCTTTATGCAGCGTCTCTGGGTTGCCGAAGCCGAACCTACAATTGTGGCTGCTACGCTGCTGACCGCTTTGTCGGCGCTGGCGCTTCTTGAACACTGGCTGATGGTGGTTCCGCTGCCAGACGCAAAACTTTGGCGTTGGATGTTGCCTGCGCCTGCTGACATGACCTCTGAAGAAAGAAAAACGAATGGACTTTGATAAACTCTTTGAGGCGCAAATTGAGACGCTGAAATCCGAAGGTAATTACCGTGTGTTTGCCGAGCTGGAACGCCAATGTGGCAAGTTTCCCAAAGCGGCAAAACACAGTGCGGACGGCGTGCGCGATGTCACGGTCTGGTGCTCGAACGACTATCTTGGGATGGGACAAAACCCAAAGGTGATCGACGCGATGTGCGAGGCGGTTCAACGGTGCGGCACGGGGTCGGGCGGGACGCGCAATATCTCGGGTACGAACCACGACCACCTGCTGCTTGAGGCTGAGTTGGCTGATTTGCATGGCAAGGAAGCGGCGCTGTTGTTCACCAGCGGGTATGTGTCCAACTGGGCCGCGCTGTCGACGCTGGGCAGCCGTCTGAAAGACTGTGTGATCCTGTCGGATGCGGGCAACCATGCCAGCATGATCGAAGGCATCCGCCATTCCCGCGCGACCAAGGTTTTGTGGAAGCATAACGACGTTGCCGATCTTGAGGCAAAGCTGAAGGCGCTTCCGGCTGACGTGCCAAAGATCGTTGCCTTTGAAAGCGTTTATTCCATGGATGGCGATGTGTGCCCCATGCGCGAGATTGTCGAAGTGGCCGAGAAATACGGCGCGATGACCTATCTTGATGAAGTCCACGCCGTTGGCCTTTATGGGCCGCGCGGCGGTGGTATTTCAGAGCGTGAAGGTTTGGCGGACCGGATCACACTGATCGAAGGGACGTTGGGCAAGGCCTATGGCGTTGTGGGTGGATATATCACTGGGTCTGCTGCGCTTTGTGATTTTATCCGGTCCTTTGCCAGCGGGTTCATCTTTACGACGGCTTTACCGCCTGCTGTGGCTGCGGCTGCGCGTGCGTCTATTCAGCATCTAAAGATATCCAGCTTTGAGCGGATGCAGCAACGCCGTCAGGTCGCCAAGTTGCGCGCCCGTCTGGATGCCGCTGGTATTCCGCATATGATGAACGAAAGCCATATCATTCCGGTGCTGATCAAAGATCCGGTCAAGACTAAGATGCTGGCGGATTATCTGATGGATGAATGGGGCATTTACGTGCAGCCGATCAACTATCCGACCGTTCCAAAAGGGACGGAGCGTTTGCGTTTTACCCCGTCGCCTTTGCACACGGACGATGACATTGACCATCTGATGAATGCGTTAACGTCGCTTTGGAAGAAATGTGCGATCTCGCGGGCAGTCGCCTAGGCCGCGTTTTCTTGACAGCAAAAATGCCATCGGATTTCGGTCCGATGGCAGATGGCTTGCAAAGCGGTAAGTCGGCTCGCTATTCGAAGTTTGCTTTGCGCTTTGCCAGAAATGCGGCGACGCCTTCGGCGAAGTGCGGATGTTTCCCCGCCGAAGCTTGGGCGTCGCGTTCCCCGTTTAGTTGATCT
Organism: Roseobacter sp.; assembly: GCA_024636495.1. Classification (GTDB taxonomy): domain Bacteria; phylum Pseudomonadota; class Alphaproteobacteria; order Rhodobacterales; family Rhodobacteraceae; genus Sulfitobacter. Next base: position 56,661 of record JAGXGZ010000035.1, on the reverse strand, counting down.
TGAAAGCTGGCATCGCCTGCTGCCCATAAAAGCTTGCGCATCAGGCCAAGCGCATGGGTCGGACCGTTTGCCAGACGGTTCGCAAATTCATTGGCGGTGGTCAGGACGGCATCGTCTTGAACAACGCGTGTGACCATTCCCCAATCGAACGCCTGAGGCGCAGGGATTTTTTCACCCAACAGCGCCATTTCGGCGGCGCGAACACGCCCGACATTGCGCACCAGCATCCACGTTGCACCGCCGTCAGGCACAAGGCCTATGTGGCAAAATGCTTCAAGGAAATAACTGCTTTCGCCGGCGATAATGATGTCGCCCGCCATGGCGATCGATGCGCCAATCCCCGCAGCCGGGCCATTGATTGCGGTAATCAGGGGCACATCCAGATTGCGGATAACCATCATCAGCGGATTATACGCTTGATCCAGTGATGATCCCGCGTCGATGTCACCCGGCTTTGCGGTAGTGCGGTTTTGCAGGTTAGCGCCCGAACAAAAGGCGCGGGACGATCCTGTCAGGATGATCACCCGGCTGCTTTTCGCGGCATCTTCCAATGCCTGCCCTAGTGATATCGCCAATTGCGGGGTAAGCGCGTTCAGAGTTTTAGGGTCATCCAGCGCGATCGTGGTCACGCCCTGCGATGTTTCGATCTTTAGCCCGTCTGTCATGTATCCCTCCCGATTTACGCCAGCAAAGCACTGATTGGGGTGATAGGCAAACGGGTGTTCAGCGTTCGCTGGGTCTATATCTGGTTAACAGGTTTGCTGCAGCTTGGCCGTTAACAGATGCCCAAGCCACGGAGCCCGCTTATGACCGATACTTCGCCCATCCTTGCGATGCCTTACATCCAGCCCTCGCAAGCGCAAAAACATGTCACCCATAACGAGGCGCTTAGCCTTTTGGATGTGATCGTGCAGCTTGCCGTGCTTTCCGCCGATCAAAGTGCGCCGCCCTCCACTGCGGTCGAGGGGGACCGATATCTGGTTGCCCCGAACGGGCAGGCAGCCTGGGCAGGGCAGGATGGTAAGATTGCTGCGTTTGTCGATGCGGGCTGGCATTTTACCACGCCTTTGACCGGATGGATCGCACAGGTTCTGGATACCGGTAGCGAGGTGAAATTTGACGGTGCCGCGTGGGCTGCCAAAACATATAGCAACCTGCCCGGGCTGGGCATTGGTGCCAGCTTTGATGGCTATAACCGTCTTGTCGTATCGTCTGAGGCTGTGTTGTTGAACCACGCGGGGGGCGGGCATCAGCTAAAAATCAACAAAGATACCCAAGGTGATACGGCCAGTCTGGTGTTTCAAACAGGCTATGGGGGCCGCGCAGAAATGGGCATCGCGGGCAGCGACGACTTTGCGCTTAAGGTCAGTGCGGATGGCAGCAATTGGGTCGAGGCCCTGCGCGTCGATGCTGCAACGGGCCGGATAAGTGCGGGTGTGGCAGGTTGGCGTGAAATGCTTACTGGCCCCCGTAGCTATTTCGTCGATCCAAGCATGGGCTTTGACGGTAACGATGGCATGTCGGCGGGTGCCAACGCGTTTGCAACCATCGCAAAGGCCGTTGACGCAGCGCTGTTGGTAGATAGTGGCGGGCATGATATCATAGTGCATTTGGCTGATGGAATCTATGCCCTGCCGCAATCGCTTGCGATCAGGCGCGGTTTGGTTGGCGGTGGTCGGCTTATCATCCAAGGCGATTTGGCCGACCCGCAAACGGTGGTGATCGCGGCCGTTGATCGCGTGATCGAGGTATCAGATGGCACGGTTCTTCTGCGGGCGGTCAAGGTGCAAAATACGTCTGCAACTTCGGCTGTGTACGTTCAGGCGCAAGGCCATCTGATGGTTGATCAGGTTACTTTTGGGAATGCGGGAGGCCATCTTGAAGTTGACGGTGCCCGTCTGTCCTTGGAAGGGCCTTGCGGCATTGAAGGGGACGCCGGGTTTCATCTTTGTCTGGTTGGTGGTGCGCGGTACGATACAAACGGGTATTCGGTCAGTTTAACCGAAACGCCTGATTTTCAAGATGCTTTTTGCATTTGCACCGAGACCAGCGTGGCGCGCTTGAGCGGGCAAAGCTTTACCGGGTCAGCGACAGGCAAGCAGTATGATCTGGCATCGAATGGTGTGATTAACAGCGGTGGTGCTGTGTTGCCGGGCGATATTGCCGGGACGGTGCAAACCGGTGGCCAGCATCTGTGACAGAGCTGCGCCATTCGTTAGGATTTTCTGAAAGCGCCATGAAGTTGTCATAAAGTTAACAGCCTCGGTTAACCCAATTCCCGCATCATCAGTCGTGGTGAGTATCGAGGGAAATGGGGCAAATGGAGTTTAAACACCAAATCACTTTCCCGGGCAGAACGGATATGTTTCTGACCGGCGTTACCGATATGGTCGTTTTCGAGACAAGTGCAGGCGCTGCGCTTTATACGACGTCCCGCTTTGGCGGCGGTGATCTTTTGGCCTACCGCATTGATGCAAATGGCGGGTTGACCCAATTTGACAGCCGCGCGATTGCGGGCACTGCGCAGGCCGGATCAGAAAACAAGCTGACGTTGATTGGCGAAAATCTGTATATGACAGGGGCGCAAAACGCTGCGCTGACTAAAATTGATCTTGGCACTGATGGGCGATTTTCCAACATAGCTTCGGTAACGGGCGCGAGTTTGCCACAGCAATTGCTGGGGGCCGAGATCGTTTCCCTTAGTGGACAGGCCTTTCTTTATGGCATCGCAAGGGGCTCTGACGCGGTTGGTGTCTGGCGGATTAGCGACGCTGGATCTGTGACGCAGGTGCAAAGTGGTGGTGTGGCATCGTCATCGCAAGCGGGTCTGACGGCACTGGCCGTCGCGGATATTGCCGGGACGCCGGTTCTACTTGTGGGGTCAGCATCCCAGAACGCTTTGATCAGCATGTCGCTTGATGCCACGGGGCGCGCAACCGAAGTGTCGCGGATATCAGCGGATGATGGGGTAGGTATCTCTGGCCCGACGGCTGTGTCTTTAGTTCAGGTGGGTGATCAGGCTTTCGGTATTCTGGCGTCAGCTGAAAGTGCGTCCTTAAGTGTTGTGCGTTTAGGTACAGACGGCAAGATGGTGTTGACTGATCACGTTCTTGATACACGTTCCACGCGTTTTGACGATATTAGCCTACTAGAAACAGTCGTTTACAATGAACGCGGCTATGTGGCCGTTGCCGGTGGTGATGATGGCGTTTCGATTTTCGAACTGGCCCGTGATGGGCAGCTTCTCCATCTGGCGACCCTTGAGGATAGGGCTGATACCACTCTTGATGCCGTGTCGGCGCTCAGCTTCTCTGTGCAAGGCGGCCACCTGCACCTTGTTGTAGCCTCTGGTGCCGAGGCGGGGTTAAGCGTTTTTACCGCCGATGTGTCGGGCCGCGTCACGCCACAGACAGGGACTTTGGCCTCTGATGTATTGACGGGCACAGCTGGAGATGACTTTTTGCAGGGCGGTGCAGGCAATGACACGCTGACGGGTGCGGCGGGCAACGATTTTCTGACCGATGGGGCTGGATCAGACGTATTGGTCGGTGGCGCAGGGGCGGATAGGTTCATTCTGACGGGTGATAATGCGCCAGATACCATCAGGGACTTTGATATTACCCAAGACAGCATTGACCTGTCGGGCTGGCCCTTTCTGCGCAGTATGTCGCAGCTTAGCTTTCAGGCAACCAACACCGGTGCAGTGCTTGGTTTTGCCGGCGAAACGCTGACAATTCAAACGGCAAACGGGCAACCTTTGCGCGCCCAAGATCTGCTGTCCTTGGACATGATCGGGCAATCACGCTTTCTTCCAAGCTGGGTGTTGCCCGATGAACCAGATAGCGACACGGCCCCGGCGGTTATCCTTCCGCTCAACCTGATTGGGACGCCTGCGCCAGATGTTCTGACGGGGGACGATGCCAACGATATCATTCGTGGCCTCGCCGCCGACGATCTGCTTTCGGGCATGGGGGGTGCCGATTCGATCTATGGCGATGCTGGGGATGATGAACTTTACGGAAATGCAGGCAGCGATGTGGTCGAAGGCGGATTGGGTGCAGATCGGATTTGGGGCGGTATCGGCTGGGATACTTTGCGCGGCCAAGAGGGGGATGACAGGATTTGGGGCGGGGATGGCTATGATGCCATCGGTGGTGGTGATGGCAACGACGTGCTGAACGGAAATAATGGCGCGGACCGGATTTATGGTGATGATGGCGATGATTGGTTGATTGGCGGGCTGAATTCTGACCGGCTTTGGGGGGGGAATGATCACGATAGATTAGAAGGCAGCGCGGGTTCCGACGAGCTTTTTGGGGGGAATGGTAATGACGCGCTCTTTGGCAACGCGGGCGCTGATAGCCTTGAAGGCGAAGGCGGCAATGATCGTTTGTATGGGGGTATTAACAATGACTTGCTGGACGGAGGCGGGGGCAACGACAGGCTTCAGGGTGATAACGGGTCTGATACGCTTTATGGCGGAGCGGGCGATGACCTGCTGAAGGGGAACGCCGGTCACGATTATCTGGATGGCGGAGCGGGCGATGATCTTTTGTCAGGTGGCATTGGGGCCGACCGCTTTTTCTATGGGGCCGGGCATGACCAGATCCTGGATTTCCAAAACGAGATCGACACGCCGATCCTAAACTCAGCGCTATGGGGTGGGGGCCAACTAAGCCTTGGTCAGCTTTCCGCATATGCTGATCTGACCCCTGAAGGGTTTGTTTCGTTTGATTTTGGAAATGGGAATATATTGGATTTGGTCGGAGTCGAAAATCTAAGTGTGCTGAACGGGGACTTGGAGTTTTTATGAATATTTACAATGGAATAGATCGAAAGCTCTTGGGGAGGTGGCAGACAGTTCCCTCAAAGCTCCATGATATCGCGATGATAGCGACGCAGGAAAATCAGCCCCAGAAAGCCAAACACCACAGATATCGCATAAACATAGATCGCGCTGACGTAGGACGCATCATAACTGTTGTAAAATCCCGCGCGCATCCGGCCAACAATATGGATCAATGGATTATACCATAGCCATTCCCGATAGGGATTTGGCACAGCTTCGAAGGTGAAAATTACGCCGGATACCAGTAAAAGCGGTCGTGTCATGATGCTGTAGGCGCGCTGCCAAATCGGAAACATCGACATTAAAAAACAGTTGAAGGTTCCTATGCCTAGCCCTAGCGCAGCTGTCATCATGATTGCTGAGATTATTTCGTCCATCTCAAGGGTAGTGCGTGTATCAAATACAAGGATTATGCCTGTCAGAACAAAAGCGATAACAAGGATTTGCGTCAACAGGTTAAGGATGAAACGCCCAAGGATCGCATCGACAAATGTGACGCGCGGATAGGCAAGAAGCTGTTTCGAATAGTTAATCGCCTGCGCAGTCTTCGTGCTAAGGTCACTGAACATCAAAAAAGGAAGCAACCCGGTCGCATAGAACATCGCAAAATTTGTGCCCAAAAGCGGATTGCGAAACCCTATCGAAAAGATCACCGACAAAAGAGCGATTCCAAGGATTGGTTCAGCCATAGCCCAAAGGTATCCACCGGGCGATCTGCCATAGCTCGCCGTTATTTCACGCAAGATCAAAGCTGTGACAGTACGCAGCGTCATGAGCCGTGGCGGGCGGTTAACCCTTCGCAGGTGGCGCGGTTCGCCCGCCTGCATCTAGGCTATGTCCTTGCGAGTGTTCCATTGATCAGGAACCATTCCGCCAAACCGATCCTGAACAAAGTCATATTGCGGGGCAAAAGCGCTGCGAAATGCGAGCCGAATATCATCGGGCAATGGGGCGGGGGTGCCAATATTGCTATGTTTAGCAGGATCAATCTGCAGTCGCGAGATCCCCATAAAGGCGCAGATGTCATTCATGGTATCATGTTGGAACAGCCTTTCATAAAATAGATATTGTATCCGATCTTCAGGAATGACGGCCTCAAGCTCTGTTATTGTGCGCAGGTAATCAGCGCGCTCGATATTCATCAGGCGACCTGTGTCAATCAACTGGTGCGCGCGTGCGACGCAGGCATCCTGAAATGCCTTTTCCTTCGGGTTTTCGGTTTTGGTTGCCATCCTGATTTGCGACCACATCCGGTCGATCGGGTCACGCAGGATAAAGATAAATTTGGCGCATCCGATCTGCCCCATTTGCGCAAAACTATCCCGATCCAGAATGGCGTAGGCGGGGGTAATATCGCAAATGACCGGCTGACTTTCAAAATCCTGCAGCATGTAATCAAGATAGGCTGAATGATCACCGGGGTTTGACGTGTAAATTGCCAACAGATCGGTCAGGTCGCGTAATTGCTTGAGATTTTGCTGATTTCGAGGCCCCAATTGTGGCACAAGGCGCTGGGTCAATGTTTGGGCTGCACGTATCCTTATGTCGAATACCTGCTTTGCTTTTCCGCCGACTACGTCAAAATAATGCAGTTCCTTGTTGCGCGAAAAATGCACCTGATCGCTTTGCCGCAAGGTATCGTATAACCATGTCGTACCTGCCTTTTGTGCACCAATGCAAAAAACCATTCGGGTGTCAGGGGGGAAACGGTGTACGGGCATTAACGGTTTCTTTCGCAGCAGCAGGGGATTAGTTCCTCATGTTGTACCCGTGCAGTTCTATCGCTTCGTTAATATCGTCAAAATAAGTCAGCTGCCCGTTTTCCAAGACGGCCCCGGCAGTGCACATTTCACGAAGCAAACCAATGGAATGGCTCACAAAAATCGATCCGGCGCGGGACATTCTATCGGTGAAAACGTCTTTGCTTTTGCGCTTGAATGCTGCGTCGCCAACTGCCGTAATTTCGTCGATCAAGTAGGTATCAAAGGCCAGCCCCATGGACACACCAAAAGCCAGCCGCGACCGCATACCAGAGGAATAGGAGCGGATCGGTAAATGAAAATGGTGCCCCAGCTCTGCAAAATCATCGACATAAGCCATCAACGCGTCGCTGTTCGCGCCGTAAATACGCGCGACAAACCGAGTGTTCTGCGCGCCAGTCATATCGGGGTGGAACGAGCCTGAAAAACCCACCGGAAACGAGATACTCCCGTCACTTAACACTTCTCCCGAAGTGGGGTCGGCCGTGCCTGCGATAATGCGCAAAAGCGTAGATTTCCCGGCACCATTTCGCCCCAAAAGACCAACTGAAACGCGGCTTGGAAAGACAGCATTAAGGCGATCGGCAATCGTTTTTCGACTGCCTTGCAGGTGATAGGTCTTGGTCAGATTGCGCAGAACGATCATCGGATAACGCTAGCGCCGATCCCTTAACGAATAGCCAATCATCACTAAAACGCCCCAGATCAAAGTGCTGAACAACGCAATCAACGCCATGGCGAGCCATCGATCAGGATAGATTGCTGTTTCAGCGAGCGTGGGACTGACATGGGCTGCAAGATATCTGGTTTGACGGCGCGATTCCGCGACCGCAACGTCATAGGCAGCAAGCGCTGCTGTATAGGACTGTTCAGCAAACTGACGATCCACCGATAGACTTTCAAATTCCCCGACCAATTCGGCAAACCCGCTGTTTGCAACACCCGTTCCGCTGCCGATGCCCAGCTTTCCGCGTTCTTGGCGCAGCCGATCCTCGATCACGTCGCGCCGGCGTTCCGCCTGTTTGGTCCGAGGATCAGACGCTTTGCTGGTTTGGCCTAGCATATCAAGATCAATCAGCGTTTCGGCCAATTGCATTTCCAGCGACGACAGTAATCCCGTCTGAATTTGCAAGGTCGATTCCGGGGAAACCAGTTGGTTAAGATTGCGAAACTTTGTAAGCTCGGACCGGGCGACCTTAAGTCTTTGCACTGCCGTTTCTAGTTCTTCACGGGCGTGTCGCGTTGCATCCTCGCGCGCGATATCGGATAATTTGTTGATCATCCGAGAACTTTCATCATAGATCAAAAGCGCTATGTTTTGGGCATCCTGTGGGCTGAATGCCTGCACTTCCAGATCAATTAATCCGGTGCTGTTATCGCTGTAAACCTGCACCATCCGTGACCAATACTTTGTCAGGTCCTCGATCGAGCCAGGGGGATGATAGCTGAAAATCGGGTCAGTTTGCGGGTCGGCCTTTGCCCAAAGGGCACGTAGATCAAGGGCCTCGTCCACGCTGCGCACCAGTTCCTGGCTTTGAATAAACTTGTATAGGATATCTTCGTCAGATGACCCCGAGCCGGACAGCTCTGCTACACCGCCTAAAAGCTCGATAGCTGAGCTTGTTTCCTCGGTTCGGACCGAGAATCCGGCGACCGACACGAACCGATCCGCGGCCCGTTCCCATAGATACCACGCGGAAAGAAGGTTTGTGCCAAGGACACAGACCACAAAGCTTAGAAAAACAACACGGTGGCGGGGCTTGACCCTTGCATTGACAACCGGTGGTGCGACGGGCTGTGATTTGTCGATCTCAAGCGGAGGCAGCGCCTTTTGCGTCTTTTCCATTTTGGCAGAAATTTCACGCTTTTTCGTGATGCGTTGCTTTTCGATGCGTGCCAATGCCTCCTCTCGTTCGCGCATTTTAAGTGCTTTGCGCATGTCGTGGGGCAGGTTGTGTTCACGATTAGAAGGGATGGTCCGGAGGGGCGTTGGGCGGGCCATCATCTATCCCCGATCACTGAATATTAAGGCCCATGTGATTTTTATATTCCCGTCACAGGTCAGATCGGGGAGGCTGAGAAATTGAAATTGCCGCATGTTCATATCCTGCTTTGTACGAAAAATGGGGGTGCCTTTATCGAACCACAGTTGGGTTCTATTTTGACGCAAACCCATCAGGACTGGAGCCTTTGGATAAGTGATGATGGATCGACCGATCAGACGCTGGTCAGGGTTCGTGATTTCATCGTGGCAAACCCGGGCAGGGATATCCAGTTGCTGAAAGGGCCGCGTCAGGGATGCGCGCAAAATTTCATGACGTTGTTGGCGCGGCCTGAACTCGACGGCGCTTGGATCGCGTTTGCGGATCAAGATGATGTGTGGATGCCCCATAAACTGACGCGTGCGCTTGAGATGATTTGGCGTGGAACGGGCGCTGAGATTTACGCCAGTCGCAGCATTTACACCGATGCCAACCTCAAGGTGCTTGGCATGTCGCCCGCATATCAGCGGCCTTTTGAATTCGGGAATGCGTTGGTCCAGAATATCTTGCGCGGGAATACGATCGTCATGCCGCCTGCCACGACAGATTTTTTGCGCAGTGCCCTGCCGTTTTCTGTCTCTGCCGGCGTCCCGTTTCACGATTGGTGGGTGTACCAGATGGTTACTGGGGCCGGTTTTGATGTAATCCATGATGCCAAGCCGGGGATTTTCTATCGACAGCATGACAACAACCTTCTGGGTGCACACAGGACTCACGCCTTTTACCGTGGTGGTGCCCTGCTGAGACGGGTTTTTGCGCATTGGCTTGACCGGAACCTGGCCGTTTTGCACGATTTGGCCCCTGTGCTGACCAATCGTAGCCGCCGGTTGCTGTTTGATTTCACGGACTGGCGCGCGCAGCCTGTGTCGAGGCGACGGGAAACGCCAAAGGACTTGGGAGTTTACCGGCAAAGCCATGGGGGCGATTTGGTTTTGCGGGCATTGGCGCGGCTGGGAAAGCTGTAAAGCACGGGTCACGAAAGCGCACCTTCCGCTTGTAGCCGCTCAATCAACGCGCTGTCTTTGACCGCAAAATCAGCAAGTCTTTGTCTGCTGGCATCACTTTCTATCTGCGACATAAGTTGAGGCCAACGTTTGGTGTTTTGCGTCTTTGGGCCAGCGTTGATCCGTTTTTCAGCAATGAAGATGTTGCTGCTGGTTAGCTGCGATATGTCTTGTTCAAGCGCTGCCAGATTCTCTAGTCTATAGATGCGATCAAGTTGGCCAGCGCCCTTTAGCGCCGCATCGATCACCTGAGCTGATGAAAAATGCGTTAGATCTGCGGCACCGCGAATCTTTTGGGTCGCAAGATAGGCGCAATAGAAGTTATCATAGTGATCCAGAATGAAGCGCTGCCAAGCGCTGTCGCCACCAAAAAAATAGTCGTCAACACTGTGTGTCCGGACTTTCAAAAGCCCTGTGTTAGCGGGATCGTTCAGGCTGGCCGCATCAAGGTCTAGTGATTTTTGATGGAGATAAAAATAGAAAGACGCGATCCGCTCTAATGGATCGCGCAGCACGGTAAACACAAAGCGATCACCTTTGACCTGATCAAGATGTGACCAATCAAGATGACCTGAATAAAGGCGATATCCGTCCGGAAACTGGCGGTTCTGCGCCGCTTGCGTATGCACCCTGACAGGGGAAGTCAGCCCTGCGCCGATGACCCGTGACAATTCCGAATGAACAGTTTGTCCTGCCGTTTTCGGGATGTGAAGAAATACGATCTTTTTCATGTCGAAATACCGATGCGCAAGTCGATGGGTGACGGGGTATATGGTTCTGTCTGTGCGATCATCTGATGGATGCCTTTGCAAAATTCAGCCGGCTCTGACGGATCCAGATGATCCATTTGCCAAGGGGCGAATTGCCACCATTGGCTGCGCAACATCGGGGTGAGAAGCATGGGAGGCAGCCGCATTTTCTTGATCATGGCAGGATTCCCGGCAACGACTGAAAACGCGGGGACATCGCGGGTAACGACCGCATGGGCGCCGACAATTGCACCGTCGCCAATCGTGACACCCGCCGCGATATAAGCTCCATGCCCGATCCAGACATCATTTCCGATCGTGGTGATTTTAACCTTGGTTGGTGGGCCAGAGAACGTAAATTTATAGTTGTGATAATGTTCAGCCGCATCAAACCCTTCGCCCAGATCAAACAGTTGATCGCCTAAATAGAATGCAGGGCTGGTCGAGGCCCAATGTGTCGGGTGGTTTTGGCGGCCAATCTGCACCCCTTCACCAAAGGAACAATAACGTCCAATCCGCGCTGCAAAGCAGTATCCTGAAACCTGATATGAAAACGCCCCAAGCTCGATAGAATGCTCATATTGGGTCCATTTCAGACTGCAGGGGGCTTCCAGAACCGTGTGCTGGGGGAGGTTGACCGTTGCGCTTCCCCTGCTCAGAACCTCGACCCCGGCAGCGCGCAAAGTTTTCAAAGTTATTGGTATGTGTGTCATTATGCTGCTCGTTCCGAAGGGCAAAAGACTTTGATGAAATGGTCCTTAAGGGGGCCGCTGGGGTCAGTGCCTTTGGTGAAAGGGATGGCAAACCCGTTTTCGGCCTGCGTCACGGCATCGCCCTGCGCACCCAGATGAAAGGCGTGAACCGGCAGCCCCGTCGCCAATGCTTCGTGGGTGGTGAAGGAGTATGTCTCGGGCCAGATGGACGGTATCAGCCAGTCTGTAACGCCGTAGCGGGCGCAAATCTGCGCAAGATCGGCCAGTTTATAGCTTCCGTGGACAGCAACAGAAGGGGGGATCGGGAATGTCGGATCAAAGTTGCCGACGATCACAAGGCCGATGCCGCGTTCCTCAAGCTCTTGCGCCAAGCCGTTCATCAGCTTGGCCCCCTTTTGAAGGCCGATATCACCAAGCACGGCAACCACCCGGCGCGAGGTTTCAGGAAGGTGCGTGATTGAAGGAAGTGCCTGATCAAGCCTATGCGGTTGAATGGTTATTTTCCCCACAATCGCGGGATAGGCCAGCTTGACGATATCTGCGCTGTGTTGCGAGAAAACGACCAATTGTTTGGCGGCCTCCAACAGCACACCCCAAGTATTTTGCCAGTCTGATAGCGGGACCCGAAAGCCGTTTGGTGAAGTGGCGATATGTGCAGGATTATCCAGGTTTTGCGGGGTTGGAACGCCACGATAAATTCCGTCGTTATCAAGAAGCGTATAGGAGGGTGAGATCGCAAAATAGTCGTGAAACAGAATTTCAATTGTGTGCCGACCCTTGTCAGCCAACGTCATCAGCGCGCTTGGCAGCCCAACAGGATCGCTGTCGCCGACGCCGCAAGAATAGATGATGCGCCGACGCGAGACGGGGGCAAGCAGTTGAATAATGTAGTCGAGGCTGTTTGTGTGGCCTGCGATCGTTCCCTGAGGCGTGACCAGTTCAAGTTGCCAGCGCTGTTTGCCACCAACGCGAAGCACAACGGCGCAACGGCCAAGCACGTGGTGTTTGTTGGTGATCCGGCTTTGAAGATAGGCTTCGGCCCCGCCGCCCATGCTGTGCGCCAGATAGATGGACACGGGATAGACATCTTGGGCGCCGACCCATGCCAGCGCCATCGCAAGCCTTGTTGATCTTAAAGGGTCGGACTGTACGAAACGTTGGACTTCGTTGTCATAGGCTGGATATCGCGCTGAGATTTGCAGGTTATTGCGGGCAATCAAACGTTGCTTTTCGGCAGAGCCAAAGCTTTGCCCGCCGCGGTGTTCGACGAACAGATTATTGGCGCAAACATGTACACCGCCAAGGGCGCGGGCGCGTTGACACCAATCCACTTCTTCGCCGTATCCGCGACCAAAAGCCTGATCAAGCTTGGGAATTTTGCTAAGGTAGGCAAGGCTGATTGCCATGCAAAAACCGACGCCGGTAGGTGCCGCGACACGCTCTGCTGCGGGGTTTAACCGTGCGGCTACCTTGTCAATTGCGTCGCCCTGACCGCGCGCCAATGGCCTTGGCTGGCAGATAAGCGGTGCGCTAAAAATCTCGGCATCGTTTGACATGGGCGTGACGGTTGCCACTGTCTTACTGGCGCGCATCGGTTCGATCAAACGGCTTGCCCAGTCAGCGGGAACCAAGGCGTCTGAATTCAACAGCACAACAGGATCAGACCAAAGCAGCGCCTTTTCTATCCCCTTGTTCACACTGCCGATAAACCCAAGGTTTTCGCGATTTTCGAGCAGGATAACATGACCTTTGCGGCGCTCTTGCCACGTTTTCAAAAAAGGGAGCACTTTGCTGTCGGTTGAGCAGTCTTCGATCAGGATCAGCCGCCAAGGCAGGTCGGTGTTCTTGTCCACTCTTTCCAGCGCGTCTTGCAGCAGCTCAAAAGCGTTAAAGACAGGTAGAATGATTGTTATTCCGCCTTGGTGTTTAGATGTCTCAGGCTGAAGTCGGAATAGATCTGGGTCAAGTTCGCGCGACTGTGGCAGTGCCGTGAGCCGGAGACCTTGTTTAATGCGTGCGCGGTATTTGGGATTTCGGGTGGCAAGCCACGCGATGCCCGAAGCGGTTTGACCCAAAATCGCTTTGGTGAATTTAAGGACAATGGCCGCCTGGGTCAGCCGGGGACGATCCAATGGCAAAGTAAAGGCAAGACTCCCGTTGCCGATGTTTTGGCCATGAAACTCAATGCCAAAGCGGGTGATTTCGTACAACCTGATTGGCCCAAGCGGCAGGTTCAGATCAAAGCCCAGATGGGTATTCAGCCCATGCTCGAGCGCGACGTCATCGCGCCGCAAGCAGGGTCGAGCGCTGGCTTTTACGCCATTCATATGCACGACGATATCATCGGCGCAGGCCCATCCCGCGACGCGAATATGTCCATCCGACAGAGCGACAACATCAATGGCACCGACCAATTTTTCGTCTGCGTCGTATATCGACTGCGGCTTACCCCGCGCTTTCAGATGAGCGGCGGTAAAACGGGCAAAAAGAGCGGTGAGCTGTTTATACAAAATCAGTCTTTTCGATTCTAAGTTCTTTAGATTGGACTTCAGATCAGCACGCTCACGCTTAAGGGGAGGTTAAATTGACTTTGACAAATATTCTGGCAGGCGGCGTAGCATTGGTCGGACAACGCATATCGCCATGAACACCTTAGAAATTTTGGATACTGGGTTGAATAACCAGGTCGATATTGATCCCACAGCCGTCTTGGCCCCCGGAATAAAAATCGTGATTTCAGGCAGGAACAATCACCTTGTGATCGGGGCCGAGACGACATTTGGGGGGGGATTAATCGAGATTCGCAATCACGAAAGCTCGGTTGTAATTGGGGAAAACTGTAGATTAACCGGCAGTTTTCGCTGCCGCGCCACGGGGACGCATATCCGCATAGGAGATCAGACGACAATGATGATGGCCCATATTTCGCTGCATGAAGCGGGGATGATCACAATTGGGGAAAACTGTATGTTGTCTGGTGATATCACGATGGATGTCAGCGACATGCATTCAATTTTAGACAGTCAGACGGGCGAACGGCTTAACCCTGCGCGTGATATCCTGATCGGCGATCATGTTTGGCTGGCGCAGGGTGTGCGGATTATGAAAGGCGCGCAGATCGGGCAGGACTGTATTATCGGGAGCCGCTCTATGGTTTTGGGCGCGATCCCTGCCAATTCTCTTGCGGTTGGATCACCTGCCCAAGTGACACGCAAAGGTGTTACATGGGACCGAAGGCGGCTGCCAATGACAGCCGCGCTGAACGAATTGCCCACGCCAGATCATCCTGATGGAGGGGGCATTATGATGCCTTAGAAGTCCAGATTCTCGACGTTCAAGGCGTTTTGTTGGATGAATTCACGCCGTGGTTCGACCACATCGCCCATAAGCTTGGTGAACAAATCATCCGCCTCCGCCATATCTTCGACACGTACTTGCAGTAATGTCCGAGCGTCTGGGTCCAGCGTTGTTTCCCAAAGCTGATCCGGGTTCATTTCGCCCAAGCCCTTGTAACGCTGAAGGGACAGACCCTTTTCGCCCTCGGCCAGAATCGCCTCAAGCAGGTCCATAGGGCCATGGATCAATTGCGAACGGTCCTTGCGCACAAGGGTTGCTGGCAGATCATAGACATCTTGCAGATGCTGGGTAAAACCACCCGAACGCTTTGCTTCGCCCGAGCGAAGCATGCGACCATCCAAAGTGCGCACCTCTTCGACACCGCGCAGGATGCGGGCAAGGCGCACGCCGTGGTCTTGGGTTATACGCCCTTGCCAGCCTCGCTCCCATTCAAGTGCGATCAGGTTCAGACGTTTAGCCACCTTATCGGCGACGCCCTGAAGGTCTGCGTCAACAGCGCCGGGTACAAACGCCCCCGCGATCGCGGCCTGTTCCAGAATATGGCGCGGATAATGCGTTGGAAATGCTTCTAGAACGCGGCGCATCTGGCGGGCCAGATCGACTACACGGCCCAAATCCTGGCCGTTAATTTCCTCGCCGTTGCCTTGGCGCAGCATCGCGCCGTCAATGCCTTGCTGAATCAAGTAGTCTTCCATGGCGGCCTGGTCTTTCAGATAGACTTCGGACTTGCCCCGAGACACTTTGTAAAGTGGCGGTTGAGCGATATAAAGGTGACCATTTTCAATAAGTTGCGGCATTTGACGGTAGAAGAAAGTCAACAAAAGCGTCCTGATGTGCGCGCCGTCCACGTCAGCGTCAGTCATGATGACGATCTTGTGGTAGCGCAGCTTTGCGATGTTGAATTCATCGCGTCCGATCCCGGTGCCAAGCGCCATAACCAGATTGCCGATTTCCTGCGAGCCCAACATCCGGTCAAACCGCGCACGTTCCACGTTCAGGATCTTACCCTTCAGGGGAAGGATTGCTTGCGTCTGTCGGTCGCGACCGGTCTGGGCGGAACCACCAGCAGAATCACCCTCGACAAGGAAGACTTCGGTCTTGGAAGGGTCTTTTTCAGAGCAATCCTTGAGCTTGCCGGCAAGAAAGTTCACGTCCATCGCCGTCTTGCGGCGTGTCAGATCACGTGCTTTGCGCGCCGCTTCGCGGGCGTGGGCAGCTTCGATAATCTTTCCAACGACTATTTTAGCGACTTGAGGGTTTTCCTCGAACCACTCCGCCAGTTTTTCGTTCACCAGCCCCTCTACGGCGGGGCGTACTTCGGATGAGACAAGCTTGTCCTTGGTCTGCGAGGAGAATTTGGGATCCGGCACTTTGACGCTTAACACGCAGGTCAGCCCCTCGCGGGCATCATCCCCGGTAAAGGTAACTTTCTCGCGTTTTGCGATCCCGCTGGACTGGGCGTAGTTGTTGATCGTCCGCGTCAGCGCCCCGCGAAAGCCCGCCATATGCGCGCCGCCATCGCGCTGCGGGATGTTGTTTGTGAACGGCAGGACATTCTCGTGATAGCTGTCGTTCCACCACATGGCGACTTCGACGCCAATGTCGTCTTTCTCTCCGGTGATAAAGATCGGTTCTGCCATTACGGACGTCTTGGAGCGGTCGAGGTATTTCACAAATTCCTTTACGCCGCCTTCATAAAACAGCTCGGATCGAAGCGGTTCGCTTGGGCGTTCATCGGTCAGAATAATTCGCACGCCAGAGTTCAGGAAGGCCAGTTCGCGCAGGCGTTTCTCAAGCGTTTCAAAGCTGTATTCCAGGTTCGAAAATGTGCTGGTCGACGCCATAAACCGGACTTCGGTGCCGGTGCGATCTGTCGGGCCAACGACGCTCAGGTGTTCGACAGTAAAACCACCCTCGAACCGTGCGACATGTTCCTTGCCCTCGCGCCAGATGCGCAGCTCAAGCCAGTCGGAAAGCGCGTTGACAACCGAAACACCGACACCGTGCAGACCGCCGGACACCTTGTAGGAATTGCTGTCAAACTTACCACCCGCGTGCAGTTGGGTCATGATGACTTCGGCAGCGGAGACACCTTCGCCTTGGTGGATGCCAACGGGAATACCGCGGCCATTATCGCTGACGGAAACAGAGCTGTCTTCGTGTATTGTGACGTTTACGGCGTCGGCATGACCCGCCAGCGCCTCGTCGATCCCGTTATCCACGACCTCGTAGACCATGTGGTGCAGGCCAGACCCATCATCGGTGTCGCCGATATACATGCCGGGGCGCTTGCGGACCGCCTCTAAGCCTTTGAGAACCTTGATAGAATCTGCGCCATATTCCTCTGGAATCTGCTGGTCGTCGGACATTCTGGGAAACCTTCTTTTGTTGCCCATTTTATAGTGGTTTTCGCCCCTATTGTCACGTCTTTGACACAATATTTTGTGTCATATGAAGGGGACGAGAAAGCCTACGATGATCAGCAGAATTCCGGCCACGATATTGATACGCTTCAAGGTCTGAGGGTTGGTCATCAGCCCGCGCATTTTTCCGACAAATGCCGCGATTGCAAGGTTGCCGATCAGTGGGATTGTCACTGAAACAAGGATGATAGCGGCGACATCTGTCCAGGTAATTGCACGTAAATCGAAAAATCCGGGCAGAACGCCCATGTAAAACAAGACCGCCTTGGGATTGCCCAAAATCGCTAGCAGACCTGCAGCAAACCCCGCCCATGCACCGGGGCGGGTCAGGCGGCTGTCGCGGTCAATCTTGGCGTCAGCGTGGCGGATCAACAATACGCCCATAACAAGGAAGACACCGCAGGCGATCCAGCGCATGCCCAACATGAAGACATCAAAGACAGACAGAATCCAGCTGATGCCCAAGACAGCGACAAGCGGCCAAAGCATGTCGCCAATCGACACCCCCAAGGCAAGCGGCCATGCGGCCTTGAACCCACCAGACAAGGCGCGCGCCATGATCGCAAGCCAGACCGGACCCGGTGTTAGAAACAAGATCAGCAAGGCACCGCAATACAGCAGCAAATCAGGCAACGTGATGGTCATGGCTGCATTCTTACGTCTGAAACGCCGTTTGTTTCCGTTACTTCAAACATTTGCGCACGCGATCCAAGCGTGTCAAACAGTTCCGCCCCGGTCCCTGTCATCCATGCCTGCGCGCCAAGGGCGGTGATTTCATCATACAAGGCGGCGCGACGGTTCGCATCCAGATGGGCGGCCACCTCGTCTAGCAGGAGCAACGGGGGCGCGCCAAAATCAGCGGCCAAGGCACGGGCGTTGGCCAGTATCAGCGACACCAGCAGGGCCTTTTGCTCTCCGGTCGAGCAGTCCCGTGCGGGCACGTCTTTTGCCGCATAAACGCCTTCCAGATCGGCGCGATGCGGCCCGATCAGCGTACGTCCTGCTGCCAGATCGCGCATCCGGTTATCGGCAAGCGCGCGGCGCAGGTCCTGGGCAGTTGTGGGCATATCGCAGATCAACGTCAGGGTTGCGGTAGGAAAAGCGGTTTCCGCCTGATCTTGCGCCTCTGTCAGCGCCTGAATGGCTGCGACCCTGTTGGCATGGATGGCGGCACCGGCTTCTGCAAGTTGCTGTTCAAGGGCAAGATACCAAGAGGGCTCGCGCACCATATCCTTTAGCAGGCGATTGCGTTCGCGCATGGCCTTTTCGTAAGCCAAAGACTGTTCCGCATGATCCGGCAAAAAGCTAAGCGTCATACGGTCTAGGAAACGCCGCCGCCCGTCTGCGCCTTCGATCCAAAGCCTGTCCATTGACGGGATCAACCACAAGACACGCGCAATCCGGGCAAGTGCGTTCTGCGGCGTGGGTTTGCCATCAATTCGGACTTGTCGGGCGGCCCCGTTCTCTGACCAGACCTCAACCTCGTGCGTCTGACCCATCGAATGAAGCAAAGCAGTCAGCTTCCACCCCAATGCCTCGGGGCGTCTTGTCATGTCCTGCGCGCTGGACCTGCGGATGCCCCGGCCGGGCGACAGCAAAGATACGGCTTCGAGTATATTGGTTTTGCCAGCACCATTTGGCCCATGAATCGAAACACTGCGCGCGTCAGTTTGAATGACCGCGCGCTTATGCGACCGGAAATGCGACAACGTCAGATTTGAGATGAAGAGCGCGCCCACGGTTCAGTGTCGAATTCTTTTAAGAATTCGGACCGGAATTTTCAAAAATTCCGTTACCTTACACACGCATCGGCATAACGACATAAACCGCTGACATATCATTGCCTTCGCGCATCAATGTCGGATCACCGGACGAGTTGAACAGGAACACTGCATTCTCACGGTCGACCTGACTTGCAATCTCAAGCAGGTACTTCGCATTGAAACCGATCTCAAGACGTTCGTCCGCATAGGCGACGACCAGTTCTTCTTCGGCGGCACCGCTGTCTGGGGCGTTGACCGACAAAATCAGACGGTCTTCATCCAACTGCAGTTTCACGGCCCGCGAGCGTTCGGAGCTTACGGTTGCCACGCGGTCAACGGCGCGGGCGAAATCACTGGCATCCACTTCCATACGGCGTGTGTTCCCTTGTGGAATGACACGTGTGTAATCGGGGAATGTACCGTCAATGACCTTGGAGGTCAGGGTAATGTCCGGCGTGGCAAAGCGGATCTTTGTCTCTGACACCGACACCGCGATCTGCATGTCGTCATCGTCCAGCAGCTTGCGCAATTCGCCAACGGTTTTGCGGGGAACGATCACGCCGGGCATGTCTGCTGCACCCTCCGGCATAGGTGCATCGATGCGCGCCAGACGGTGGCCATCGGTAGCGACGCAGCGCAAAACCTTGCTGCCGTCACTTTCTGAGATGTGCATATAGACGCCGTTCAGGTAGTACCGCGTTTCTTCGGTTGAAATAGCGAATTTTGATTTGTCGAACAGACGGCGCAGCACTGGGGCAGGTGCGCTGAAATTCGATTGGTATTCAGACGATGCCATAACCGGGAAATCTTCGCGTGGCAAAGTTGCCAGCGAGAAGTTCGAGCGGCCCGCTTCGACGGTCAGGCGGCCCGCCGCGCTGTCCGAGGTCAGCGTGATCAGCGCACCATCGGGAAGTTTGCGGACGATCTCGTGCAATGTTGTTGCAGAAACCGTTGTGGCCCCGGCGCGTTCGACCTGTGCGGGCGCTTTATCGACCACCTCGATATCCAGGTCGGTGGCGCGGAAGGATGCATCGCTGCCCTCCGCTTCGATCAGCACGTTTGCGAGGATCGGAATGGTGTTGCGACGCTCGACCACTGATTGTGCCTGTGACACAGCCTTAAGCAGTGCGGCGCGTTCGATGCTGAATTTCATATGCAATCTCCATTCCGGTAGTCCGGGAGGGCAAACTACCCGATACCGGTGTATTCACAAGAGTTTTATTGACTTTTCAGCGCGAAACCGAGGCCCGTCAAGGCCTTCGATCGTCTTCTGCCATCGGTTGCCTGATTAAGCTTCCAATGCGCGGCGCAACAATTCGAGATCTTCCGCAATTTGGCCATCGCTTTGCTTGAGCTCTTCGATGCGTTTGACGCCGTGCATGACGGTTGTGTGGTCACGACCCCCGAAACGGCGACCAATTTCCGGCAGCGAACGGCTGGTCAGTTTTTTCGATAGATACATCGCGACCTGACGGGGGCGGGCATAGCTGCGCAGACGCTTTGGCCCGACCATATCGCTCAGGCGAATGTTGTAATGTTCGGACACTTTGCGCTGAATTTCTTCAATGCTGATCTTTCGTTCCGAGGCGCGAAGCACGTCGGCAAGGCAATCTTGTGTGAGATCCATGTTGATCTCGCGACCGACCAGCGATGCAAATGCAAAAAGACGCGTTAATGCACCTTCCAGCACGCGCACGTTGGTGGTGATCCGGTGGGCAAGAAATTCAAGCACGCCTGCTTCGACCTCAAGGCCGGGATAGTTTTTCTGTTGGGTCTCGACTTTGCTTTGCAAGATGCCAAGACGCAGTTCGTAGTCTGTTGGATGCAGATCCACGACCAAACCACATTGCAGCCGCGATTTTACGCGGTCCTCAAGATCCTTGATCTCGCCGGGGGCACGGTCGGCTGAAATGATGATCTGTTTGTTCTGATCAACCAGCGCATTGAACGTGTGAAAAAACTCTTCCTGAGTGCTGTCCTTGCCCGCGATGAACTGGACGTCATCGACCATCAAGACATCGACGGAGCGAAAAATTTCCTTGAAGTCCATCATCTTGCGATCGCGCAGCGCTTGAACAAAGCGGTACATGAATTGTTCCGCCGACAGATAAAGCACGTTCAGTTCAGGTTTACGAATGGCCAGCTCTTGTGCGATGGCGTGCATCAGGTGGGTTTTGCCCAGGCCAACACCACCATAAAGAAACAGCGGATTGAACGTCACAGGTCCACCTTCGGCCACACGACGTGCAGCGGCATGGGCAAGCTCGTTCGGTTTGCCGACGACAAAATTGTCAAAGCTGAACCGCGCATCAAGCGGCGCTGTGTTCAGCGGGTTGTTTGCCGGCTGGGGTGCAGCCGCTTTTGGACGGGTTAGAACCTGCAGAGGGGCAGCAGATTTATCAGGCCCGCCTACAGAAAACTTAAGCCGCGTCACGCTGTCATCTTCTTTTTGCATCTCATGCAGAATGAGATCGGCAAAATTCTGACTGACGTAGTTGCCAAAAAAGTTGGTTGGAACGAACAGAGTGCTGATGCCATCGTCGATCTGGCCAGGAGAAAGTGGGTCAATCCATGTCGTGAAGTTGTTTTGGCCTATTGCGCTCAAAAGACGTTGTCTGACTTTTACCCATTGCGTCTGCGTCATGTACCCTACTGTCCCCATCGCCCGCGAAATCCAGCAAAAGCTGGGCGCAGATGTTACCCAAGTCAGAAGGCAATAGACCGCTGTTCCGGTCCCATCAGAAAACCGGTCACACGTCCCTCGGACTTAATTTATGAAGTACGTAGCGACAGGAATGCAGGAGGTTAAAAAACCATCAAACATCGCTCTCGAACGTACTGTTCGACGTCTCAAAAGACAGGGCAAAAATGCGTGACGCATCATCTGCAGACCGTAGGAAAACCCCTAGCAAGGTTAACCACTATCCCCGTCAGAACCACCGCATCCTAGCAAATGCAACGGGCCGTTCGAGCCTATCCCCCCAAGGCGAAATGAATCGCGCTTATGACTTTTAGCAATGTAAAAGGCGCAGGTTCAACACATCTTCAAACTTGACTCAGAGTTTACCCGAAAAGAATCTCTCTCCCGTAAAAAGTGTTAACAGGGCATAAAATAAGGCACCGCCAAGCGATGCCTTATTCTTTCAACAGCTTAGGTGAAACGTTCCCGATTCAGCCCAAAGCCTTAACGCGCGAAGCAAGGCGCGACATCTTCCGAGAAGCGGTGTTTTTATGAAACACCCCTTTTGTAACGCCACGCATCAGTTCTGGCTGAGCCGCGCGAAGTGCCGCAACGGAAGCTTCTTTGTCACCAGATTCGAGAGCTTCTTCAACTTTGCGCAGGAACGTCCGGATACGCGAACGGCGTGCTTTGTTGATTGCGAAACGCGCTTCGTTCTGACGGGCGCGTTTTTTTGCCTGTGGTGTATTTGCCATGAGGATCATCCTTCGTCTTGGTCTGTTCAAATTGCGAATACGCGACACAAACCCAAAACACCGGAGCCATTGTCCGATAAGGTGATTCTAGCCTAAGCGGGCTGCACGCGCATGTATTAGTGCCGCCTATAGTCCAACCCGATGCGCTTTGCAAACCCGCAAAGATGTTTTTACTTATCCCGGAACTGCGCTTCGCGTTTTTCGAGGAAAGCAGACATGCCTTCTTTTTGATCTTCGGTCGCAAACAGCGAATGGAAGACGCGGCGTTCGAACAACAGGCCTTCGCGCAGTGGCACTTCGAAGGCGCGGTTCACGGCTTCTTTGACGACCATTGTTGTGATCATGGATTTCTCGGCAATTTTAGCCGCAGCTGCCATCGCTTCTTCCATCAGCTTTTTGACAGGCACTACGCGCGACACCAAACCAGCCCGCTCTGCCTCGGCTGCATCCATGAAGCGGCCGGTCAGATTCATGTCCATCGCTTTGGCTTTACCAATCGCGCGGGTCAGCCGCTGTGTTCCGCCAATACCCGCAACCACGCCCAGATTAATCTCGGGCTGACCGAATTTTGCGGTCTCCGAGCAGATGATAAAGTCGCACATCATCGCCAGTTCGCAGCCGCCACCAAGCGCATAGCCTGATACGGCAGCGATAATCGGTTTGCGCACGCGCATGATCTGATCGGTTTCAGGTGTGAAAAGATCGCTGGTAAAGACATCGACAAAGCTTTTGTCGCGCATCATCGCGATATCGGCCCCGGCGGCGAATGCTTTTTCCGATCCGGTGATGACGATACAGCGAACTTTTTCGTTTTCCTGTGCCGACTTCATCGCGTCTGCCAGCTCTGTCATCAGCTCGGCGTTTAAAGCATTCATTGCATCAGGTCGGTTCAGTGTAACCAGTGCTATGTGGTTTTCGACATCGACCGTGATCGTTTCATAAGCCATCAAGAATGCTCTCGTTTGTTACGTTTTGAAACATGTGAATATCACGGGCGCGTGCCGTTTCAAGTTATCTTTGGCATTGCGGGCAATAGAAGGACGATCTGCCTGACTGAACTGTTCGCGCGATCTGGCTGGAACAGCCTTCGGTGCGGCAGGGCTGTCCTTCACGGCCATACACATCAAAGCTGTGCTGGAAATAGCCCAATTCACCGTCTGCCTGTTTGAAGTCGCGCAAGGTTGATCCGCCTGCGATGATCGCCTCCTCCAGAACCTGGCGGATGATTGGAACCAGCCCCGCAACGCGGTTGGCTGCGATGCGGCCTGCTTTGCGTGCTGGATGGATACGCGCGCGGTAAAGCGTTTCGCAGACATAGATATTTCCCAGCCCCGCGACGATGCGTTGATCCAGCAAGGCCGATTTGATCGGCATGTTGCGCCCTTTTAGTGCTGCCACCAGATGCGCCTCATGAAAATCATTGCCAAGCGGTTCCGGCCCGATCGAGGCAAGCAGTTTATGTGCATCGGCGCTTTGCGTATTTAGCAAGTCCATTGCACCAAACCGACGCGGATCATTGAATGTGACACGCGCCCCACTCGCCATATGCAGCACAACGTGATCATGCTTTTCAGCCGCTGGATGTTCGTGCACGAATTTTCCCAGCGGATCGCCCGAGATCAGCATACGCCCCGACATACCCAAATGAATCAGTAGTGATTCCCCCGATGACAGATCGGCAAGAATATATTTCGACCGCCTGCGCAGCCGCTCAACCTTTTGCCCGGTCAGCCGTACCGCCATATCAAGGGGGAAAGGCCAGCGCAGGTCGGGGCGGTTGACGTCGGCGCGCGCGATAATCTGCCCCTCCATTACGGGGGACAGGCCGCGGCGGACGGTTTCGACCTCGGGCAGTTCAGGCATGTTCTTTTCCCCTGTGACAAAAGGGGCGCATTGTACCTAGCCCCCCACGTCCTATAACAAAGGTTCAGATCAAAGGACCACAAGACCTCATGACAAACGATAGCGACAAAACCACCCATTTCGGATTTGAAACCGTGGCCGAGGGCGACAAAGCCGGGCGCGTGCAAGGTGTCTTTAACTCTGTCGCCAGCAAATATGATGTGATGAATGACGTAATGAGCGTCGGAATCCACCGTATCTGGAAAGAAGCGATGATGGATTGGCTGGCCCCGCGTGCCGGTCAAAAGCTGTTGGATGTGGCGGGTGGCACGGGCGATGTGTCGTTCAAGTTTCTTGAGCGTGCAGGGTCTGGCCATGCCACTGTGCTGGATCTGACCGAACCGATGCTGGTTGAAGGGCGCAAACGTGCCGAAGCGGCCGCCATGGTGGACAGTCTGGATTGGGTCGTCGGCGACGCGATGGCCCTGCCGTTCGAGGATAACACCTTTGACGTTTACACAATCAGCTTTGGCATCCGCAACGTCACCCGCCCCCAAGAAGCGCTGAACGAAGCGTATCGCGTGTTGCGCCCTGGTGGGCGTCTGATGGTGTTGGAATTCAGCCAATTGCCCAACCCGATGATGCAAAAGGCCTATGATCTGTACAGCTTCAATGTGATCCCGCGTATGGGAAAACTGATTGCGAATGATCGTGACAGCTATCAATACCTCGTTGAATCTATTCGAAATTTTCCAGATCAGGAAACGTTCCTTGGTATGGTCAAAACGGCTGGATTTGAACAAGCCAAGTACCGGAACCTAACGATGGGCGTCGCAGCGCTTCATTCGGGTTGGAAAATCTAAAATGCGTGGACCCCACAATATTTGGCGATTGATCCGCACCGGTGCCACGTTGGAACGCACAGGCGCGATGAACGTGGTGCTTGACGCATTTGATGCCACGCCCGCGCTGCGTTTTGTGGCTAAGGCGCTTGGCAAACCGTTCAAGTTTCTGGGCTATGCGGGCGATCCAACTATGCCACCCGCGACCCGTGCGCTGACGGCATTGGGGCCTGCTTACATTAAGTTCGGTCAGGTTCTTTCCACACGTCCCGACGTCGTGGGCGACGAACTGGCGGTGCAACTGCGCGTATTGCAAGACAAGCTGCCACCGTTCTCAATCGAAGTGGCGAAGGCCGAGGTCGAAAAAGAACTTGGCCATCCCGTCGCCATGATGTTTTCAGAATTCAGCGAACCTGTTGCAGCGGCGTCTATTGCGCAGGTCCACCGTGCTAAACTGGCCGAAACGGGCGAAGATGTCGCTGTCAAAGTCCTGCGCCCTGGCATTGAGAAAGCGTTCCGCAAGGATGTCGATGCGTTCTACCTCGCCGCCCGGATGGTCGAACTGTTCTCGCCGGGGTCGCGACGTCTGCGTCCGACAGAGGTGATTGAACATTTCGATGGTGTTGTCCGTGGCGAGCTTGATTTACGGCTCGAATCATCGGCGGCTTCTGAATTTGCGGCCAATACCAAAGACGACAAAGGCTTTCAGCTACCTGCGATCAAATGGGAATATTCCGCGCGGCGTGTGATGACCTTGCAATGGGCGGAAGGCGTGCCCATGGGCGACAACGCGGCGATTGACGCGGCAGGCCATGACCGCGTTGTGCTTGGTGACCGCGTTCTGCAACTGTTCCTGAATCATGCCCTGCGCGACGGTTATTTCCATGCAGACATGCACCAAGGGAACCTGAAGGTCGCGCCAAACGGCGATATCATCGCCTTTGATTTCGGCATTATGGGGCATATCGACGCCTACACGCGCCGAGTTTATGCCGAGATCCTGTTCGGTTTTATCCGCAAAGATTATAAACGCGTGGCCGAGGTTCACTTCGAGGCGGGATATGTTCCAGCTGATAAGGATGTTGACGAATTTGCTCGCGCATTACGCGCTGTGGGCGAGCCGATCTTCGGCATGGACGCCACGCGCATTTCGATGGCGCGGCTACTGACCTATCTGTTCGAAGTGACGGAACGCTTTGGAATGGAAACCCGGACCGAGCTGATTTTGTTGCAACGCACAATGGTCGTGGTCGAAGGTGTCGCGCGCTCTTTGAATCCGCATATCAACATCTGGCAGGTTTCAAGCCCGATCGTGACCGATTATATCTCGCAATCGATTGGCCCCAAGGCCGTGATACGCGATCTTGCCAGCACGGCCCGTGTCCTTGCGCGTTTCGGCCCCCGCCTGCCGGGTTTGGTAGAGGCCGCATTGATCCGCCAGCAAACCGAAGCTGAGCCAAAAAAACCGGCCTTCAAGCGTTGGATCGCGTTGGCTGCAATCATAGGGGCCGTTGCAGCGACAGGCATTATTGTCTTGATTGATGCGCTAGCCTGATCCGGTCTTCTCTGGCTTGAAAATATTCTGCGGGGGTCCGGGGGTGCAAAACCCCCGGGCGGTTGGCTTAGAACGCCAAGCCAGTTGACAGCAGCCGATCAAATGCGCAGTGATCCACTATGACGGAAAACCCAGACGCTATTTTGAACCAGCTGCCGTCTCGCCTGAAATCGGCCAGGACGGCTCAGGGCCTAAGCCTTGATGCGGTGGCCAAGCTTTCGGGCGTGTCGCGGTCGATGGTAAGCCAGATCGAGCGGGGAGAAAGTAGCCCGACGATCGCCACCCTATGGAATTTGACCCGCGCCTTGCAGGTCGATTTTGCGGGCCTTTTGGACGGGAGGCAAAGCCCTGCACAGATCGAAGTACTGCGCGCGGATGAGGTTCCGACGATCCACAATCTTGGAAATGGTTGTCACATCCGCATCCTTTCCCCCCCGGAAGAAGCTGGAAAGCATGAAGTCTACGAGCTTTTGATCGATGAAGGCGGCATATTAGACAGCCAGCCTCACGCGCGCGGTGCCCGCGAACATCTGACGATCATCCAAGGGACGGCTGGTTTGCGCAGCGGGGATGCCCAAAGCACAATCACAATCGGTGACACTGGGCGCTACCCTGCCGATGTCCCTCACGCAATTCAGGCGATTGGCGGGGCCGTGCGGGCATTTCTTGTGGTCCAAGACGCCTGACATCCGAAATATAAGAAATATTCCGTTATAAAGGATTTCCTCTATTTCGGATTTATTTCCACTATGCTAGAAGCTATCGCGAAGGAGCTTTATCATGACCCAAACCTATCTAGATCACATCGCGGCCACGCTTTCGCAGATTGAGGCCGAAGGCATGATGAAACGCGAGCGCATGATCACCTCGCCGCAGTCTGGCAAAATTACGGTCGCAGGTCGTGAGGTCATTAACCTTTGCGCAAATAACTATCTGGGGTTGGCAGATCATCCCGACCTGATCAAAGCGGCGCAAAATGCGATGGACCCAAAGGGGTTCGGGATGGCGTCAGTTCGGTTTATCTGTGGCACACAGGATATTCACCGCGAATTAGAACAAAAGCTGGCAGCCTTCCTAGGCAAGGATGATTCAATTTTGTTTGCGGCCTGTTTCGACGCCAACGGTGGATTGTTCGAACCGTTGTTCGGTGCCGAGGACGCGATCGTCTCCGACAGCCTTAACCACGCGTCAATCATCGACGGTATCCGGTTGTGTAAGGCCAGACGGTACCGCTATGCGAATTCCGATATGAACGACCTTGAAGGGCAGCTAAAGCTGGCTCGCGAAGAGGGCGCGCGGTTTATCATGATCGCGACCGATGGGGTGTTCAGCATGGATGGGACCTTGGCCAATCTGCCCGAGGTCACACGGCTTGCTGAAAAATACGATGCGTTGGTGATGGTCGATGATTGTCACGCGACAGGGTTCATAGGGCCGAAAGGGGCTGGAACGCCTGCACATTTCGGCGTTGATGTGGATATTCTGACCGGAACCTTGGGCAAGGCGCTTGGCGGGGCCATTGGCGGGTACATCGCGGGTCCGCAGGCTGTGATTGATTTGCTGCGCCAGCGCGCGCGCCCCTATCTGTTTTCGAATTCCCTGCCGCCCTCAATCGTTATGGCCGGGATCAAAGCGCTGGAATTGGTCGAGCAAGGCGATGATTTGCGCACCCGGTTGTTCGATAACTCGGTTTACTGGCGCAAGGGTTTGACAGATTTGGGCTTTGATCTGTTGCCCGGCGAACATCCGATCATCCCGGTAATGCTGGGCGATGCACAGTTGGCGCAAGACATGGCGTCAAAGCTGTTTGACGAAGGCGTGTACGTTAGTGGCTTTTTCTTTCCCGTTGTTCCAAGGGGGCAAGCACGGATCAGAACGCAGATGAACGCGGCCTTGACCCGCGTTGAGTTGGACCGCGCGCTGGACGCGTTCAAAGTCGCGGGCAAGGCCTGTGGGGTGTTGTCATGAGCAACCAGATGAAAGCGCTGTGCAAGTCCGTGCCGCGCGAGGGGTTGTGGATGACCCGCGCCCCGGTCCCAGAAATTGGCCCCGATGATGTGCTGATCAAGATCAACAAAACAGGCATCTGCGGGACGGATATCCATATCTGGAACTGGGACAGTTGGGCGCAAGGCACAGTGCCTGTCCCGTTGATTACGGGCCATGAGTTTGCAGGCGAAATTGTCGAGCTTGGGCGCAATGTCACCGATCTTGCCATCGGGCAACGATGCTCGGGTGAAGGGCATCTGATCGGCAAAACCTCGCGGCAGTCACGGTCGGGCAAGTTTCACCTTGATCCTGCAACACGCGGGATTGGCGTCAACGAACAAGGGGCGTTTGCCCAGTATCTGCGATTGCCCGCGTTCAATGTCGTGCCGCTGCCAGATGAAATTTCCGACGAGATCGGCGCGATTCTGGATCCTTTGGGAAATGCTGTTCACACGGCGTTAAGCTTTGATCTGGTGGGCGAAGATGTGTTGATCACCGGGGCAGGGCCTATCGGGATCATGGCGGCAGCCGTGGCGCGCCATGTCGGTGCGCGTCATGTCGCGATCACCGATGTGAACCCCGCACGGCTTGAGTTGGCAGCAAGAGTGGCCGATGTGATTCCGGTCAATGTGGCTAAAGAAGATTTGCGGGATGTCATTGCAAACCTCAAGATGAAGCAAGGCTTTGATGTCGGCATGGAAATGTCAGGCAATCAATCCGCGCTAGATCAAATGGTTGAGGCGATGACCATGGGTGGGCGGATTGCAATGTTGGGGATTCCGCCCGGGAAATCTCCGGTCGATTGGAGCCGCATCGTGTTCAAAGCAATCACCATCAAGGGTGTTTATGGGCGCGAGATATTCGAGACGTGGTACAAGATGATTGCGATGCTTGAGAACGGCTTGGATGTTTCGGGTATCATTACACACCGGTTTGGTGCCGATGAGTTTGAGGCCGGGTTTGCTGCGATGAAATCGGGCCTGTCCGGCAAAGTCGTTCTGGATTGGACGGGGGTTTAGGGGGGCCAGCCCCCGTCCCGGCAAAGCCGGGCCACCCCCGGGATTTTAGTCCATTTGGAATAGACGGATCAGGGGCGGAGCGGCACGCGCCCGTTGTCAGAGATGACATGAGCCTCTTGGCCTTCGAAAACGGCTGCCTGTAGGGGTTTGAAATATCCCGCACCGGCGTCAAGGTTCACGCGGTATCCGTAGTGTTCGGGATAGTCTATGGCGGTGTGCCCATGCACCACGATGCGGCCAAAATCATGATGTTCTGTCAGCCAGTCACCCCTGATCCAGATCAGATCATCCTCGACTTGATCCTGCAGGGCGACATCCTTGCGTAGGCCAGCATGAACAAAGATCAGATGATCCGTCGTATGCATGTTTGGCAGATTGTCCAAGAAGTCACGATGCGATTGGGGTACGGCGTCAAGGGCTGCCTCGTGTATTGGATCAACGGGCGCATAATCTTCGCCGGTGACACCATAGGACAGTAGCGTTTTATCGCCACCAAGCCTGGGGTTCATCCAAAACAGGTCGGACCGCGTGGCCGGATCATAGACGGTTTGATCATCCAGAAACCGCGTGAAATAGCGGTCGTGGTTGCCCCGGATTGCCGTCCAGTTGCGCCCCTCCGCGATGCCGTTCATCAGCAGATCAATCACGCCTTTGCTGTCCGGGCCGCGATCCACGTAATCCCCCAGGAACACCACTTCTGCGTCTTTGCCGCCGTCGGCTTCGATCAGCCTCAGTACGCGGTGAAGATCATCAAGCTGGCCGTGGATGTCGCCAACGGCATAGATGGGCGTGGACATGAGGAGTTTTCCTTTTCTGCTTGGTCTAGAATGCCTGAACATGGCCCAAAGGGGAAGGCAGGGCGATGCCTTTTGCGCCACAAACAAGCGACCATGAGCCTGCCTGAACGCAAAAAGCGCCCCACTAGGGGACGCTTTGATGTTTTTATAGTCGGGGTTTTAGGCGACGTCGAATGCCAGCTCTTTAACCTGAGTGAAAAGACCTGTGTCTTGCAGTTGTTTGATCGCTGCATCTGGCACTTCGTCATCGACGTAAAGCAGGGCAATCGCCTCGCCTTTGGCGACAGAACGGCCCAGCGTAAAGTTAGCGATGTTTACGCCATTGGCACCCAGTGTTTGGCCCAAGGTACCGATGATGCCAGGGACGTCTTCGTTGGTTGTGTACAGCATATGCGCACCGATTTCGGCGTCGATGTTGATACCTTTGATCTGGATGAAACGCGGTTTGCCGTCCGAGAACACCGTGCCCGCGATGGACCGCTCGCGCTTGGCCGTGACGACTGTTACCTTGACATAGCCGTCGAAGACGCCGGATTTGTCTTGGTTCGTGGTGCTGATCTGGATGCCCTTTTCACGGGCAACAACGGGCGCGCTGACCATGTTCACGTCAGGGTTGGCACGTTTCATAATGCCCGCAACAACAGCGCAGTTCAGCGCGTTCAGGTTCATCTGCGAGACTTGGCCGTCATAAAGGATATTAATCGCCTTGATCGGTTCGTCCGTCATCTGGCCGATAAAGGAACCCAGATGCCCCGAAAGGGTGATCCATGGGCCCATGATCTTGGCCTCTTCTGCGGTCACAGATGGCATGTTCAACGCGTTGCTGACGGCACCCGTCAGCAGGTAGTCGGACATCTGTTCAGCCACTTGCAGGGCCACGTTTTCCTGTGCCTCGGTGGTTGCGGCCCCAAGGTGCGGCGTGCAAACCACGTTTGGCAGGCCGAACAACACGTTCTCGGTTGCGGGCTCTTCCTTGAACACGTCAAAGGCAGCGCCAGCGACGTGGCCGGATTTCAGCGCTTCGGCGAGCGCTTCTTCGTCGACCAGACCACCGCGGGCACAGTTGATGATGCGCACGCCCTTCTTGGTCTTGGCCAAGGCTTCCTTGGACAGGATATTGGCAGTTTGTTCGGTGTAAGGCACGTGTAACGTAATGAAATCGGCGCGGGCCAGCAGATCGTCAAGTTCGACCTTTTCGACGCCCATTTTCTTGGCCTTTTCTTCGCCCAAGAAGGGGTCATAGGCGACAACCTTCATTTTCAGGCCGCGCGCACGGTCGCAGACGATGCCACCTATGTTGCCCGCGCCGATCACGCCAAGGGTCTTGCCGGTCAGCTCGACCCCCATGAATTTCGACTTTTCCCATTTGCCAGCATGGGTGGATGCCGACGCTTCGGGGATTTGGCGCGCGACGGCGAACATCATCGCGATGGCATGTTCAGCTGTGGTGATCATGTTGCCGAAAGGCGTGTTCATGACGATCACACCCTTTTTCGATGCGGCGTCTTTGTCGATGTTGTCGGTGCCGATACCTGCGCGGGCGATAACCTTGAGGTTGGTTGCGTTGGCAAGGATCGCTTCGGTCACTTTGGTCGCCGAGCGGATTGCAAGGCCATCATAGTCACCAATGATGGCGGCCAGTTTTTCTTTGTCCTTGCCCAGATTGGGCTGGAAATCGACCTCGATCCCACGGTCTTTGAAAATTTGAACGGCGGCTTCGGACAGGCTGTCGGAAATGAGAACTTTGGGGGCCATGTTTGGCGCTCCTTTTTTTGAATAGACGTGGGGGGACGCGTGGGTTGTCACCCACCCTACGCAAAGCCGGTAGGGTGGGTGCTAACCCACGCAAATTTCAGGCGTTGATTTCGGCTTCAAAGGCCCAAGCAAGCCACGGCAACATCGCCTCTATATCCGAGGTTTCGACCGTGCCGCCGCACCAGATCCGCAGGCCCGGAGGGGCATCGCGGTAGGCACCGACATCCAAGGCGACATCTTCGGTTTCAAGCCGTTTGGCGATGGCTTTGGCAAAGGCAGCGCCATCAGCGATGCGATCATCAGAGAATTTAAGGCAGACCGATGTGTTCGACCGTGTCGCAGGATCTGCCGCAAGAAAATCGATCCAGTCATGGTCTTCAACAAACTGGGCAATCGCAGCAGTATTTGCGTCAGCTCGCGCGATCAGACCTTGCAGGCCGCCCACGGATTTCGCCCAGTCCAGCGCGAGCAAATAATCTTCGACGCAAAGCATCGAAGGTGTGTTGATAGTTTCACCCTTAAAGATGCCGTCGATCAGTTTGCCACCCTTGGTGAGGCGGAAAATCTTGGGCAGGGGCCATGCAGGTGTGTAGTTTTCAAGACGTTCCACTGCGCGCGGGCTGAGGATCAACATGCCATGCGCCGCTTCGCCGCCTAGAACTTTCTGCCAGCTGAAGGTGGTCACATCCAGCTTGTCCCATGGCAGGTCCATGGCGAAGGCAGCAGATGTCGCGTCGCACAGGGTCAGGCCCTTGCGATCTGCAGGGATAACATCACCCGTGGGCACGCGCACACCGGATGTGGTGCCGTTCCACGTAAAGCACACGTCGTTGTCATAGTTGAGCGACGCCATATCCACGATCTGACCATAGTCAGCGGTGTGGACGGTATGTTCGATTTTAAGCTGTTTAACAGCATCCGTCACCCAGCCAGCGCCGAATGATTCCCACGCGACCATCTCAGCGGGGCGTTCGCCCAGCATGGTCCACATGGCCATCTCGTAGGCGCCTGTATCTGACGCAGGCACGATGCCGATTTTGTAATCCGCAGGCACGCCGAGTATCTCGCGCGTGGTCTCGATCGCGGCAAGCAGTTTGGCTTTGCCGGGGGCAGCGCGGTGGCTGCGGCCCAAGGGTGCGCTTGCCAGCTTGGCCAGATCATATGCGGGGGGTTTGGCGCAGGGGCCAGAGGAAAAACGCGGGTTTACTGGTCGCGTTGTGGGTGTCGTAATAGCCATTATGCTACCCTTTCAGATAAGCGCCCATCGTTGGGGATGGGTGTCCCACCGCTGCTCCTAGACGTCTGCGTGGTCTGGCACAAGCGGGAAAATGGCGCTAGAACGCCGCTTGAATTGCTTTTTACGACAGCCTTGGCGCGGATCGGAAACATGACGATGCATAGTGTGACTTTGTTAACTTCTCCCACCAAACCCCACTTGGATGCGGCGCTGGTGGATAGCTTGCGCAATGCCTGGGGCGGTGGCGATGCGTTTTGGTTGGCACCGGATGAGGCAGCAACCTTTAACATGAAGCGGATGCCCGGCAATCAGTGGGATATTTGGGCAGAATGTCAGGGGATGGGCGTTGATCTGGTGATCGTGCCGTCAGAGGGACGTCGCAAGAAGATGCTTTTGGCGGATATGGACAGCACGATGATCCAGCAGGAATGCATTGACGAGCTGGCCGATGAAGCGGGTGTCGGGGACCGTGTCAAGGATATCACCGCGCGGGCAATGAACGGTGAGCTGGATTTTGAAGCGGCGTTGCGCGAACGTGTGGGCCTTCTTGAGGGGCTGGACCAAGCCGTGATCGGGCGCGTTCTGGTGCAGCGGATTACGCATATGCCCGGCGGTAAAACACTGTTGGCAACAATGAAAGCAAACGGTGCCTATGCCGCATTGGTTTCCGGCGGATTTACTGCGTTTACGGCGGCTGTTTCAGCTGAGTTGGGCTTTGACGAGAATCGTGCAAATACGTTGCTGGTTGCGGATGGAAAGCTGACAGGTCAGGTGGGCACCCCGATCTTGGGCAAACAGGCCAAGGTTGATGCACTGGAAGAAATAACGTCGCGGTTGGGACTGGCTGAGGCCGATGTAATCGCAGTTGGTGACGGGGCGAATGATCTGGGGATGTTGCACCGGGCTGGCATGGGTGTGGCGCTACATGCCAAGCCAGCCGTAGCTGCGGAATGTGACGTGCGGATCAATTTTGGTGATCTCACGGCGCTTTTGTATGTTCAGGGTTATGCAAAAGACGATTTTGTGAGTTAGGGACGAAAGGTGCATGGGGCGCTGCCCCATACCCCGGGATTTTCATCCATTTGGAACATGGGACAGCTTGGTTTTTAGCCGAAGGTCGCGGCCGGCTTTAGGGTGCCTGTAATAATGCCGCGGCGATTGACGATAGGGGCGTTGCGGTATTTCAGGGCCTCGGGGTGGTTGGCATCCAATGCACCCAGTTTGACAAGGATCGATGCGATTGCACAGCTGGCTGCGCGGCCTGTGCCGCAAGAAGCTTTGAGTGCAACGCCGATTTTTTGTTCTGGCAGGATCGCGACAAAGAAACCTTCGGCACCGGTTTTGATCGCAACCTTGCCGTTCATCGCGCGCATGAGATCGGTACAGGCGCGGGTTTCACCGGCGACCAGTTCGGGATGCAGGCGCATGGCCTGATGCAAGCGCGCTTCGGCAGAGCCTTCGGGCGCGGCTGCGAAATGCGCCATCGCGCGCGCCATACCGTGAAGGGATGTTGCAAAGTTCGGCACAGAGCAGCCGTCAATCCCGTAGCCCGGAGATGTGTAACCCGTGACATCCTCAAGCGCTTCAAGGCAGGCCTTTTGGACGGGGTGATCAGGCTTTTCGTAATCGGTGCCCCCGCCAAGATGCTTGTTCACCGTTAAAAAGCCGGCGTGTTTGCCGGAGCATTCATGGTGGATCTGGCAAGGCTGTTCATGCGCGATGATCAGCGCATCGCGGGCAGCTATATCGCCCGGAACGGCAGGGCCACAGCGAAAATCGCTGTCGGAAAGCCCCAAGTTCTCAAGCCATTGCCCAACGATCCCTGTATGCAGTTCAGCGGCCTGATGTGATGCGCAGGCCAAGGCAAGATGTTGCGGGCGCAGGCCCGCCGCGTCAGCCGCACCTGATCGGATGAGGGGCAGGGCCTGGATCATCTTTGCCGAGGACCGCGGCAGAACAACTTTCTCTGGATCGCCCCAAGCCTCTACGATTTGACCGCTGTCATCGCACACAACAGCATGGCCCGAATGCACACTTTCAAGGAAAGCGCCGCGCCAAATTTCCGCAAAGGGGGCTGGTTGGATCATGTTTCATCCTTTTCTTGGGCGAATTCCTGCCAATCAGGGTTTCGCAGGTCGCGTGTTTGGCGTTATTATGCTTGTTGTCGAGAGAAATACAGGTCCTTTAAAAGAGCGCCTCCCGAAAGGCAGCCAGAGGAGTTGGTGAGAATGTTGAGGATAATGGCGGCTGGAGGCCCAGGTAGATGATGAATTTTAAGATAATTGGTTTGGCAGCTGCAATTACAGGGCTTGCTGCGGGCGGTGCCTGGGCGCAGGCGCAAAGCACAAACCGCGTCGGTGCAGAGACGGATTGGAGCGTCTTTGTCGAGGACAATCCAACTGAATGCTGGGGTGTGTCGACGCCGAAGTCGAGCGTAAATTCCCGCGATGGCCGCGTCGTTGCTGTTAACCGTGGCCAGACGCTGTTGATGGTGTTCTACCGTCCAAGTGCGGGTGCCAAGGGGCAGGTTGCGTTTACGGGTGGCTATCCCTTTGCTTCCGGGTCCACGGTCAACATGAATATCAGCGGGACCACCTTTGAATTATTTACCGAAGGTGAGTGGGCATGGCCGGCGACCGCGGATGACGACACCAAGATCATTACCGCGATGAAGCGTGGTGCCGATGCGGTTCTGACTGGTCGATCTGGTCGTGGCACGCAGACGAAAGACACGTTTTCGCTTTTGGGATTCACTGCATCGGTTGAAGATGCGGCAAAGCGCTGCGGCGGCTGATACGACTTTTATCGGTGTTCAAGGTCTCGCCACAGGCGGGACCTTTTTGTTTTTCAGCGAATCATTTGAGGGTTTGAAAATACTTTTGGCCTTAAACCGTATTTAATTACAGATGTTTAATTGAGCTCAGACACGGAAAAGCTTACCTAGCGTAACCTAATTCACAATAAGCAAGTGATTTATTAAATCTTTCTTCTTGAAAGAATCGAAACATGCAACCTATAGTTACGCATGCCCGAATTTAATGGGCGGTGAAGTCACGCGTTTTAGTGTGCCTGTTAGTTTTTACCTACATGTTTTTTATAACTTTTTTCGTGTGACAAGAAATTTTAATCAAGGAGATAATGCTATGAGTTTTCTGGCTCTTTCAGCGAATGCAGTAAATTGGAATGGCGGACAGCGCATCACATTGCGCGCCGGAGAAACCGCCCAATGCACCACCCTTAGGCCCGGCCAGCTATACGGCGTGTTTGTCTATAACTCTGCTCAGAATGACAATAACGCAGCCGTCAGCGTGATTTGGTCAAACAGCCAGCCGCCCGTAAAGATCACCGTCCCCGGCACAACCGCAAATGCAGGCAGTGCGTCTGTCGGCTTTGTTTCCGGAACCGACACTCAGACGGTATCCGTGTCTTTGCCGACTAACAGCGGGATCGCGCAGGTCGAGATTTGGCTAGGCAGCGTTAGCATGCCAACGGACACGTCTGGATTGGATAACGAACTTCTTCCAATTGACGGGGCACCTCATGCATTTGACAAGTACCGCCGCTATTACAATGTGCCACCCGCAAGCTGGCATGAACTGACCATCGTCAGCACTGTGACGCAGTTCATTTCCGTTCAGTTCCGTCAATCAAAGGCAGCCGTTTTCGTTGTAAACGAAACCAGCAACGGCCTGCTTGATGGTCAGATTGTGAAAATGGGTCCGACTGCGAATGTCGCGAATGCTGTCGTTACAACGAATGCGACCATCCAGTCGGTGACGGAAAACCTTCAAGGGGACGGCACGCAGTGGGTTTGGATGAACGCAGACAGCCCGGATAACTCCAGCAAATCAACGATCTCACTGCAAAGTCTTTGATCCGTTCATAGCGGCGCTGCAGGATTAGCAAAGTGGAGATGCCGGGGTTCTCCAAGGACCCGGCATCGCCTGATGCAGGAGGTAGGACGCTTCGACGATTGATTGGAACGACGGTCGGTTGGTGACGTTGCAGGGCGGGCAGTCCGCCCGATGTGCTGCCTTGACCAAAGGGGAATTGTATGTCGCGCTATTATACAACTCGTCGCAAAACGATCAGATCGCTGATGTGATCGTGGTGTGGAGCAATGACGTCCCCCCGGCGCATGTCAATTTGCCGGGAACAACAGGTAATGGTGGCCCAGCTGCGCTTGCTTTCGTCTCTGGGTCGGACACGGATTTTCTGACGCTTTCTTTGGGGGCTGCCAGCGCTGCGACGGTTGATGCAGTCCTTGTCAGCGCTACGATGCCGACCAATACGCAAGGGCTGTTAAACGTGGTTTTGCCAGCTGATGGGTTGCTCCATGATCTGCCCAAACACACGCGGTATCACGCCGTCCCGCCGACGGGTTGGAGCCAGCTAACGCTGGTCGATAAAACCAGTCAGTTAGTGAGTTTCCAGATACGCAAAGCCTGCGCGATTGTTCGAGTATTAAACAAAGCGACAGGGCTTTTCGAGGGGCAGGTCCAAAAATTTGGCCCCACTGCAAATGCCGACGGCACTGTAGATATTCAAGAGATCGCCTATCAGACTTTTGTCGACCCTGCGGTCAAAGGGGATGATCAAACGTGGGTTTGGATGTCGGCGGACAGTCTTGATAATTCCCTGAATGGGCAAATTGGGTTGCAGGGGCTTTCGGCAATCTCGGCCCTTTTTGTGAAAAGCAAAGTTGCTGTGGAAAATATCGTTCGTCCGCTCAGCCCTAAGCGGCTCAAGTCATTTTTTAAGAAACATACCGAATAGACCTTATCGACCTGCATTTCCGCCAAGCGGGTACATTGTATTAAAAGGAATATGTGATGGAACTTCACCAGCTTGCTGATACCGGTCTTTACCTTGTCGATCCGTCACGCCCTCAGGACGCGACCTGGGGCGCATTGCTTTATGGCAACCAACGGCCTGACAAAATCAATCTTGGCACCAGTTTCAACAATGCGGATTCGTATTATGCTTTCTTTCCAGCGGCGGACCGAGGTGCTGGTTGGTCGGCGTTCAGCGATCAGGTAAAAACCCAGATGAAGAATGTCTCGAACCGCAGGTTTGGATTTTTCGACGCTGACGGTAGTGGACTTGGCTTTCTAAGCGTTACCGGATCGGGCGGCTCCCAGACCCTGAATGGCGGGCAGGATTTTGCATTTCGAAACATCATTTTTCGGGTCATGCAGCCGTCAAACCAGCGGGTCGCTGTTACCTATGATGAAGCGACTTCAATCTTCCGCATCCAAAACCTGATTGTCGGGTCTCAGGTGACCGTCAGTTGGCTGCCAAGCCCGGCAGGCGGGACCGCGCGCCAGATCATTCCAACGGGGGATCTGATCATCCCGTTGGACGGTCCAACGCCGGGTGTGATGCGCACCGATTTGTCGCTTGATCTTGATGATCAGGCTGCGTTTGAAACCGGGCCGATGTATTTCGGGCCTCCGCAAAACGGGCAGGATGCGCTTGCGTTGCGCTATCCTACGTTTTTGTCTGGCGGATCTGGCGGCGCGCTGGGGGTGACGGCATTTGCCGACCCTGCGCAGCAACTTGATCCCACACGGACCTATTTCGAGCTGACCGACAAGGCGCTGTTGTCCGGGTTTACGACGACACTGGGGCGACAGATCAGCCTTGCGCCGCGCGACGGCACGCAAGACCCACAAAAGGTCAGCACACGTTTTGTTTTGGCTGACCGCCCGGTCACTGCCACGGGTCAGCAGCAGGCGTATTATCTGACACCCATGGGGGCGTTAACCCTGTCGCAAAATGGCGAAGCCGCGCAGGGAGAGATCATATGCGGCTACTCCTCGACCGAGGTGTTTTCATTCGCGAACGATGATGTCTTGCACTTTTGGCCGCTGCAACCGGCCTTCATGGTGAACCAGTCAGCAAGCGCCAAAACACCCGCGCGGTATCTGGGCGGGGATGCGACAACCTCTTGGGTCAGTTTGTCTTCGGCCAAGGCGCAGAACACCTATTTCAGCCAACCGCAGGGCAGCCCCATTTTTGAGAATGATGGTCAAACCGGGGGCGGGACAGGCAACGACGCCTACAAGCTAAAGTTCAAACCGATCGCAGCCTGGCCCGCGCTTGGGTCTGAAGCGGCGTTGCAACCCAGCCCGCAAGTGCCGCTGGTCCCTTATGGCGGGCTGAGCGGGCTTTCAGACACCGATGCAGCAGAATTCCAACTTCTTGAAAGCAAAGCGATAAACCCTGCACGCCGTCAGGTCTTGAGCAATGCCAACCCAACCCGCAGCTTTGCCCCGATGGTGGTTTCGACAAACGCGGCGTCAGACGATCTGGTGCTGAACATGACGCCACTGGGCCTTGTAGGTGGCTTTGATACAAACAGCGTTTGGCGGGAAACGTCTTTTGCCATCAGCGGGACACAGACGAAAAGAACGCTTCGGTTTCAGGATATGGGCGATGCGTTGCGGTCGGCGCTGTATCAGAACCAGATATTTATGGTCATTGATCAGGATACATCTGGCGCCGCACCATTGTTTAATTTTGATACAGCAGACGCCACGGTCGAGCTGGCCGATTGGTTGTTTGATCTACGGCTACAAGGCGCTGACCCTGATGGTGTTCCGCCCATCATCATCCTGAAATTCTTCCGCGATAGATCGATCAAGGAATTGGCCCAAGACCAGTCGATCTGGGAGGCCGCCCACACATTTTCGTCTGATCCAAGCACGCGCCAGACAGACATCCTCAAGATCATCACAAAAGCCGAGGCCGCCGTCGACAAAGAGGGCCGTTCCTCGATCTATTACAACTTCGTTCAGGTTGTGAATGACCCCAATTTTACGGGGCTTTTGGCGCTGAATACGGCGCTTGACCTGCAAGACCTGCCCGCAGTGATCAAAGCGCTTATGGGTGGCATGGTGCGTGAAGACAAAGACGGCAACACCGTCAGCAATGTTGATGCGTTTCGGGCGCATCACGTGGGCGTTTCCATCTCGGATACCGGCACGGGCGATAGCGTAACGCTTGATTCCAGTTCGATATTTGCACTGGTGGATTATGAGGATTCAGGGGCCAGCACGACGTCCTTGCAGACCCGGTCTGACGCTGGTCTGGCCCGCGACCTGGACATTCTCGACAGCATCTACCCTTGCGGCAAAGACGGGCTGACGTGCTATGGTTTCAAGGTGATCTACCTGCGTGCCCTGTTTGAAAACAACGCACTGGCCAGTTTTGATGCCGAGGTCGATCTGAGCGTGAACAACCTGTTTGCCGTCGGCGTAAACTTGGGGGAACTGGACGCTAGCGAACCCGCCAAAGATAATATCATCAAAATCAACGGCAGCTATTCCGAACACGACGGGGCGCAAACCTATTCGTTTGTTGCGAAAAAAAAGTATGAATTTACCTTTGATACCAACACTTATTTGAAAAAGATCACATTCGACAAAGTCCAGTTTTCGGCCACCGAAGAAGAAAGTGGAAACGCCACGACAAGCACGATCAGTTCGCGCTTTGCGATCTGGGGCAGCATGGAATTCAACCAACTTGATTTCCTTGATATGTTCAGTTTCGAAAAACTGTCTTTTGCCGACCTGGGGATCGAGATGAGCTATCAGCTTGTACTTGAGCCGAAGGAACAGCCCAGAACGCAAGACTTGTCGATGAACTTTGCACCCGGCAATCTGCGCTTTGATTTTGGTGCAACCAAACAGCGAACCGAGGATGACAGTTTGCTGGCGTTGCTGCCGTTCAAGTTGAAAAGCTTTCTGTACAGCGAAAACGGACAAAATATTTCGGATCTGGATTATTTCGGCGTCAGCCTGAACAGTCTGGGGCAGGTGGACACCAGCCCGACTTTCAATTTTGCCCTGATTTTCGATCTGGATCTTGGCAGTTTGGGCGGCCTTGTCGGGGATCTGTCGGCATTCAAGTTTTCGATGATCCTAGGCTGGCAGCCGCCATCCGGACCCAATCCAAACGCCCTGGTGTTCGGCATTCAAATGCCCGAGGCAGACGGCAAGCTTGAACTTACGATCGAAGGTGTTCTGAAAATCTCGATCAAGGAATTCCAGCTGAAATATGTAACGAATTCAACTGACAAGCTGTTGGTTCTGTCGATGCACGATTCCTATATGGAGATTTTGGGCACCCGCATCCCGCCGGGCAATATCTTTTTCGATCTGGCGTTGTTTGCACCTACCAAAGGCGAAAACAAGATCGGGTGGATTGCCGCATTGAACGCGCAAGACCCCAAGGAGAAAACTCAGGCTATCTCGATGGATGGCCCGATGGAAGCACTTGAGGCCGTGTCGCGAGTGCAGGTAACTGAAACTTTAGAGCGTGAATTTGGCGATCAAACTCCAGTTGCATTGGCCGAAAAGGGTAAAAGCGGCGACGAGGGATCAAGCCTGATCAAACTGGATTATCTGGGCGTCGGGCAAAGGGTTGGCCCGGATGCAAAACTGGATAATTTCGACGCGTTCCTGGCCTACATGCGCAAGGATTTCTGGGCCGCGATCAAGGCTGGCGATTATGACAAGGTCTACAAGCCCGACGGTGGCTGGATCATCGTATCAAATGTTGTGTTGCTTGATATCGTCGGTCTTGGCTTTGTCTTTTACGATGCGACACCGTTCTACTCTTTGAAAATCTACATCACCAAGGGCAGCATCAAGGGCCTGAGTTTCGAGATTACCTATACCAAGGTCAGCGACGATGTGGGGCTGTTCTTTATCAACTTTACATTGCCCGACACTTTGCGGACCTTTCGGGCGGGTGCTGCCAGCCTGACCTTGCCTTCCCTAAAGTTGTCAATCTACACAAACAGCGACTTCAAGGTTGATCTGGGATTTCCTGCCAATGACGATTGGTCCGTTTGTTTTCGTGTCGAGGCCTTTGCCGGTCCGGTTCCGGTCACCGGATCCGGTGGTTTCTACATTGCCAA
The DNA here is from genome assembly GCA_024636495.1 of Roseobacter sp. Taxonomy (GTDB): domain Bacteria; phylum Pseudomonadota; class Alphaproteobacteria; order Rhodobacterales; family Rhodobacteraceae; genus Sulfitobacter. The sequence goes on along the minus strand of JAGXGZ010000035.1, from coordinate 14,604 downwards.
GCTTAGCTCGGCCACGGACAATACCTTTGTTCAAAAGAACTATGACACGATCCTAGCCGCAGGATTTGGCGCGCGCATGGGGGTCGGCAAAAACTTTGTCTCGGGGCCATTAAAGGCCGGGGTCAGCCTGACCTTCTTCGGGATCATCGAGGGGGCGATTGGCTATTATGCCTATAATTCCGCGCAAGAAGATGTTGTTGACTGGCTGACTACGCCCAAGGCGCTGGCGCTCAAGGGGCAGTTCGGGGTTATCGGTGAAATCTATGGCTCGATCGATTTTGCGATCATCAAAGCCAGCGTCAACGTGCGCATTCAGGCGTCTGTCGGGATGCAGCTTTTGCTTGAAGCGGGCGCAGGTGGCGATTTGCTGCTGTATGTCGAAGCAAGCCTGACGGTCAGCGTCTCGGTTCGGATCAACCTTGGCCTCTTCAAAATCACGATCAGTTTCTCGTTCAAGGCCAGCTTCCGTTTCGAATGGCAGCTCATTTCTCAAGACAACTCGGCCCATGTTCAGGCGTTGGCCATGCGCAGCAACCTGGCCGCGCTGGCAACGGCACCGTGGAACCCGAACTTTGGTTTGCAGACGGGGCTGACCCCAAAGTTGTCCAGCCTGATGACACCGGAATTTACGACGGTTTGGACAGACACCAGCTCCGTGGGTGATCCGTGGTTCGCTGTTTCGTTAACGATGGAGTATCTTGCCGACCCTTCGACGGCGACGCTTGAAACCCTCAAGCCATTTGAAACCATGACCGCACAGCTGCTGGCATGGGCGCTGAATGGTGCATTGGGTCTGGAAAAATGGGAGGGTGTGATCACCCAGGAACAGATCAACGGTCTGAACCAGCATCCCGATTTGCTGGTCGGCGGTTTGACCTATGATGCCTTGTTGGCGGGGCTGGGGCAGATGTTCACCTTGGATATCGTCAGCCTGCCTGCGGATGATGGCAGTGTGGCCGATGCGGAAAAAGAGAATAAATACGCTACCGTCTTCCCGATGCCGCCCTTCCTAAGCTTGGCGACAGCGGGCCGCGATACCGATCTGAGCTATGTGTTCTCCAGCAAAAGCAATGTTTCGCAGAACTGGGTCGATACGACACTCCAGACCTATTTCTCGGAACTTTACACCAATACTGCAACAAGTGGTGCGGGCAATCAGGCCTTGGCACAAGCTGCTGATACCACTGTGCCGCTGACCCAAATGATGTTTGTCGACTGGTTTCATGCGGCGATCCGTGCATCGCTGAACGGGGTGCTCACACAGATGCAAAATGCCGACACGCAAAGCGGCAAGCTGTCTGATATCTATCTTGCCTCGGTCAAAAGCGGTGAAATCCGCAACGTGGCCGGGCAAATGGCGCAGTATTTCCGCTCTGGTTTGCGGTTGCCCCAGACCGCCGGGATGGAATTGCCCGCTGGTACGTTGCAGCCGACAAACGCGCTATATGCGCTGATCTGGCAGGAATTCCCTGTGGGCAGCGTAATGGATTATACCGTGACCCTTGGCGGTGACAGCGCGCAAAGTTGGGTTTCAGTCGATGCGAAATGGGACATCACCGAGGCCCATGTCACGCCCTACAAGATCGCTGGAACATCGTTGCCGGTGCCAACTGCGCCGAGTGTAATCAATGTTCTGCAAAGCGGTGTGCAAGCCTTTGCGCTGGCCAACCCGATTACGTGGACCCCTGCAGGTGGGACGGCGCAATCGCTGCGGCCTTTCTCGGCATCGATGCTAAGCGCGCTCAAGGCCAGCGCGCCTTTGTCGATGAGCCTGTCGAGCCGGCAAACGGCCAAGGCCTATGACGCGGATACGACGCCTTTCCCAACGGCGAATACCCGTTTTGCTCTCGCGGTCGAGATGACAGTTCGCAAAGTCCCTGCGGGAGAAGGCAATTTCCTTGCGACGACCTTTGCCTTGGGTGCTGCTGACCTGACGCAACAAACCGCGATGCGAGAGCTGTTGGCCGCACTGATCGCCGGACAAGTGCAAGCCGAGAACGTCAAACTGTTGTATCAAGCGTCGGCGTCTGAGGGTGGGCTGATCTCTGATCCGGCTGCAACGCAGCTTTTCGTGTTGCGGACCAACACGACGACCCAATCCGTACCACCTGCCACCTTCGAGGCGTTAGCACTTACGGCACCCGAACCGGTTTCAGTCGGTGCAAATGCTGATGACCCCAAAGGGTTTTTGCAGATCCTTGAACAAGCCAGCGTGACCAACCAGACCGGATATTACCTGACGTTTGAAACCTTGGATGGCAAAAGCCTGCCCGATGCCCTGTTCGGATCACAGAATTTTGCCCAAGTCACGTTCCTGTTCGAACTGGACCTTGCCGCCTCTGGCGATGTCTATGCGGTGCCAGAATACGCCAACGCTGTCGTCTTGCAAAATACCCAAGACGATCTGCTTTATTACGCGGAAACCACTGATCCCAAAGATGAGACCACGTATGTCTCGACCGCAGCAGGCGCGCTGGGCTTCGAGATGACGCGTGCCGAGCCTACAGGCGACACGGTTTTGGATCAGCTTGCCAATCTTTATAGTCTGATTGCCTATCAAGTGCCTGAAAGCACAGGCTATCGCGCTTCTGGTTTGTCCGTGCCATCGGGGCCGCAGAAACCTCAAGAGACGGACCCGACCCAAAGCTGGCGTATGTTTGTGCCGCTGTATAAGCTCGCGACAGGCAACCCGCCGACCGCGACAGACCCTAACCGCTATGCCTCTATCGGAGAGACGGTTTCCATTCAGTCGATGCTGGTTGACGCCTATGGCAACGCATTTGGGGGGCCTACCACGGTGGTAGAAGATCACGCGAACCTGTTCTTTGACGATCTGGTGCCTTTGGGTAACTGGTCGGGGGTCAGATCGATCTTTGACTTCCTTTCGTGGGACGACCCAACCGACAATACGGTCTGCGCCGCGATAGACAGTGCGACTGGTCTGGCGACGGGCGGCACCCCCAAAAAAGGCGTGCTGAGTGTCTATCTGTGCCCTTCCAAAGATGCATTGCCCACGCCAAATTCGCAAAGTGCGCTGGCCACAGCCGAGATGTACCGGACCCTTCATGACCAGCTTGCCGCGACAGGGCCGGATGGCAAGGTTGCGACGCAGATGTTTGTGTCGACCAACCTTGATTCAGGTCACTCCGACATCGCTTTGGATGCAGCACAGACTCAAGCCGTGATGGCTTTGATTTCCGCGATCGAAGGCTATCTGACCGGTGCTGCTGGCGATCTGCCCGGTGCGACACTTAGCGTTCAGGTGCCGGGTGCCATCGATAAACTGCCGCTTGTTTTCGAGATTGAGGTTGGTTTTGGCATCAGGCGTCTGGACTATGTATCGCCCGATGTTTCGGCCTATCCCAATGCTGTAAGGGTCACGACCAATGTGCCAGCACAGTCTGACCCAGAGGCGCTGCAACAGTTGGCAACCGACTTTGCAACGGCGTTCACCGGCTTTACGCTTGCGACGGGGCCTGCGGACGGGGGGAATGTTGTTGTGCCATCGCATGCACCGCTTGATGCGCTTGCAGACCAAGACGATGGCAACGCGAAAGCGGCGGCGCAACCCAAGGGGCTTTGGGCCGTATCGTCCAATGTCACCGACTTTCAGATGAGCAAAACGCGGCGCGCCTATCTGGCACCCAAGCCGCTTGATACCAAACTGCGCTCGGGTACGGTGGTGATGCCAAACAACCTGCCGGGTCTGGGCGGGCTGCCGGCCAGCCGTGTCTATTCCGACATTGACCTTGACCAGTTGGCGCGCAGTACCTTTGCGGCAATTGATAACATCCTGGGTGCCGAAAACTCGTCTAATGCCTTTGCGCAGGCACCTGATGCCTACCGCGCCATCGCGGTTGCCCGCGAAAACATCGCAGATCTTTATGCCGATAACGAGGTTCACTGGCTACTGGATGATGCGGCATACCAGGGTCAGGGATCTGATTTATGTCAGGGCCAAAACCTGATGGCTGAGCAGATGCGCGCAGCACTGGGGAGCGCTTATGCGGTGAACACGATTGTCCAGACTGATGTCAGTTTCGCCAGTGCCTTGTCTGACGTGATGGCCAACCGTTTGCAATTGTTTGGCCAGATGCGACGCCCCGGTGGTCAACCCAATCCAGAGACGAACGGCGGCGGGTTTGGTCTGGGGACAGCGCGGGTCGATGTGCCTGCGGGTCAGGGCGGCCAAAAGGCGACCACCAGTTTCCTGTATGGCGTCACCGATCAGAAGATCGAAGAAGACACCTATGAAGAGTTCCCGCTTGAATGGGCCGTTTCGCATTTGCAGGTCTTCCTTGAAGACCGCACCATTGATTACTGTCGTCACGACGAACAGGCACCACCTTCGATCTGGTTGCAGTTTATCAATGCCTTTACCGTGGCACCGCAGATGGGCGATACGGTCATTCCGCTGGCCTTCCGCGAATATCCGACGCCGCCCAGCATGATGGGACAACAGGCAGAAGGGGAAAAGATCGACAATCCCCAGTCGCTGGCCGAGCTTACCAACTGGACCTACACCTCGACCTATCAGGCGCGTCTGCTCAGCCGTGACGAGATTACGTTGAACTTGATCTACAACACGGGCGGCACCGGTAGCCCCCCCATCAACGCAAATCTTTCGCTAAGTGAACCGGTCTATACGTTATTCGAGGCGCTGGTACGTTTCCAAGCTGGCTATGACGTGTTGCAAAGCCAACTGAGCCCCGTCCCTGCCAGTGGTGCGCAGGATGCTTTGACCAGCTTTGCAGCGCTTGTCACGCAACTGGCGACGAATTCTGACTGGAAGCCGACAGGTTTCGAGGCACTTGACAGCTTTGCCCCACTGTTCACGTTGGAGCAGGATGTGGTCAAAGATGTCCTTGATCCTTTGCAATCGGCACCAGATCAGCGCCAGATCACCCTTGCACCGGATCCGTTGGTTACGCAAAGCAACCCTTGGGTGGGCGTAAAGACTGTGACAGCGCTCGATCCGGCGACGCTAAAGCCATATGCCGATCAGACGCAGACCAGCAGCGACAAGTTGGTAAAGACGCTTTACACGCCCGCCGAACCGCTTTCCGCAAACTTTGTGACCCATCAGGTTCAGGTGAGCAAGCTTACGACACTGGCTTACGAGAACGCCAATTCCGGGATCGGGACACGGCGGAATGCGCAGCTATATCCGGGCGGTACTGTGCTTTCGAATCGGGCGTTTATCTATCAGACACCGATTGTTGCGCTGACAAATCCGGTGATTCCTTTTGTCCAAAACGCGACGGTTTTTCAGATATATCCCAACGTGCTGAACAAAAAGAACCAAGACTTGGGGATTTATATTCAGCTGATGCTGCAAGAGATGATGGGCGTCGCCGAAGGGGTTGAACCGCTGTCGGCGCTTGCCAAAGACGCCCCGGCTTCGACTTTGGAGTATCGCAGGTTGAAGATTGACGTGCGCTACGGCTTCCCCATCGGGGCACCGTCGGGGTCATCTGGGCAAGCCCTTGATTTTGTTCCCCTTGTGCCGGTCGTGCTTGTGCGGTCCTTCGACTTGGCGGTGGACGGCTTGAAGGAGGCCATCGAAGCGTGGGTCGGGCTGTCGAGCGGAGATAGCGTCAATGGAACCGCTTCTTTCGCGGCGGTGCTCGCTGACTGGTTTGCCAATCAAGGGATCGCTTTGGGTAATCCAGGTGCCCAGAACGCGCCCCCGCCGGGTGCATTCCTTGCTTTCGATATCACTCTGTTCTCACAACTTGATCAGGGCAAAAACCAACAACCTTTGCTGCGGCTGTCGGATCTTCGATTGGCCTTGGATGTTGTTAAGGCGCCCTGAGCAGCTCGCTATCTGCCCGAGATTAGCAAAAGCGGTGCTGGACTACTCTGGCCCGCTTTTTCCGACGAAAGACCTACGGTGCTTTAGATATAACCTTCGCTGCGGAAACTCAGCTCGTTTGATTTTCCGATGATCAGGTGATCGTGCAAGGTCAGGCCAAGGGCATTGCAGGCGGCCAGTATTTGTTGGGTCATGTCGATGTCAGAATCTGATGGTGTTGGATCACCAGAAGGGTGATTATGCACTAATATCAAGGCACTGGCGTTAAGTTCCAAGGCGCGCTTTGCAACCTCTCTTGGATAGACAGGGACGTGGTCAACGGTGCCCTTGCCTTGTTCTTCATCGGCGATGATGACATTTTTGCGGTCCAGATACAGCACGCGAAACTGTTCCGTCTCGCGGTGGGCCATGACCGTGTGACAGTAATCAAGCAACGCATCCCAGCTGGATACAACATGCTGATGCATGATCTTGGACCGCGCCATGCGGTGGGCCGCCGCCTCAAGTACCTTCAGTTCAACGATAACAGCATCGCCGATCCCCGCGCATTCCCTCAACCGTGCCTCTGGTGCGGTGATGACGCGGTTGAAATCACCGAAACGGTCCAGCAGCTGGCGAGCAAGCGGTTTGACATCACGGCGTGGAATGGCGCGGAACAGGACCAGTTCAAGTAGCTCGTAATCGGGAAGTGTGGCCGCACCCCCTTGCATAAAGCGCGCCCTTAACCGCTGGCGGTGGTCAGCGATATAAGACGGTTGCTTGCCAGAAACAGACAAGGTTTGCTGTGCTTCATCGCGGAAAAACGGCAAGGTGGGATCAGCGAAAGATGACAGGGATTTTTCCATACCAGCAACATCCCGCAAGGCTGGTTACAATGGCGTTAATTTTCAGCGTAATCCGGCCGGCAAAATGCAGGTGGGGCCAAAGCCCCACCCTGTGTCAGCCTTTCATCGAATCCCAAAAGGATTTAACCGATGAAAAGAAGCTGCTGGATTCCGGATTGTTGTTCTCGGATTCCTTTTCGAACTCTTGCAGCAACTCTTTCTGGCGACTGGTCAAATTGACCGGCGTTTCGACTGCCAGTTCAATGATCATATCACCCGTGCCACCCCCGCGCAGCGGCGGCATACCTTTGCTGCGCAAGCGCATCTGACGGCCAGACTGACTGCCAGCCGGGATCTGAACACGCCCGCGGCCACCATCAATGGTCGGCACTTCGATGCTGCCGCCCAAGGCTGCCGTACTCATCGAGACTGGAACCCGACAGAAAAGGTTGGGCCCGTCGCGTTCAAACAACTCGTGATCTTGCACTTCGATAAAGATGTACAAATCACCTGACGGCCCGCCCCGCATGCCCGCTTCGCCTTCACCAGCAAGGCGAATACGTGTGCCGGTTTCGACGCCAGCCGGAATGTTCACCGACAGCGCACGTTCCTTTTCGACACGGCCAGCGCCGCGGCATACTTTGCAGGGGTTCTTAACGATTTGGCCCATGCCTGAACATGTCGGACACGTCCGCTCGACCGTGAAAAAGCCCTGCTGTGCGCGCACTTTTCCCATTCCCGAACAGGTTGGACAGGTTGTGGGTTCAACGCCGCCTTCGGCACCCGAACCGTTACACGAATCGCACCCTACCGAAGTTGGAACATTGATTGATTTCTGCATTCCCTTGAATGCTTCTTCCAAAGATATGCCAAGATTATAGCGCAGATCTGCACCACGCGCGGCACGCCGCCCGCCTGCACCACCGCGTTGACCCATAAAGTCGCCAAAAAGGTCGTCAAACACATCCGAAAACGCGGACGAGAAGTCGCCTTGGCCGCCGCCACCAAAGCCGCCGGGACGTTGGCCACCGCCACCGCCACCTTCGAAAGCAGCGTGACCATAGCGGTCATACGCAGCCTTTTTGTCGGCATTCTTTAGAATCTCATAAGCTTCGTTCGCTTCTTTGAACTGAGCTTCGGCTTTTGGATTGTCGGCATTGCGGTCGGGGTGCAATTCTTTGGCTTTGGTGCGATAGCCTTTTTTGATCTCATCGGCAGAGGCACCTTTGGAAACTCCGAGGATCTCGTAATAGTCACGCTTAGCCATGTATTAGCTCCTACGCTGGAACGTGATGGGCCGGCCCGGCAAGCGGACCGGCCCTGTCAGTGGTTCCTTGGGCACACTTATGCGCGCTTGTTATCGTCCAGATCTTCGAAATCAGCGTCAACGATATCGTCATCGCCATGGGGCGCGTCTGCCGCCTCGGCCATGTCATCGTTGCTGTCCTGCGCGGCCTTATAGATGGCTTCGCCCAGTTTCATCGCGGCTTCGGTGACGTTCTGGATACCAGACTTGATCTTGTCGACGTTGTCGGTTTCCAGCTCGTCATTCAGGGCTGCGATGGCCAGTTCGATTGCTTCGACGGTGGTCGGATCAACCTTGTCCGCATGCTCCTCCAGCGACTTCTCGGTCGAGTGGATCAGCGATTCGGCTTGGTTCTTGGCCTCGATCAGCGCGCGGCGTTCTTTATCCGCATCGGCATTTTCTTCGGCGTCCTTTACCATCTTTTCGATATCGGCGTCAGACAAACCACCAGAAGCCTGGATCGTGATCTTCTGCTCTTTGCCAGTGCCCTTATCCAGTGCGCCAACGGCAACGATACCGTTTGCATCAATGTCAAAGGTTACTTCGATCTGGGGCATGCCGCGTGGAGCTGGCGGAATGCTTTCGAGGTTGAAGGCACCAAGAATCTTGTTGTCGGCGGCCATTTCGCGTTCGCCTTGGAACACGCGGATGGTCACAGCATTCTGGTTGTCCTCGGCAGTCGAGAAGACCTGAGATTTCTTCGTCGGAATCGTTGTGTTACGATCAATCAGACGGGTGAAAACGCCGCCCAATGTTTCGATGCCCAACGACAATGGTGTCACGTCCAGCAGAACAACGTCCTTTACGTCGCCTTGCAGAACACCAGCTTGGATTGCAGCGCCCATTGCGACAACTTCGTCAGGGTTCACACCCTTATGAGGCTCTTTGCCGAAAAACTTGGTCACTTCTTCGATGACGCGCGGCATGCGGGTCATACCACCAACCAGAACAACTTCGTCGATTTCGGAAGCCGAGATACCCGCGTCTTTTAACGCCGCAGCACAAGGTTTCATCGAGGCCTTGATCAGATCGCCTACCAATTGCTCAAGCTTGGAGCGGGTCAGCTTCATCACCATGTGCAATGGCGAGCCGTCTTTGCCCATCGAGATGAACGGCTGGTTGATCTCTGTCTGGCTTGCGCTCGACAGTTCGATCTTTGCCTTCTCTGCAGCTTCTTTCAGACGCTGAAGCGCCATCTTGTCTTTGGTCAGGTCAACGCCATTGGATTTTTTGAATTCATCCGCAAGGTAGTTGACGATGCGCATGTCAAAGTCTTCACCGCCCAGGAACGTATCCCCGTTGGTGGATTTCACTTCGAACAGGCCATCGTCGATTTCCAGAATGGTCACGTCGAACGTACCGCCACCAAGGTCATAGACTGCGATGGTTTGCGTTTCTTTCTTGTCCAAACCGTAAGCCAAGGCTGCTGCTGTCGGTTCGTTGATGATCCGCAGGACTTCCAGACCGGCAATCTTGCCCGCGTCTTTGGTGGCCTGACGCTGGGCGTCGTTAAAGTAGGCAGGAACGGTGATAACCGCTTGGGTGACTTCTTCACCCAAATACGATTCCGCTGTTTCCTTCATTTTACCAAGGATGAACGCCGAGATTTGCGATGGCGAATACTTTTCGCCTTTCGCCTCTACCCATGCGTCGCCGTTTCCGCCATCGATGACGTTGAACGGCAGGTTCTTTTTGTCCTTGGCCAGATCAGGGTCATCGTTGCGACGACCAATCAGGCGCTTTACGCCGAAAATAGTGTTTTCTGGGTTGGTGACCGCTTGCCGCTTGGCAGGCTGGCCGACCAGACGTTCGTCGTCGGTGAAGGCGACGATCGAAGGGGTTGTGCGTGCACCTTCCGCGTTTTCGATGACGCGAGGCTGGCTGCCGTCCATAATGGCGATACAGCTGTTGGTGGTTCCTAGGTCGATACCAATTACTTTGGCCATGATTTGATCCCTCATTGAGTTAAGGCGATGACACGAGGCGCGGGCCCGTTGCGGCACCCTTGCCCCGATCTTTTTACGCCAAAGGCCGGATGCCTTCAGCGGTTCGAGGGTTATATAAGGAGCAGTTCTGGACCCTGCAACCGTTGCATGAGAAAGGAATTGGAGAATCTGCGTGGATTTTTCGATAATAAGGACGGGAAAGGCAAATATATGACAGTTCTGCGCTTGCGCGGCTTTGATATCTATAAAGCTTTTCTTGACCCTGTGGCGCAGCAGGCTGTGCTGGGCGACATTCGTTCGGTTGTGAAAAAGGCACCGTTCTTTCGACCCGAAACGCCGGGCGGAAAGAAGATGTCGGTACGCATGACGTCGGCCGGCCAATACGGGTGGTTTTCCGATGCAGATGGCTATCGTTATGCAGATCAGCACCCAAACGGCACGGCGTGGCCTGCGATCCCCGAGACAGTATTGTCGATCTGGAATGCGCTGACTGGTCTTGAGCGGAAACCTGAATGTTGTTTGATCAACTACTATGCGTCTGATGCAAAGATGGGCATGCACCAAGACCGCGACGAGGCTGACTTTCGCTGGCCAGTTGTGTCGGTGTCCTTGGGCGATGAGGCGCTGTTTCGCATCGGTGGGCAAAAACGTGGTGGCAAGACAGACAGCTTGTGGCTGCAATCTGGCGATGTTGTTGTAATGGGTGGCGAGGCGCGATTGAACCACCATGGCGTGGACCGGGTCAGGGCAGGATCGTCCAAACTATTGCCCAAGGGGGGGCGCATCAACCTGACAATGCGTGTCGTGAAATAGCGTTTATCGGCGCGCACCCCAGCTGGCCGAGGCGTGCCTGCGGGTATAAAATTCACCCATCAAGCCAATCACCATCAAAACAATACCAACCCAGACTGCATATTCCCAATTAGTGTAACGTGGATTGTAGTTGATGAAGGCGAAACCGCGGGCCTGATCAATGATGTGAAACAGCGGGTTCCAGTCGAACATTGCCAGCATGAAGCTGGGCAATGAATTGGCCAGAAACATCTTGCCAGATGCGATCATATTTCCGCGTTGGTAGAGCGACATGAAGATCTTCACGAACGACGGTGCCCATGGCTTCATCGCGAGCAACACCATTCCCACGGCAACGCCGGTGAACCATGCGATCAGCAACATGCCAAAGACCCCAGACCAATCGTAGATAACGATAGGATTAAACGCGAGATGATAGACCGACATGATCATCACAAGCGAAAGCATCTGGATATAAAGCGATCCAAGGGCCGCAGCAGCCAGCGCGATCATCGTCGTCATCGGGGCATGCTGCATCATCGCACTTGCCGGGCCTTCCGCGCCGACAACGGATGCAAGCGTTTTGGTATGGACCATAAAAAGAAAAACACCGGTCATGATGTAGATAACGAAATCGCCCCTGATTGCGGATCCCTTCAATCCGAGCATCGTAAACATGACATAGAAAACACCAACAAATATAAGCGCTTGCAGGATGTTTATACCAATAGCAGCAAATGCGTTATTGTGCTGCTTGCGCACTGACCTAACGATCGAGTGGTAGACCAGCTCGACCATTTGCAGGAATGATGCAAGGCTCCCGTGGGTGGCGCGTCTTGGTTGGAACATCTCGATAGCCTCTATGCGATGAGTAATTGCACGGAATTCTTGCTGTTCCGTTAATCGGCGACCATAAGGGGTTTGCGAAAAGTAATCAACGAAACTGAAGGGGCCGCGTCATTATGGATTATCAAAAGCTGGTGACAGTCATGCGGCGTCTTTCGCTCGAGGCTGGTGACAAAATTATGGAAATTTACGGGTCGGATGATTTCGAGGTAAAGACTAAATCTGACGCCAGCCCCGTCACCATCGCCGATGAAGCGGCGGACAAGATTATTTCCGATGGTCTGCGGGCTGCGTTTCCGGACGTCATGTTGGTGACCGAAGAACAATCTGCCACGCACACCGCAAATGGTGACACATTTCTGATCGTAGATCCCTTGGATGGGACCAAAGAGTTTATCAATCGTCGAGGTGATTTCACGGTTAACATCGCTTTGGTAGAGGGCGGCGTGCCAACCCGTGGTGTCGTCTATGCACCTGCAAAATCACGCATGTTTTTTACGCTGGCAGACGGTCAGGCGGTTGAGGAGACAGGCGATTTTCTAAAGGACGAAATGGGTACGTTAGTGCCTATTTCAGTCTCTAAACCTGATAATTCTGCATTGCTGGTCGTTGCATCTAAATCGCACCGCGATCAGGCGACGGATGACTATATCGCGAAGTATAATGTCAGTGACATGAAAAGCGCCGGTTCGTCGCTTAAGTTTTGCCTGATTGCAACGGGCGAAGCTGATTTATACCCGCGTGTTGGCCGCACGATGGAATGGGACACCGCTGCCGGCCACGCCGTCCTGAACGGCGCAGGGGGGGCGGTTGTGCGATTTGATGATCTGACACCGCTTAAATATGGAAAGCCCGATTTCGCCAACCCGTTCTTTATCGCCCATGCTGCCGGCGTTGACCTAAAGGCGTCCTGATGTCAGTTTTAATAGTTATTCCAGCGCGTTACGCGTCTACCCGGTATCCCGCCAAACCGCTGGCGTTGCTCAAGGGGTCAAGCGGCACATCGCGCAGTTTGATCGAGCGCAGTTGGCGTGCTGCATGCGAGGTGCAAGGCGTCGACAAGGTGGTGGTCGCCACCGATGACGACAGAATCAAAGATGCCGCCGAGGCATTTGGTGCCGAAGTCGTTATGACATCGGTTGACTGTGCAAATGGAACAGAACGTTGCGCGCAGGCGCACGAAGTTCTGGGCGGCGGCTATGATGTGGTTGTGAACCTTCAAGGGGATGCGCCTTTGACCCCTCACTGGTTTGTCGAAAGCCTTATTCAGGGTCTGCAAGGCGACCCTAACGCTGGCATTGCGACACCTGTGTTGCGCTGCGATGGGGCCGCGTTGAACAGCCTTTTGGCTGACCGCAAGGCTGGCCGAGTGGGCGGTACAACGTCAGTTTTTGCGGCCAATCACAGCGCGCTCTATTTTTCGAAGGAGGTAGTGCCGTTTACATCGCACACCTACGCAGATGCCGAGCCGACACCGGTTTTCCATCATGTGGGCGTATATGCCTACCGTCCGGATGCGCTGGCAGCGTATCCGTCTTGGCCCGTCGGCCCGTTAGAGCAGTTAGAGGGGCTGGAACAGCTTCGGTTCATGGAAAACGGACGCACGGTTTTATGCGTTGAAGTGGAGGCGAAAGGCCGCCAGTTTTGGGAACTGAACAATCCCGAAGATGTGCCAAAGATCGAAACGATGATGGCGCAGATGGGCTTGGAATGATTGATCTGCCTGTCAGTGTTGTGATCGTCAGTCGTGGGCGACCACGCTCACTGGCGCGCACGCTGACTGGCATTTCCCAGCTACAATATTGGAATTTCGAAGTTGTCGTTGTGGCTGATCCTGAAGGCATCAAATCTGCCCAAAACCTGCCTTTTGCGGATGGCCTAAAGTTGGTGCCATTTGACGAACCGAATATCTCGGCCGCGCGAAATCTGGGATTGCGCCACGCCGCTGGTGAAATCGTTGCCTATATTGATGATGATGCCGTGCCCGAGCCTTTATGGTTGCGGCATCTGGTTGCACCGGCGGCAAGGTCGGACGTGGCAGCGATGGGGGGGTATGTGCGGGGGCGCAACGGCATTTCGTTTCAATGGAAGGCTGCCAGCCTTGACGCATTCGGGATGCCCCATCCTTTGTCTCTGGATCCGCAACAAGCGACGGTTATGACGCCGCCAAAAGGACGGGCGATCAAGACGGAAGGCACGAATATGGCCTTTCGGCGGGATGTGTTGATCGATCTGGGTGGGTTTGACCCTGCCTTTCACTACTTTCTTGATGAAACCGACCTAAACATGCGGTTGGCCAAAGCGGGTTACGCCACAGCAATCGTCCCGATGGCCGAGGTGCATCATGGCTATGCCGAAAACCGGATGCGGACAGCCGGGCGGGTGCCGACTGACCTGTTTGATATCGGCGCAAGCTGGGCGGTTTTCCAGCGCAAGCATGTGGCGCAAGTCGATCGCGTCCCTCAATGGCGTACCCTTCGCGCAGAGCAACGCCAGCGCTTGCTGAAGCTATTGCAAACAGGTCAGCTTGAACCGCGCAATATCCGGTTTCTGATGAAGCGCCTTGATCAGGGATACATCGCAGGGCAGGCCCGAAAAGCGGCTGCAACAAACCTTCCCAAACATGCCGCGGCCCCGTTTCACCGTTTTCCAAGCATCCCGCGGCGCGCGGAAATGATCGTCAGTAGGCTGATACGCGCCGCAGAGGACCGCAAGCGCGCGCTTGAACACGTGGCATCTGGCCATATCGTTACATTTTTTGTACTATCTCCCACAATGATGTTTCATCACCTGGAGTTTCAAGACGACGGAATGTGGCTGCAAAAAGGTGGGCTATTTGGTAAGGTGAACCGCACTGATCCGTTGTTCACGATTTTGACGCGACGAAAAAAGGAACAACTAGAGAAAATGCGGGTTGCATCACAAAGAGGCTTCGAACCCGAAATAGGCGAAAAGCTGACATAATTTCAAAACAAGACTATTTTAATTGTTGATGGATACTGCTTTGCATAATGCAGAGCATAAAAATACTCACGAAGGCAGAAATTCATGCGTAAAAAAGTAACGAAAGCGGTT
>JAGXGZ010000034.1 GCA_024636495.1 Roseobacter sp. | reverse complement strand
GAATAGATCTGATGTATCAGCCCGCCCCCCACCGCGAAGACCGCCTTGAGGTTCAGCACGACCTGATTGAGGCGCATCCCTTTGGCCTGTTGATCTCGACCGGCGCTGACGGATTGCTGGCCAATGGCCTGCCGTTTCTGTTGCAACGGAGTGAGGGCGAATTCGGTCGGTTGCAGGCGCATCTCGCGCGGGCGAACCCGCAATGGCGGGAGTTGCATGGCCAGGATGTGCTGGTCGTGTTTCAGGGGCCGCTGACCTATGTCTCGCCAGCCTATTATGAGACCAAACGCGAGACAGGCAAGGTCGTGCCGACATGGAATTACATCATGGTGCAGGCGCGGGGGACTGCGCACGTAAGGGACGATCAGGCATGGCTCGATACTCAGATCGCCGCGCTGACCGATCGGCATGAGGCGACCCGCGCAGAACCATGGGAAGTTTCGGATGCACCCCGCCCTTATATCGAGGCTCAACTGCGCGGGATTGTCGGGATCGAGATCGACATCCACCAGATCGAGGGCAAGTGGAAGGTCAGCCAGAACCGATCAGAGGCTGACCGCACGGGCGTGGCGCAGGGCTTGGCCGAAGCGCATTCCGACATGGCCGCAGTGGTGCGGCGCTATGGCAATCTGGACGAATAGGCGTGCAGATCGAGACCTTGGACATCCATGCGGGCCGAGCGGTCGCTTCATCGCCCGATCTGACGATATCGGCTTCCGGAGGCCTGTTTCGATTCTGTTCTTGTCACCTTGAGTAAGCACAAAAGACACCACAATGACGATCAATGGAGAAAACGATGCCGGATATTAATGCCGCAATCAGCGCTGCGGCGTATCCGGCATCCCCGGAGCGCCCTGGCCGCGGGGCACTCGTTCGCTGGTTTATATCGTCCGCAGCACTGGCTGTCCCACAAGCAGCAAGTCCTGTGGCGTTTTCGCTTCTGGCATTGAGCGTGATTGGCGATGCCAGAGGCGGTGCTGCTCTGATCCTTGCGATGACTCTGGCCCAAGTCGTTGGCGCAGTTCCGATCGCCCGTCTTGGAAAAAAGCGTTCAGAGGCAACCTTTCTGAAGTTACTGGTGATCTTCAGAACACTGGCCCTCTTCGCAATCGCTCTCTGTGCGTATTTTGAGGTTTCATTTGCCTGGCTCATCGCTTCCGCAGCTATTGCCGGGCTGGTCAACGGAGCGGCCTACGGATACCTTCGCTCTTTGCTCAATCACCTGACGACAGAATCCAAACTGCCCCGTGCGCAGGGCATTGCTGCCACTCTGAATGAAGTAACTTTCGTTCTTGGACCGGTAGTTGCTTCGGGGCTCGGCACCATCTCTCCGGTCTTTGCGATAGTCGTATTGGCAATAGTCGGGGGGACACCGGCTCTCCTTATCCCTAAGGGGGGCGCAAAACCGGCGGATGTTACCTTGCAGGTCAGCGGATCAGTTTTGACCCCTGCCATTTTGCTGTGGCTCACCTGTGCTGGGACTGCGGGCGCGACCGTCGCCGCTATTGAAATCGGAGCCGTCGCCCTTGCCTTGAAGTTCGGTTACGAACCCGCGCTCGCCATTCTTTTTACAGTTCCCCTGTGTTTGGCTTCCGTTGCAGGCGGGATCTGGATCAGCATCAGGAACCGTTTATCGAGCCGAAAAGCCGTGTTCGCCCAGTTGTCCATCATGACATTCGGGATGGGCTTGGTGGCCTTGGGCGTTTCCCTGGCTGTCACCATAATCGGGGCCGTCATCATAGGCTTGGTGTTGGCCCCATTGGGAACCTACTATGCACTTATTCTGGACAGGCTTGCTCCACCAGAGAAGCGACCAGAGGTGTTTGCTCTGCTTCGCACCTCCTATTCGGTTGGAGTTATATTCACGAGCGCCGTGTTGACAGCAATATCCTTGGAGGTCGCGTTGATCGTGATCGCGGGATTAATGTTGGCCATCACTCTCTATGTAGGCTTCGTCGATCCGTCGCGCCACGAAGGCTAAGGCTACGGTTCTACTGGCGATACAAATTGATTGACGGAAAAGGGTATGTTTGGACACGTTGCGGTCATATGACCGCGGAGTGAATCCTCTCAGTTTGAAACTATCTGAATGTCCGCTGCCGACAGGTTGGCTCGATCCACCCGCAGGTGCGGTGGTCCCTGAAAACTGGACAATGTCGTAAGTCCTAGTTTGCTGTCTGCTGACTTTCAACACAAAGGAGATCGAAGATGTCGAAACGAAAGCAGTACGCCGTACATTTCCGTCGAAGCTTGTTCCGAAGGCTCAGTCGTCTCTGATCAGGCCCAAACGGCGCTGGTGTCATCCATTGCCGCTCGAGCGACCAAATCAGCGCCCTTTCCAGATCGGATCCCGCTTTTCTGCGAAGGCGCGCGCCCCTTCGGCGTTATCCTCAGACCCGTAGAGGACATCGACAGTCTTTAGCTGTCGCTTAGTGATCCGGTTCATGGCGTCCTGAAATTTGCTATCCTCAGCGTCGCGCACGATTTCCTTGATCGCGGCAAACACCAGCGGCGGACCGGACTCCAGCATGCGGGCCATATCCCACGCCTGCGCCAACAGATCATCCGCCGCGTGGATGCGGTTCACAAACCCCCAGCGGTGAGCTTCTTCGGCGTCTAGCCAACGGCCTGTAAGGAGCATCTCCATTGCGATGTGGTATGGAATGCGTTTTGGCAATTTGATGGACGCGGCATCGGCCACCGTGCCTGAGGTGATTTCGGGCAAGGCAAAACTTGCATGATCTGCCGCCAGAATGATGTCGGCTGACAGGGCCAATTCGAGCCCGCCACCACAACAAATACCGTTCACCGCAGCGATCACCGGCTTGTTCATGTCGCGCAACTCCTGCAGGCCACCAAATCCGCCAACGCCGTAATCGCCATCCACCTCGTCACCATCAGCGGCGGCTTTCAAATCCCAACCCGGGCAGAAAAATTTCGAGCCTTCCCCTGTGATAATTGCCACGCGCAAATCAGGGTCGTCGCGAAACGCAGCAAAGGTTTCACCCAGAACACGGCTGGTTTGCAGATCAATGGCATTCGCCTTTGGGCGATCCAAAGTAATTTCGAGTACGGCACCTTCTCGACGCGTTTTAACGGGATTTTTCATGTTGTTCCTTTCACCAAAAGCGCATCGGCGATGATCGCACGGTCTTTTGTACAGATGAGTGGATTGATTTCGATTTCGGCAATCTCGTCGGCATGGTCGGTGACGAAGTTTTGCAGCTTCAGGACCGTGTCAACAATGGCATCTATGTTGGCCTGTTGACCACCGCGAAAGCCAACCAACAAGGGGTTTATTCTTAACTGCCCCAAGGCGTGGCGAATGTTGGCCTCCGTTGTGGGTAGTAGCAACGATTGACTGTCCTCCAGAATTTCGGTCAGCGTACCCCCCGCTGCCAAGGTCAGGACAAACCCATGGGCAGGGT
Source organism: Roseobacter sp. (assembly GCA_024636495.1). GTDB lineage: Bacteria > Pseudomonadota > Alphaproteobacteria > Rhodobacterales > Rhodobacteraceae > Sulfitobacter. The sequence goes on along the minus strand of JAGXGZ010000034.1, from coordinate 5,717 downwards.
CCGCGACGACGCCAATCAACAGCTCTGCGACCGTGTCGGTAATCATTTCTTCCACAAGGAAGGTGGTGGCTTGCATCTCCTGCGCCACCGCCCCTACTTGCGCTGCGTCAGCAAGGTTCAGTTTCACCGCGCCGGCCTCCGTTTTATGGGCGACACCCTCTCCCTTTAGGACCACCGGAAAACCGATCTTTTCGGCGCAATTGACCACATCCACTCGCTCTACGCCTGCACGGCTTTTCGGGACATCCATGCCGTAGGTCGCAAGGGCCAATTTGGCATCGCTTTCGGTGACGGTAGTGGTGGTTGCAAAGCTCTGCGCGCGTAACAGAGGCTGATGAACTTGGTTCATCGGCATGCGCGCTGCGCTAACAGCTTCACACGCCGTACCAAAGTCGCACAGCGGCACGATACCCACGCCAAGCAGGCGTTTTGCAATGGCTTCGGGAAGGTTTTCGGCAATGGACCCAACCACGCCAAACGGACGGCCCGTTTGACGGGCTGCGTCCTCGATCGCCTCGATTGCGATCATCCAATCGTCAGCGTTGCAGCTGTCCAAGCGAGGAAAATCAAGCACCACAAGCGTCAGATCGATATCCTCGCCTGTCATGGCCGCAAATACCGCCGTCATGGCCGCCTTATCGCGCCAGATTTGCGTGTGGTAATCCAAGGGGTTGGCCAGATTAACCAGAGAACTTAGGTGCTGCGAAAGTGTGGCTTTTTGATCAGGTTTCAGCGGGGGAAACGTCAGGCCATATTGCGCGGCGGTATCAGCCATGACGCTCGCCTCGCCGCCTGAACAACTTAAGGATGCAATTCGGGCCCCGGCCAGCCGTCCATGACAGTGAAACAGCTTCAACGTTTCAAGCAGTGCTCCGGGGGAGCCGACCCGCGCAATGCCAAGCCGTGCCAATACCGCATCTGAACCAGCGCTGCTTCCTGCGAGCGAGGCCGTGTGCGAAATGGTCGCCAGTTGCGATTCCTGCGAACGGCCAACCTTCAACGCTACAATTGGTTTGCCCAACTCGCGCGAAATCCGCACCAATTCCTCAAAGGCCGCGACATCCCCAAAGCTTTCGATATAGAGCCCAAGTGCCGTTACGCGGTCGTCGCGGATGACAGTTTGAGCGATGCTGGCAAGCCCCTGTTGGGCTTGATTGCCCGCCGTGATGGTATAGGCGATGGGCAGCCCGCGTTGCTGCATCGTGAGATTGATCGCGATGTTGGACGACTGCGTCAGGATCGCCACGCCGCTTTCAATGGGAACAAGACCGTGTTGATCCGGCCATAGCGCCACCTGATCCACGGCATTCAGAACACCATAGCAATTTGGCCCAAGGATGGGCATGTCACCCGCTGCGGCCAGCAATTGATCATTCAAAAGCGCGCCGTCGGCCGTTTCTTTGAACCCACTGGCAAAACACACTGCGCCCCCTGCACCCATTTGGTTCAATTCGTCGACCAGACCGATGGTTGCGGTACGGTTCACACCGATAAATGTAGCATCCGGTGCCTCCGGCAAATCAGCAAGCGTTCTGAAGACAGGCAAACCGCCAACATGGTCTTTTTGACGATGAACGGGCCAAATCTGACCCTTAAAACCGATTTTCTGGTTCTGCTCGACGACGGAGTCACACCATGCCCCGCCGCCGACGACGGCAATGGACCGTGGGCGCAGGAGACGTTCAAGATCACTCATACCCGTGGTCCTATGCGCCAAGGGGGCGCAATAGATCGCGGCTGATGATGTGGCGCTGGATTTCAGATGTCCCATCCCAAATCCGCTCGACCCGCGCATCACGCCAGAAGCGTTCAATGGGGAAATCATCCATCAAACCCATGCCGCCAAAGATCTGCAGTGTGGCATCTGTAACCCGTGCCAGCATTTCAGACGCGTAAAGCTTTGCACTGGCGATTTCGCGGTTCGCAGGCAGGCTTTGATCCAACCGCCACGCTGCTGCCAATGTCAGGTGCTCTGCCGCATCAATTTCGGTGATCATGTCGGCAAGCTGAAAGCTGATGCCCTGATACTTGCCGATCTGCTGACCAAACTGCTTGCGTTCAGCCGCGTAGTTCAACGCCATGTCGAAGCAACGACGGGCGCGCCCCACCGACATCGTGGCGACCGTGATCCGCGTGGCGTAGAGCCATTCATTCATCACCGCAAAGCCGCCATCGACCTCGCCCAGAACCTGTGCATCTGGTAGGCGACAGTTGTCAAATTCGAGGATCATGTTTTTGTATCCACGGTGCGAGACGGATTTGTAGCCGTCACGAATGGTAAAGCCGGGCGTGCCGCGGTCGACCAAGAAGGTAGTGATGCGCTTTTTCGGGCCGCGCGGCGTGTCATCTTCGCCTGTCGCCACAAAGACAATCACAAAATCCGCGTGATCCGCACCAGAGATGAAATGTTTGGTCCCGTTCAGAACCCAATCACCGCCATCGCGTTTGGCCGAACATTTCATGCCCCGCACATCAGACCCGGCATCGGGTTCGGTCATGGCCAACGCATCCATTTTGTCGCCGCGAACGGCGGGCGTAAGATAGCGTTCGATCTGATCCTCTTTGCAGGCCATCAAGATATTCTGAGGCCGCCCGAAGAAGTGGTTCAGCGCCATCGAGCCACGCCCCAATTCGCGCTCAACCAGCGCAAATTCAAGATGCGACAGACCGGCCCCCCCAACACTTTCGGGGAAGTTGCAGGCATAAAATCCAAGATTCAGCGTCTTTTGTTTGATTGCCTGAGCGACGTCATGGGGGACTTCGCCTGTGCGCTCTACCTCAGCCTCGTGGGGATAGATTTCGTTTTCGACGAAGGACCGCACGGTGGAGACGATCATCTCTTGTTCTTCGGTCAATCCAAAATGCATCAGTTAAGCTCCGTCTTTGGCAGGGCGGCTTGGCCCGCGATTATTGAGGTTAGCTTGTTACTAACATGCGCAGCAGGGTCGCAGGATTTGCGGGTCTCCAAACTGACGTGCAGCAGAAACTGATTGCAGGTTGCCACCACATCGCCATCGGCATTTTTCAGTTCATGGAACAGGCGCAGCTTTTTGCCCGCGCCCTCAAGAATGGTTGTAACAACTGTGACGTTGTCGCCTGCATGGCATTCATTGCGGAATTTCGTGTGGGTATCGGCGGTAAAATAACTAAACCCTGATTTGATGTAGGCCGCATCGGCCCCGATCATTCTCATGAGTACGTCGGCTGCATCCGACCACAACTGTCCATAGCGGCTTTCGTTCATGTGTCCGTTGCAATCTGTCCAATCAATCGGGATAGCGCGGGCGACACTGATGATAGGTTTGGTAAAGTCAGGGTCGGTTTTGGCCTCAAGGCGGGCGTCATGCGCATTCAACAACGCGCCAGCGCCCCAATCACGGCCTTTCAGGGCTCGCATCATCGACACCAGATTGTCGTCGCGAATGCGTTCAAGTTCGCGGATCGTATATGCGCCTGATTGTTCATTCGATTGGCTGGCGATCATCTGCACTAACTCGTCCGTCAACTCAGGCACATCCGTCAATTTGGTCCAAGGCCATTGCAGGCAAGGCCCGAATTGTTCGATGAAGTGAGCCATCCCGGCCTCGCCACCCGCGACACGGTAGGTTTCAAACAAGCCCATCTGCCCCCAACGCAAGCCAAAGCCAAACCGGATCGCGTCATCAATCTCTTCGGTCGTGGCGATCCCGTCTTTGATCAGCCAAAGCGCCTCGCGCCAGACAGCTTCGAGAAAGCGATCGGCAACATGGGCGTCGATTTCCTTGCGAACCTTCAGTGGTTTCATGCCGATTTTAGTGAGCAATGCATGCGCACGTGTGATCGTGGCGTCGTCACCGACCAGCTCGATCAGCGGCAGCAGATAGACAGGGTTGAACGGGTGCGCGACGAAAATTTGGCTGGGGCGCAGCGCCCCTTGCTGAAGTTCGGACGGTTTGAACCCAGACGTCGAAGACCCGATGAGCGCGTCTTCGTGGCAGTGGGTCTGGATCTCACGGAAGATCTTGTGCTTCATCTCAAGGCGTTCCGGTGCGCTTTCTTGGATCCAGTCTGCGCTCGTAACGGCTTCGGCAATTGTGGCGACGATTTCAACCTGCCCCTCGGGCGGCAAAGCAACCTCTGACAAGGCGGGCAAGGACCGCCGCGCATTCGCCATGACTTCGCTGATTTTACGTTCGGCTTCGGGGTCAGGGTCGAAAATCGCGACGTCCCATCCGGACAACGCAAACCGCGCGACCCAGCCGCCGCCAATGACACCGCCGCCGATGATCGCTGCTGTTTTGGTCATCGTGGTGCCTGCTTTGTCAGACCAAGCTTTTGGCGCACGGCATCAGGTCCCATGATGGTTGCCCCCATGTTTTCGATGATCGACACGGCACGCGAAACAAGGGCCTCATTCGTAGCGAGTTCGCCTTTGCTGAGCCACAGGTTATCCTCAAGCCCGACGCGCACATGCCCGCCTGCCAAAACAGATGCGGCCACATAAGGCATCTCATCCCGACCAATCGAAAACGCAGACCAGTTCCAGTCGGCGGGGACGTTGTTGACCATCGCCATGAAGGTGTTCAGGTCATTGGGTGCGCCCCACGGAATGCCCATACACAGCTGCACCAAAGCGGGAGACGACAATACGCCCTCTTTAACCAGCTGTTTCGCATACCAAAGGTGGCCCGTATCAAAGGCTTCAATCTCCGGCTTCACGCCGAGGTCTTCCATACGCGCGCCCATCGTCGTCAGCATGCCGGGCGTGTTGGTCATCACATAATCGGCTTCGGCAAAGTTCATCGTGCCACAATCGAGAGTGCAAATTTCGGGAAGACAGTCTTCGATATGCACCAAGCGGTCCTCTGCGCTGACCATATCGGTGGCGTCGTTCAGCGGCAGCGGGGCGGACGGCGGGCCAAACACCATGTCGCCGCCCATGCCTGCGGTCAGATTCAGGACCACATCGACATCTGCATCGCGGATGCGGTCGGTTACTTCGCGGTAGAGTTTCGGATCACGTGAGGGAACGCCGGTTTCCGGGTCGCGGACGTGACAATGCACAATCGCTGCGCCGGCCTTTGCAGCGGCGATGGCCGATTTGGCAATCTGTTCTGGGCTGCGGGGAACGTGGGGTGAGCGATCTTGGCTACTGCCAGATCCGGTCACCGCGCAGGTGATGAAAACATCACGGGTCATGTGCAGGGGCATTTTAATTTCCTCTCAGGTTTTAACCTGAATACTACACGGATTGATCCGCTAGTATGTGCGGTGCTAGACATAATCATGCATAAAAAGACAAAATCACCATCCCGAACTGTAAAAATCGACGTGCTGTTGTTTGATGGATTTTCCAACCATTGTCTGGCCAACACGTTGGAGCCGTTTCGCGCCGCAAACACCATTACGGGTCGGGCATTCTATGAGTGGCGGCTGCTTTCGCTCGAAGGCGGCCTTGTGCGTTCTTCAAGTGGGATGTTGGTTGAAACCGAAAATGCCATAGCGATGAAGGCACCATGTGATTGCCTCATGGTGACAGTGAGCTATGGCCACCTCGAACTGTGTAGCAGTCAGGTACTGTCCGCGCTGCGGGAGCTTTGCGCAAACGCGCAATGTCTGGTTGGGCTCGACACGGGCTCTTGGCTGTTGGCGGCGGCAGGGCAGTTGAACGACAGGCCTGCAACAATCCATGGGCATCTGTTCGAAAGCTTTTCAGAGACGTTTACTCAAGTAGATGT
>JAGXGZ010000033.1 GCA_024636495.1 Roseobacter sp. | reverse complement strand
TGGGAGAGGTTATGGCTCAGCACGTCGCGCTGATGCGGAACCGGGGATACAAATACAGTTCGCAGTCTGCGCGGTTGTTGAGGTTCGACCAGTTCCTGCAGCTGCACCCGGCGCTCCAGGAACAGCCGATCGGGGTGATGCTCGACCACTGGGCGGCGGCGAAATCCACGCGCAATCACACCGCCGAATGTGAAAATATCAGGCGTGTCCTCGCGAAAATCTTCCGTCACCGGGACCCATCGATCCCTTCGCGTCGACCGGACTCGCGACCGCAGAAGGAAGTGCTGAAGCAATGGCGTAAACCCCACATCTACTCACCTGATGATGTACGGCGGATGCTCGACATAGCGCGTTCCTACCCTTCACCACGAGCACCGCTTCGCCCGCAGGCTATCTACACCATGCTGGTGCTGGCCTATTGCGCAGGCCTGCGGCGGGGCGAGATTGCCCGTCTCGATCTTGGCGACGTTGACCTCCAGCACGGCACGATCACGGTGCGGCAGACGAAGTTCTTCAAAACCAGGATCCTGCCGCTGCCCGACAGCGTGACGGCCGAGCTTCGAGCCTATATCAAAGCCCGGCGCCGTGCCGGCGCGCCGCAGGATCCATGTTCCGCTCTGTTCTGGCACGAGCAGGGCCGCACCCGCCGTTACACACCGGAAATGGTCACCTGGCTGCTTGTTAACGTCATTCGGCGCGCCGGGTTGAAGCCTCTGCAAGGGCGCACCGGGCCACGCGTTCATGATCTGCGCCACTCGATGGTCGTGAACCGTATTCTGCAGTGGTACCAAACGGGCATCAATCCACAGGATCGACTGCCGTTCCTCGCGACTTACCTCGGGCATCGGGATATCAACTCCACCCTGGTCTACATCACCGTCACGCAGGATCTGCTGCATCTCGCCAACGAGCGGTTCAGGGCCGTGGGCGCACCATGCCTCAATCTTGGGTGGGAGGTGAGGTCATGAGCAAGACCAACCCGTTCCCGAACCTGATGCGCGCGTTCTTCTACGAATGGCTTGTTGAGCAGCGTAACGCGTCCATCCATACGGTCCGATCCTACCGCGACACCTGGCGGCTGTTCCTGCGGTTCGTTGCGCAGCGCGCGGAAAAGAAGGTTGCGATGATCACGCTGACCGATCTGACTGCCAGCGAAGTTGCTGCGTTCCTGAGGCACACTGAACACGAGCGCGGCGGTACGATCGGCACGCGCAACTGCCGGCTTGCCGCGATCCGCAGCTTCTTCAACTTCGTGGCGACGAGAGAACCCGCATCAATCGCTCAATGCGTGGAAATCCTCAACATCCCGGTCAAGCGGGCGCCGATATCCGAACCCTGTTATATGGAACCGGCGGAAGTGGCAGCGATCCTTGCCCAGCCAGATCGCTCGACCGTTGAGGGCCTGCGCGATCACGCGCTGCTCTCGTTCCTTTACAACAGCGGGGCGCGAATACAGGAAGCGCTCGATCTGTGCCCAGAGATGATCCGCTTCGATAGTCCAGGTTGCGTGCGCCTGACAGGCAAGGGCCGCAAGGAACGCATCTGCCCGCTCTGGCCGGAAACTGTGCTGCTGTTGAAAAAGCTGCTGGAGCGAAAACCGCGAGCACCGAACCAGCGGCTGTTCGTGAACCGTTATGGCGAACCGCTCAGCGCCTCGGGCGTCCGGTCCAAACTTGCGGGCTATGTGAAAGCGGCGGCCGGAACCGAGCCATCGCTGCACAGCAAGCATGTGACGCCGCACAGCTTCCGCCACGCTACCGCCGTCCACCTCGTCTCGGCCGGTGTCGACGTCACGGTCATTCGCAGCTGGCTTGGGCATGTGAGCCTCGACACCACCAACCATTACGCGAAGGCGAACCTGGAAACGAAGCGAAAGGCACTGGAACAGGTCAGTCCTCCGGCAACAGCGGTTCATCCGCCATCATGGAAGCGGGATGCAAGCCTGCTCGCCTGGCTCGATACGCTCTGAAATAATGCGGAGAAATGTGGGACGAAAACGCTGACAATCAGCCACTCTGCGCACGTTCCTCCGCATTATGGCCACCTGACGATAAATGAAGTTATGCTCACCTCAGCATAATTTAACGAACGGCTTCACAAAGTTTGGTGCAATCCGTCGCACCGTATGGCCGAGCTTCTCAATCTCGCGGCCGCAGAAATGTGCTGTAGCGCTGGCCTCCATCGCAACCAGGCACCTGGGCTGTTTGCTCATAAAGGCAAGAGGCTGAACACGCGTCAGTTTCTTGCGAAAAATAACCGCTCCGTTTGCGCAAGCCCCGTGAATTTGAAACACGCGCTTTGCAAGGTCTATGCCGATTATGCTAGCTTCTGACATGGATGCTCTCCCTCTGAGGGATGCTTTGTGAAACATCACTGTGGTACATTACGATGCCAGCAGGTGGGGGCATCCACGCCATCATCAAAGCAGGCGCAGACCATCGAGATACGGCCATGTTAACCCCAAAGGACCAAAAGCATGACACCCACAACGCCGGATGTGACGTTTGTTTTTCGGATCACCGCCGAAATCGGGACCGTCCGAAGTGGGGGTGTCGGCGCTTATGGCGAGCGGTTGCATATTCCGATTACAGGCGGGCGCGTTGAAGGTCCCGATTTTCGCGGGCGCATCTTGTCGGGAGGATCCGATTGGCCGATCATTCGCCGTGATGGGGTCAGCCTGATCGAGGCGCGGTATACAGTAGAGGTAGAAGACGGCACCCTCCTTCTGATCCATAATCGAGGGCTGCGGGTTTCATCCGAACAGGTTCTGGCAAAGCTTCGTGCCAAAGAACCCGTGAGTCCTGACGACTATTATTTCCGCACGGTTGCGGAAATCGATGCGCCGGATGGGCCACATCAATGGCTGCGCGAGGCGATCTTTGTGGGCAGTGCGGTGCCCGGTGAGGGCGCCGTCGTGATTGATATCTTTCGGGTTGGCTGACCCTCAAGCCAGTGTTTTCGACAACCAGTCAGCCATCTGGCGCAGCTTTTTCTCGGCGTCTGCGCAGTATTCCATAGACCGCAGATAGCCGTGGATAAGCCCCTTTCCCTCGTCTGACGTCACGGCGACACCTGCCTCGCGCAGGGCGTCTGCATAAGCGCGCCCGCTGTCTCGCAACGGGTCATTCTGCGCGACGCCGATAAAGGCAGGCGGCAGGCCCGCGTGGCTTTTGGCGGCAAGGGGTGCCACGAAGGGATCAGATTTCAGCGCCTCGGGATCCGTGCAATACCAAGCATTCGTTTGTGCCATCCCAGCGACCTTGAGCAGTGGCCCCTCTGCGTTCTCTTCATAGGAAGGGCGCGAGCGATCAAAATCACACGCGGGGTAGATCAGTAGTTGCGCAGCTACTGGTAGGTTCGTGTCGCGCGCCCAAATGGCAAGTGCTGCGCCAAGGTTGCCGCCCGCGCTGTCACCGCCCACGGCAATGCGGTTTGCATCAATGCCAAGGTCTGCCGCTGAGTCATGTGCCCATTTCAGCACGGCGCAGCATTGTTGGAACGCTGCGGGGTAGGGGTGTTCGGGGGCCAGAGCATAGTCGACCGAGATAACAGTCATGCCGACCCAATCGGCCAGACGGGCCGTGATGTCCCAATGGGTTTCGGGGCTGCCTTGCATCCAGCCGCCACCGTGCATGTAGATCAACGCCGGTTGCGTGCCTTGCTTGTCGCTGCGGAAAATACGAACGCGAACCGGCCCGCTGTCGCTGTCGATCCAGTGTTCCTCGTCGGTTTCTACCCCGTCGGGGGTTGGCAGGCGCATGTCGCGGGCAATCGCCTCAAAGCGCATACGGCGGTCGGCACCTGTGGCATCAGGGGCCATGCCTGACCACTTGCCCTCCCAGACGTCGAGAAATTTTAGAATATCGGGATTTATCATGCGGGCGTCCTCCTGCGCGCGGGTGGGTCTTTCCTCGACGCTCACCCCGTCGCGCATCACAAAGCGAAGGATCATATCGCCGACGTGTCGGCGCAGCATTTGCTGGCCAAGGTCGCCGAAAAGTTGATCTCCGAAGATGCGGGAAAAGGTGGCGCGGTTCGAGACATTGAAGTAGCAGAGCGCCGAAATATGCCAGTGCAGTTCCAGCGCAGACAGCCCGCGGCGGAACAAGCCCAGACGACAGCCCCTTTGATAGATGTCTTCCAAATGTTGGATGACCGAAGAATTCTGCGCCGCAATCTGCTGGGATTGCGACATGTGTTCAGCGGCGTGGACATTTTCGATCATCACAAGCCGGATGAAACTGGTGTTATCGCGGTGATGGTCGAAGGTGAATTCGGCAAGATGGCGCAGCGCCTCGACCGGGGGCACTTCTGCAAGATCAAGCGCATTCTCGGACTGTCGCATGCGGGCGTAGGCATCTTCAAGCACGGCGCGGAACAGACCTTCCTTGTCACCAAAGTAATAGTAGATCATGCGTTTTGACGTCTTCGTCCGCCGGGCGATCTCGTCTACGCGCGCGCCCGAAAGGCCGTCCTTTGCGAATACGTCTTTTGCAACCTGCAGGATGTTGGCCTGCACGCCGTCGGGATCCTGTTTCCACCCACGGCGATTGCCGTCTCCAGGTGCTTCTCCACCCGCCAAAAGATCGCTTCCTTCGCCCATTCGGTGTGCTCTCCAGTCAACTTTTCCTGCTTGTGAATACACTGTTGCCTGCCGTTTCGGAACCGTTGGTTTTGGTCGTTTTTAAAAGAGTGAACTATTCGGTTACAAATAGTTGACATATTTAACCATCGAGTACAATACTCTCTTAACCGATGCGGGGAGGCATATGGCCGTGTTAGACTGGGAGAGTGCATTAAGTCCGAAGCAGGGGGGAGACTCTGCTGTTTTGCTGGGGCTGCTGGGAAGCGGCATCAGTGCATCGCGGACACCGGGCATGCATATGGCCGAGGCCGCAGCGCTTGGCGTGCCATGCACTTACCGGCTTTTGGATACGGACCACGCGACCGGCACGGAAGATCTGGATGCGATTTTAAGTCAACTTGAAGCGGCAGGGTACGACGGCATCAACGTCACCTTCCCCTACAAGCAGGCCGTGATACCGCTGCTTCATTCTGTGATGGAAAGCGCGCGCAAAGTCGGTGCCGTCAACACAGTGCTTTTCCGCGACGGGCGCCGGATCGGCGAAAATACTGACTATTCGGGTTTTCGCCAAAGCATGAAGCTTGGATTGCCCGATGTCGCGTTGGACCGGGTTCTTTTGATCGGTGCAGGCGGCGCGGGCGGTGCTGTTGCATCCGCGCTGATCGACGAAGGCACGGGGCGTTTGCTGATTCACGACAAAGACACTGCCAGGGCGTCCGGTCTTGCGCTGCGGTTTGGTGACCGTGCCAAAGTCGTAACCAACCTTGCCAGTGCGGCCGCGAGCGCAAACGGAATCGTCAACGCGACCCCTATTGGTATGGACAAACTGCCGGGACTTCCGCTGCCCGAAGCTATGATTGCGCGGCACCACTGGGTTGCCGATATCGTCTATTTTCCGCTTGAGACCGCATTGCTGAAAGCCGCCCGTGCAAAAGGATGCCGGGTGCTGCCTGGATCAGGCATGGCGCTGTATCAGGCGGTGCGCGCCTTTGAGCTTTTTACGGGCCTATTGCCCGACCCGAAACGTATGTGGGCCGCATTTGAAGCAGCCGCCTGACGTTAATTTTTCGCAGATAACTTGGAGGAGAAAATGCGAATGACACTGAAACAGACACTTAAAGGTGCAGTTGCCGCCGTTGCCCTGACATTGGGCGCAGGACAGGCAATGGCGCAGGATGTGGTCGAACTGACCTATTCCGACACCGTACAGGAAACCGATCGCCGCAGTGATATTCTGCGCGACGTATTTGCCGCCTGCCTTGGCGACGGGTTCAAGTTTACGCCCTATTTCGGTGCGACGTTGTTCAAACAGGGGACCGAACTGACTGCGATGCAGCGCGGCAACCTTGATATGGCAGCGCTGGCGATCTTCGATTTTTACAATCAGGTGCCTGAAACGGCGATCCTTGGTACGGCCTATTTGTTCCGCGACGTGGATCACATGCGCAAGGTCTACGAGTCAGACGAGCTTAAGCCCTTGCTGGCGGCTATGGAGGAAAAAACCGGCCTCAAGATCCTCGCATGGCCCTATATCGGCACGCGCCACGTCAACATCAAAGGCGAAAAAGAGATCATGACACCGGCTGATCTGGCTGGCGTGAAGCTGCGGATGCCCGGTGGCGAAGGCTGGCAATTTGTCGGCGAAGCGCTTGGCGCAAACCCGACACCGCTTGCCTTTACCGAAGTTTACACAGCGCTTCAGACAGGTGCCATTGACGGGCAAGATAACCCGCTTCCAGCCGACAAGCAGATGAAGTTCTACGAGGTCACCGACCAGATCGTTCTCACGGGCCATCTTATCGCCGCGAACGTCTTTTCGGTGTCCAAGTCCAAATGGGACAGCATGAATACCGACCAGCAGGCCACGTTGCAGTCTTGTTCAAAGGAATTTGAGAGCGCGTTGACCGATAACACGGTTCAACAAGAAGCTGAGCTTGTTGCCTTTATGGAGAACGAGGGGCTCAAGGTTTATGAGCCGAACAAGGAAGCGTTCCGGACCCATGTTCTAGAATATTTCCAGAATTCCAAATACTCCGAAGTCTGGCCAGAAGGTCTTCTTGACCAGATCAACGGCCTCTGAACCCTACTAGGCGCCCGGGGAATTGATCGGGCGCCGCACCCCACGACTGTCACTTTCGCCCAAACGGAGAAAATTTATGAGTATGTTCGCCAAGACGGCGGGTTGGCTACACCGCCGCGCGGAAAATTTTCTTGCGTTGATGCTGGGCGCTTTGTTTCTCAGCTTTCTGATCCAGATCGTGTTTCGTTATCTTTTGAACCTGCCTTTGGGCTGGACGGTTGAATTCGTGGCGATTGCGTGGCTTTGGGGGATCCTGTTTGGCTACGCTTTTGTTGTGCCGGAAAAGGATGTGATCCGTCTGGACATTCTTTATGCGCTTTTGCCTCCCTTCGCGCGCCGCGTGCTGGATGTTGTCACTTCTGGGATTTGTATCGCGATCTTTGCGTGGACCCTTCCGCAAGTCTGGGATTACGTCACCTTCATGAAGATCGAAAAGACCGCCTATATGAAGATCCCGTTCGACTGGGTTTTTTCGATCTACATCCCTTTTGCCTTAGCTGTCATCATTCGCTGCGGGCGGACTGCCTGGCGCGCGATCAGCGATCCTGTCCCTTACGATCTTCCCGCCATTTCTGCAGAGACCCATGATTATGATTGATCCGTTTACCGCAGCCATCGCGCTCTTGGCACTGCTTGCAATGGGCGGGCTTAGCATCGGTTTGGCCATGATCTGCGCCTCGTCAGTCTATTTAATGTTGCGAGGCTTTGATTCATCGATTGCCGCTGAAACCCTTCTTCAGGGATTGATGAACAGCTATACGCTGCTGGCGATTCCGCTTTTCATTCTGGCGGCTGACATAATGAACATCGGCTCGCTTGCCGACCGGCTGCTGCGCTTTGCCGAAGCGCTGGTAGGCCGGTTCAAGGGCGGGCTGGGGCACGTCAACGTTGTGTCGTCGCTGATCTTTTCCGGCATGTCAGGGTCTGCCGTCGCAGATGCTGTTGGGATGGGGAAGATCATCATCGGAATGATGACCAAAGACGGGCGCTATTCGCCTGCCTATGCTTCTGCCATCACGGCAGCATCTGCCACAATCGGGCCGATTATTCCGCCGTCGATCCCCATGGTTCTGTACGCTTTGGTGTCGGATCAATCTGTGGGCTATCTGTTTGCTGCCGGGATGTTGCCGGGTCTGTTGATGGGTGTGGTTTTGATGGTGATGAATTTCATCATCGCATGGCGCCGCGATTTTCCTGTCGATACAACAGTGGCTTTGCGCGATATTCCGATCGTAACCTTCCGGGCGGTGCCCGCGCTTATGCTGCCTGTCATTTTGTTGGGCGGGATTTACGGCGGTGTGATGACCCCGACCGAGGCCGCCGCCGTCGCCGCCTTTTATGCGCTATCCGTATCTGTGATTTTTTACCGCTCGGTATCCCTACAGGAGTTCTATCGTGCGGTTCTGGACTCGGCTAAATCGACCTCGACCATCGGTATCCTGATCGCGGGCGCACTGACGTTTCAATACGTGATCACCCGCGAAAATGTTCCGGTCGCCCTGTCGGACTGGCTTGCGCAATATGATCTGACCGCAACGCAGTTTTTGATTGCCATCAACGTCCTGTTTTTGATCCTTGGATGTGTGCTGGAATCCGGAGCGATTTTGTTGATCATCGTGCCGATCTTTATTCCGACGGCGCAAGCGCTTGGGATCGACTTGGTGCATTTCGGTGTGGTCTGCGTGGTGAACGCGATGTTGGGTCTGATTACGCCACCTTACGGGCTGCTATTATTCATTGTCGCCTCGATCACCAAAGAGCCGCTGATGAATATCGTGAGAGAGCTGATCCCCTTCCTGATCGCGCTGATCATCGCACTTGGCATCATCACTTTCGTGCCGGATTTCGTGCTCTACCTGCCGCGCCTTCTTGGGTACAAAGGATAGTCTGATGAAAACTTCCATCGCGACTGTCTGTCTGTCCGGAGATTTGCCAGAAAAGCTGAGGGCCATTGCAGCAGCGGGCTTTGACGGGATCGAAATCTTCGAACAGGACTTTATTGCCTTTGACGGCTCGCCCAGCGAGGTGGGCAAAATGGTACGCGACCACGGGCTTGAGATCACGTTGTTCCAGCCGTTTCGCGACTTCGAAGGATTGCCTGAGCCGTACCGCAGCCGCGCCTTTGATCGCATGGAACGCAAGTTCGACTTGATGGGGCAGTTGGGTGCTGAGCTGGTGTTGGTCTGTTCGTCGGTGCACCCAGAGGCGCGCGGCGGCATTGACCGCATGGCTGACGACTTTGCCCAATTGGGAGAACGCGCAGCCGCCCGTGATATGCGGGTCGGTTACGAGGCTTTGGCTTGGGGGAAACATGTCTGCGATCATCGCGATGCCTGGGAGGTTGTGCGCCGCGCGGATCACCCAAACATCGGCCTGATCCTCGATAGCTTTCACACGCTGGCCCGCAAGATTGACCCCGAAAGCATCCGGCGCATTCCGGGTGACAAGATTTTCTTTGTGCAGCTTGCGGACGCGCCACAGATCGAGATGGATCTGCTGTATTGGTCGCGCCATTTCCGCAATATGCCGGGCGAAGGCGATCTGGACGTGGCAGGGTTTATGCGGGCGGTGGCGGCCACGGGATACAATGACCACCTTAGTCTTGAGGTGTTCAATGACCAGTTTCGCGGCGGCAATCCGAACGCAATCGCCTTGGACGGCCACAGGTCGCTGGTTAATCTGATGGATAGCGTCATTCGGTCCGAGCCGGATATCGCGATCACGGTGCCTAAGATGCCGCCGCGTATTCGGGCCGATGGCGTCGCATTTGTCGAATTCGCGGCAAACGATGCAGAGGCGACCAGCCTCGGGGCATTGCTCCATAGTATGGGCTTTCGGCGCGTAGGGCGACATGTCTCGAAATCGGTCGAGCTTTGGCAGCAGGGCGACGTCCGGATCATTCTGAACACCGATGGCGACGGTTTTGCAAATTCGTCCCATGTTATGCACGGCATGAACATTTGTGACATCGGCCTGTCTGTCGAGAGCGCCAAGGATACGCTGGCCCGTGCCGATATGCTTGCGGCCAAGACGTTCCACCAGGCAGTCGGCCCCGGCGAACTGAACATTCCGGCCATTCGGGGCGTTGGCGGCGGTTTGCTTCACTTCATTGATGACGTCAGTGGCCTGCGTGATGTCTGGGATGTCGAATTTCGACCCGTCGAAGATGATACCCCATCTGCCCCCTGCGGACTGACGCGCATTGATCACATCGCACAGACAATGGCCTATGATGAATTGCTGACATGGTCGCTGTTCTATATTTCGCTGTTTGATCTGGCCAAGGCCCCGGTCATCGACGTGGTCGATCCCGGCGGGCTGGTGCGTTCCCAGGCCATCGCATCCGCAGACGGCAAGCTGCGGCTGACGTTGAACGGAGCAGAGACGCATCGCACCATGGCGGGTCGGTTCGTGGCGGACAGCTTTGGCTCTTCGGTTCAGCATGTCGCATTTGCATCAAAGGACATTTACGAGACGGCAAAAGCGATGGCCAACGTCGGTTTTTCTGCACTGCCAATTCCCAACAACTATTACGATGACCTTGCTGCGCGCTTGGGTCTGGACGATGAAAAAGTGGAAGAGTTGAAAGCTTTGAATATCCTTTATGACGAAGATGCATCGGGCGCATTCTACCAGTTCTACTCAAAGCCTTTCGGTGACGGTATGTTCTTTGAGATCGTGCAGCGCACCGGCGGATATTCAGGGTACGGTGCCCCGAACGCCCCCTACCGCACAGCGGCGCAACGCCGTCTTATGCGCCCTGCATCGGTTCCTGCCCGATGACCAGCGTTGAAGTTTGCCAAACAAGCGACGCGCAGCTTGGTGAAACGCCACTGTGGGATCCGCGATCAGGTCGCCTGACGTGGGTCGATATTGAACAGCCACGGTTGTATTCGCTTGATCCTGCAACCGGGCAATACGACAGCTTTGCACAGCCGGGAACCTATCTTGGGTCGCATGCGCTGACCCGGTCCGGACGGTTCGTTCTTGCCCGTGATCTGGATCTGGTGACATGCGCAACTGACGGCAGCGACGTCGTCCACCTTGCGACGACACCGGACGAAGCGATGCCCGCCACGCGCCTGAACGATGGGCGGGTTGACGGGCAGGGCAGGCTGTGGATCGGCACTATGGATAACGAACTTCACCGGCGGATTGGTGGGCTGTATCGCGTTGACCCCGATGGCACGATGACGCGGTTTTATGACGATGTGATTGTCGCGAACGGGATCGCCTTTACGCCAAAGGGCGACGCGATGTGGTTCACCGATACGCGCCGCAATCTGACCTGGAAGATCGCCCTATCAGAGGACGGAACGCCTGTAGGCCGCACAGTCTGGGCGGATTATTCCGCCACAGCAGATCGCCCGGATGGTGCATGCGTTGATGTGGACGGTTGTCTTTGGCAGGCGTTTTTCGCCGGAGGCCGCGTGGTTCGCTACACACCGGATGGCCAGGTCGACCGCGAGATCACTTTGCCCGTCACCAACCCGACCTGCCTGTGTTTTGGTGGGCCGGACCTGAAGACCTTGTTTGTCACATCGGCAAGCAAGTTCCTGATGCCCGAACAACGGGCGCTCGAACCTTTGGCAGGATCTGTCTTCGCCCTTGACGGGGTGGGGCAGGGCCTGCCGGAGAATCTCTTTGAAGACTGATTTAATACCCAATGGGAGGACACCATGAAACTACTACCCCTAAAGGCATTGCTGCTGGCTGCCGCGACTGCGGTAGCACTGCCTGCAACGGCCCAGACCAAGGTCGAGCTGATCTTTTCCGACGTGAACCCGCCGGATGTGCCACGTTCAGAGGCGATGATTGATATCTTCGCCAAAGAACTTGGCGATGACTTCGACTTCCAGCCCTATTTCAGCGCGACACTGATGAAGCAAGGCACCGAGCTGACGGGTATCCAGCGCGGCAATATCCAGATGGCGGGCCTGCCGCCTTCGGATCTTGCGCAGCAGGCACCGGAATTCGATATTCTTGGTGCCGCTTATGTGGTGCGCGATCAGGCGCATCTGAAGGCGATTTTCAAAAGCGAGGTCGGCGAGCAGCTCAAGCAGATCGCGCGCGACAAAATGGGCGTGGAGATCCTCGGCACGTTTTACTATGGCACCCGTCAGGTGAACCTGAAGGGCGACAAGGAGATCAAGACGCCTGCCGACCTGTCTGGCGTCAAGATGCGGATGCCGGGTGGTGAAAGCTGGCAGTTCCTTGGCAAGGCTCTGGGGGCGAACCCCGTGCCAATCCCCTACACCGAACTTTACACCGCGCTGCAATCGGGTGTCGTTGACGGTCAGGACAATCCTTTGCCGAATGACAAGGCGATGAAGTTCTACGAAGTGACAGACCAGATCGTTCTGACCGACCATAACGTCGGTTTCGGCATGTTGATCGTGTCGTCCAGTCTTTGGAACGACCTGAGCGATGACCAGAAAGCGAGAATGCAGGTGGCCGCCGACAACGCGACGACATGGTTGGACGAACAGTATCTGCCGCAAGAAGCTGAATTGATTGAATTCTTCAAGGGCGAAGGGTTGAAGGTCTACGCCCCTGACGTGAAAGCGTTTCAGGCGTATGCCCAGCAGATGTATCTGGACAGCCCGCTTTCTAAATCCTGGCCCGAAGGCATGCTGGACGAGATCAACAAGCTCTGATCGGGTCCGACCCGAGACATGAAAATGAAAACGCCTGCACCATACCGGTTGCAGGCGTTTTTACGCAACATATTGGTCAGTTGCGATCCGTGATCAGATCCCGGACCGCCATGATCCCGAGGACATAGCCTTGCGCACCCAGCCCCGCGATTACTGCAGTGGCTACCGTCGAAACCAACGATGTCCGGTATATTTCGTCCCTGCGGTGAATGTTCGAAATATGGACTTCGATAAGCGGTCCGTGAAACATCTTGAGTGCGTCAAGCAGAGGGATGGACCGAAAGCTTAGGCCCGCCGGATTGATCACCAGACCATCGGCGGTATCACAGGCCTCGTGAATCCAGTCAATCAGTTGTGCCTCGGAATTGGTTTGGCGAAACTCCAGTGGATCGCCCTGTGCCGCCTCCCGGCACATCGCCTCGATCTCCGTCAAGGTGGTATGCCCGTAAATCTCTGGTTCTCGCAGGCCGAGGCGATTGAGGTTGGGGCCGTTGAGCACATGAATGCTACGGTTCATGTCTGTCTCCTGAATGGGGATAAGGGCGACCGTTGGTGCGGTCGCCCCTTTAAATCAAAGCGCGTTGATGCGGTCTATCATGCCTGCGGGCCAGTCCTTGGAAATATCTGACTCCAGATACATCTTCTGAGCGTAGGCGCGGAACGCATCGACATCAGGCGTATATATCTCCATCCCTTCGCCCTTGAAGAATTCGATCAGCTCCGCCTCGCGATTGATGTGCTGTTCGGTCGAGCACGTGATCGCGTCATCCGCTGCGGCTTGAAACGCTTCCTTTTGTGGATCGTCAAGCGAATCCCAGACCGTTTTCGACACGACGAGAAGGTCGTAGCCCACGAGGTGTGAGGTCATGACGGTCTGTTTTTCGACCTCATAGAACTTCATATTCTGGACGTTGGGCAGCGGGTTGTCCTGACCGTCGATCGCCCCGTTTTGAAGTCCGGTGTAAACCTCCGGGTAGGCCATCGGGGTGGGGTTCGCACCAAGGGCCTCGCCCCCGGGCATCCGCAGCTTGATACCGGCCATATCCTCGGGTGTGTTGATCTTCTTGTCCACGCGCAGGCCGACTTGGCGAGTCCCGAAATATGTTGGCCCAAGGATGTGGATCCCCAATTGGTCTTCGGCCATCCCTTTCATTTCTGCACCTACATCTGACGCCCAAAAGGTTTTCAGATGCTCGGCATCGCGGAACAGATAGGCCGACGTCAGGATCGAAAAGGCCGGGATCTGGTTCGAGATATCCTGCGGCGCGATGTTGCCCATCTCAAGGTTGCCCCGCTGGAGCGCCACCAATTCAGTCCCCTGTTTGAAAAGTGTCGCCCCATAGTAGCCGTTGAAGGCATAGCCATCGCCAAGGGCGGCTGCGAATTTCTTCATCATTTCGGCGCGGATATCCTGCTCCGAAAACACGGCCGAGAAGTTCAGTTCGACCGGACTTTGCGACAGTGACGGTGCAGGGCCTGCACGACATTGCCGACTTGCGATTGCTCTTGGAAAAGCAAGCTCTTCGCCAGTCCATGGAAAGTGGTGACATGGCATTGGAGGCGGATGTGGTACGTGCGCACTACATGCTGTCGACGGTGGAGGAGCGGTTGATCGGCGGTGATATGTCCACCGTGAACGACTGGGTCCAGCAAGATTGGGAGTTTCACTACGCAACGATTTCGGCCTGCGCGTCGCCGTCATTGATGACGGCGCATTCGATGGCGTTTGACAGATTCATCCGTTACCACATGCTGGTTCTGGAGTTTTGGGGCCGCCCCGCCGCCGCCCAGCACGCCGAGCTTCGCGAACTGGTCATCGCGCGTAAAATCGACCCCGCTTTGGAACTGCTTGAAATGCATATCCGGAGCGGGGTCGAGCATATCCTGTCGTTCAATCGTGTACCGGATTAGGCCTCTGGATAAACTGACTTAAGCTGGTAGCAATGCGGCTGGCACGTTTTGATAACACACAGGCCGCAGGAACCGCCGGATCGACAATGTGCCGACAGAGGTGGCACCGAAATTTGTCGAAGCGGGGTAGGGGCCGCCATGCACCATCGCACCAGCCACTTCGACCCCGGTGGGAAACCCGTTGACAAGGACACGACCTGCCTTTCGCTCGAGGATCGGCAGCAGGCGTCGGGCCGCATCAGTGTCGCTGTCGTCCATGTGTATCGTCGCGGTGAGCTGGCCCTCAAACCCCTTGGCAAGGGTCTCCATCTCGTCGGCGTCGGCCACGCGGACTACAAGACCGAGAGGACCAAAGACCTCTTCGCCCAAACCATGATCTTGCAGATAGCTGTCCGCGTCCGTCTCAAAAAGGTTCGGGGAGGCGTGGCGACCCTCGTCGTCATTGCACAGCAGCGACTTGACCGCATTGCGCCCGTCAAATCGTGCTTTGCCGTCCTTGTAAGCGGTGGCGATACCATCCGTCAGCATCACCTGCGGGCCGACTTTACTCAGGGCTTCGATGGCTGCGGCGACAAATGCGTCACCCTCGGCCCCTTTGGGCACTACAGCAATACCGGGATTGGTGCAGAACTGGCCCGCGCCCATCGTCAGTGATCCGGCCCAGCCTTTGCCGATCGCTGCCCCGCGGGCAGCCAAAGCTGCGGGCAGAACGAACATCGGGTTGACCGACCCAAGCTCGCCGAAGAACGGGATCGGTTCAGGACGCTGCGCGCAAAGATCAAACAGCGCACGCCCCCCAGCGAGCGAGCCGGTGAAGCCCACAGCCTTAATCAGCGGATGCTGGACCAGCGCCTGACCCACGTCGCGCTTCCCACCTTGGATGAGAGAGAAGACACCGGGGTGCATGCCACATTTTTCAATGGCAGCGTGGATCGCTTCGGCGATAATCTCCCCGGTACCGGGATGGGCGGAATGACCCTTCACCACAACCGGACAGCCTGCCGCAAGTGCGGCGGCGGTGTCGCCACCCGCAGTCGAAAAGGCGAGAGGGAAATTAGAGGCGCCAAAGACAGCGACGGGGCCGATGGGACGCTGGATCATAACCATGTCGGGGCGGGGCAACGGCTGGCGGTCCGGCAGTGCCGCGTCGTGACGTCTGTCGAGGTAGTCGCCCTTGCGGATGTGACTGGCGAACAGACGCAGCTGGCCTGTTGTCCGCCCGCGCTCGCCCTCAAGGCGCGCTGCGGGCAGCCCGGATTCAGATGTGCCAATGGCCGTGATCTGGGGGCCACGTGCCTCGATCTCGTCAGCGATGGTGTCAAGGAAATCGGCGCGCGCGGCGGCAGTAGTGTAACCGTAGCTCCAGAACGCGTCTTCGGCGGCGACACAAGCGCTATTAACCAACGCAGGGGTGCCAACGGCATAGTCGAACGCTTTTCCGTGTGCTGGTTCAGAGGCGAAGGTCGCGTCGCCCGCGACCCATTCCCCTGCGATCAGGTGTTTGCCGTGGGGGGTGAAATCAGCAGATGTGCTATCCATTTTCGTTTCCTTCTCAGTCTATTCAACGTGATTTGGTGCTTGGCTTAGCGTCCTGTTTTGGCGCGCCAAGCGTCGTATTTCTTTTGGTTCTCGCCCTTGGTGCAGGGGTAAAGGCCGATGATCGACGTACCGGCCTGAACTTCCTCCAGCACGAAATCCTCAAAGCTCTCCATGCCCGCACAGGCCTCTGCTATCTCGTCGGCAAGATGGGCCGGGATAACCATGACGCCGTCGCCATCCCCCACAATCACATCGCCCGGAAAGACCGCAACATCACCGCAGCCGATGGGCACGTTGATGTCGAGCGCTTCGTGCTTGGTCAAGTTCGTGGGGGCGGAAGGGCCACCAAAAAACGTCGGAATATCAAGTGCGCCGATACCGGCAGCATCGCGCAGGCCGCCGTCTGTCACCAAGCCAGCGCACCCCCGCACGGCCATCCGCGTGACAAGGATCGATCCCGCAGTTGCGGCAGAGGCATCTTTGCGACCGTCCATGACCAACACATGGCCGGGTGGGCAGGTTTCAACGGCCACGCGCTGCGGGTGTTCGGGGTTTTTGAAAACCTCCATCGGGTTGCGATCTTCGCGGGCAGGGATGTAGCGCAGGGTAAAGGCCTGGCCGACCATGCGTTCGTCCTTGGCTGTTACCGGACGCACCCCTTGAATGAATTGGTTGCGCAAACCGCGCTTGTAAAGCTGTGATGCGACAGAGGCGGTCGAGGCGCGCTTGAGCTTGTCGCGGGTGTCGTCGGACAGGGTGTAATCGGTCATCAGGTGCCTTCCTAGAAAATGTCAGGTTCGCCGGCGGTGCGGCCAAAGTCGGATTGCAGGAAATCAAAGTCACAGCCTTGGTCGGCTTGCGTGACGTGGCGCGAGAACATCCAGCCCCAACCGCGTTCAAAGCGCGGTTTTGGCAGCACTAGGGCTGCCCGGCGGGCGGCGAGTTCGTCTTCGTCCACCAACATGTCAAGCGTGCGGTTTGGCAGATCGAGGCGGATGATGTCGCCGGTTTTCAACAGCGCTAATGGACCACCGATATACGCCTCGGGAGCCATGTGCAGCACGCAGGCCCCGTAGGAGGTGCCGGACATCCGCGCATCGGACAGCCGCAACATGTCGCGGTGGCCCTGCTTGATCAGCGCCTTCGGGATCGGCAGCATGCCCCATTCAGGAAAGCCCGGACCGCCAAGTGGCCCGGCGTTGCGCAGCACCATCACATGGTCGGGCGTGATGTCGAGATCTTCGTCATCCACGGCCTTTTTCATGTCGGGATAATTGTCAAAGACCAGCGCAGGGCCTTCGTGAACGTGGAACTTCGGATCGCACGCGGCGGGCTTGATGACTGCACCGGAAGGGCAAAGGTTGCCCTTGAGCACAGCGAGCGATCCTTCCTTGTAAACCGGGTTCGACAGGGGGCGGATAACATCGTCGTTGTAGACCTCGGCGCCTTCAAGATTTTCGCCCATGGTCTTGCCTGTGACGGTCATGCAAGAGGTGTCAAGGCGCGCCTCGATCTGCTTCATCAGCGCGCGCAGACCACCGGCGTAATAGAAATCTTCCATCAGGTAGTCTTTGCCCGAGGGGCGCACGTTGGCTATCAGCGGCGTGATGCGGCCCAACTCGTCCAGATCCTCAAGCTGCATGGGCACGCCCGCGCGGCGCGCCATCGCGATAAGGTGGACGACAGCATTGGTGGAACAGCCCGTTGCCATCGCGACAATGGCGGCGTTGCGGCAGGCACCTTCGTTGATAATCTTGTCGGGTGTCAAATCTTCCCACACCATCTCGACGATACGACGACCGCAGCTGGCTGACATGCGCTGGTGATTGCTGTCGACTGCGGGGATCGACGAGGCACCGGGCAGCGTCAGCCCCATCGCATCGGCAATGGCGGTCATTGTCGAAGCTGTGCCCATGGTCATGCAGGTGCCTGCAGACCGCGCGATGCCACCTTGCACGCCCTGCCACTCGGCGTCCGGGATATTGCCCGCGCGCCTTTCGTCCCAGTATTTCCACGCATCCGAGCCGGACCCAAGAAATTTCCCTGCGTAATTGCCGCGCAGCATCGGGCCTGCGGGTAGATAGATCATGGGCACGCCGGCACTGATCGCGCCCATGACCAGACCCGGCGTGGTCTTGTCGCAGCCGCCCATCAGCACTACGCCGTCGAGCGGATGACAGCGGATCATCTCCTCTGTCTCCATCGCCAGCATATTGCGGTACAGCATCGAGGTCGGCTTGATGTTGCTTTCATCAATCGACAGCGCTGGCATTTCCACCGGGAAACCGCCTGCCTGCAACACGCCACGCTTCACATCCTGCGCGCGTTCACGAAAGTGGCTGTGGCAGGTGTTGAGTTCTGACCAGGTGTTCAGGACGCCAATGACAGGACGGTCGCGAAAGTCTTCTTCGCCGTACCCAAGCTGCATCATCCGGCTGCGGTGACCAAAGCTGCGCAGATCGTCCGGTGCGAACCAGCGGGCAGAACGAAGGTCTTGGGGTGATTTGCGGGTCATATTGGTCATCCGTTCAGTGTAAAGATCAGCCAGACAAGGAAAGCGGTCAGCAGCACTCCGAACACTTCAGGCCAGTTGCCGAAATCGTGACGGTCTTGCATGTCTTCGGCGGTGTATTCGGGGGCCGAGATATCCTCGTCCTGCCGTGTCAGATTGGGGTCTGTCATGGAAACCTCCTTAGTCGAGTATGGATGGCAGCCACAGCGCCACGTCGGGGAAGAGCAGGACAATGAATAGTCCCAATGCCTGCAACGCGATGAAGGGCAGTACGGCAACGAAGATGTCCTGTAATTCGATGCCTTTGGGGGCTACGGATTTCAGGAAGAAACAAGCCGGACCAAAGGGGGGCGAAAGATAGTAGATCTGGATGTTCATTGCGAACAGAACGCCGAACCAGATCGGATCAAAGCCTAGGTCGCTGACGACAGGGGCAAAGATCGGAACCGTGATGAAGATGATCGCGATCCATTCGAGGAAGGTGCCGAGCAGCATGATGATCAGCATCATAACCACGATGACCATGATCGGTGCCATGTCGAGGCCGGTCAGCACACCACGCAGGAATTCACCACCGCCGATCCGGTTGTAGATTCCGATCAGGGAGATAGCGCCCAGCACCAGCCAGATGATTGATCCCACGGTCAGCACGGTCTGGCGCATTGCGTCGCGCATCATGATCCAGGTCAGCTCTCGGCGCAGTCCGGCCACGACCAACGCACCTACCGCACCAATCGCTGCCGCTTCTGTCACCGTGGCAATGCCCGAATAGATGACGCCCAGAACCGTCCCGATCAGGATGCCCGGCAAGATGACGCCCTTGAGGTATTTGAGCCGCTGAAAGAAGGGCAGCCCGGTTTCGGGAATGTCGTAGATCGGTGCAAGCGCGGGGTTCAGGCGGACCCGCACAAGGATATAAGTCACATACATCAGCGCCAGCATCAGGCCCGGCACGGCCGAGGCCGCGAAGAGCTTGGTGATCGAAACCTGTGCGGCCAACCCGTAGATGATCAGGACGACAGAAGGCGGGATCAGCGTGGCAAGCGCACCGGCGGCGCAGATTATGCCGATCGAAAGCTTCTTGTCATAACCAAGCCGCAGCATCTGGGGCAGGGCGATGAGGCCAAGCATCACTATCTCGCCGCCCATAATGCCGGACATGGCCGCCAAAACAACGGCAACGATGCAAGTCTGCACACCAACAGAACCGCGGAAACGCCCGCCCATGATTGCCATTGAATCAAATAGCGACTTGGCGATCCCTGATCGTTCCAACACATTGGCCATGAACACGAAAAACGGCACCGCGATCAGCTCGTATTTGTGCATGACTTCGCTGACATTGGCCGCGACGATGAAATATCCGGCGCGTGGCCCGAAATACAAGATTGCCGTGACCAGTGATACGGTAAGTGTCGTGATGCCCAAAGGCACGCCGACCGCCATCAGCGACAAAAGCGCCAGTACGATCAGCAGGGTGATGATTTCAATGCCCACCGGACAGATCTCCTTCGGTGCGCTGAACCCAGCGGATGATGTTGGCCACGAGTTGCGCGAGGTAAAGAATGCAGCCGATGACGATCAGAACCTTGAAGATCGTGGGCTGGATTGAATTGAACGCTGTACCCGAATACTCAGTGCGCCCCAGAACTTTGATCGCGGGCTTCCACAGTGCCATTGTCAGCACCAGCACGGCACCAAAAGCGATCAGCATCTGGATCAGACGAAAGATACGCCAGACTTTTGGCCCGACCACCAGTTCCAGCATCGTGATCGAGATATGACGGTTGCGTTGGGTGACGAAGCCGACAGAAAGCACCCAAGCCGTTGCACACAGGGTCATGGCAAGTTCCGTGGACCACACGGTCGGCATGTCGAAGCCATAGCGCATGACCACTTCCGCGGCCGACGCGACGATGCAGGCAAAAAGCAGGACTGAACAAGCCTGTCCAATGAAGACGCTGATGCGATCCATCGCATCGGCATAGCGGGTAAAAAGGGTTTTCATGACGCCCCCAAGCGAAAAGCGTGAGCGCCGCGCCGAACGATCCGGCGCGGCATATTCAAGACAAGCTTCAGAACAAGCCGATCTTGGTCATGTAAGCGATATGCGCATCAAGCGCCTCCTTGGCGAGGTCGGACTTTGTGGCGTAGTCTTCCCACTGTTCGCGGGCGACCTTGCGCAGCTTGTCGCGGCTTTCCTGCGGCCAGTTGATCACCTCGATCTTGCCACCGGCAGCATCGCGGGCTGCAAGTTCGGCATCAAGCTTGGAGACTTCGGCCGCCATCGCGTACATCGCGTCGTACCACCAGGTGCGTAGCGCGGTCTGGTCTTCGGATGACAGCGCCTCCCACTTCTCGGTGTTGATGGTGAACTGAAGCGACGGCATGGAGTGGATGCCGGGATAAAGCGGGAAGGGTGCCACATCGTGCATTCCCGTCGCGTCGTTGTTCACGTAGGCTGATGCGTCAGCGGCGTCGACGATGCCTTTTTCCAGCGCACCGAAAACTTCAGAGAACGGGATGGATACGGGACTTGCACCGGCAGCCTGAAAGACAGCGGCGGCCAGACCTTCGGGCGAGCGGATCTTTTTGCCTGCGAGGTCTTCAAAGGTGCGGATAGGCGTGCGTGCAGGCAGTGCTTCGCGGGAATAGGGGCCACAGGCAACTACGTGAACTTCACCGCCCGTGACGGAATCTGCGGCTTTCTGCATCATCTCTTCGCCGCGGTCGTCTTTGCAAAAGCCCAGCATCTGTTCAGGTGTGTCATAGCCTGAAATCAAATCGCCCATGATGGCATAAGCTGGTTCGAGACCGGCGAAATAATTAACGGAGGTAAAGTCACCATCCAGCGCGCCTGCGGCTACGGCCTCTGGCGTTTCCTTGGCGGGCACAACAGAGCCGTTGGGGGTGAGAACAATCTCGACCCGGCCTTCTGTCATCTCGGAGATTTTGGGCAGCCAGTTTTCGGTCAGATACTGGGTCGAAAAATCGCCCGCGTTGAACGATGTCTGGATATTCAAGGTTTCTGCAGATGCCATTGCAGCAGGCAAGGCAATCGATCCGGCCAGCAGGGCCGTAAGCGTGGGTTTCATAGTGTCCTCCCTAAGAACGTTGCGGACTATCATCCGTCAACTGATATACTAATATATTAGTGTATATTAGGCAAGGACTTCCTATATTAGTTTGAGGACGCACAGGAATAGCCAATGAATTCAGAGAACCACGCCACGGGTGACGTTGGTCAGATCACCACGAACAATGGAATCAAGAGGATTTCAGCCAGCCAACAGATCCACGATGCATTGCGCAACAGAATCGTTTCGCTGGATCTTGCGCCGGGGCAGTATCTGTCGCGGGCCGAAGTCGCCGACGCCTACGGGGTCAGTCAGACGCCTGTCCGCGAGGCGATGCAGCGTCTCGAAGAGGAAGGGCTTTTGCTGATCTATCCTCAGTCAAAAACCGAAGTATCGCGGATTGATGTCTCCCACGCCCAAGAAACGCAGTTCTTGCGACTATCGCTTGAGCTTGAAGTGGTGCGCAGGCTGGCGCTGGCCGCCGACAATCGTGCAGTTGACGCGTTGCAAAACATCATCGCGCGTCAGGAACTTGAACTGGCAAACGGCGACATTGACCGGTTTCGCGTCCTTGATCAGGATTTCCACCGTCACATGTGCAGCCTTGTCGGCGTCGGAGCGCTGTGGGGTTTGATCACTGCCCGATCCGGACATATCGACAGGCTCCGCAATCTGAACCTGCCCGATCCGGGCAAGTCGCATTCGATCATGGATTGCCACCGCCGCATCGTGGCGACGATCACGGCAGGGCAGGTCGCGCAGGCGCAGGAGGTTGTGCGCGAGCATCTGTCAGGTACCCTCGCCAGTGTGGATGACATTCGTCGCAGGCATCCCGAATATTTCTAGCAAAACCAACAGGTCTTGGCCGCCCAAGCGTTGACCGGCGGGCGACTTTACGAAGCCCGCCGCTGCGCCACCCACCCGGCCTTGAGATAGGCCCAGATGCCGTCGTCGGTATATTTAAAGCCCTTGTGCAGGTTCGATTCCACCGTCGGGCCCAGGATGAAGGCCGGCAGGAAGGGGCTGACAGGCAGGCGTACCCAGTCCATCAGCAGGCCAATCATGGCGAAGGCCCGCATGATGATGAAATTGAACTCGGTCCCCGCGCCGACAAAGATACCGATAAAGCACAAGACGACGATGGCGGGGTAAAGGTAGTGGTAGGGGATGCCGAGGATCGCCGGGAACAGACGCATCCCGAATAACTGCACCACCAGCAACATCACGGCCAAGATCAGCGCATTGAGAAAAAGCGTATAGACGATATCAGGGTTGTTCGCGAACAGCAGCGGGCCCGCCTGAATGCCGTGGGTCTTCAGTCCGCCCAGCAGGATGGCGGTTGTGCCATCGCCCGGAATACCAAGCACTACCACGGGGATCAGTGATCCGCCGACCGAGCCGTTGTTGATAGTCTCGGATGCAACGACGCCATCAATACAGCCTTTGCCAAACTTCTCGGGGTGCTTTGAGCTGTTCTTGGCGTCGGTATAGGACACCATGTTGGACAGGCCGGCGCCCATGCGGGCAGGAACCCGATCCACAGACCGATCATGAAAGAGCGTATCATGTTGACCGTGTTGCTGTTAAAATTGGCCAGCGACACGCCAAAGCCACGGATGCGTGAGACATCGACCTTGGGTACCGGCTTGGACCCGCAGGCAAATTCGGTGACGACCTGCTTTATCGCGAAGAGGCCGAATGCGGCAGCGGCAAGGCCGTGAAACACGCTTTCGCACGGCAGCGCCGCGACCAGCAAAATTGCGCAGAAACCCAGCAAAAAATATTCCCACGGCCCCAGCTTCAGCGCAATGTCGGCAAGGATACGACTGAGAAACACTGCGATGACCGTCTGCACAAAGAATCTCGATGTTTAGCTCTGCGAGCGCACGCCCAAACTGCGTCATGCGTCTCATCTGTTTGTCGGGTTTTGGAACGCGGAAAACCGTCTTTTTGTCACTGTAAAAAGCAACAGGGCGACCTTGTTTAAGCAGGTAGCTCTCCAGTGCCTCGAAGTAACTGAAGGTACTTTCTGATTGCGCAAACCGCAGCTCCATCAACATGCTTGTGTCGTCATCAACTGCCTGGCAGGGCATTGCGCAGCAATGTCCCGAGAGGGAATGAAGACGAGCAGGGTGCAAGGCGGGCCGCAATCCTCAAGCCAGCGATGATCTGAACCGTCGATCTGGATCAGCTCGCCGAAGCATTCCCGGCGTGATCTCGGTTGATGGATTTCGCGAGGCTGTTTGCGTGAGAGCCTCAGATCATCGTCCGTCATCAACCTGCGCCAACACCTCAATGCGATTTAACTCGAGCTCTCTCATCCTCACCCATCCCATGTCCAATCTCCCGTTGCTTATTGGAACAAGTGAGTAACATTCCTGAATTGCACAGGGGTGACAGTCTAACTTTGGGCTAACATTGCTGAATCCTATAATCTTGATTATGTAATACAA
The DNA here is from genome assembly GCA_024636495.1 of Roseobacter sp. Lineage (GTDB taxonomy): Bacteria > Pseudomonadota > Alphaproteobacteria > Rhodobacterales > Rhodobacteraceae > Sulfitobacter. Next base: position 52,127 of record JAGXGZ010000033.1, on the reverse strand, counting down.
CTACGCACATTCCAGCAACTTCACGCATAGCACTTCCAATCACCCGCGCCGCATGCGATCAGTTTGACCAAGTCCCCAAAAGACTACATCCGGTGCCTTTAGCGTGTTCCGGGTTGGACAAGGTAGCCCCGTGCCAGACCGCATTTCCCCTTTAGTGCTCTTTCGTAACCAGACCTTCCGCTCGCTTTGGGTTGCAGCTTTGGCGTCCAATTTTGGCGGACTTGTGCAGGCTGTGGGCGCCGCATGGCTTATGACCTCGCTGTCGAGTTCACAAAGTATGGTCGCATTGGTGCAGGGGTCGGTCACCCTGCCGATTATGGTATTCTCGCTGCTGGCTGGCGTGTTTGCGGATAATTTCGACCGTCGCCGGGTGATGTTGATCGCGCAGGCCTTTATGTTTGTGGTGTCGGTCGCGCTGACCTTTATTGCGTTCGAGGGGTGGCTGACGCCTTGGTCTCTGCTGGGATTCACGTTCCTGATCGGCTGTGGCACTGCACTGCACAACCCGTCCTGGCAGGCGACCATGGGTGACATCGTCAGCCGAGAAGAGTTGCCGACGGCGGTTTCACTGAATTCTATGGGGTTCAACCTGATGCGCTGCGTGGGTCCGGCCGCGGGTGGCGCTATTGTGGCGATTGCAGGGGCCGCCGCTGCCTTTGCGGTGAACGCGTTCAGCTACGTCGCCATTATCTTTGCACTGCTGCGCTGGAAGGCGCCCGCCCGCGATACGCATTTACCGCGCGAACCGATGGGCAGCGCCTTTGCTGCGGGTCTGCGCTATGTCGCGATGTCGCCCAATCTGCTGCGGGTCATCCTGCGCGGGTTCTGGTTCGGCCTGTCCGCTATCGCGCTTCTGGCGTTGCTGCCCGTGCTGGTGCGCGAAACATTGCAGGGCACTGCGTTTGTCTATGGTGTGCTGCTGGGCTGTTTTGGCACCGGCGCTGTTGTGGGGGCGCTTGGCAACGCTCGGCTGCGCGAACGCTTCCGCAACGAGATCATTGCGCGCGGATCGTTCGTTGGATTCGGGATCAGCTGTGGTGTGCTGGCGCTTGGTGGCAGCACAGCCGTCGCGGCGGTTGCCTTACTGATGACGGGGGCCTGTTGGGTGCTGGCGCTGTCGATGTTCAACGTGACGATCCAGCTTTCCACGCCGCGTTGGGTCGTGGGCAGGGCGTTGGCCCTGTACCAGACCGGCACGTTTGGCGGCATGGCGGCAGGCAGTTTGATCTGGGGCGGGTTGGCTGAACGCAGCGGCGCGCCCACGGCACTGGTGATCGCGGCGATCTTGTTGATCATCGGGGCGCTGATCGGGATCAAGCTGCCGCTGCCAGAATTCGCGGGCCTCGACCTTGCCCCGCTGAACCGTTTCAAGGAGCCTGACACGCAGTTCCATTTGAACTACCGCAGTGGTCCGGTGATGGTGATGGTGGACTACGAAATCGCCCAAGCGGATGTGCCAGCTTTCCTTGCTGCGATGCGGCAACGGCGGCGCATCCGGATCCGGGATGGCGCGCAGCAATGGGTACTGCTACGCGACCTCGAATTTCCCGATCATTGGAGCGAGAGTTATCACGTTCCAACCTGGGGCGAATATGTGCGCCACAACGAGCGACGTACAAACGCCGATGCCGCGCTCTCTGATCAGCTGCGCGGTTTGCATCGAGGCGACGGGCCGCCGCAGGTGCACCGGATGATCGAACGTCAGACGGTGCCGCTGCGCGATGATCTAGCCCTCAAGGAGCAGAACATCTAAGCGATCTTAGGCCCTGCGCACGACTGCTTCGGCCTCAATCTCGATCCGGAAATCACCGACCAGACCGCCCGCATAGAACGTTGTATTCGCAGGCGGGGTGCGGCCAAAGAAGCGCCCGTGCGCCAGAGATGCACCCATAATGTCCTCTTCGCCTCGGACGTACATACGCGTGCGCAGAATATCCGACGGCTTGCCGCCCAATGCAGTGACCGCGCTGGCGATCTTGTCCAAGATATAGGTCGCCTGTGCCTGTGCCGAACCGGGGGCTACCGTGTGATCTACGCCATGGGTTGCGGTGGTGCCTGATACCAGAATCCGGTCGCCGTCCCTGATGGCGCGGCAATAGCCCGCGATAGGCTCCCATTTCGATCCGGTAAAGGCGCGGCGGCGGTCGGGGACGTCGGCGTCCTGAACGACCTCAAGCGTAGTCAGGATCTCTGACAGGTGATGGCTCAGATCGCCCGAGGCCGTCAGGAAAGGCGGCTGGCGGTATTCGTCGCCACAATCGCCGGGGATCGGAGTGGTTTTGACAAAGGCGGCTTCCAACAGGGCAATGTCGTCGGCATCCAGCCGGAACGAGAACAGCTGGGCATTATCCGCGCGATGTTCGTTTTCACCAAGCCGCGCACCCACAATCACGCCCGCAACGCTGGCGTGTTCCAACACCCAGCGTGAGGCGACGTTCGACAGCGAAACGCTGTGTTTCTTTGCGATGTGCGATGCCGCAGACAGCACGCCCTGAAACGCATCCCAGCCCCCGGCAGTGTCGATGAAGCGCAGATATTTCATCCCGCTCCAGTCCGCGACCTCGGCGGGGCGGGGTTTGTCCAGCCAGCGCTCGGACAGGAACCCCCCCAACAGCGTGCCATAAGCCAGCAGCCTGACGTTCCGTTCGGTACAAAGCGTGGTCAGGTCCCCTGCCGCGCGACGGTCGATCAGCGAAAAAGAGACTTGGTTGGAGACGACGGGAATGCCTTCCTCCAACGCCACCAACAGATGCGCGGCGTCGAAATTCGTCACGCCGATCTCGCCGATCAACCCTTCTGCGCGCAGCTTGGTCAGTTCGTGCAGCGCATCCAGCCACGCGGGATGTTCGAACGTCCACCAGTGGAACTGCAGCAGGTCGACACACTCTACGCCGAGCCGGTCAAGCCGGTCCTGAACGCCCGCACGTACAACCTCGGGGGTCATCGGCCCGGGCTCTGGACACCATTTGGTGAAGGCACGCGCAGTCGGCACCTTCTTCAAAGCGCGTCCCGCGATCAGCTCGGCGCTGCCGTAGTGATCGGCCATATCAAACGTATCAAATCCCGCCTCTGCGTAGGCAGCCAGTGCTTGGGCAGCGGCGTCCAGATCGCTTGCATCGCCGTCTTTCTCCTGATCGGCCACCTGCCAGAGGCCCGTCAGCACGCGGGAAATGTTGAGGGTCGCCGTCAGGTCGTATCGGTCGGGTGTCATGGTTTTGGTCCTTTATCAGGTCGCTTGCCAAGATGGCGCGAGGATGTTCGTGCTTCGGGCAAGATCCCTTGGGGTCGCCACAGCAGGATCAGGCAAAGCATCACGCCGATGACGACGATTTGCAGAGAAGCCGCCCGAGCCTGCTGGTCGGCTGGAAAGATTTCCGAGATGATGCTGCCCGACAATGCCCAGATCGCCCAGACCAGAACCGCGCCAAGGATTGCCCCCCGGTTGTTGCCCGATCCGCCGACGATCAGCATCGCCCAGACCTGAAATGTCATCATCGGCAAATAATTCCCCGGTGCGATGAAGCCGATAAAATGCGCCTGTACCGCCCCCGCCAGCCCCATGATCGCGCCGCCCAGCACAAAGGCCTGAAGGCGCAGCGAGACGGGGTTCTTGCCCATCGACTGCGCCGCGGTCTCGTCCTCGCGCACCGCGCGCAGAAGGCGGCCCCAAGGGCTGCGCATCAGGTGTTGCAAAAGCAGGTAGACGGCAAACACCATCGCCGCCGCAAGCGCGAAGTTCGACAGGTTGAACGCAATGGAGCGTCCTTGCAAGTCGCCAAAAGCGCGGGGAATAAAGCTCATGCCGAATACGCCACCTGTCAGGCCTTCGAGGTTCTGAAACGCAAGTTGCAGCGTGATCGCGATGCCGAATGTTGTGATGGCCAGATAGTCCGTTCGCATTCGTATGGTCAGCGCACCGACAAGGAATGATAGCACCCCCCCCACCAGCGCCGCGGCGATCCAGCCGACCCAGATCGGCAGGTCGAACCCGCCGAGGCGATCCACAACGGCCGGTGTGGTGAACAGTCCCGAGGTATAGGCCCCTGCCCCGACAAAGGCTGCCACACCCACGTTGAAAAGCCCGGTCTGACCCCATTGCACGTTCAGCCCCAAACAGATCAGCGCGTAGGTCATCGCGATTGTCAGAAAAAATGCACCGTAAGCTAGGTATTCCATCAGCTACACCCTCCGCCCGAACAGGCCCGAGGGGCGCAGGATCAGCACCAACACCAGCACCACAAATGCAACACCAGCGCGCCATTCAGCCCCGACGACCTGCACCGTCACCGCCTCTGCCAAGCCAATGATCAGACCGCCCAACATTGCGCCGGGGATAGACCCTATCCCCCCTAGAATAGCAGCAGCGAAAAGCGGCAGCAGCAGATCGAAGCCCATGTAGGGGCGGATCTGCACCAGCAGGCCCGACATCACTCCGGCTACACAGGCAAGTGCTGCGCCGATGATCCAAGTCACCCGGATCACCTGTTGCACGTCCAGGCCGTAGACCCCCGCCAGCCCCGGGTTTTCGCTGACCGCGCGCATGGCGCGGCCCGTTGAGCTGCGTGTAACGAAAACATGCAAGGCGATCACCAGCACCGCCGTCAGCCCGACCGTCAACATCTGGTCGGGTGTGGCGCGCATGCCCATGCCGATTTTCTGCGCGATCTGCAATTCGCGGGTGAAATAGGCGGGGTTGGCGGTAAAGATGAACTCAAGCAGCGAGCGCAGCGCCATCGAGGCGCCAAAGCTTGCCATAACGATGATGATGGCGTCTGCCCCGCGCCGCCGCAGCCTGCCGAACAAAACCTTGTCCAACCCGAGCGTCAATAGTACAGTCAGCGCCATACCCGCCAGCAGCGACACGGGCAGGCCCCATCCAAAGCTGAACGGCCCCAGCGGATCGCCGATGCCAAGGCCCGCCAGCAGACCACCCAGAAACCCCGAGACAGTTAGCGTCAGATACGCCCCCCAAGCAAGGAAATCGCCGTGGGTGAAGTTGGCGAAGCGCAATATCGAATAGGTCAACGTCAGGCCGATCGCCCCAAGGCCGATGGTCGATCCGGCGATGATGCCGTCGATCAGAACTTGCGGGCTCATGCGACCACCTCTGCATGGCGCGACCCCAAAAACAATTCGCCCAGTAGCTTGCCATCGCGAAGCACGTCCGTCGGCCCGTCATGGGCCAGCCTGCCGTCCACCAGCACCACCGCCCGCTCTGTCAGATCAAGGGCTGCACGCACGTTCTGTTCCACCAGCACCAGCGTGACCCCGGCTGCCCGAATCTGGCGTAAAGTTTCGAACACCTGTCCCACCAGCTTGGGCGACAGCCCGGCCGATGGCTCATCCAGGATCAGCACCTCAGGCACCGTCAGTAACGCCCGCGCCGCCGCCAGCATTTGCCGCTGGCCCCCGGAAAGCGCGCCCGCAAGCGTGTTGGGCCGCGCCTTGAGGTCGGGAAACATGTCGAACAGCCGCTGCATCTGGTCCGCGCGCCGCGCCTTTGGCAACAGCTCGGCCGCTATCTGCATGTTTTCGCGGATCGTCATCTGGGTAAAGATATTCTCGGTTTGCGGAACAAAGCCCAGACCCCGCCGCGCTAGCGCATGACTGGGGGCGTTGGTGATGTCATCATCGGCCAGATGCACCGACCCCCCAAGACAGCGCACCTGACCCGCAATCGCCTTGATCAGGGTCGATTTCCCGGCACCGTTAGGGCCGAGAATGCACACCGCCTCGCCCCGCGAGATGTCCATATCGACGTGTTTGACGATCGGCAGATCGGTCTCGTATCCAGCAGAGAAGTCGCGCAACCGAAGCAGGCTCATGCGGGGGCTCCGTCAAGGTAAACGTCTATCACATCAGCGCGGCGCGTGACGTCCTGCGGGGTTCCTTCGGCAAGCAATTTGCCCGCCGCCATCACGATAACACGCGGACACAGACGCGCGATCATCTCCATGTTGTGCTCGATCAGCAGCACGGCGATGCCTTGCGCATGAATTTGTGCGATGCGGTCGATAATGAGATCCAGCAACGCTGGATTAACGCCCGCCGCTGGTTCGTCCAGCAAGATGACGCGGGGTTGCGTCATCAAAACCCGCGCCAGTTCCAGCAGCTTGCGTTGTCCGCCTGACAGGACCGAGGCGGGCTGGTCCTCCAGATGGCTAAGGCTGACGAAGTCTATCAGATCCCGCGCGCGCGCAACATTTGCCTGCTCCTGTTTCGCGACCAAGCGGGGTTGCATCATGGCGCGCAGCACGTTTTCGCCCGCCTGATTTTGCGCGGCGGTCATGACGTTTTCAAGAATCGTCATGCGCGAAAACGGTTTGGGAATCTGGAAACTCCGGCTTAGCCCCAAGCGGCAGCGCCCTTGTTGTGACGTCCGCGTAACATCGGTTCCGGAAAGATGGATCGAGCCCGCATCGCTGGCCAGCGTTCCAGCCAGCAGATTGAACATTGTCGTCTTTCCCGCGCCGTTCGGCCCAATCAACCCCAGCATCTCCCCCGGGCCAAGCGCCAGCGACATGCCGTCCACCACACGATTCCCGCCGAATGATTTCTTCAAATCACGCGCGGCCAACGGGCCATTGGAATCAGGTGAATTTTTCATCTCGGTCATGCAAACTCTAAAGTTGATCAAGTATCACTTATCAGGTATAGAGCATAGTAAGGCGGCTGCGTAAACCCATTTGCTGCACCGCGTCATGCGAAGGAACGTGCATTGAACCAGTCGGCCGCCATTTCGGAAGGGCTTGAGGCCTTAGCCCCCATACGGCGCGAGACTTCGCAAGACCGTGTCTATAACCAGTTGCGCAATGCCCTGATCCGCGGGGCCTTTGACGCGGGCGCGCTGTTTATTGTCAGCGATGTGGCGAAACGTATGTCCGTCAGTTCAATGCCTGTACGCGAGGCGTTGGCGCGGTTGGTATCCGAGCGTGCATTGGAAGCGATGGAGAATCGCCGCGTTCGCGTGCCTTTGTTGTCGCGCGACAACGCCCGCGGGATCAATCACGCACGCACCCTGATCGAGGGCGAGTTGGCCGTTCAGGCGCTACCCCATCTCACGGCCAGCGATCTTGCGCGGCTGGACGAAACCATCGAGGAATACGAAACAGCGCAGGATGCAGGTGCCGTAGCGTGCGCCAATCAGGCGTTTCATTTTTGCATATACCAGCGCGCCGCCAATGCCGTTTTGCTGCCTTTCGTGGAAAGTCTGTGGATGCAGGCCGGGCCCTACATCCGGGCGGCCGCGCGTCTCCACCAACCGCGGATGCTGTCCTCGGGGGCCGAACATCACCGCGGCATCGTGCACGCGATTCGCGCGGGCGAGGCTGACGCGCTCAAGGCAGAGCTGACGGCAGACATCAGCCGCGTGTTTGATATTCTCGAAAACGCGGGGAACGCCTTTTGGGACGATACAGGGGAAAACGCCAATGGCTGAGCAAAGCACCTTTGAACTTTGGGACTTGCGGGTCGAGGTGACAGCCCCACCCGGCGCGAAAATATGGTGTGGCGCGCATGTCGGCGATTATTTCGAACTGCGCGGCGAGATGCTGCATCTGCCGCCCGGTCAAGGCATCTCGATCTACTCGCTCGCGTCTGTCTTGCCGCTGCTGGCCGCCAAGCAGCGCCCGACGAACGCCGCCGACTGGATGACCACAGACGCCGAAATCGCTTGCCCTGATCCCAATTGCCCTTCGCGGCTGAAAATCACGCGCACCAAGCTGCGCCGCTTTAACCATGGCGACACGACCGCCGTGCCCCTGCCCTCCGGAGATACGACATGAAATACATCGACCTTGCCCCCGGCCATCGAATCTCGCGTGTTATCAAGGGCGGCTGGCAGCTGTCGGAAGGCCATGGTCAGGTCGATCTAAGCACAAGCGTCGAAGATATGATCGCCTTTTGCGATGCAGGGATCACCGCTTTCGACTGTGCAGACATCTATACCGGCGTCGAGCAGATGATCGGTGAATTTCGCAAAACCTATGCCAATCAACGCGGGGCCGAGGCGCTGGCGCAGGTCAAGGTTCATACCAAATGCGTTCCAGATCTGGAAAAACTTGCGCATTTCACGCGCGCCGATCTGGTCGCGGGCATCGACACCTCGCTAAAGCGGCTCAACGCAAACACCTTGGATCTGGTCCAGTTCCACTGGTGGGACTACGAGGTCGATCGCTATGTCGAGGTCGCAGGCTGGCTGACAGACCTGCGCGCTGAAGGCAAGATAACCAACATAGGTGCCACCAATTTCAACACCGACACGATGATGGCGCTGGTCGATGCGGGCATTCCGCTGGTGTCGATGCAGGTTCAGTATTCCCTGCTTGACGACCGCCCCGCCCGCGCCATGGCCGAGGCCGCGCAGAAGGCCGGGATCGGCTTGCTGTGCTACGGGTCGGTCAGCGGCGGCTTGCTAAGTGAACGCTGGCTGGGCGTTCCGGAACCGACGGGCGATTTTGAAAACCGCTCGCTGATCAAGTACAAGCTGATCGTGGACGAATTCGGCGGCTGGGACTTGTTTCAGACCCTGTTGCAGACCCTTGCCCGGGTCGCTGCGCGCCACGGCACCGATATCGCCTCGATTGCCAGCCGCATGATGCTGGACCGCCCCGGCGTCGCCGCCGTAATCGTTGGTGCGCGCAATGCCTCGCATATTCCAAGCAACGCGGCCCTGCCCGAAATTGCCCTGACCCAAGCGGACAAGGCCGAGATTGGTGCTGTCACAGCGCAGGCGAACCCCGTCCCTGGCGATGTCTTCGACGTGGAGCGTGATCGAAACGGGCGGCATGGGTCGATCATGAAATACAACCTCAACAAGACGCCCGCATGACCTCGCCGCTTGAAATCCGGGCATGGGACGAAGTCGTGACCCGCCACGCTTTCTTTGTGGATTGGTTCACTGGCACGGGGCCCGAGACCGCAATGGAAAAGACTGCGCTTTGCTTTTCAGCGGATTTTCAGATGATCAGCCCCGAGGGTGCACAGATTGGCTGTGACGCAGTTTTGTCGATGTTGCAAAACGCGCGCGCCAGCAGGGTCAGTGGCCATTTTGCCATTGATGTCGAAAGGCGCAGCACCGTCGCGCTTGGGCACGATCTGGCCTTGGTCGTCTATGACGAACTGCAACGAACCGACGAAGGCCAAACGAAAAGGCGCAGCACTGCACTTTTCACGCCAGACCCGCATGCCCCAAGTGGCGTTGTCTGGCGGCACCTGCACGAAACCTGGATCACGACAAACCAAAACCAATAAGAAACCTAGAAAACCCCAACAAGGAGACCACCATGAAAATGCTGAAAACACTCTCACTTGCCAGTGCTGTCACGGCCCTATCTGCGGCAGGCGCATTGGCGCAGGATTGCGACGTCACAGTCGGCCTTGTGCTTGAACTGACCGGCCCCGCAGGTGCCTACGGTCAGGCCGGTGCGAAATCCATTGAAATGGCGTTTCGCGATCTTAACGAGGCCGGCGGTGTACTGGGTTGCAAGCTGGTAACCGACACCCGTGACAGCCAAAGCCAAGGCAACGTCGCGGTCGATCAAGCAACCCAGCTTGTGAACATCAAAGGCGTGCCGGTCGTGATCGGCGGCATTATCTCGTCGGTCTCTGTACCCGTGTTAACGTCTGTGACGGCACCCGCAGGTGTGGTTCAGGTCTCTCCTGCGTCGTCATCTCCCACGCTTACCGCCCTAGGCCGTGAAGGCAAAACAGGCGGCTATTTCTTCCGCACCATCACATCGGATGCGCTCCAAGGTGTTGCCGCCGCGAAATACGCCCGTGATCAGGGCCTCGACAACATGGCGCTGATCCACGTGAACAACGACTTTGGCGTCAATCTGATGCGCGAATTTAGCGCGGCCTTTACCGCGATGGGTGGTACGATTACCTCGACCACGCCCTATAACGAGAACCAGCCGAACTATGCCTCCGAAGTCACCTCTGCCATGGGCGGCGACCCCGAGACGCTTTACCTGATTTCTTATCCCGTCGACGGCGCCACCATTGCGCGTGCGTGGATCAGTCAGGGCGGGCCGCAGAAATTCCTGCTCAATGATGGCATGAACTCAACCGACTTTATAGAAGCGGTTGGCGCGCAGTATCTTGAGGGTGCATTCGGCACGTCCTCCGGCACGACAGAGACGCAATCGACGACCTATTTCTACGACAACTACGCCGACTTCTCGGGCGGTATCGAACCTTCTGCCCCTGCGGCGGACCGGTCCTATGATGCTGGTGCCATCGTCGGTCTGGCCATCGCCAAGGCTGGTGTCGCAGAATCTGATGCGATCCGCGATTCCATCCGCGCTGTCGTTGATCCTGCTGGAACCCCGATCTACGCCGGACCCGAAGAGTTCAAGAAGGCACTGGACCTGATCGCGGCGGGAGAGCCCATCAAGTACGAAGGCGTCATTGGCCCTGTGGCCTTTGACGATGTCGGCGATATCTCTGGCCCGTTCCGCCTGTGGAAGATCGAAGGTGGAGAAGTCATGACCACTGGCCAGATGTCGACCGAAGAGGTGGCCGAGGCGATGACGCAGATCAAGTAAGCGACGTCCCGGCCAACACATGCCGGGCTGCTTGGACACGATCACAAACCGGGGTGCTGTCATTCAGTACCCCGGTTTATTGGACAGACCAGATATTTCCCAACCAAGGCGTCAACCGCTAAACTGCTCCATGTCAGCTTGATACCATCAGACCTGATCGCCCCAAAAACCCTTCAAATGCCGATGTATGCAGCAATGTCCCTTGGGCAGAGTGGTTTTATAATATCTCCGCGTTAAACTGCTTGGTGATCCTGGCGGACGCCCGGATGATGGTCCAACCCAAAGATGCTTGCCCAGAATCGTAAGGCGTCGCAGGGTAAGCCACTCCCCCGTTTGGGGGATATGCATTGCTGTCGAAGCGAATACGCCATTATGATGAACATCACTTATAATAAGATATCACCGGCATCCTTGTTTCTTGCAGTAGCCCTGTTCGGGCTGCTTATGACGGCGACCACCGTCTGGGTTGCCACATCCCAGCCGCAGATTGATTTGCCGCAGGGTGCCGTCCCGATCAAACTAGGTGATATCGAGATCATTCCATCCGATCTGATCGAGGAACCAGACCAGCTTGGCAGCTATGCGGCCATTCAAGAATTTCGCGCCCGCCAGACTGTTATTCGAGAGGCATTGAACCAGCCGGAAGTTACGGTTGGATTTGTGCTGCCTGATGGCACAGAACGGACACAAACCTATCAGGTGCGGGCGCGGCACTTTGCCGATTTGCATTGGACTTTCTGGTTTCAGATTGGGGTCGGCCTTGTCTCGTTGCTGATTGGCGGCTGGGTGATCGGCTTGCGACGAGAGGATTGGGGCGCGCGGATGTTTGCCCTGACGGCGCTTTTTGTACCGGTTTTTGCGCATGCGGCGGCGATTTATTCCACGCGTCAGATTGCGTTGGATGGTACGTTATTTCGGGTGTTGTCCAGTATCAACGCCTTTGGTGCGATCGCCTTTGGCATCGCTTTGGTTGGTCTGTTTGCGCAGTATCCCAAACAAATGTTCCGCCCTGTCTGGCTGTTGATCCCCACTGCCATTTATGGCGTGGCTATCGCGTTGAATTTCTTGAACCTGCCCCCTGACAATATCTTGGGATTTGCGGTGTTGTCGCAAATGCTGGTCGCGCTGATTCTGGGGGCCGTTCAATGGTATCTCAGCAGACGTGAACCGTTGAATCGTGCCGGATTGCGGTGGTTTATCCTGGTATCCTTAGTTGGCTGCTCACTTTTTATCTTTAGTGGTCCGGCCCCGATCAGCCTTGGCATATCGGAAGAAGGATATGTGCCCCAAAGCATTGCCTTTGCCTTTTTCAATATAATGCATGTCGGGCTGGCGTTGGGATTGTTACGCTACAAAGTGTTCAACCTTGATCGTTGGTCGTATTATATCTGGCTTTGGCTGTCAGGCATGGTGTCGATATTCGTTCTGGACCTGCTCTTGATCCGGTTCCTGAAAAACCAGCCTTGGATGTCACTGGGCGTCGCCATGTTGATTGCCGGTTTTTTGTATTTCCCACTGCGCCAAATCCTGCTCAAGTTCTTTCTTCACCGCAGATCAGCATCGCTGACGGGCCGGGTGGCGGATATCGTGCGCACAGCACTCTCTCCGACACAGGCCGAACATGCACAACGATGGGACGCAGTGCTGCGAGACGTGTTTATGCCGCTGGCCCCGCCTGAACCGCTTAACCGACTGATCAGCGCGCCGCAGATTGATGAAAACGGGCTGGCCCTTTTGATCCCCGGCGTCGACGGCCTTGAGGCGCGGCGCATCCGGTATGCGCAAAACGGTAAGCGCCTGTTTTCGCCAGATGATGTCGCGGTCGCGGCACACATGATAGAAATGCATCTACTGGCTGCAGAAAGCCGGAACGCTTATGAAAAAGGCGCGCGCATCGAACGCGATCGGATCAGTCGTGATGTGCATGACAACATCGGGGCGCAATTGCTAAGCGCCCTGCATTCGCATGAGGTGTCGCGCAAAGATGATCTTTTGCGCGACAGCCTGAGCGATCTGCGCGCCATCATCAACGATGGCTTTCAAGCCGAATTTGAACTGCTACCCATCTTTGCGGACCTGCGCACAGAAACCACCCGGCGGATCGAAAGCCGGAACATCACGCTGACTTGGGCGTCTCCTGTTGATAGTTTTTCAGAGGAAGGCCCGGTTGTGTCATTCGAAGTGATCAACGGGTTACGGTCGATTTTGCGTGAATCGGTGTCAAATATTTTGCGACACTCAGAAGCCACAGAAATCGTGGTCAACATTGAGCTGCACGCCGATCAAATCACCCTGAAAGTTGAAGATAATGGCAAGGGCCTGTCGGCAAGGAGCCCGTCAAATCAGGGCAACGGCATTGCCAATATCATAGATCGCGCCGAAGTCCTTATGGGCCTGGCGACTGTCGGAAACCGAACGGGCGGCCTGACGGGCACCCTTATTCTTGTAACGATCCCGATGAACCCGAACATGCTGCGCGACAAGGTCGCCGAATGATACGCGATATTCTCATTCTCGAGGACGTCCGGCAGTCACGCGAATGGCTGGCTGGAATTGTGCAAAAAATATTTCCCGACCCGAAGATAGTGAAAAAAGCATCCCTGCGCGAAGCAATAGAGGCGTGCACCCGCCAGACATACGATCTGGCGCTTGTCGATCTTAGTTTGCCAGACGGTGAAGGGGTGACCCTGTTACGCCTGCTGGGCCAAGAGCAACCGCAATGCGTCAAGGTGGTCACGACTGTCATGGCAACCGACAGCGCTATTGTATCAGCTTTGGCTGCCGGTGCGCAGGGTTATCTGCTGAAAAGCGAACCCGAGGACGTATTGGAAAATCAACTGCGGCTGCTGCTGACGGGTGTGCCACCGCTTAGCCCACAAATTGCGCGCCGGATCATGCATCATTTCCAGCTAACCGGGCCAAATTACGAAAGCCCCGCAAAGCTTACCAAACGCGAGACCGAGGTATTGAGGCTAATCGCGCGCGGGCTGCGAGTATCAGAGGCGGCGGCCGCGCTAGGGTTGGCAGAAAGCACGGTGATTACCCACATCAAATCGGTATACCGAAAGCTTGAGATTTCAAATCGCGCCGAGGCCGCAATTCACGCCAGCCGGCTTGGCCTGCTTACCGACGACATCCCCAAAAACTGAACTTTTCGCGGTTAAGCTTCACGGCTCCCCTCTATGGGGGAGATACCGCAGGTCATCAATCGTCGATGTTTTCCCCATCAAGGCGACCGTGAATTTTAAGGGCGTTTTGCAGTGAACTTAGGTGCGCTGGCAGACGCCAGGGCGCAGTCAATTTTTTGGGGGTTTAGATGAATAAGAAGCTTATGTTGCGTGGCGGTTTTGTGGTGCTGTCAGTGATATCACTTAGCGCCTGCCTTGGCACCGGGGGTGGAACCGGTATTGGCGGTGGTGGCGGCGTGTCGTCAACCTATCAAGCTAATCTTGATCGGGTTCAGGGTCTTGGTCCACAAACAGTGCGACAAACCGGAACGATAGATTACGAGGGGAAGACCCGAATTGAGACATCGGCGCCCGGCAGTAACGGCCCCAACGGTTTCTTTGTCGGCGATGTCGCTTTTGCGGCTAACTTTGATAATGGTACGCTAAGCGGTACGGCCACCAATTTCGCCGGCGAAGTGGATGGCAAGGCGGTGACCGTAACCGGAACGTTAAGCTCGCAAAACACCACTGATCCGAATATTGTCGTGCAAAATGATATCGTCGTGCCCGTTGTGGGTGGGACGATTACGCAGGGCTCCTTGATTGGAAGCATGCGTGGCACGCTGACTGAATCTATCAACAACCAAAGCTCAACTGCACAGCTGACCTTGACAGGAACCTTTTCCGGCACAAACGCGGAAAGCGCAGGGGGTACGTCAGCGCTTTTGCTGGGCGATCCGAATTCCGTCGGCTTTGGCATCGCAGGGGGCGGCACGTTCTATGCAGACAAAAAATAGACCCAAGTGCGATTAATACCCAAACCTTTTCCTATGATGCCAGTGGCCCCCCGAAAGGGGGGTCATATTTATATGTTCGCCCTATGTATGCTTCTGCTTATAGGGATGCTCGGGCCTGAACGAGTGTCGGCGCAAACATCGGTGCCCCAAGACTGGCTTCAGTCAAACAAACAGATGGAGGCGGGCAATCCACACGCGGCATTGCCCCATCTTGAAAGATTGGTTCGCGATTATCCCGACGTGGTTCTGTACCGTCTAGAACTTGGCTATGCGCTTTATCTGCTGGAGCGTGACGCCCGTGCGCAATTTCATTTTCAACAAGCACGCGGGGCCACATTAAACGCCGAACAACGCAAGGCAGTGGATTATACGCTGGCCCAGATCGCGGCCCGCAAGACATGGTCAATTCGGCTGGATATGCGGGTTGAACCGGCATCGAACGCAGGCAAAGGCACTGCCGCAGGCAGCATCAATGTTGGCGGTCTGGTTTTAACAATCCCCAACACTCTGCGCGCTCGGTCCGCCACAGGAGTAGTCGTAAATGCGGGCGCGACGTACCGGCCCAGACTGTCACAAACCCTCGAAGCGTCGTTGTCTTTTGATACCTCGGTAAGGCAATACGACGACAAGGCCCTGCGTGAAACGCAGATCGTCGGTCGTGCCGGACTGCGGTATTCTCCACGGCAGAACGTATTCTTCGAAGGGGGGGTGTTGGGCGGCAAAGCCTATACCGGAGGGGCGCCCTATAGTAATCGCTTCGGGGTCTATGGAAGCTATAGCAGCCTTATCGGTGATCGTACCTCAATACGTTTCGGCGTCGAACGCTACCGTCTGACCCACGACACTTTCAGCATCGCAGATGGGCCACGCACCCAGTTTGATGCACAGTTATCCTATGCGCTATCGCCCAACATGATCCTGCGCAGCCGTGGGTACTTATTGCACGCCGATGCCTCCTCAACGCTGCAATCAGGCCTGCAAGGCGCGCTGACAATTGGCGCCATGTATGCATTCAAAGGCGGGTTGGTCGCAGCCGTTGATGTTACAACCGGGTTTGAAAACCGGGATGGCATAAATGCGCTGACAGGCAACCGCCGCAAAGATCGTTCTGTTTCGATCAACACGGAATTTTACAGCTCGCAATACCAGATTGGCCCCTTCGTTCCGGTTCTAAGGGCAAATTGGCAGCGCAACACATCCAACCAAGTCATCAATAGCTTCAGCAATTCATCCGTCAGCCTTGGTTTTCGAACGTCGTTCTAAGGGGGCGATCTTAAAAGGCGATAGAGTTGATAAGAACGCCGTTCCAAGCCAATCATTGCAAGTCCTAAACGGCGATGAAAATACCGGAAAAGGGCATCCGGTCTTTCAAATTCACTCACGATGGTCAGACAAAATTAAAGTGATCGCCGTAGATCCTTTAGGTTTCAAAGTCTCCGTTGATTGCCGTTCCGGCCAGGGTGATTGTTGCGGTTTGCGCAACAATTGCGCCTTGCACATCGGCGCACTGCAATTCGCTGGCGGTAAATTCCAACAGCAGCGTGTCGATACGACGCCCGGCATCATAGCCGTCGGTAAAACCTGCAATTTTGGCCATATTGTAAATGGCGGCGTCATTGCCACCAGTCACTTCGATACTAAAATCAGCATAGCTTGGCGATGTGATATTTTCGAACGATCTGTGCACCAGAGTCAGATACGGCCGCACCACCTAACTGCTGCAAAGCCTTCCCAACGCCCGTTGGAGAAGTTTTAAGCCCCCAAGTCGCAAACTAAACACAAGCAGGAACCACTGTTTGTGCTTCCTGCGGAATGGCCCGAAATGGCGTGTTTGGGCAAGCTTTCAAAGCAATCCGTCGTTTTGACCAGCACATTCAGCTGGCCAGATTCGACCTGTTGGGTCGACTGTAAAGAACCGATTTCAGGTTTGATCGCGACCCAAGCGCGACCCGATGAAGCCACACATTCGCACAATGTGCGGTTTGTAGTGGCATCGTCTCGCGTCACATTTTGTCGGATCGATGATCGTTTTCAGGCCTTAACACCCTATCAACCCTTTATCACGCAGGTTGCGGCGGTGCCTCTTTCGCGCCGGTCATGAAGGCTACAGCGTCTGACATCGTGTAATCCTTGGGGTCAATCACGCAAAGACGTTTGCCAAGGCGGTGCACATGGATACGGTCAGCGACTTCAAACACATGCGGCATGTTATGGCTGATCAGAATGATCGGAATACCGCGCGCGCGCACATCAAGGATCATTTCCAGAACGCGACGGGATTCCTTGACGCCCAGGGCGGCGGTCGGTTCATCAAGGATAATCACCTTCGAGCCGAAGGCGGCGGCACGTGCCACGGCAACACCCTGACGTTGGCCGCCTGACAGGGTTTCGACCGCTTGGTTGATGTTCTGGATCGTCATCAGGCCAAGCTCTGTCAGTTTGGCGCGGGCAATGTCCTCCATCTTTTTGCGATCCAGCTGGCGCAGATATTTCCCACGAAAGCCGGGTTTGCGCAGCTCGCGGCCCATGAACATGTTGTCGGCAATGGACAAGGCGGGCGACATGGCAAGCGTCTGATAAACCGTTTCGATCCCTTCCTTGCGCGCATCTGTTGGCGACGTGAAATTCACACGCTTCCCGTCAAGAAAGACCTCTCCTTCATCCGGGATCACAGCGCCAGAGACGGCCTTGATCAAGGATGATTTTCCGGCACCGTTGTCGCCAATCACAGCAAGGATTTCGCCCGGGTAAAGATCAAAGTCGCAATGATCCAATGCCGTGACGCGACCATACCGTTTGACCAGACCGCGTCCTTTAAGAATGGGTTCAATCGCGCCGCTGCTGATTTTTTCCATAAGGGTCATGCCGATACCTTTCTAATCCATTGGTCCACAGCCACAGCGCCAATGATAAGTGCGCCAATCAAAAGGTACGTCCATTGGGCATCCGCGCCAGCAAGGCGCAGACCCAGGGTGAACACGCCCACAATAAGCGCGCCAAACAGCGGCCCCATAATTGATCCGCGACCACCAAAAAGCGAAATACCGCCAATAACAACAGCGGTGATGCTTTCGATATTTAGCAGCTGTCCCGATGTTGGGCTGACCGACCCGATGCGCCCGATCAAAGCCCAGCCCGCTATGGCGCAGATAAAGCCGGTGACTGCGTAGACGGAAATAAGGGTGCGCTTGACGTTGACGCCAGACAGTTGTGCCGCTTCAGGATCATCGCCAACGGCGTAAATATGGCGGCCCCATGCGGTTTGGCCAAGGACATAGGCAAGAACGCCAAAGATCAACACCATTGCGATCACGCCATAAGTAAAGGTCGCGCCGCCGCGCCCGTCCTCCCCTGCACCAACCTTGAATGCTGTTCCAAGGAATTGCAGTAACGGGGCCTCTGCCTCGATGTCCTGACTGCGGATCGTTGCGTTTTGGGAGTAAAGAAAGTTTGCGGCCAGAACGATCTGCCACATGCCCAACGTAACGATGAACGGCGGCAGTTTCATAACCGCGACAAGCCAGCCGTTGATCGCCCCGATCGCCGTGCCAAATGCCAGGCCAAAGACAATGGCGATTTCGACCGGCATGCCATAGCGGAAAGTAAATTGCCCCATGATGACGCTGGACAGAACCGCGATGGCACCAACGCTTAGGTCGATGCCCGCCGTCAGGATCACAAGGCTTTGCGCTGCGGCTACGATTCCTACGATTTGAACCTGTTGCAGGATCAACGTGAGGGCGAAGGGTGAAAAGAACTTGGATCCCAGCAAAAGCCCGAACAGGCTGATGGAAACCACCAGTACGAAAAGCGGCACCAATGCCGGGTTCACATGAAGCGCATGTTGAACCCGCGAAAGGGCACCTTTGCGTTCTGCGAATGTAGCGACTGATTCAGACGCAGACGGCGTTATCGCGGCTTCATAATCGTCAGCTTTACCAGACATCGGGTCGTTCCCCTTATTTGTAAATATATGAGCGCTAAATCGGGTTAGCGGCTTTGCAACCTTAGCACAGTCTTGGAAAGGGGCGGGAAAACCCGCCCCCGTTACTCAAGTCAATTGTGCAGGGTTTAGCCCCAGCAAAGATCCGTGCCTTCGGCAACAGAGATGCTTTCGACGCCATCAGCAGGCTTGTCGGTTACAAGTGCCACACCGGTATCAAAGAAGTCTTTGCCGGTTGTGTTTTCTGGCAATGTGCCATCAGCGGCGAAAGCAGCAATCGCTTTGATGCCCAAAGACGCCATGCGCAAAGGATACTGCTGCGACGTTGCACCGATCACTCCGTCAGCAATGTTCTGAATGCCTGGGCAACCACCATCGACGGAAACGATCAAAACGTCGTTTTCACGACCAATGGATTTCAACGCTTCATACGCACCGGCAGCCGCTGGCTCGTTGATTGTGTAAACCACGTTGATGGTTGGATCGACAGCAAGCAGGTTCTCCATTGCTGTGCGACCGCCTTCTTCGTTACCGGCAGTCACGTCATTCCCAACGATCCGTGCGTCATCTTCGTCGCCGTTTACATTTGGATCGGCCAGATCAATGCCAAAACCTTGCAAGAAACCCTGGTCGCGCAAGACGCCGACTGTTGGCTGGCTGACAGCAAGGTCAAGCATTGCGATACGGGCGTTCGCCGCGTCATCGCCCAACTGTGCTGCGGCCCACTTGCCGATCAGCTCGCCTGCAAGGAAGTTGTCAGTCGCAAATGTGGCGTCTGCTGCGGAAGCTGGATCAAGCGGGGTGTCGAGGGCAATAACAATCAGGCCAGCGTCGCGGGCTTGCTGAACAGCGCCAGTGATGGAAGACGTGTCGGACGCGGTCAGCAAGATACCTTTTGCGCCGTCTGCGATGCATGTTTCGATCGCGGCGACCTGTGTTTCATGGTCGCCGTCAATCTTACCAGCATACGACCGAAGCGTCATGCCAAGTTCTGCTGCTGCAGCTTCTGCGCCTTCACGCATTTTCACGAAGAATGGGTTGGTGTCTGTTTTTGTGATCAGGCACGCCGATACACTGTGGGCGTCGGCCATTGCGGATCCCGCGGTTGAGATGGCTGCAAATGCAGTCCCGATAAGAAGTTTCTTCATGATGTCCTCCCAGACTTTGAAATAACCAGTATTTTTCCGTGGTGTTAGCGACCTGAAAATGCCGCCCCCAACCCTTGGTTAGGACGATTCGACCGGTTCTGTCAATTAATTAGTTAACTTTCCTTATTAAAAGAAATGGGGTATATCTTATCTCAGAACGGGGGAATAGGTTGCGCGGATGGATGATGGTTTAGTCAGATCAATCAGCACTGGGCTAAGCCAGAAAGGCGTTCGTGATCATAACGAACGGCTTTTGTTGTCGCTTTTGCAACGCAACGGCCCGATGCCGGGAAGTGATCTAGCGCGTATGGCAGGGCTGTCCCCGCCGACAGTTTCAGGCATCCTGCGCCGGCTCGAGACAGAAAGCCTGCTTGAACGGGGCGAACCCGTTCGTGGCAAGGTCGGAAAGCCGTCAATCCCGATGCGCTTGGCCTCGGACGGGGCATTTTCGTTCGGGCTCAAGATCGGGCGCAGATCAGCGGAACTGGTGCTGATCGATTTTAACGGCACCCCGCGTCAAGAACGTAAACTAACCTATGCCGTCCCAGATCCAGAAGACATTTTTGCATTTCTTAAAGACGGGGTTCAAAGCATCGTCCAAGAGATGAACCCTTTAGACGCCAAACGCATTTGCGGCTTGGGCATCGCCGCCCCATTCGAAATGTGGAATTGGCCCGACACGTTAGCAGCACCCGGCGAAGCCTACAGGCTTTGGAAAGAGATCGACCTGAAAGGTGTCGCAACCCATCTGACCGGCCTGCCCGTTTCCATAATGAACGATGCAACGGCGGCTTGTCAGGCAGAACACACATACGGTCGCGGAAAGGAATTTCGCGACTATGCCTACTTCTTTATCGGGGCTTTTATCGGGGGTGGCATTGTTTTGAACAACTCCGTTTTCGAAGGCCGTCAGGGGAATGCAGGCGCGCTAGGATCTTTGCGCAGCATCGGCCCAAACGGTGAAAGCATGCAGCTTGTGGATATGGCCTCGATCCATCAGTTGGAATTGCGTCTTCTCGAAGTCGACCTTGACCCCCAGCAGCTTTGGACCGACCCTGATAGCTGGCATTCCTTGGCACGCCTTGTCGATCCGTGGCTTGGCCAAACGGCACAGGAACTGGCAAAGGCGGCCCTTTCGACCTGCTCGGTCATCGACTTTGAAGCGATCTTGATCGACGGCGCTTTCCCTGCCAGCGTCCGTGATGATCTGGTAAACCGGGTTCGGCGCTATGTCGTGACGCAAGACACACGCGGCTTGATCCCCCCGCGCATTGAGGCTGGCAGCATCGGCGGCAAAGCCCGCGCAATCGGCGCCGCGACCCGACCCATCGGGGCACAGTTCATGTTGAACGCCAAGCTGGATTCCACCTAAGCAAGCCAAGCGGTCATCCCCCTTGCACCGAACGGCAGCCCGCTACATTCCAGGCAGCCAAAGCGCCAGTTGTGGGAACAAGATCAGCAGCGCCACCAGCAGCATCGAACACCCCATGTACGGGAAGGCCGAAAGATAGATTTCGCGCATAGTCGTATCTTTGGGGGCGACCCCCTTCATCACGAATAGCAGCAATCCAAACGGTGGCGTGGTAAAACTGATTTCAAGCGCCAAAAGGATGATCAAGCCAAACCAAACCGGATCAAAGCCAAGGGTTGCCGCAAGCGGGAAAAAGATCGGCACGGTCAGCAGCATCATCGAAATCTGCTCCATGAACATACCCAGCAACAACAACACTCCGAACATAACAAGCAGCATCGCGATCGGTGCCAGATCGAACGATGTCGCCCAGCGGATCAAGCCGCTGGATGCGCCAGAAAACGCAAGCAACTGGCTGAACGTGGCCGAGCCGAACACGATCAGATACGCCATCAATGTCACCCGCAGGGCACCGATAACGGATTTCTTCATCGCCTGCCATGTCAGGCACCGAAACAGAACGGCCAAAATCAATACCCCAAGCGCGCCAAACGCAGCCGCCTCGGACGGGGTGATCAAACCGCCGACCATGCCAATCACGATCAGCACCATAACCGACAACATGGGCACCACATCCCCGAACAGCAACCGCATTTTCTGCGCCCAGCTTAGGGTTTCGACGTCATATGCAGGGGCGGCTGAGGGATCGATCTTGGTCTGTATATAGATCGTCGCGATGTAAAAGCTGGCAAGGATCAAGCCGGGGATGATCCCCGCGATCAACAGCGCGCCAACATCGATCCGCGCGAGCGTTGCCAGCAGAACCGCCAAAGCCGATGGCGGAATGATAATCGCCAACCCGCCCGTGCCAAGGATCGGGCCGATCGACATATGTTTCTTATATCCACGCGCCGTCATTTCGGGGACCATCAGACTGCCCAAAAGGGCTGTTGACCCCATCGAAGACCCTGACAGGGTAGAAAACGCAGTGCCGCCCAGAACCGTCACATAAGACAACCGGCCCGGCAGCTTGCCCAGCAACCTGTCGATGGCATTGAACATCCGCGCCCCAAGGCCGGTGTGAAAAAAGATCTCACCCATCAGTAAGAACAACGGAATCGGGACCAGCGCGTAGTTGGTCAGCCCGCCAAAACCGTTATTCAGCAGCAGCGTGATCCCTTTGGCACCGCCCATAAAGAACCATGCGCCCATGATATTGGCGGCCAGAAAAGCCAGTGCCACCGGCATACCGATCGCCATCAGTACCAGAATAGACCCCAGCAAAAGTGCCAGCGATTCAAACCATTCCATTATTCGTGTATCCCTGCTTCGCCGGAATGCATCAGGTCATCGCCAAACACAAAACGTGAAAATTCTATCGCCATCAGGCCAAAGCTGATCGGAAATGTGACGGTCAGTATCCATTTAGGAAAGTAATAAGCGCGCACATCCAGATCGTTGCGCGCAATGTTGCCCACAAACAGCTCGGCCCCTTTCCATGCAAGGATGACCGACACGACCACACAAAGCGCGGCAACCATACGGCTGACCATGCGGCGCATCCGGCCGGGAAGTGCTGCGGTGACCAGTTCGATATGGACATGACCCTTTTCGCGCACCAACCACGGCGCGCCCAGCATCGTCATATAAAGGATTGCATATTCAGATGAGGTGAACAGCCACGCAAAAGGTTGCAGCCCCGCGTTGCGCATCACCACCGATGTGATCACCGAAAACATCAGCCAGACCAGCATAACGCCTGCAATACCTGCCATCGTGTACAGGAACCCTCGATATAGTTTGCCGATCAGTTCCATGCCTTGCCTCTCGTTAAAAAGTACGGCGCGCCAGATATCCAGCGCGCCGTGAAGTGTTTATTTTTTGTAGAAAAGCTCGATCAGCTTGTCATAGTTGCCATCGCCTTGGGGGCTTTCGGCCATCAGGCCCTTCATGCGGTCCCAGGTCTTTTGTGTGGCAGCACCCAGATAGGCTTCGGCCGCAGCACCCTCGAGCGTTACAATCTGCATCCCGGCTTCTTCCAGCTTTGCGAAATCCTCGTCGCGCACGGCACCCAGCTTGGCAGCGCTTTCTGCCTCATGTGCAATTGCGACATCTTGCAGGATGGTCCGGGATTCTTCCGATAGCGAATTCCACTTTTCAAGGTTCACGATTGTGCCAAGGTCAGTCGAGAAAAAGCACGGCTCAATCCGGTAGTTCAGAAACTCGTTCCACTTAAGATCGATCAGGCCGATCTGCGTCCAACCTGTTGCATCGACAACGCCCCGCTCAAGCGCCGAGTATACTTCGGTTGTCGGCAAATCGATGACCTGCGCGCCCAGATATTCGGTGAAGAAGGCGTTATAGACTGCGTTGCCGCGCAGCTTAAGGCCCGTAACATCCAGATTGCCGCCATCGTCCAACGTTGGTTCGTTGCGGGTCCAAAGGTTGTAGCAAACGCCGGAATCAAACCAGCCAAGGTATTTCACGCCCATCTTCTCTTGGTGAATCTGGTCGATCAATTCGATCCCGCCATTGGCGCGCGTTTCAACGGCCGTCAGGTTCGATGTGACCAAAGCGTCTTTTTCCGGCAATGCACCGGCGTAAAAACTGCCCGGTGTGTAAACCATATCAACCACACCCGAACGCACAGCATCAGGCTGCTGGAACATGCCGATGGCTTCTGGTCCGCCGCGTACTTCAATCTGGATCACGCCTTCGCCTGCCGTGTTTACCTTGTCGACAAACTCAAGGAACGACTTGGTGTAAATCAGAGATTCAGGAAACGCGTGAACCGCTGTGATCGTATCTTGGGCAAAAGCCGCAGAGGTCAGTGCCGTTGTGGCAAGGATGCCACCGAAAATTTTATGTTTCATCGTGTCGTACTCCCGGTTGATAGGGCGCCTTATGGGCCCCTTTTGGTGTTTGCTTTGCGCTATTTCGCCAGCGAAAGCGTCTTAGGTTGCAGGCAAAGCCCACGGATGCGCCGCAAACCGTGCCGCGCGAAACTTTGTTATTTTTTCATTATGCTGGGAAGTTAGATCTATATCATCCCACCCGTTCACCAGCTTTTGCTGCCAGACGGGATCAAGATCGAATGACAGCGCATGACCCCCAATCATTGCTGACCCATCAATCAAATCAACGCTGGCATCGGCATCACCTTCGCCAATCGCATCAATCAGTGTTTCAATCTGATCCTCGCTTAGACGCGCAGGCAACAGACCGTTGTTGACTGCATTGCTTTGAAAGATGTCACCAAAGCTGGGGGCAAACACTGCCTTGATGCCAAAATCAACCAGCGCATAAACCGCCGCCTCTCGGCTGGAACCGCTACCAAAGTTGCGTCGCGTTATCAGTACGTCGGCACTGGCGAAACGGTTCAACACATGCGCTGCATCCTCTTGCCGCGCGTCATGCAACAAAAAGCTGCCATAGCCCTCACTGCGGGGCGCTGACATGAACCGGGCAGGGATCAGCTGATCCGTGTCCACATTAGACTGGCGCAAGGCAACCGCCCGGCCGTCAATTTTGGTCCAACCGCTCACGTCCGACCCTCCAGCAACGGCCGCACATCAGCAAGATGCCCTGTGACGGCAGCCGCTGCGACCATTGCCGGGCTCATCAAATGGGTGCGCGCGCCACGCCCCTGACGACCTTTGAAATTACGGTTGGTCGAAGACGCACAGCGTTTACCTGAGCCAACTAAATCACCGTTCATGCCAACACACATTGAACAGCCCGCACCCGCCCATTCCAGACCTGCATCGGTAAATATCTGCGCAAGCCCTTCATCCTCGGCCTGCTTCTTGACCAGCGCCGAACCCGGCGACACCAAACCCGGCACACGCGACTTGCGCCCCGCCAGCACTTTGGCGGCCAACCGCAAATCCTCGATCCGCCCGTTCGTACATGACCCGATAAAGACTTGATCAACGTTCACAGCCTCAAGCGGCAACCCGGCGGTCAAGCCCATATACTCCAACGCTGCCCGCGCCTGTTCTTGTTTGGTCGCAGGCAGGTTTGCGGGGTCTGGCACGTGCGCGGTGATCGGCAACGCGTCCTCGGGCGATGTGCCCCAAGTGACCGTCGGCGCGATCTCGGCTGCGTTGATTGTAACCTCGCAGTCAAAAACGGCACCCTCATCTGATTTCAAGGCCGCCCAGTCATTGACCGCCGCATCCCATGCGGCTGCAGTTGGGGCGAAATTCCGGCCCTTGATATAGTCGAACGTCACCTGATCGGGTGCGACCAATCCCAGCCGCGCGCCCCCTTCGATGCTTAAGTTGCACAGGGTCAACCGACCTTCCATGCTCAGCGCCTCGACTGCGGTGCCCGCGTATTCAATCGCATGGCCGCGCGCGCCGTCCGCCCCCAGCTTGGCAATCCAATGCAGCGCCAGATCTTTGGCGGACACTGCCGCACCCAAGACACCGTTGATCGTAATGCGCATCGTGTTTGGCCGCTTTTGCCAGATCGTTTGGGTGGCCAATATATGGGCAACCTCGGTCGCACCCACACCAAAGGCCAGCGCGCCAAAGGCACCATGCGTCGAGGTATGGCTATCGCCACAATTGATCAGCAAACCGGGCAGGGTAAGCCCTTGCTCTGGCCCGATCACGTGAACGATCCCCTGCCCCGGATCACGCAGATCGAAAAGGCGGATGCCTTGCGATCTGGCATTCTGCCCCAGCGTGTCGATCATCCGACGAATATCAGCCGCAACCTCTCCGGCGCGGGTTGGCGCATAATGGTCTACCACCCCAAAGGTCAGATCAGGTGCCGCAACCTTCATGCCCCTGTCCCCAAGCTTGGCGAACGCATGATGCGACCCCTCGTGCACCAGATGGCGATCCACCCAAAGCAAAGAGGTTCCATCCTCGCGCAGCATGATCTCGTGCGCGGCCCATAGTTTGGCAAAAAGGGTTTGCGGCGCCGTCATTCAGCAGCCTCTTTGCGGGCAGGATTGATCACAGGTTCCCAATGACGGGTTTTACCAGCCCCGACGCGGGTCAGGGCCATCTCGAGCTTGAACATGTCAGGACGGTAAAGCGCCGACAGGTATTCGACCCCCTGCCCTTCTGCATCCTTGACCACGCGGTCCAACGACAACAGCGGCGCGCCAATGCTCACGCCCAACACCTCGGCCACATCGGGCGACGCAAGCGTGGCACTTACCGTTTGAT
This sequence comes from Roseobacter sp., assembly GCA_024636495.1. GTDB lineage: Bacteria > Pseudomonadota > Alphaproteobacteria > Rhodobacterales > Rhodobacteraceae > Sulfitobacter. Next base: position 25,931 of record JAGXGZ010000033.1, on the reverse strand, counting down.
GCGCCGCATCTACCTTGACGCCAGACCGTTCAAGCAGACGAAACAGCGGCGTAGTTGCCAGTTCGGCTTCGGTATAGTTTTGCGCAATCTCTTCTGGCACCCACGTGGTGAGGTGCGAAAAAGGCTCTCCCTCAACAAGCCGCAACCGCACAGCGGCCTGCACGCGGGCCTGCTCCGACAAACCCAATGCTGCAGCAACCGCCCCCGGTGCGGCACCATAGCTGAATGACAACAACCGTGCAGTTGTGTTTTGACCCATCTCGACCAGCTGCGGCATCAGCGTATTGAAATCTGCCGCCATCGACGGATACGCCTTGGGCGCACATACGGTCGTGCCCGACCCGGCACGGCGCTCGATCAGGCCCTCTTCCTCTAGCGCGTCAAGCGCGCGGCGTATGGTAACCCGTGACACATCGAGCGTGACAGCCAACTTCTGCTCGCCTGGCAATACGGCACCGACAGCATGTACACCGCGCAAGATTTCCTCGTGAAGATGCAAATAAACGCGCCGCGCCTTACCCCCTTCGGGAAGACCTTTCGCTTTGGTATTTACAGACGCCAGTGCCATTTTGACCCTTTCATTAAGCACCAACCCTAGCGGCGGAATTTACAAACGCAAGAAATCTATATGCTGAAAGACAAAATATTTGATCTATGCACAACAAGTAATCTGTATTACCAAAGATACAGATTTATCCAAGGAGGTGTCATGCCCGTTATCGAGCTTCACGTTATGCAAGGGTACAGCGACGACGACAAATCCCGCCTTTGCGAGGCATTGACCCACGCAGTGCGCATTGTGGTACCCGCCCCTCCCGAAGCTGTGACGGTAATGATCCACGATCTGGCCCCCGCTGGCTATATGCGCGGTGGTGTGCACCGCACGCCTGCCCCGGCCTTGCCCTGCCCGATTGGCCTTGTGCGCAACTATCTATCTGCGATGGAGGCGCGCGAAATCGAAAAAGCCAAAGATATGCTGGGGGCCGGTTTTTTGATGACATTCCCTGGTACCGCGCCGATGCACCAGCTTGAACAGCTGATCGAATGGGCAAAACCGCGCTACAAATTCGTGACCAAAACCTATTCAGGGTTCGAGGCATTGCAGACCCCCGATGACGCTGCCGTTGTCTTTTGTCGCGGCACATTGTCGGGCGAATGGCCGGACGGCACCCCCTTTGACGGCATCCGCTTTATTGATCGCTTCGAGGTCACAGATGGCCACCTTACCCGCCAAGACGTCTGGAATGACATCGCAGAGACAAAGGCAAATGCATGACCCAAGATATTGACCCGATCACCTTGGCAGTCCTTGCCGGCCGGATGGAGCAGATCGCAGACGAAATGGACGCCACCCTGTTTCGCGCCGCTTTTAACCCGATCATTGCCGAAGCGCATGACGCCTCCCACGGGCTATACCATGCCGTGTCAGGCGATACGCTGGTGCAGGGCAAATCCGGCCTGCCCATCTTTGTTGGCGTGATGAGCTTTGCCGTGAAAGCAGTGATTGATAAAGCCGCTGATAATGGCGATCTCGAAGATGGCGATATCTATATCTTTAACGACGCGCATCTTGGCGGCACGCATCTTAGCGATATGCGCCTTGTTAGACCCTATTTCCACGAGGGAAAGCTGTTTTGCTATCTCGCCTCGGTCGGGCATTGGCATGACGTGGGCGGCGCTGTGCCGGGCAACTACAACCCCGCCGCGACCGATGCGTTTCAAGAGGCATTCGTGCTGCCCCCCGTCCGCTTGGCCAAAGCGGGTACGATCCAAACCGATATCATCGACATCCTGATGCGCAACACGCGGCTGCCGCAATCTGCGCAGGGCGATTTGAACGGGCAGCTTGGCGCGCTTGATCTGGGCGTGCGGCGACTGGATGAACTGCTGGCCGAATACGGTGCCGACACCGTGCGCGCCGCTTTGGACGCGCTGCAAGACCGCGCCGAAGTTCTGATGCGCTCAGAATTGACGGACCTGCCCGATGGCCGTTGGGAGGCCGAGGATTTCCTCGATAACGACGGGATCACCGATGTTCCGCTCAAGATCAAAGTCGCCCTTGAGATCAGCGGCGACACCATGACTCTAGATTTCGCGGGCACTGCGGATCGCTGTGCGGGTCCAGTCAATATCGCGCTGCCGACCGCCGTTGCGACCGCCTATGTCGCGATCAAACATATCTTTCCCAGCCTGCCCGCCAACGCCGGTGTGATGCGCCCGATCAAGGTAAAAATCCCTGACGGATCGTTACTATCCGCCCCCTTCCCCGCCCCCGTCGGCGGCTATACAGAGACTATTTTGCGCATGATCGACGTGATCTTTGCCGCCGCCTCGCAAGCGGCACCTGACCGTGTCGTCGCCAACGCCTATGGCACAATCAACGCCCTGTCGATTTCCGGCAAGCGCGCGAATGGGCAACCTTGGGTCATGTTCAGCTTTTATGGCGGTGGTCATGGCGGATCAATCGAAACCGATGGTCTGAACCACGGCAACGCCCCCATTTCCACAGCAACCATTCCCCCGATGGAGATACTTGAGGCCGCATATCCCGTGATGTTCAAACAATGGGCTTTGCGCCCCGACAGTGCTGGCGCGGGCATGCATCGCGGCGGCATGGGGGCAACCTACGAGATCGAAGTGCTCGAGGAATCAGCCACCGCCTTTTTGTTCGGTGAACGCGGTCGCTTTGCACCCAAAGGGGCCGCAGGGGGCGGTGAGGCCGCAATGAACGTGTTTTCCTATGAACAAGGCGATGGCTGGCACAATCCGCCGATGGCGTCAAAAATGGTCGGGATCAAATTGCAACGCGGCCAGTCCGTGCGCCTCGATACGCCGGGCGGTGGCGGATACGGACCCGCATCCGACCGCGCGCCCCGCGATGTCGCCCGCGATGTGGCGGGTGGGCTGCTGACGCCGGAACACGCGACCCTAACATACGGAAATGCCTGGAAAGAGGTGACCCAATGACCAGTTCAAACCGCATGATCGGCGTCGATGTTGGCGGCACTTTTACCGATATTTTCGTGCTGGACGAGGCAACAGGCATCGCCGAGGTTGCCAAAGTACCCACCACACGCCCCGACCAATCCGGCGGATTCTTGTCCGGCATCAGTGCGCGTGTTACGGATCTTTCGACCGTATCGGTCGTTGTTCACGGCACGACGGCAGGCACCAACGCACTGCTGGAACGCAAAGGGGCCAAGATCGGGGTTATCACCACGATGGGCCTGCGCGATGTGCTGGAAATGCGCCGCCGGGACAGGCCCCGCACATGGGGTTTGCGTGGCGATTTCACCCCTGTCGTCGATCGCGCCCACCGTCTTGAGGTGCCCGAGCGCACCCTTGCCGATGGCACCATTCGCACCGTTGTCGATCTGGACGCCGTGCGCACCGCCGCCCGGCAATTGATCGACGACGGCTGCCTTGCCTGCGCGATCCTCTTTGCCAACAGCTATGCAAATGCCGAAAACGAACGGCTCGCGGTCAAAGCTGTGCGCGAGATGTGGCCCAACGCCCACGTGTCGGCGTCGTCTGAAATACTTCCCGAAATTCGTGAATTCGAACGGTTTTCAACCACCGCGCTGAACGCCTATCTTCAACCCGAAGTATCCGGCTATTTGGCCCGGTTAGAGACTGCTTTGAAAGACGGCGGCTTTGCTGGTGAGTTCATGATCGTGCAGTCCAATGGCGGCGTGATGGATGTTAACACCGCTGCGCGCGTACCTGTACGCACGGCCCTTTCCGGGCCTGCTGCGGGGGTGATCGCGGCGGGCTACATCGCGCAAGCGGCAGGTTTCCCGGATGTGATCACCGGCGATATGGGCGGCACATCTTTCGACGTTAGCCTGATCGCCAAGGGCCAGTCTATGCTCTCGCCGCAAACCTCGGTTGATTTCGGCATGGTGATCCGGTCACCGATGATCGAAATCACAACCATCGGGGCGGGCGGCGGATCCATCGCATGGGTCGACAAGGGCGGCCTGCTGAACATTGGCCCCGAAAGCGCGGGATCAACCCCCGGCCCCGTCGCCTATGGTCAGGGCAACACCCGGCCCACGGTGACCGACGCGAATGTCGTTTTGGGGCGCATCGATCCGGACAACCCCATCGGCGGCAAACTGGACCGCTTGGATGTTGAAGCTGCCAAGGCCGCGATCCTCGAACACGTCGGCAAGCCCCTGAACCTTGACGCCTTGCAAGCCGCCGAGGCGATCTTGCGCGTTGCCAACAGCCGCATGGCAGGCGCGCTTCGATTAGTCTCTATTGAAAGGGGATTTGACCCTAAACGCTTTGCCTTTATGCCATTTGGCGGCGGGGGCGCGCTGCATTCCGGTGCCATGATGAACGAGGTCGGCCTCGCCCGTGCGATTGTCCCGCGCTATCCGGGCGTGACATCCGCAATGGGCTGCGTGATTGCCGACATGCGTCAGGATTTTGTGCAAACCATTAACGCCGCCTTGGCGGGCATCGATCTGACCAGCCTCACGGATTTCATGCAAACCCATGTCGACAGTGGCTTTGCCACACTTGACGCCGCGCGCACACATTTCGAAGGGCGCGATACGGAATTCACCCTCGACATGGCGTATCTGGGGCAGACCCACACGGTATCTGTCCCCCTCCCCGTCACGGTGACTGACGGCAAAGTAACACCGCCCACCGAAACCGATATCGCGACCGCTTTCGATACGGCATACCGCGCCACCTATGGGCGGTTGCTGCAAAACGGCACAAGGCGTGTGATTAACCTGCGCTCTGCAGTCACGGGGCGGCGCCCCCGCTTTGATCTGGCGACGCTCGCCCCCAAAGGCGGCAGTGTCGAGGCCGCGTTCAAGGGCACGCGCCCGGTGCATTTTGGCGACAGCTGGCATGAAACCCACCTTTACAGCCGCCTTGATCTGCCAATAGGTGCCGAAATCGCAGGCCCCGCGATACTGGAGCAGCCGGACACCACCGTCTTGATCGAACCGGGCCTCATCGGCAAAGTCGATGCCTACGGCAACACCCTGATCGAAAGGGCCGAACCATGACCCCATCAACAACCGCTTTGCTGACCATCGATTTGCAAAACGATTTTCTTCATCCTGACGGCGCTTACGGTCGCGCGGGTCAGGGCGCAGACAGCATCCTTGCCCTGCCCGACCGGATTGCACCGCTAAAGCAGGCGTTAGTTGCGGCGGGGGGCATCTATATCTCAGCGCAGTTCACGCTGGTGCCCGGCCGCAATGACGAACCCGTGATCGCGGCACATCTGAAAAAACTCCGCCCCTTTCTGACCAAGGGCGATTTCGCCCCGGGCAGTTTTGGCCATAGCCTGGTTGATACGCTTGCCCCCGCAGATTTCACCATCGAAAAAGTCGCCTATTCCGCGTTCTACCAAACCCGCCTGGAATACATCCTGCGCGCGATGAAAATCGATACGTTGATCATTGGCGGCATCGTTACAAACGGCGGTGTCGCCAGCACCGTGAGGGACGCCCATCTTCGCGATATCCACACGATTTTGCTGTCTGATGGCTGTGCCGCATTCAAAGACGATGTGCACGATGCCACGCTCAAATCGCTTAGCTCAGTGACTGAAATCGTGTCTTGCGCAGAAGCCGTCACCATGATCGGAGCCGCACCATGACCCTTCGTGATCGCTTGAAAGCCCCTGATATTCTAGTCGCCCCCGGCGTCTATGATGGGCTGACCGCAGCGCTTGCAACCGATGCGGGATTTGAAGCGCTGTACCTGTCCGGTGCCGCCGTCGCCTATACCCGTTTGGGTCGCCCAGATATCGGGCTTAGCACGGCATCTGAAATGACGGATACAATGGCATTGATTGCAGATCGGACGGATTTACCCGTGATCATGGATGCCGATACCGGGTTCGGCAACGCCTTGAACGCGCGACGTACCATGCAAAGCTACGAACGTGCCGGTGCTGCTGCGCTACAGGTCGAAGATCAGACCTATCCTAAGAAATGTGGACATCTTTCAGATAAGTCATTGATACCTATTAATGAAATGTGCGGCAAGATCGCAGCAATGGCAGACGCGCGCAGGCATGACACCCTCATTATCGCCCGCACGGATGCGATTGCCGTCGAAGGCTTTGACGCCGCCATTAACCGCGCGGGCAGCTACATTGATGCAGGTGCGGACGTACTGTTTGTCGAAGCGCCGCGTGACAGTGCTGAGCTGGTGAAAATTGCCAAGACATTCAAAGGCCGCGTGCCTCTTTTGGTCAATATGGTCGAAGGGGGGGCGACGCCGATTTCGTCAGCCACAGATCTGCAAGAGATGGGTTTTGACATCGTTATCTTTCCCGGTGGCATTGTACGCGCCTTGGCGAAGACAGCACAGGATTACTACTCAAGCTTAAGGAAATCAGGCTCTAACAAGGCATTTTCTACCCGAATGCATGACTTTGACGGGTTGAACGCGGCGCTTGGGACGCCAGAGATGCTAGCCCTTGGAAAGAAGTTCGATGGAAACGCCTGATGTCGGACCCGTGCCGCCCACATTTGATCTAGAGGTCGAAACCCTGATCATCGGTGCAGGTGCCTGTGGGATGATCGCAGCCCTTGCCGCCCATGAGGCAGGTCAAGACGTGCTGCTGATCGAGGCCGACGCGGTGCCGTCCGGCTCGACCGCACTAAGTGCTGGGCTGGTCCCGGCATCGGGAACCCGGTTTCAGGCAGAGGCTGGGATTACCGACGATCCGGCCCTTTTCGGGGCAGACATCCAAGCCAAAGCCCAGGACGAAAACAACCCCATGCTGGTCAAGGCAATGGCTGAAACTGCAGGGCCCGTCATTGAATGGCTGGCAAACAAACACGCCCTGCCCTTTTCATTGGTCACAGATTTTGACTATCCCGGCCACAGCCGCCGCCGCATGCACGGACTGCCCACCCGTTCGGGGAGAGAGTTGATCGACGCCTTGCGCGCGCGCATCGAGGCATTAGAGATACCGTTGATTTGCAACCGCCGCGCCACAAGGCTGTATTCAGACGGAACCAGTATTTCGGGTACACAGCTTGCCCTGCCGAACGAAAGCAAAGAAACAATCGGTTGCGGCCGGTTGATCCTTGCCTGCAACGGATTTGGTGGCAACCGTACGATGGTTTCAGAACATATGGCCGAGATCGATAATGCCGTTTGGTTCGGCCATGACGGCAACCGGGGCGAAGCAATCACTTGGGGTCAAGCGCTTGGCGCCAAGACGCAGCATCTGGGGGCTTATCAGGGTCACGGAAACGTAGCGCACCCGCATGGGATCCTGATCACATGGGCGACGATCACCGAAGGCGGCGTTCAAGTGAACGCACAAGGTCAGCGGTTCTGGAACGAAGCCCAAGGCTATTCCGAGGCGGCACGGGCCGTGCTGTCGCAGCCAGACGGCGTTGCATGGGTCGTTTTTGACAGCAAGATTGCAGGCGTCGCGCGGCAATTCGAAGATTTCAAGAACGCGGAAAAGCAAGGGGCCGTAATCGTCGCAGAAACGCTGGAAACGCTGGCGTTGAAAGCAGGGCTTCCGGCCGACGCTTTGGTTCAAACTGTCGAGGATATACCTTCTGCGGGCAAAGACGGGTTTGGCCGCATTTGGACGACCCCGCCTCTTGCAGCCCCCTTTTGCGCTGTCAAGGTAACCGGAGCGCTGTTTCACACTCAGGGCGGTCTTGCGGTTGATCCGGCGACCGCCAAGGTGCTGCACAAGGACGGTGGTAAGTTTGCCAACCTCTATGCGGCTGGCGGAGCCGCATGTGGTGTTTCAGGCAAGGGTGACAGCGGCTATCTGTCGGGCAATGGTTTGCTGGCCGCGGTCACGCTGGGCTACATCGCCGGACGCGGTTAACCCTTTTCAAGCTTTTCCCGAATATCAAGCATGATTGCCTCGATCAGCTCTGCTGAGACACCGTCGCCCCCAAACCGGATCAAAAATCCCTGTCCGTCCGACTGTCGCTGCAACGTGACACCGGTTGACGTGCGCAAGGTTTCACCGTTGGTCCGCACAGCTTCGGGGTGGCTTGATTTGGGACGGCCACCTCGGCTGGAATCGGGTTTAGGTTTCACTTGATCGGACAAGACGCTTTCAATCAGCGCCCATTCGCTTTTGGCGTCACCGCCCTGCCCTGCGCCCAACGCTTCGCGCAGGTTTGCCTCGGCCCCATCCCTAAGCGCCATGGCCAGACGCAGCCCATCCTTCTCGCGAAGCGCTTCGGGAAACTCAAGCATGTCGCCAAGTTCTTCAAAAATCATCGCAAAAGATCTGATCTTGCTGCGCTTTGCTTTGGATGCGGCAGCAAACATCTTACCAACGGCCTCTTCTGTGGTGGCAAAAGCACCCTGTTGCGCGGCAATGACAGCAATACGACCCCGCTCGTAATGGCTTAGATCTTGGCGGATTTCGTTTTCTTCAACCATCGCGACAAAGGCACCGCCCATCTGGTTCGGATCGCGCAGCACAGCCTTGATCGCCTTGAATTTCTCATTGCCCGTGCGGACATAAAGATTCTGCTGGGCGATCAGACGCCGATACCCTGACAGCAACCCGTATTGCTTGCCCGAGGCCGCCCCCTTGAGGGCATATACCTCGATTGGCATGCGAACGCCATTTGCGTTGATAGAATGCTCAAGCTCGTCCATCGCTTCTTTGTCCAGAACGGTGCGGTCCCGCTGCATCGACAACGGTTCAATTGCGCCGAGTGGGATTTCGAAGATCAGCAATCCGGCAGCGTCCGCGTCACGAAACCTTTGCGCCTCTGCACTGTCCCGGGCACGCGAAGCGCGTTCATCTGATGTGCCTGCCTCGAATGCGTTAGCTGAATCAGCCGCAACCTGTGCAATAGGTGCGGCTGATGCGCGGGCAGGGGTTTCGCGGCGAAACTCGTCTTCAATCCGGCTCATATCGTCGGCCGAAGGGGCTTCCAGTTTTCTACGCTTCGCCATTGTCACGCGCCTCCTGCTTCAATGCTTGCAGATCGCGCCACCATGTTCCCAGCACGACCTCTTTCACTTCGGCCCATGTGCGGTCGAACGTTTCGCGTCCACGCACATAGGTGTCTCGATTAAATTCACGATAATCGGATTCATAAATGCCGTTCACCTGCTCACCTGCCTGTCCCACCATTGCCGTCACCTCTTGCCGGTAGGTGGTCATGAAATCACCGAAATATGCCTGAATCACGTTCGCCAGGTCGGTCTGCTGGCCAGCATCAAACCGCGTAATCAAGGCACGCACGGCATCCCATTCGAACTTCATCTCAGGCAAGCCATCTTGGCGGCGAATTCTGTTCTCGCCCTCTTCGATGCTGGCGAAGGTCGAATAAAGCATGTCGAAAAAGCGGCCGGTTGAATCAAATTCAAGGAAGGATGCACCAAGCGGGACGAGCAGAATATCAGCGGCGGCCAATGCATTAATGGTCAAGTATCCAAGGGCAGGGGGCGTGTCGATGAACACCAGATCGTAGTCATCAAGAATTCCTTCGGATGACAACGCATTTGTCAGGGCATCCCATAGCGGCCAGGATCTGACTTGCATTCGCCAGACAGGGACCTGAAATTCAGCCCAATACAAATTTAGCTGTGCGCCAATCAGGTCGATGTTGGGCCAGTGCGTGGCTTGGATGAGGTTTCGCGGCGAAACCTTCAGGCTTTCTGTCAACGTTTCGTCAAGGGGCAACTCTGGCGCGCCGCGGGCCCTGCGTACGGCGTTTTCGTCTTGCAGGTGTCGAGCGAAATCCTTGGCCAGCAACGGGAAAGCGGTAGACCATTCGTCGGCCACCTCGCCCCCCATAATCGACGTCAACGACCCCTGACTATCCAGATCGATGACCAACACGCGGTATCCATCAAGGGCAGCCGACATCGCCAGATGCGCGCAGGTCGAGGTCTTGCCTACACCGCCCTTGAAATTTGCGACCGAAATAATCTTGGCGGGCAGTCCTTCGGGACGCCATGATTTGTATTGCTTGTTCGATGCCCCCTCGGTCGCAAAATGTTCACGCAATTGCAGAACCTGTTCAAGCGTAAACCATTTCGATCCAGCCTCTCCGGTTCCCTGCGGCAGGTTAGGATGCGCCTTGAGAACACGGCGCAGATGGGCCGGGGCCACATCCAACAGGTAGCGGCAAATCTCCCAGGTCGAAAACTTTCTTAATCGTTTCTTTCCGTCCGGCGCATAGCCACGGCGCGCCAGATCATCCCGACCCTTGCTGGCAAAAGCGGCAGCTTTCGCAAAGCGCGCTGTATCTATAGGATCAGACAGGCGGGCAGCAGCAGCTTCGGGGTCGATGTTAAAATAAGAGGGTGTTGGCGCTTTAGGAGTTGATGACATATGTCCTCGGGGATGTATGCATGATGAATGGTTATCACCTAAACTATCGCACATCATGGTTCCGATGTTAATCGGTATTCCTTGGAGATGCTTGTCTTGAATAAATCACTAAAAAAGCATCACATATAGTGTAAGAGTCTTTAGGGACTTTATAAGCTTTAGACAGAATAAACCCTTCAATGTTAGTTAGTTAACCAGATATTGGTGCCCAGATACAGTACGAAAGGGCCCCTGCTGCGGGATCAAGAGTGCCCGGATACAGGTGAAAAGGCGCCGATTCGCAGGAACTTGGGTGCCGATGTGCGGTAAGTGCGGAACCAGATCGATTTTTGCCCAATTTAGGCTCTGTTCTTGAATCTCGATTTATCACGGGCCCTGTAAATTGGTACCTTTGGCAGACCCGCCTCTCTGAAATGCTCTCAGTTCAAAGGTACCAGAAGTCATCTTGCCTTGAGGTGCCTTTTATATCAAGCTACCGTTGTGGCAACAGATCGGACACGAATCCGACAGCCAAGGGGCAAGAAAATGAAACGGCAGGACATTGATATTCCCAAAGATAAACTGACCGGCTCGCTGCGGCGTGGCTCGGTTAAAAAACATGTGGCGGCGATCCATGTGTCAGGCAAGCTAACGTTGCTGCAACGCAAGCTTAGCAATGTTTTGCTGCTTAATGCCTATGACACGCTTACCAGTCAGCAGGTGCATATGATCGACGCGCGCACGCTTTGTCTAATGATCGGCTATAACTCCAACGATATGGATACGCTTAAACAGTCGTTGCGTGGCTTGGCCGAGACGGTCGCGGAATGGGATATGCTGGATGAAAAAGGCCAACAGGAATGGGGTGTTTCCAGCCTTCTAAGCTATGCGCGGCTCAAGGGGGGGGTCTGCGAATACGCGTATTCGCCTGCGTTAGCGTCGAAACTGAACGATCCCAAAGTGTTTGCGTTGATCAATCTGAACATTCAGCGACGGTTCACCAGTGGCCATGCACTAGCGCTGTATGAAAACTGCTATCGGTTTGTTCGAACAGGCAGCACGGGGTGGTGGTCGCTTGATCTGTTTCGCAGGCTGATGGGGGTCGAAGACAGCGCGTATTATGCTGTCTACAAGCAGTTAAACGCCAAGATTATCAAACCCGCAGTTGCCGAGGTTAATAAGACGTCGAACATTCTAATCTCCCCCGAAATTCGCAAGCGGGGGCGGGCGGTGACTGATATCAGGTTCAAGATTGCCGAGAACCCACAGCTTGCGATACTTGACCTTGATGATGGGGCAGGGGTGCGCAAGTCGGATGTCTATAGCCAGTTGCAAGCACTTGGCGTAAGCGACCGTTTGGCGCGCCAATGGATCGCTGAACACGGCGAAGATCACGTGAGCGAAAAGGTCAGCTATGTCGCGGGGCAGGGGAGTGTGAAGAACCCGGTGGGCTATCTGGCCGCCGCTCTGCGCGATGACTTCAAGGCTGTTGCCCCTGCGACCAAGCCAACAAGCCCCCGTGCAAAACTGTTAGAGCGTATCCGCGATCTTGTGGCTGCGCGCAGCCCGACGCAGCGCGATGCGGACCGTCGGTTGTTCATGTCCATTGTCGATGACCCCGCCGCGCGCGCCGATTTCGAGCGGCACGGATGGATGTCGGCGCTGAACACGTTGGCGATCAAAGCGTTTTGGGACGACCTGCAACCAGGGTCGTTCGACGATATTCCAATCGGTTGAATGGGCGATATGTATCCAAACGTCGTTTCGATGCAGCCGCAAAAATTGAAGAGGTCGTTACGAATATAGCAGTGATTCACCGTCCGAAAACAGGTGTACCTTGGCGGGGTCCGCCGTCAAGTGCATCATATTTCCACGCAGATTGCGATGAATTCCGGGCAGTTTGGCGATGACCTGTGGCAGGTCGGGATTGGACCGGCCTAGATAAAGCTGCGTGACCTCTCCCAAAGCTTCGCTGATGGTCACCTCGCCTGCAAAGGCGTAGTTTTCGCTTTCTGTCACTACCATATCTTCAGGACGCATCCCGACATTCAGGTTCTTGCCCATATAGGCATCGGTCGTTGGTATATTGGCCTGAATGGTGCCCTTCCCCTCGGCTAGCATTACTTCGGTCACCTTTCCGGTTTTTGTAACCTTGCCCTGTAAAATATTCATAGCGGGCGAACCGATGAACTGCGCCACAAATTCATTTCTGGGGGTTTCGTAAAGTTCAAGCGGGGTGCCGACCTGCGCGATCCCCTTGTTGGCCAGCACGACAATACGGGTGGCCAGCGTCATCGCTTCGACTTGGTCATGTGTTACATAGACCATGGTTGAATTTGGCATCGATTCTTTAAGTTGTGCAATCTCGATCCGGGTGGCGACACGCAGACTGGCATCAAGGTTCGACAGCGGTTCGTCAAAAAGATAGATCTTGGGGTCGCGGACGATTGACCGCCCAATAGCCACACGTTGGCGTTGCCCGCCCGACAGTTCCTTGGGGAGCCGATCAAGGTAGCTATCAAGCTGCAACGCCTTTGCGGCGCGATTGACCGAGGTTTCAATTTCGGTCTTGGTCTTTTTGGCCAGCTTGAGGGCAAAGGCCATATTCTCGCGTACTGTCATGTGCGGATATAGGGCATAGGATTGAAAAACCATAGCGATGCCGCGTTGTGCGGGGGGCACATCGTTCACACGCATGCCATCAATGCTCAGATTGCCAGTGGTGATCTTTTCAAGCCCGGCGATCATGCGAAGTAAAGTTGACTTACCGCAGCCCGAGGGACCGACGAACACAACCAGTTCACCTTGGGCGATGTTGAGATTGATATCCTTTAGGACCTCAACACCGCCGTAAGATTTACCGACATTTTCGAGAACAAGATCCGCCATGGTTTCTCTCCCTTAGATTTACGCGTTCGCATCGCGGGCAAAAAATGCCTGATACGGGGGCAGGGTGATGGTTTTCGCCACCGTTACGGTTTCAAAAGGTACCCCTTCGATGCTGGTCCATGACCCGTCTGGCAAGGAAATATCCTGCGCCTGATCGCTAAGGTTAAAAGCACAAAATAGGCGCTGCGCCTCGTGCGTGCGGATCAATGAAATCCACGCATCGCTGTGGCCGACCAAATCAAGCGCACCTGTAATCAGCGCTGGCTGGGTGCTGCGAAAGCCGATCATGTTTTGATAGAAGCTTAACATGCTGCCGGGCTTGTCTTGTTGGTTTGCAACAGAACGATCAAGATGTTCGACAGCGACCGGTAACCATGGCTTGGCGTCTGAAAACCCGCCATGCGCATTGTCAGCCACCCAAGGGATCGGCGTACGACACCCGTCGCGGCCGCGGTAGTTGGGCCAAAACCGGATACCGTAGGGGTCTTGAAGATCCTCAAAGGGTACAAAGGCTTCGGTCAGGCCCAGCTCTTCGCCTTGATACAGGCAAACCGACCCGCGCAAAGACAAAAGCAGGGCGGCATAGACCTTGCTTGCTTGCTCGCTTAGGTTCCAGCGGGTGGCGTGGCGGGTTACATCATGGTTGGAAAACGCCCAGCAGGCCCACCCATCTTTGTTCACATCGGCAAAGCGTGTCAGCACATCTGCGATGCGGGTGCCGCTGGGATAGCTGTTGGATAGAAATGCAAAGTCGTAACACATGTGTACCTTATCGGTACCAGAAGTGTACTGTGCCTGAATCTCCATTCCGTATTGCCCATCGCCAACTTCGCCAACCATGGTGGCGGCAGGATATTCATCCATTACGGCGCGCATCTTTCGCAGGAAATCAAGGTTCTCGGGCCGGTTCTTGTCATACTGGTGGTCCTGCCAGTTATAGGGGTTCACGGCAGGCGCAATTGTGTCGTTGCGATCCTCGACGGGCAGGGCGGGGTTGTCGCGCAATTCCGTGTCGTGGAAATAGAAGTTGATGGTATCAAGCCGGAAACCATCGACGCCGCGATCTAGCCAATAGCGAACGATATCCAGCATCTCTTGCTGCACTTGCGGGTTGTGCATGTTCAGATCGGGCTGCGAGGTCAGGAAGTTGTGCAGGTAATACTGCATGCGTTCAGCGTTCCATTCCCAAGCCGAACCGCCAAAGATTGACAGCCAGTTGTTGGGCGGCGTGCCGTCGGGCTTGGCATCGGCCCAGACATACCAGTCTGCTTTGGGATTGGTTTTGGAACTGCTGCTTTCCTGAAACCAGGGATGCTGGTCCGAACTGTGGCTCAGCACAAGATCGATCAGAATTTTCACTCCAAGCTTGTGAGCCTCTTTCAGCAGGATGTCAAAATCACCCAGCGTGCCGAACATCGGGTCAATGTCGCGGTAGTCACTGACATCATAGCCGAAATCCAGCATCGGAGACCGAAAGAACGGCGAGATCCAGATCGCATCAACGCCTATGTCGGCGATGTATTTCAAACGGTGTACGATCCCGGCCAGATCGCCGATTCCGTCACTGTTGCTGTCTTGATAGGATCGGGGATAAATCTGATAAATCACCGCACCCCGCCACCAGTCCTTGTTCACCGCGCCAGCGTCAGCAAGGGCTTCCATTTGTGACATTGAATTCTCCATATTTACTTGACCGAGCCTGCGAGCAACCCGCGCACGAGATACCGCTGCATTGTGAAAAAGACGATCAGCGGCACTGCGATCGATACGAAAGCCGCCGCCGCCAGAATGCCCCAATCGCCACCGCGTGACCCAAGAAGATCATCAGCGATCTTGACGGTCATCACCCAGGATTCAGAGTTGGAGGGCAGGAATACCTTGGCCACCAGAAGATCATTCCATGTCCAAAGGAATTGGAAGATCGCAAAGGAGGCAAGAGCAGGGAAGCTGAGCGGGAGAACAATCTTGATGAAGACCTGAAAGTCTGTTGCGCCATCAACCTTCGCGCTTTCGATGATATCGCGCGGCAAGCCGACCATATAGTTGCGCAACAGATAGATCGCGAGCGGCAGCCCAAAACCGGTATGGGCCATCCAGATCCCTAGAAAGCTTTGCCCGATGCCGATCTTGTTATGAAATTGCAGCAGCGGTACCAGCGCCAGTTGCAAGGGAACGACCAGCAGCCCGACCACGATTGCAATGATCAGCCCGCGCCCGGCAAAATCCATCCACGCCAGTGCATAGGCAGCAAATGCCGCTATCAGGATCGGGATGATGGTGGCGGGAATGGTCACTGTCAGCGTGTTGATAAAGGCGCGGTCCATGTTGGACGAGGTCATAATCGTCTCGTAATTCTCAAGCGAGAATTCAGGCGGGCTGGCGAGCGAGAAATAGACCGTGGGATCACGGGTAATCTCTTCGGGCGAGGTGTAGACGAATGATCCGTCTATTTGCACCGTCAAGCTGCGGTTGCGGGTCAAGTCGGCCGTATCGCCCGCTTTGAATTCTGTGGGTGCCGCGCGGCTGCCACCAAAGCGGATGACCTCGCTGCCTGCTTCCTCGAAGATGTTTCCGGTGATGGTGAACTGGTCTGCGGTTGAAGTGGCCGTGCCCGCGTCGATCTTGACGCCAAAGTTCTGCACGACCGCGAAGGGTGACATCCACCACCCTGACTGTGAAATCTGGTCACGGTCGCGAAACGACGATACCAGCAAGCCGACTGTCGGCAAAAGCCAGATCAGGACCAAAAGAATAACCGAGATCTGTGTGACCCAGCGAAGTGCGGGGCGTGAGCCTGCGATATTATCCATGATCTACCTCATTTCCGCGCGTGCTTGTCTGATGTTCCAGATCATGACCGGCAGGACGATCAGCATGATTACAAACGCCACCGCAGTAGCCCGACCATCGTCGCGAAACATGTATGCCATCATGTAGCTGGGCAGGATATCCGTGCCGAAATTGCCGCCCGTCATCGTGTAGACGATATCGAAAACCTTGAGCACCAGAATGGTGATCGTGGTCCAAACAACGGTTATCGTCCCGATGATTTGCGGCACTTTGATCTTGAAAAACACCTGAAACGGGTTTGCACCGTCTATGATCGCGGCTTCGATTGTTTCCTCTGGGATGCCGCGTAGCGCGCCGCTTAGGATCACCATGGCGAACCCGGTCTGGATCCACACAAGAATAACCATCAGGAAAAAGTTGTTCCAAAACCCGATCTGAAGCACATCGATGGGCCCCGCACCAAAATAGTCACGCATCGCGTTGATCAGGCCGATATCCGCATCATTGGCATAAACGAACTTCCAGATCAGCGACGCGCCGACAAACGAGATCGCCATAGGCATAAAGATCAGCGATTTCGCGATATTTCCCCATTTAAGCTGGTCGGTCAGCTGGGCCACCAACAGCCCAAAAAACGTCGAGGCGGCGGGCACAAAAAGAATCCAAAGAAAATTATTCAGGAACGCGGTCTGAAACCCGTCATCAGCAAACATCGTCGAATAATTGCCAAAACCGACAAATTCGTCGCCCGACCGGTTGTAAAGCGACCGAATGAACGAACCCACGACCGGGTACATCAGATACAGCCCAAGCGCCAATAAGGCAGGCATCAGAAAAAGCCAGGGACGAACCAGATTTGCGCGGTTGATGTTGCGACCGGGATTAGGGCCGCGCACCGGAAAGATCACCTTGTCGAGGATAATGTTCGACAGCCAAAAATACATGACGCAGCCGCCCACACCTAGGACAATGGTCACGATTCCTTGCAACATGGGGGACATGGCGCGCGCTCCGGTTCACGGGGAGAGGGAGGTCCGGCGCAGGTTTGTGCTGCGCCGGAATAAGGTCGCTTAGCGCATTGCGTCCCAACGGGTCTGGATACCCTTGGCGACTTCGGCAGCATCTGCACCGGTGGAATAGTCCACCATGCCCGTCCAGAACGCGCCTGCACCGATTTCGCCCGGCATCAGGTCGGACGCGTCAAAGCGGAAGGTTGTCGCGTTGCGCAGGATTTCGCCCTGACCGCGCAGACTGTCATCTGCGTAGGTTGCGGAGTTCACACCAGCGTGCGCCGTAAGGAAGCCGCCCTGTGCCATCCACAATTCATGCGCTACCGGAAGCTTGAGGAACTCGATGAATGCTGTGGTTGCGTCGGACGGCTTTGTGATCCCGAACAAGGTGCCTGCGCCCAGAACCGGCTTTCCAAGATCCTTTTCTGCGTAGGCAGGGAAGTAGAAGAAATCTACGTCTGTGCCGACTTTGGTGCCTTCAGGAAAGAATGCCGGGATGAACGACGCCTGACGGTGCATGTAGCAGGCAGGCGGGATTTCGAACAGACCAGCGGGGCTTTCGCGAAAGTCGGTATTTGCGACCGCAGATGACCCACCGCTCACATAGGCGTCATTGCGT
This sequence comes from Roseobacter sp., assembly GCA_024636495.1. Lineage (GTDB taxonomy): Bacteria > Pseudomonadota > Alphaproteobacteria > Rhodobacterales > Rhodobacteraceae > Sulfitobacter. The sequence continues at coordinate 8,323 of JAGXGZ010000033.1, read as the reverse complement.
GCGAAATAGCCGAACTCTTCGATGGCTGCGACGACTTTGGGGTCGTCGAATTTTAGTTGGTTGGCAACCCACGCGTCATAGTCTTCTGGCGACTGGGTGCGCAGCATCATATCTTCGACCCAATCGGTTGCGGGCCAGCCTGTTGCAGCACCGGAACCCAGACCAATACACCAAGGCGTGCCGCCATCTTCGACGATCTGATCCGTCAACGACTTAAGTTCTTCCATTGACTGCGGGATGTCATAGCCCGCTTCATCAAACGCTTCGGGCGAATACCAGACCAGCGACTTTAGATCGACGCGGTAGAACAGACCAAAAAGTGCGTCGTTGCCATCAGCATCCGCATAGGTTCCCAGATCGACCCATGATTGACCTGCGGCAAAGTTTTCTGCGACCCATTCGGCTGTGCCATCGGCCAACGGCGTCAGGAAACCCTGGCTTGCCAGATCAGCGGCAAGACCCGGCTGCGGGAATACCGCAAGGTTCGGGGCAGAGCCGGAGCGTGTGGAAATCACGATGTCCTGCTCAAAGCTGTCGGAGCCGGAATAATTAACCGTCGCACCCGTCGCTTGCGTGAAGAAGTCGAATACTTTGTCGACTTTTTCTTTTTCATTGCCTGTCCAGGGGCCTGTGATCTCAACGGTTTGGCCTGTCAGATCATTGGCGTCAGCAAAAGCCTGATAGCTCTCCCAGCTGAAATCGCCTTCGCCAACTACGAATGCTGTGTGCGCGTCGGCAAACGCCATACCCGCGGTCAGAGCAAGCGCGCTGGCGCCGCCCAGAGCTAATCTTTTCATCAAATCCTCCCAATGCGGTCTTTGCCGCGTTTTATCGTGCACATGGTCAGTTGTTTCCCAAAGCGCTTTGAGGACCTTGCCCAATTCCATGGGCATAGTCAACAATTACAACGCGTATTGCCAAATGCACCTCAACTATTGATAAGTTCTTTTAGTCAACGATGCCGCTGCTCACTTGTTGCGGCGTTCAAAGCGGTTTGGAAATCAAAGGGTCCGGATGAATCTCAAGGAACTGGCAGATGCGCTTGGTCTCTCGCAAACAACGGTTAGCCGTGCACTAAACGGCTATCCCGAGGTCAGCGAAGGGACGCGCGCGCGCGTGCTTAATGCAGCGCGGTCGTTTAACTATCGCCCCAGCACCGGCGCACGCAATCTGGCGACAGGGCGCAGCATGGCCATGCGCCACATCGTGCCTTTGTCCGCCAGACACGACATGATGAACGTGATATTTTCCGAGTTTATGTCCGGCACAGGCGAGGTCTATGCAGAGCACGGCTATGACATGATCGTGTCGTTTGTCCCCAAGGACAAGGAGCTCCAAGCGTACAGGGACGCGGTGGCACGAGGGTCAGTTGACGGCTTTATGATCCACGGTCCCACGCGCGATGATCCGCGTCTGCCGTTGCTGGCTGAACTGGGGGTTCCTTTTGTCGTGCATGGCCGCAGCACCGGATATAATGTTCCCTACGCATGGCTTGACGTCAACAACCGCCGCGCGATTGAACGTGCGACCACCTATCTGATCGGGCTTGGCCACCGCCGCATCGGATTGGTGAACGGACCCGAGCATATGGATTTTGCCTTGCGCCGCCGCGAAGGGTATCTGACGGCGTTGGCAAGTGCCGGGATCACGGCGGATGATGCCCTGATGACAGCTGGCGATTTGACCGAGCCGCAGGGTTATAACGCGGCACAACGGATGCTGGGCCTAAGTAATCCACCGACAGCTTTTGTCGCCTCTGCGATATTGCCGACGCTGGGTATAAGACGTGCCGTGGAAGGCCGTAAACTTGAGGTGGGGCGGGACATTTCGGTGATCTGCTATGACGACAAAGTCAGCACTTTGCCCAACGGCGACACGGCAGAGCCGATGTTCACGGCGGCGCGTTCCTCGGTGCGCGATGCCGGGCGACGCTGCGCTGAAATTCTTATTGATTGTATCAACAATCCGCACCTGCCTCTTCGTCAAGAACTGTGGGAGGCGGAGCTTATCCTTGGTGGCTCGACCGCCGTGGCCAAAAAGGAACCGACCAGATGAAATACAAACGCTCTGACTTTCCGGCAGGGTTTCAATTTGCTGCTGCCACATCAAGCTACCAGATCGAAGGCCACAGCTTTGGCGGGGCAGGGCAGACCCATTGGGACAGCTTTGCCGCAACGCCGGGTAATGTGGTGCGGCATGAGCATGGTCAAATCGCCTGCGATCATTACCATCGCATGGACGAAGATCTGGACCTGTGTCAGGCGCTTGGGCTGGATGCCTACCGATTTTCAACCAGCTGGGCGCGGGTGCTGCCAGAGGGGCGCGGGCAGGTCAATCAACAAGGGCTCGATTTCTACGACCGCCTGGTCGATGGCTGTCTGGCGCGCAACCTGAACCCGATGGCGACGCTTTACCACTGGGAATTGCCATCGACGCTTGCGGATCAGGGGGGGTGGCGCAATGCCGATATTGGCGACTGGTTCGCTGACTTTACCGAGGTGATCATGTCGCGCATCGGTGACCGGGTGTTCAGCGTCGCACCGATAAACGAGCCGTGGTGCGTGAGTTGGCTGTCGCATTTCGAAGGCCACCATGCGCCCGGTCTGCGCGACATCCGCGCCACCGCCCGCGCAATGCACCATGTGATGGTCGCCCATGGCCGCGCGATCGAGGTCATGCGGGGGCTGGGGGTAAAAAACCTCGGTGCGGTGCTTAATTTCGAGTATGCATTTCCGGCGCAAGAGACCGCCGAAGCGCAGTTGGTCGCGGATCGCTATGACGCGATTTACAACCGCTTTTTCTTGGGCGGATTGTTTGACAAAGCCTATCCCGATCTTGTGCTGGAAGGGATCGAAGAGCATCTGCCTGCTGGCTGGCAAGATGACTTTGATACCATCGCTGCCCCGCTCGATTGGGTCGGGATTAATTACTATACCTGCAAACGTGTTGCACCGATGGCGGGTGCATGGCCGGGTTTGCAAGGGGTGCCGGGGCCGCTTCCCAAGACCCAGATGGATTGGGAGATTTACCCCGAAGGACTGCATCACTTCATCAATCTGGTTCACAAATCTAACGGACAGAACCTGCCGATTTATGTGACGGAATCCGGCATGTCGCTCGCGTCAGAGCCGGGTGTCGCAGATGCTCAGCGTACCGATTACATCGACGCACATTTGGGTCAGACTTTGCGGGCGATCAACGAAGGAATGCCGGTCAAGGGGTTCACCTACTGGTCGCTTTTTGACAACTATGAATGGGCCTTGGGCTATGAAAAACGGTTCGGGCTGGTGCATCTGGATTTTGACACATTAGAGCGGACACCCAAGGCGTCATATCATGAATTGGCGGCGGCCTTGTCCAAGTAGGCTGGGGCAATGACGCTTTAAAATCCCTTTCACAATTTACGTGATCTAGCTCTGCCTGCTAGCGGAGCTTGAGTGGGTGATGAAAGGGCAAAGGGAAAGCGCAGCAGATCTTAGTGCTGACACTTCCCATATGCTGATCAAGCTTTCCTATCGTCCTTGCCCCCCGTCAAACGCGCGATCATCACAAAGAAGAACGGTACCAGCAGCACCCCCAGCACCGTGGCTGCGATGGTGCCGGACAGAACGCCGCTGCCAATTGCGGTGCGGCCACCCGACCCCGCGCCCGAGCTGAGCACGAGCGGCAGAACACCCAGCGAAAATGCCATAGAGGTCATGATGATCGGGCGAAACCGCTGCTTTGCGGCATCAATCGCTGCATCAAAGATGCTTTCGCCTTCTTCTCGTCGATCACGGGCGAATTCCACGATCAGTATCGCGTTTTTGCCTGTCAGACCGATGACCGTTAAAAGCCCGACCTGAAAGAACACACCGTTCTCGAATCCACCCAGCCAGGCCCCCGTTAGTGCGCCCAGAACCCCGATTGGCATGGCCAGCATCACCGCAAAGGGGATCGACCAGCTTTCATAAAGTGCAGCCAACGACAAAAAGATTGCGGCCAAAGACAGCGCGTAAAGCAAGGGTGCCTGATTGCCGGATTCCTGCTCCTCCAGCGACAGGCCAGTGGGCGCGATGACGAAACCGGGTGGCAGTTGGCCTGCTAGCCGCTCGAGTTCCGCCAGCCCTTCGCCGGTGCTTGTGCCCGGTGCAGGCGATCCTTGCATTTGCATTGCAGGCACGCCGTTATAGCGGTTCACCCCTTGTGGCCCGTATGTCCAGTTGGCGTCGGTGAAGTTGGAAAACGGCACCAAACCTCCGCTGGCGTTGCGCACCCGCCATTTTTGCAGATCAGACGGCAGTGCGCGGGCGTCTGCTTCGCCTTGCACGTAGACGCGTTTGATGCGGCCTTCGTCAATGAAATCATTCACATAGCGCCCGGCCCAAGCAATCGTGAGCAGATTGCCAACGTCCTGTGCAGTGACGCCCATTGCCCCTGCGCGACGCCAGTCGATGTCCAGATTAAATTGCGCGGCGTCCTCCAGCCCGCTGGGGCGAAGCGAGGCAATTAAAGGGCTTTGCGCCCCCATTCCTAAAAGCTGGTTGCGTGCATCCAGAAGCTGTTCGTGGGTTTGCCCGCCACGTGCCTGCAAATAAAAGTCGAAGCCCGACACGTTCCCCAGCTCGATCACCGAAGGGGGAACGACCGGAAAGACCTGCGCGTCCTTGATCTGGCTGAACGCGCCAAACGCGCGGCCCGCCAGCGCCTGTGCGCTCATCTCTGGTGTGGGGCGTTCTTCCCAATCCTTGAGGCGCACAAACACCAGACCAAGGTTCTGGCCCTGTCCCGCAAAACTGAACCCGACGACGCCAAAGGTTGACGCCACGATGTCGCTTTCCTGTTCCAGATAGTAATTCTCGACCTGCTTGATCACCTCAAGCGTGCGTTCCGCCGTGGCACCCGTCGGGGCCTGCACCAGCGTAAACAGAATGCCCTGATCTTCTTCTGGCAAGAAACCTTGCGGGGTGCGCAGGAACAAGGCACCCATGGCGGCGATGATTGCCAGATAGACGATGCCGCTGATCCAAGGATGCCGGATGATCCCGCCGACCAGCCCGCTATACCCGCCGCGCAGTTTTTCAAAACCCGAGTTGAACCACTTGAACGGACCTCTCTTCTTGCTGTGGTCCTTCTGCTTGAGCAGGGTGGCGCACAGTGCGGGTGTCAGGGTCAGCGCCACTACAACGGACAAGGTCATGGCTGAAATGATGGTGACCGCGAATTGTTTGTAGATCACGCCTGTAGAGCCGGGAAAGAACGCCACCGGCACGAAAACCGCCGAAAGCACCACCGCAATGCCGACAAGCGCGCCAGTGATCTGGTCCATAGACTTGCGGGTGGCTTCCACTGGGCCAATGCCTTCTTGTTCCATGATACGTTCGACGTTTTCGACGACCACAATGGCGTCATCGACCAGCAGACCAATGGCTAGAACCATCGCCAGCATCGTCAAAGTGTTGATGGAAAAGCCGAGCACGGCCATTACACCAAATGTCCCCAGCAGCACTACAGGCACCGCCAGCGTCGGGATCAGCGTGGCACGGAAGTTTTGCAGAAAAAGATACATAACGAGGAAAACCAACACGATCGCTTCGAGCAGCGTCTTGATCACTTCTTCGATCGAAATGGTAACGAAAGGCGTGGTGTCAAAGGGCACGACATAGCTGACCCCTTCGGGGAAAAACGCCGCGAGCTCCTCCATCCGCGCTTCGACGGCGCCTGCGGTATCAAGCGCATTTGCACCGGGGGCCAGACTGATCGCCATGCCCGTGGATGGGTTGCGGTTATAGCGCGACTGGGTGGCATAGCTTTCCGCACCTATTTCGACCCGCGCCACGTCGTTGACCAGCACCAGCCCGCCATCGGTTTCCGCGCGCAGCACGATTTGCCGGAAATCCTCGGGTGTGCGCAACAGCGATTGCGCGGTGATTGTGGCGCTTAGCTGTTGGCCGTCCACCGACGGCCGCGATCCAAACGCACCGGCAGAGATCTGGGCGTTTTCGGCAGACACGGCAGCGACCACATCCGAGGGTGTCAGTTCGAACGCGGCAAGTTTGGCAGGGTCCAGCCAGATGCGCATGGCATATTGCGCGCCAAACACCTGCACGTTGCCCACGCCTTCGACCCGGCTAAGTTCGTTTACAAGGTTGCTAGAAAGATAATCCCCAAGGTCCGTCGCATCCAGTGTGCCATCCTCCGAGATCAGCGAGATGACCATCAAGAACCCTGCAGAAGATTTGCGCACTGTCACGCCCTGCCGCTGAACCGTTTCGGGCAAGAGGGCTGTGGCCTGCGCCAACTTGTTTTGAACCTGCACCTGCGCGATGTCGGGGTCGGTTCCGGTCTCGAAGGTCAGCGTAACGCTTGCGCTGCCGGACGAGGTCGAACTGGACGAGATATAGCGTAACCCATCAAGGCCAGTCATCTGCTGTTCGATCACCTGCGTGACCGTGTTGGCGACTGTGTCTGCCGACGCACCGGGATAGACCGCGTTGACCGATACAGTTGGGGGCGCGATTTGCGGGTATTGTGCGACAGGAAGTGTAAGGATCGATAGTACCCCGATACCCATGATGAAGATCGCGATGACCCAAGCAAAAATCGGGCGGTCAATAAAAAAACGGGCCATGCGTGTTCCGGTTCTGAGTTATTCGGTTTTTGTATCGGTAGGCTCTGCCGGGGCTTGACCTTCGGCATTGGCCCCGTCTGCATTTGTCTGCGGCGCGGCATCGGGCTCTTCTGGCGTAACTTTTGCCCCATCGCTGGCTTTTTGCAGACCGACGGTTACGATTTTTTCGCCTGCATTCAAACCGTCACTGACTACCCAATCGGTGCCCATATCCTGCAACACGGTCAGCTGGCGCATCTCGACCACATTTTCGGCACCCACAACCATCGCAGTGGGTTGACCACGCCGGTTGCGGCTCACGGCCTCTTGCGGGATCAAGAAAACGTCTTGTGCAACCCGCGTCGGCATCTCGACTTGCACATACATACCGGGCAACAACAGCTTGTCGGGGTTGTCAAATGACATGCGCAACACGACCACCCCCGTCTGTTCGTTCACGTCAGGTTCCGCTGCGGTCAGCGTGCCGGTCTGGTCATAAAGACTGCCATCGGCCAGCGTCAGGGTCACTTTGGGCATCCCGTCGCTCATCCGTTCACCCAAGTTGCGCCGCCGCCATTCGATGATTTCGGCGGCAGATTGGGTCACGTCCACATACACCGTATCAATGTTGCGGATCACAGCCAGCGGGCTGGCTTGGCTGGCGGTCACCAGCGCGCCTTTGCTGGTCAGCGACCGCCCGATTTCGCCCGACAACCGCGCCTTGATTTCCGTACGGTCCAGTTCGATCTGCGCCGAGTTACGCTGCGCCTGCGCTGCCTGCACCCCTGCAAGGGCCGTATCGCGTGCCGCCACGGCCGTATCAAGCGACGCCGTGCTGGACACATTGCGCGATGCCAGTTGCTGTTGGCGAACTTCCTCTTTCTGTGCGGCCTTTAACTGTGCATCAGCCTGCGCGACAGCCGCCTCGGCCTGTGCAACCGCAGCCCTATAGCTGGCGGGATCAATCGTATAAAGAACTTCGCCCGCTTCGACCCTGCCGCCTTCTTGAAACATGCGCTCGGTGATGATGCCCGCAACCTGAGGACGCACCTCGGCCATTGAGGACGCGACAACGCGTCCGGGCAATGTGGTTGTCAGCGTGACGTCCTGCGGCTGCACCGTCATCACGGTGACGGCGGGGGGCGGACGGTTCTGCTGCTGCGCTGTTGCAGGAACTGAAAGGCATGCCAAAATCAGGCATTTAAGGGTCAATTTCCATAAAATGTGGCTTGAGGTCATGCTTCAAAGATCCCGGCTGGCGTTTCTCATAGTTAACTTTGTGTAAGATAGCGCAATGCTGCACTGCGGCTAGGGTTCGTCTAGAGTTTCCTTGAGGTTAATGGAACCGCTGTTGTCTGTTCTTTGTGAAAAACCCGCCCACAGTCGATAGGTAACCCCCAATTTTTAAAGGTGATTTTAGGGGGGTTACCCTTCGTCTCTATGCAGTCCGCAGCCCGCCATCGGACCGCTCTTAACATACGCTCGAAGCATTCGATGCGTGGAAATCGGACGCAAATGACGCTTGATCAACGATTGGCATGCTAATTTGCAAACTCGGCGCGTTAATGTGACGATACCGCTGGCCCGGTTCAAGGGAGATATGCCCAAAAGTTGGTGACGGCCGTCATCAGGCGGCGTTTTGAAGTTGCTTGATCCCGTCCTTGAACTCAACCCCCTGAATGACCTCGGGCAGCCGGTTTGGCCCGGATATCTTCCGCCACTTCTTCTTGGCTG
>JAGXGZ010000032.1 GCA_024636495.1 Roseobacter sp. | reverse complement strand
GCGCACTCGACGTCCTGCGGCGAGACACATCCAAGGGCTCTCTCACCATAAAAATCAAACGGGCAGGCTGGGACACCACCTTCTTACGCAGCATTCTCAGTGACTTGGCAACAACATGAGCCAAACGCGATTGCCCTGCCTCGTGGGGTTGAACAATTGACCGCGCATGACGAAATGCCGCGCGAAAAGCCGGCAAGGATCACTGGCATCGCTCATGTTTTCGCGGCGGCTGGCTATTCGGTCGGGGGTGTGCGGCGGTTGTGGCAAGAAACGGCATTTCGCCATATCATGCTTGGATTGCCCGTTTGCGTGGTCGTGCTGGCGCTATGTGACGCCAGCCTGATGGAATACACGGCCTTGTTTATTCTGTTCTTTGGCCTTGTTGCAGTCGAAGCGCTCAACACAGCGATCGAATGTATCGTTGACCATCTGGCCCCCAGATGGGCGGAATTCGCCCGAGACGCCAAAGACTTGGGGTCGCTTGCCACGATGTGCCTGCTGCTTGCGAATGGCGTCTTCCTTGCCTCGGTTGTAATCCGCGCGGTTGTGGTTGGGTGAAAGCAAGCGCTGGCACCGGGATTCAGACCCCTCGCACGCCCCGTCTATCAGTAGTCTGTAAAGGTGCCAAGTTGCAGGGCTAAAAACGGCAAGCCGTGCTACAAAAGCCCCTCAAGGTAAACGCCGTAGTCGTTCTTGGCGAAAAGCTTGGCCCGTTCTTCCAGCGACGCAGCACTGATCCACCCTTGATTAAAGGCGATCTCGTCGGGGCTGCCCGTCTGTAGGCCTTGGCGGGTTTCGAGCGTGCGCACAAAATTGCCAGCATCCAGCAAGCTGCCATGCGTGCCGGTATCAAGCCAGGCATAGCCACGCCCCATGCGTTGGACGTTCAGCAATCCGTCATGCAGGTATGTCTCTAACAGGGTGGTGATCTCAAGTTCTCCGCGCGCTGAAGGCTTGACGGTCTTGGCGCGCTCAGACGCGGTGTTGTCGAGGAAGTACAACCCCGTGACGGCGTAGTTCGACGGTGGCACGGCGGGCTTTTCGATGATCTGGCGGGCTTGCCCGTCGGCGTCAAAATCCACCACGCCGTAGCGTTCAGGGTCGGACACGCGGTAGCCAAAGACTGTGCCGCCTGTCGTTTGCGCATCGGCGGCGGCAAGAATTTCGGGCAGGCCGTGGCCGAAGAAGATGTTGTCGCCCAGAACCATGGCAGAGGGCGCACCGTCAAGGAAATCCTCGGCCAGCAGATAGGCTTGCGCCAGACCGTCGGGGCTGGGTTGGGTAACATAGCTTAGCGATATGCCCCAATGGCTGCCATCGCCAAGCGCGCGTTTGAACTGATCCGCATCTTGGGGTGTGGTGATGATCAGGATCTCGCGGATACCGCCCAGCATCAGCACTGATAAAGGATAATAAATCATCGGTTTGTCATAGATCGGCAGCAGCTGTTTCGACACCGAAATGGTGATCGGATACAGCCGCGTGCCGGACCCCCCGGCGAGGATGATACCTTTGCGTTTTGGCACCTGAGAAATGGTCTGTGTCATGGGAAATCAGTCCTTGGAAACATCAAGTTGGGTCAAAATCTGGGTCAGGCTGGAGCGCCAGTCGGGGCGCGGGATGCCAAAGGCGGCATGCGTTGCGCTGCAATCCATCCGCGAGTTCAGCGGGCGTTTCGCAGGCGTCGGATAGTCGCTTGAGGGTATGTCGGTGACAGCACAGGTAATCCCGGCCTGATCAAAAATGGCGCGGGCGAAATCGGCCCAACTGGTGTCGGGCGCGCCTGCGAAATGGTAGATGCCGGATTTATGCGGTTCTGACACAAGGGTTTGCGCGATGGTCACGCAGGCCTGTGCAATCTCGGCAGCACCCGTTGGCCCGCCGATCTGGTCAGCAACGACAGTAAGGGCATCGCGTTCAGCCCCAAGACGCAGCATGGTTTTGACGAAGTTATTGCCGTGTGCCGACACCACCCAAGACGTGCGCAAAATGGCATAGCGGCCACCGGCGGCTTCAATCGCATTCTCTGCGTCTCGTTTGTTGCGGCCATAGACGCCTTGGGGATCTGTTTTATCTCCGGGCCGCCACGGGTCCGATCCTGCGCCGGAAAACACATAATCGGTCGAGATCGACACGAACGGAATATCGCCCGCTGCGCAGACCCGTGCCATCGCAGCGGGGGCCTGCGCGTTGATCAGATCGGCGTTTGCCTCATCGCTTTCGGCCTTGTCCACGGCAGTGTAGGCGGCGGCGTTGATCACGGCATCAGGGGAGTGCGCTTCAATCGCAGCAGCGCAGGCTGTGGGATCGGTCAGATCGGCAGCCGCGCGGTCGAGGGCGGTGATCTGTATGCCTGCGCAATTAAACGCGCGCAGTTCCGTGGCGACTTGGCCGCTGTGACCGAAAACGAGGATCTTCATGCCTTGCCCAACCGTTCTCCGACGCCCTGACGGTTTTGTAGCGCGCGCCACCAGCCCTCGTTGGCGAGATACCAATCGACGGTGCGCGCCAGCCCTTCCTCAACCGTGACCGACGGTTGCCAGCCCAGCTCGGACCTGATGCGCGTGGGGTCAATCGCATAGCGCTGGTCATGGCCGGGGCGGTCGGTGACAAAGGTGATCAGATCGGCATGGGGCGCACCGCTGGGGTGACGGTCATCCAGCAGGGCGCAGATCATCCTGACCAATTCCAGATTGCTGACCTCGTTCTCGCCACCGATATTGTAGCTGCGGCCAAGGGTACCTTTGGTCAGCACTGTCAGCAGCGCGTCGGCGTGGTCTTCGACAAACAGCCAGTCGCGCACATTGGCACCGTCGCCGTACACCGGGATGGGTTCGCCAGCGAGCGCCTTGAGGATCACAACAGGCACCAGCTTTTCCGGAAAGTGGAAGGGCCCGTAATTGTTGGAACAATTTGTCATGATGATTGGCAAACCATACGTCTCGCCCCAGGCGCGCACCAGATGATCGCTGGCGGCTTTAGATGCCGAATAGGGGCTGCGCGGATCGTAGGGCGTGCTTTCGGTGAACTGACCTGTCGGGCCAAGCGAGCCGAAGACCTCGTCGGTCGAGATGTGGTGGAATCGAAAACCCTCGGGCTTGCCAGCGTCCTGCCAATAGGTGCGCGCGGCCTCAAGCAGGGTATAGGTGCCGGTGATATTGGTCTGGATAAACGCGCCGGGGCCGTCAATCGACCGGTCCACATGGGATTCAGCTGCCAGATGCATCACCGCATCGGGTTTATGCGCGGCAAATATCCTGTCCAGGGCTGCCCGGTCACAAATATCGGCTTGCTCAAACGCATAAAGCGGGCTGTCTGCCACGCTGGCCACGTTCTCAAGACAGGCCGCATATGTCAGCGCATCAAGATTAACTACGCTATGCCCCTGCGCCACCGCCAGCCGCACCACGGCAGAGCCGATGAACCCCGCACCGCCTGTCACCAATAGCTTCATCTATGTACCTTCAAATGTGAACGGACTATCAAGATCAGCCAAACTGGGCGCTTTTGCGTCCTTTTCTGACAAAACCGGAGACATATCGCCCAAGCCCCAATCGATGCCAACATCCGGATCATTCCAGGCCACGGCACCCTCAGTGGGTTGGGCATAATAGTCGGAACATTTATAGATAATTTCGGTCTCGGGCGCGCGGGTGACAAAGCCGTGGGCAAAGCCCGCAGGCACCAGCAGCTGCTTGCCATTCTCGAAACTCAACTCGACCCCGAACCATTGTCCGTACGTGGGCGAGCCTTTGCGAATATCCACCGCCACATCGAACAACGCGCCGCGCCCGCAGCGCACCAGCTTGTCCTGCGCATGGGGCGGTGCCTGAAAATGTAACCCGCGAATGGTGCCGGGGGTCATCGACAGCGAATGATTGTCCTGCACAAACGGGATGGTAATCCCGTGCTCGGCCAATCCGCGCGCACTATAGCTTTCAGAAAAGAAACCCCGATGATCGCCAAACCGCGACGGTGTGATTACGACCACGCCCGAAAGGGGGGTCTGTTCAATCTGCATGCTATTCACCTTTGCCGGAACTCTGTGTTGGATGTTGACTATCGAAATATGGTGGCTCTGTCGATTACCTGTAGGGCTTTTAGAGGAAGGCTTGGGCTGATTTGAAAGGTCTTGTTCAGGAGACAAATCAACGACACGCGCGCCCGAAAAGACACGCCTGCACCCAAGCGCATCCGCGGGTCGGCAGATGCTTCTTGCTGGACGTTGCAGCCTAAGCCGCTAGAACAACATCATCCCTAGCCCGAAAGCGCGCAATGACCCCCCTTCGACTAAACGCATTGTCCGATATTGCGGCGTGCAGCGCTGACACGATCATCGACGTGCGCTCTCCTGCCGAATTTGCATTGGATCATATTCCGGGGGCCATCAATCTGCCCGTTCTTTCAAACGAGGAGCGTGCAAAAGTTGGCACGATTTACGTTCAAGAAAGCAGTTTTAAGGCGCGCAAGATTGGGGCAGCGTTGGTGGCGCAAAACGCGGCCGCCCATCTTATGGGGCCCCTTGCAGACAAGACAGGTGCTTGGCAGCCGTTGATATATTGCTGGCGAGGGGGGCAGCGGTCCGGTTCTTTCGCCACGATCCTTGATCAGGTCGGCTGGCGCGTGCAGCTTTTGGAGGGCGGATATCGCAGCTATCGCAGGTTGGTGGCGGGCGCAGTCTATGACCGGGTTTTGCCACATCGATTGACCTTGATCGAGGGGGTGACCGGGACGGCCAAAACGCGGCTGCTGGAACATCTGGCGCGTGCGGGCGCGCAGGTCATTGACCTTGAAGGGCTGGCGAACCATCGGGGGTCTTTGTTTGGCAGGCGCGCAGGCGGTCAGCCCTCGCAAAAGATGTTTGAATCGCGCCTTGCTGCCGAGCTGGACAAGCTGGATCCGACCCGTATGACCTGGGTCGAGGCGGAAAGCAGCAAAGTCGGTGCGCGGCTGGTGCCATCGGCGGTGTGGCATGCGATGGGCTCTGCCCCGCGGATCGAGATCAAGGCACCCCTTGCGGCACGCGCGAAATTCCTTGCGTCCGCATACCGTGATTTGACCGAAGACAGCGATTTTCTACACCGCCAGATTGATCTTTTGCGGCCCTTTCATTCGGCAGATGCCATTTCAACATGGCAAGGTCTGGCTGATGAAGGTGCCTGGGAGGCGCTGGCCGGGGCGCTGATGTCGGCGCATTATGACCCGCGCTACGCCAAATCAATGGGGCGATCGGACAAGGCGGTCGAGGCCATTGCGCTGGATGATCTGGATAACGAGACACTGTCGCAAGCTGCGAAGGATTTGGCACAGCGCTTTAGCTGACGGTGATCACCCCGTCGCCCGCGTCAAGCGTGCCGATGATCCAGCCTTGCAATCCTGCGTTTTGGAGTACCGCGATTGCCTTGTTTGCAGCGGTAGGCGGTAGGGCCGCCAGCAACCCGCCTGCGGTTTGCGGATCATGCAACAGCGGATCGGCGATCCCTTGCGTTGGTGCGTTTTCGATGTTGGCTTGCAAAAGCGAGGACGCGACCCCCGCCTCTGACAGCGCCCGCGCGCCGCTATAAATCGGAACATCGGCTTGGATAATCTGCGCGTTTAGCCCTGACGCCTTGCAGATCGCACGCACATGTCCGGCCAGACCAAAGCCCGTCACATCTGTCATTGCATGCGCGTCCTGCAAAATCACAGCCTGCCGTGATTGCGGCATCTGCATCATAGCCAGCGTTTGGGCGACGTCGCGCCCTTTGGCCGTGCCCTCCATATGGGCGGCCATAATCACACCAGAACCGATAGGCCGCGTGAGCAACAGCACATCCCCCGGTTTTGCACCCCCGACCGTTATCGGCATGGTGCCACGCGTGCCGGTGACAGTGAAGCCAATCGTCAACTCGGCCCCCATGGTCGTGTGCCCGCCGACCAAAGTGGCACCTGCATCCTCAAAGACCTCGCGGGCGGCATCGGTGATTTCGCGCAAGCTGCGCGCCTGAAGGGCAGGGGACATGCGCGGTAAAATCAGGCTCGATAGGGCGACTTGGGGGGCGGCCCCCATCGCCCAGACATCGCCCAAGGCATGCACGGCGGCAATCCGGGTCATCTGGACCGGATCAAGCACCATGGCGCGCAAGTGATCGGTGCTAAGCACCTGAAACCCGCCGCCAGGAGTTTTTACGATTGCCGCGTCATCGCCTGCGCCGGTAATCACATCGGGGTTTGTCGAGGGGGGGAGGGTAGAAAGCGCATCGTTCAGAATTGCGCCGCCCACCTTGGCCCCGCAACCACCACAAAGCGGTTTGGCTTGCAAAATCTCGCGCGCACCAAGGGCGGCAGTTTGGGGGATATCGGCGGGGGCCATTGCGGGCAGATGATCGAGCTTGTCCATAAAAGCGCGGTCGATCCTGTCTTTCCAGCGCCACAAAAGTGGACCCGAGAAAGCGAAGCCAAACTTCTCGGCCATGGCGAATTTTTCCCCCAGCGAGATGAGCTTGAGATAGTTTTTCTGCGGCTTGAACGGTTTGCGTGCGCCGCCTGTCAAAGCGGCGCGCAGATTGTGGTGCAAAACGGGTGCGGCGCGCACGGCAAACACCCCTGCCTTGGGGCGGGGCGCAAAGGGCATGGCAGCGCAATCACCAACGGCAAAGACATTCGCGTCACCCTTGATGCTTAAATCAGGGGTGGTCTCGATAAACCCGTCGATCAGCGGCAGGTCGGTTTGCGCAAGCCAGCCATGGGGAAAGGCACCCGCCGCACCGACGGTCAAGGCGGCATCAACGGGGTCTTGGCCTTCCATAACCACCTGATCCGCCTTGATCTGCGTGACGCGGGCATCCGTGTGCAGAGTAATCCCTCCTTGCGACATCGCCCGCATCAGCTTGTGGCGCGCACGGGTGCCCACCCCAGATATCTGCGGGCCAGCCTCGATCACGGTCACAGCCGGGTTAACCCCCGCTTGTTTTAGCGCGTGGGTCATGGCCAGCGCAAGCTCGCAGCCAGCGACACCGCCGCCGATCACGGCAACTGTGGGGGCGACCGATCCGGCCTTGGCCGAGGCGACGAATTCGCGCCAGCGTTTTGCATAAATATCCAGCGGTTTGGCCCCGACGGCATGGTCCGCAAACCCCGGTATGTTCATTTTGGCAGTAATGCCGACGTCGATGGACGCCACATCATAGGCAACCGG
The DNA here is from genome assembly GCA_024636495.1 of Roseobacter sp. Lineage (GTDB taxonomy): Bacteria > Pseudomonadota > Alphaproteobacteria > Rhodobacterales > Rhodobacteraceae > Sulfitobacter. The sequence goes on along the minus strand of JAGXGZ010000032.1, from coordinate 5,479 downwards.
CCCTTGCCCTTCGACATGGATCAGGCGGGCAGCACGATCAAGATCGGTCGCATGCGCCAGAATAAGGCGCGCACCCGCAAAGCGACACAGGCGCACCAGATCAATCTCAAGCGTATCGCGGCTGTAGTGGCCTGCCACATGACCGGGCAGCATCCCGGTATATGGGGCGGTGGGGCCGGGGTTGATCACTGTCAGCCGTGCACCGGGCAAAGGGTCCATCCCCCATTTGCGCAGCACCAGCGCGTGCGCATGACCGCCGCCCACCAACACAAGGTCTTGGGTCAGTGGGACATCAGATGTTTTCATGGGGGCACGCTTTCTGGATTGGGCTGGGGCAGGTCTAAACGCTTTGTTCGCAAGGATCAAAGCGCGCGCCGACGGTTGCAACCGAAAGTGATCTACGTGACAAAGAACCTATCACCGAAACTAAACGCATAAAGGCCGCATTTCTTGACCCTTCGTATCCTGCACACCGCTGATCTGCATCTGGATTCGCCCCTGCGAAGCTTGGCGTTGAAGGACGACCGCTTGGCCGCGCAGGTGCGCAGTGCCAGCCGCCGGGCGCTTGAGACGATGGTGCAATATTGCATTGATGAAGATGTTGCCGCGTTTCTGATCGCTGGCGATCTGTATGACGGGCAGGAACGCAGCGCCAAAACCGCGGCCTATCTGGCGACCCAGATGCAGCGCCTCGCGCAGGCGAATGTTCAGGTCTTCTATATCAAGGGCAACCATGACGCCGAAAACCCCATCGCAGGAGAGATCGCCCTGCCGCCGAATGTGCATGTCTTTGACGGCAAGGGCAGTAAGGTGCAGTTGGGTGATCATCCCGTTTATATCCACGGGGTCAGTTTTCGCGAACGGTATGCGCCGCAAAGCCTGCTGCCGAAATATCCGGCACCTGTGCCGTCGGCGCTGAACATCGCGATGATGCATACGTCGCTAAGCGGTGCGGCGGGGCATGACCCTTATGCGCCTTGTACGGTGTCTGATCTGGCGCAGGCGGGGTTTGATTACTGGGCGCTTGGCCATGTGCACAAGCGGCAGGTGCATGGTGAAACCCCGTGGATCGTTATGCCCGGCATACCACAAGGCCGCGACATTGGCGAAGCAGGGCCAAAATCAGCGAGCATTCTGACGATCACGGACGGCCGGATCGAGGTGTCGGAACTGCCGACATCTGTGGTAGAGTTTCGCAACTGTATCTGCGCGTTGGACGGGGTCGAGACGGATGAAGACGTGCGCGATGCGCTGCACGATACTTTGCGCATGCAGGCGGGCAAGGGCGCCGCGATCTTGCGGATGCGGCTGGTCGGGCAAACCGCGCTTGCATGGCGGATCAGGCAGCTTGCGGATTCCTGGCGTGAAGAGATCGAGGCGCGCACAGAAAGCATCGGTGGGCTTTGGCTTGAGAAACTGACGGTTGACCTTGAACCGCCCTCGGACGCAGCCGCGGACAGTGCGGTTGGCGAAGTCCAGCAGTTGATGCAAAACATCGCGGCAGAGCCTGCGTGGCTTGAAAAGCTTGGCAAAGAGTTGGACTTGATAGTGGCATTGCTGCCTGCCGACCGGCGCCGCGATCTGGTGCCAGACGAGGCTGCGCAGGAAGCTCTTTTGGCCAGACTGACGGACGATGCTGTTTTGTCGATGGTGGCAAAAATGCGGGGGCAGGGCATTTGATGCGCCTGCGCCAGCTTGATCTGGCAGCCTTTGGCCACTTTACCGACAGGACGATTGATTTTGGTGCGGCACCCAAGGATGGGTCTGACTTTCACATCGTGTTTGGCCGTAATGAAGCGGGCAAGACCACGTTGATGGAGGGGTATCTACGACTGCTTTTCGGGTTTCCGGCGCAAGATCCCTATGCGTTCAAACATCAACGCGCCAATCTGCGGGTCGGTGCGGTGCTGAACATCGACGGGACTGAACACGCGTTTACGCGCCTGTCCAAACGTGCACCGAATTTGCTGGATGCCCAAGGGCAACTGACGCCGGACACAATCCTTAAGAATGCGCTGCGCGATCTGACAGTTGAAGAATACCGCAAGCTTTTATGTCTCGACGATGAAACAATCGAGGCCGGCGGCGAGGAGATTACCAAAAGCAAGGGCGACATCGGCAAGCTGCTGTTTTCGGCAGCCGCGGGGATCAGCGATCTGTCGCAGGTGCTTGAGGATGTGAACGCCAGATCGCTTGAGATTTACCGCAAAGGTGGGACCAAGTCTGAATTTGCCGTCCTTAAGGCTGCCCTGACGGAGGTGCAGCAGCAAATCAAGGATCAGGACATCAGCGCCACGGCCTACCGGGGGCTGCGCGACGATCTTGAAACCGCGCAAAAGGCCGAGGCCGACTTGCGCACGCAAAAGACGGACCTTGCCTTGCGCAAACTGCAGTTGGAAAACCTGCTTAAGGCGCATCCGCTGGCCTTAGAATGGCGCGCCCTTGATCAGCAATTAGCCCCGATTGCGCATTATCCGCAAACGTTGGATTTTGATCCCGAACAGCTGCTTGATCTGATGACAAAACGTGTGGCGCTGGCCGCAAAGCAGGATCAGGCCATGTCGGAAATGACCAGCCTTGCCGCGCGGCGCGATGATTTGGTGCCTGACCCCCAAGCGCTTGCGATGGCGGATCCGCTTGACGCGCTGGAAGAGCTGAAAAGCCGTGCGCAAACCGGGCTGTTGGATCTGCCAAGGCGGCAGGCAGAACTTGAGCAAGAGCGTGCGGACATGCGCGCGCAGCTTGCCAGCATCGGCTTGCCCATATCGGGTGATCTGGGGCGGTTCGTGGTGCCCCAAATCGATTTGACCACATTGGAAGGCCTGCAACGGGCCGCTGCGGACGCGGGAAGACACCTTGAGGCGGCACAGCGCGAAGCCACTGGTGCGCGGCGCAAGCTGGACGAAGCGGCGCGGCTGGCCGATCAAGCAGCCAAGGGCATCGCTGGCGATCCGGCCCTGGGCCGTGTGACCGCGCGCGCAGACGCCGATGATGTTCTGGAACGATACCACGCGGCGGAGCGTGATCTTGCTGCAACCCGTCAGCGCAAGGATACGGCGCTGCGCAAACTGACACGCCAGACCTGTATTTTTCCGGCGGCTCCCGAATTGACGCTGACGCATGCGCAAGCGGTTTTGTTGAGTACCGAATTGGCAGAGGCGCAGATCGCACAAAAAGGCGCTGCGCAAACGCTGGCCACGGCTCAGGAGCGCTGGAGTCAGGCGCAAACGCAGGCAAAGCTGACGCAGGCGCTTCCTGATTTGATCGATGACGCAGCCGCCGCGGCAACGCGGGCTGCCCGCGATGATCTATGGAACACACATAAGATCCAATTGGATCAGAAGACAGCCCAGTCTTTCGAGGTGGCCTTGCAGGCTGATGATGCACAAACGCGCCTTCGCGCGGCGCAGAGCAAAGAGCTGGCCGAGCACCGCCAAGCGCAGCGGCGCGAGGCCGAAGCCCAAAGCGATTTTGCGCAGGCCGATGTGCGGCATGAGAATGCTTTGGAGATATTTAAGGCTCTGAAAGATCAGCTGTGCGCGCATCTGCAAGCGCACGGCCTGCCCGATACCTTGCCGTCGGACGACTTTGCAGGCTGGGTGCGTGACGCCCAAGATGCGGTCTCACTAGAGGCGGAGTTGACCGCGCTGATGACCGCGCAAACCGAACTCCGCTTCGAAGCGGAGCGTTTACGCGAAGAACTCGGAGGGCTGCTGGGCCACGAGGGTATGTCACTGTCAGGTTTGATGAAACTGGCGAAAGCGCAGATTGCCGAAGGCGACATGCAGCTACAGGCGTTGAAGCTTGCTGAAACGGGGCTGACATCCGCGAAAACGGAAGCCGCGCGGCGGGACGGTGCCCTGCAAGAGGCCGAAGAACAGGCCGATATCACCAAACGGGCGTGGGCTGATGCGATTATCCAGACCTTGCCCGAGCTTCAAGCCGATCCGCAGGACTGGGATGGCCTGCAAGGTTTGCGTAGCATCCGAGAGATCGACACATTGATCCGCAAGATCACCCGACAGGTTGATACCATGACGGCCAACATCCGCGACTTTGAGGCGGGTTTGGACGAGGTCAAGCCGGCCAGTGCCCCCGGCATCCCACTGCTTGAACGCTACGGCGCGCTGCGATCTGATGTCAGTGCGGCCAAAGATGTGATGCGCCAACACGATGAGTTGGAAGCAATCCATGCCCATCACGAAACATCGGCGCGCGATGCTGCGCAGGAATTGGCGATCCTTGACGGGCAGGTCCAAATGCTCGCGTCGGCGTTTGACCCTCAGATCCCGACGGGCACCCTTGCCGATCTTCGGATAGCGACAGCCCTGGCCGCAAAGGCCATTGATCTGCGCGCCAGATCCCAACAGACGTTGTCGTCGCTTCTGGCGATCCTCAAGGTCAAAACGGGGGCCGCTGCTGACGCGCTGCTGGAACAGCACCCCGAAAATACAACGCAAGTTGAGCACGAGACGGTGCAGCAAGAGCTATCGCGTCTCGATACATCCCTTGACGGTGCAATTGAAACCCGCACCCGGGCGCAGGTTGCATTGGGTGCCGTGGGGGCGGACGGCGCAATCGCCGAGCTTGTCGCGTACAAGCGTACCCTTGAAGCGCAAATGGAAGACGCATTGATGCGCTATCTAGATGGCCGTTTTGGCCATATGCTTGCCGAAGAAGCGATCCGCCGGTTCCGCGACACGCACCGCAGCGGGATGTTGGCAGCGACCGAACAGGCATTCAGTGACCTGACCAATGGTGCTTATGGTCAGCTGAAAGCGCTACCGGGCCAAGGTGGCGACATCCTTCAGGCCGTGCAGGCGTCAGATCTGACATTGAAAGAGGCGGCGGACATGTCCAAAGGGACGCGCTTTCAGCTATATCTGGCGTTGCGCGCTGCGGCTTATGACCAGATGGCGGCAAACGGACGGATCCTGCCGTTCTTTTGTGATGACGTCTTCGAAACCTTCGACGAAGACCGCACTCGGGCCGCCTGTATGCTGATGCAAAGGGTAGGGCGCACGGGACAGGCGATCTATTTGACCCACCACCAGCATGTGGTGGATATTGCGCGTGCCGTTTGTGGGGATCAGGTACAGGTCCATGCTTTGTGAAGGGTTAGCTGGTTAGGGCCTTCCTTGAGCCACGTCGTTCGCGAGTCGCTGAACTGAATCGATTCCGAGTCGGAAAATCAGTTTCAGACGGAAGGAATCGCAAAGATCAGGCAAAACTTGCGTTGCACGCTGCTACCTACGTTTTGCTGCGCAGAAAGCAGTCCTCCAAAACGCCAATAAAACAGACATATGTGAAGGTTTTTTGACTAAACCGATAAAATTGGAAAAAAGGGGTTGCGGGTATTTGGAACTAACCTTAGAACGCCCCTACCGGAGACGCAGAGATGCGGGTCTGGGGCGCTAGACGGGGTTGACGGAGCTGAGAGGTTTTGGAGATTTACGTAGCGGGAAAATTCTGAGGGAAT
>JAGXGZ010000031.1 GCA_024636495.1 Roseobacter sp. | reverse complement strand
GCGCACTCGACGTCCTGCGGCGAGACACATCCAAGGGCTCTCTCACCATAAAAATCAAACGGGCAGGCTGGGACACCACCTTCTTACGCAGCATTCTCAGTGACTTGGCAACAACATGAGCCAAACGCGATTGCCCTGCTGGTCCAGAAAGGCACACCTGCTGTTTGAAAACCCAAACACTCCCTGCCGCGCAAGAAGCAGCCGTAACACCTGAACCAATATTCGCCAAAAACGAGGTTGTAGCTGTATGCCATTCATTTGAACTTCTAGTTGGAACCATAATTCCCAAGCCAGATACGTGGTTATTAGTTACATCTCGGCAAACGCCATGTTCGTCAATCGTTGCTGTCGCTCCTAATGCTACGATATAACTATCTGCCGCATATGTTGATATAGTATGTGTGAAAAGTAATATAATCAGGAGAATCATCTTATGCATAACTAAATTATATCATAAAATATAATTAAATTCCTCATTTTTATTCCCAATACCTTTACTCTCATGGGTAAAGCTATCCGCTTTCAAATCTCTATTAGTATTTAATCCTTCATTGCTAAGACTAGCGATAACTTCCTCATCAATGATGAAAAATATTTTTCTTATCATTAACTTTTTCATTATGACGGCCTATAAATCACATAGAGCGATCAGTTTACTATTTGCAAAAACTAGATCGAAAAGGTTGGTCCACGATCACGGTTTCTCGGAATGCCTTGATGTTCGGCGTTTCGATGCGCCCGTAGCGTTTGCCCAATTGAACGGGCCAAGACTCTACGATCCTGTACTTGTTTATCCCGCAGCTTTTTGAACTGTGTTTGAAGAGCTTGCCGTTCTCTCATCTGGGCAAGAACCAGATCGTCACGCTGATCTTGGTCCCGTTTAGCGCTCTGCATAGCCTCGGCTTGGTTTTGCTTTTGCATCTTGCTATTCTTGCCAGTCAACTTGTCGAATAGGCCGCGCAAGCCTTTGTTTAGATGCTCTTGTCGAGCTTTGGTTTCCTCTTTCCAGCGTTTTTCTTGACCATCTTTGAGACGTTGGCGCTCACGTCTGTGCTGGCCCGTCATTGCGGATTTCTGATCCATCAAGGGCTTTGCATCTCTTCTATGCTTCGCCTTTGTTTGTTCGATGAAGGCTTTGAGTTGTCCTGTCACTTTGGATCGAACATCAGCACGAACATCTGTCACGGAAAGAAGATCGTCAGTTGATCCAAGCTTTGCTTTAACTGCCTTGGCCTTTTCACCTATCAACCGGGACAGAGAGAAAATTTCTCCATTCACGTCCACAGCCACAAAGCCGCGCCGATCTCCTTTGGCAATAAAGTATCCTCGCTCAGCAAGACCATTGCTAAACGATTTGAGTGTGTCTGACCGTTCCCATATTTCACGGAAGACCTGTTTGATTTCTCTTGGATCAACACCTTGACGCTTGGCTTGCTGCCATTCGGCCAAGGTGAAGTTGAGCGGGTTCTTGTTGCCGTAGGTTGCGAGCCCAGCGGGCAGCACCCACCCATGATCCAAGTACAGGTCACGCGATAAATCTCTGAGCTTTGTCTTGAAATGGGGGAGGTTGATCGCTTTCATTTCATCCCCATCGATGCGTGACCACACCACATGGGCATGCCTGCGACCTTCCTTCTCATGAATAATGATGGAACGAGGCTGGCCGTTGAGCCCTAGCCTCTCTTCAGCGCGGTCTGCAGCTTCTAAGAAATCCTGCTCGGATGCGACATGATCTTGGGGTGGATTGAGGCTCAGAGAAAACATGAATTGAGTGCATTGGGTGGCCTTTGATATGGCGTGGGCCTCTGACAAGGCCCCATGCAGATTGTCAGCAACAAAGCCACGGACTTCCAATACCGTGACATGATCATTGTCGCGGTCATTCATTAGATGATCTGCCAGCGCCGACGCGCCAGCTCTCTGAGAGCCTTTGAGGATCATGGCTAACCCTTCAAAGCTTCAATCAAGGTGACGCGCATCCATGTTATATCCGCTAGCGCGCCCTGGATATCCGCAGCCAACTCATCATCAACATAGAGCGTGCCTTGATTGATCGCCTTGGCGATTTGATTGAGGTTGTTTGCGTGGCGTGTCTGACCAAGTCGGGCAAGCACCTCGGCCAAAAGCTGTTGCTCCGCCAAAGCCGGTTTGCGCCGCTTCCGATATTTAGGTGCCGCAGCATCGAAGATGACAGACTTGATATATGAGGCCAGCGGCATCGACCCAGCTTGGGCTTCGAGCTGCTGACGTTCATCATCGCTCAAACGCAAGGAAAAAGGTGCTGCGCGGCTCATGGGCGCGGCCCTCGCACTTTGGTGGCGGTGACCGCTGTTCTTGATGTAGAATTTTCAAGAGAAAGTAGCCTTTGGGCCAGCTCAGGATCAGACCGCAGATAGCGCTCCCAATCCTCCAAATCCGAAACCAATTTAGAGGTGTCAAGTTGTTCTAAGTTTTTATCTGCAAGGGCACCAGAATACCTTCCCTGAATTTCCCCGGTAGTAAGGATGTGATCGCTTTGGTCGCCCATGCCGTGGTGTGATGTATGAATTTCGGCTTAGCCCAGCTCGATGGTCTTGGGCCGATGACCGTCCACTCATGTAAGCGGCGCGGATGGTCTGAACACGCCGGATCACGTAATCGCTTGCGCACAAGAATAACGCCGCGATGTGCCTGAGTTTTTGTTGGTTGCAGGTTCCGGTTGATCCCCGCGGGGGTTTGGTTGGCCCCTGCGACCCTGTCAGGTCGTCGATTGGTTAAAAATTAGGCAACTTTTGCGTTGCGGTTTCAACAATGCCAAGGACAAGTATCACCCTATCCATACGCATCGACGCTATTTCCAAAGCATTTCGAAAAGTCGACGCCCTGTTCGCGGCGACATTCGGCCCTTTGCTGGGCCTTATTGAGTTGCCGCCGCCCAGCCAAGACGCCATGTTGGGCGTAGGAGCACCCATATATGTCAATCACCGCCAGTATCTATCACCTTACGCACTATAAATATGACCGTCCCGTCACCTTGGGGCCTCAGATCATCCGCCTGCGCCCTGCGCCGCATTCGCGCACCCGGGTGATTTCGCATTCACTCAAGGTCTCGCCGGAAAATCATTTCGTGAACCACCAGCAAGACCCCTATGGCAACTGGCTTGCGCGGTTTGTGTTTCCCGAACCGGTGATGGAGTTCAAGATCGAGGTAGATCTGGTTGCCGACATGTCCGTCTATAACCCCTTCGATTTCTTCGTCGAGGAACACGCGACCAAGTTCCCCTTTACCTATGGCGAAGAGATCGCGCCTGATCTGAGCATCTATATGCGCCCTGATCCGGTTGGGCCGCTGCTGAGCGATTTCATGAAAACGGTCTCGCGCACGCCTATGGTGACGGTCGATTTTCTGGTGATGCTCAACAGCCGCTTGGCGTCCGAGATCAACTACGAGATTCGCATGGAACCGGGTGTGCAAACCGCCGAAGTAACCCTTGGCCGCGCTTCGGGGTCTTGCCGCGACAGCAGTTGGTTATTGGTGCAAATCCTGCGCAATCTGGGATTGGCTGCACGGTTTGTGTCTGGCTATTTGATCCAGCTCAAACCGGACCTCAAGGCGCTGGATGGTCCCTCCGGCACAGACACCGACTTCACCGACCTGCACGCTTGGGTCGAGGTCTACTTGCCCGGCGCAGGCTGGGTCGGGCTGGACCCGACATCGGGTTTGCTGGCGGGCGAAAGCCATGTGCCGCTGGCCGCCACCCCGCATTACCAGAACGCTGCCCCCATCGCCGGTGTCGCTTCGTTTGCGGAGGTCGATTTCTCCTTCGACATGCAAGTTAAACGTACCGCCGAACATCCGCGCATCACGAAACCTTTCTCGGATGCATCGTGGGAGGCGCTGAACAAGCTGGGCCAAGACATCGACACGCGGCTGCAAGCGGGCGATGTGCGACTGACCATGGGCGGCGAGCCGACATTCGTGTCGATCGACGATTTCGAAGGCCCCGAGTGGAACACCGATGCCGTCGGCCCCACCAAACGCGGGCTGGCCGACAAGCTGATCCGCCGTCTGGAACAGAAATTCTCGACCGGCGGATTGCTGCATTACGGTCAAGGAAAATGGTATCCGGGCGAGACCTTGCCGCGTTGGACCTTCTCGATGTTCTGGCGCAAGGACGGGCATCCGATCTGGAAAGACGCCGATCTGCTGGCCCGCGAAGACACCCGCGAAGACGTCGGCCCCGACGATGCACAAGCCCTGCTGGTCGAAATCGCGCGCAGTCTGGCCGTGCCCGGTGAAAACGTGCTACCCGCTTTTGAGGACCCCGCAGAGTGGATCATCAAAGAGGCAAACCTGCCCGAAAACGTCACGCCCGAGAATTCCAAACTCAAAGACCCCGAAGAACGCGCCCGCATCGCCAAGGTGTTCGAGCGCGGGTTGACCACCCCTGCGGGCTATGTGCTGCCCGTGCAACGCTGGCAGGCGCGCGCCTCCAGCCGCTGGTTGTCGGAGGTCTGGAACCTGCGGCGCGGCAAGGTGTTTTTGGTCGCGGGCGACAGCCCTGTGGGCTACCGTTTGCCGCTGGGCACCCTGCCCCACATCCCCGAAGGCGACTATCCTTTCGTCTATCCGCAAGATCCGTCCGAACCGCGCCCGCCGCTTGCCGAAGATGTCAGCGCGCGCACCCAAGCGATTGCCAGCCGGACCGAGGATACATCGGTCAGTCAAACGCAGAACGAGCAGACCCTTGATGCCGATCTGACAGGCCGTGTGCGCACCGCGATTTCCGTGGAACCGCGCGACGGCAAGCTGTGCGTTTTCCTGCCGCCTGTTGAAACACTCGAGGATTACCTCGAACTGATCTCTGCCACCGAAAACGCCGCAAAAACTATCGGGCGCAAGGTGCTGATCGAAGGCTATTCGCCCCCCAGCGACCCGCGCATCGACGTGATCCGCGTCGCCCCCGACCCCGGCGTTCTTGAGGTCAACGTGCACCCCGCTGCATCTTGGGCGGAATGTGTGAACACCACGGAAACGGTGTATGAGGAAGCCCGCCAGACCCGTCTGGGCACCGATAAATTCATGATCGACGGACGTCATACTGGCACAGGCGGCGGCAACCATGTGGTTGTCGGCGGGGCCACCACGGCCGACAGCCCGTTTTTGCGCAGGCCTGATCTGCTCAAAAGCCTGATCCTGTTTTGGCAGCGCCATCCCAGCCTGTCTTACCTGTTTTCGGGCACATTCGTCGGGCCAACATCGCAGGCACCGCGCATCGACGAGGCGCGCCATGATGTGCTCTATGAGTTGGAAATCGCGTTAGACCAGATTTGGCCGCCCACCGAAGGCACCCCACCGCCGCCATGGCTGACAGATCGGTTGTTGCGCAATTCGCTGATTGATGTGACTGGCAACACGCACCGGACTGAAATCTGTATCGACAAGCTGTTCTCGCCCGATGGCCCCACGGGGCGTCTGGGTTTGGTGGAATTCCGCGGCTTCGAGATGCCGCCAAATCCGCGGATGAGCCTTGCGCAGCAGGTGCTTATCCGCGCCATCATCACGCGCTGTTGGGAAAACCCGATCAGCGGCAAGCTGACACGCTGGGGCACCACGCTGCATGACCGCTTTATGCTGCCTGCCTGCATCTGGGACGATTTCCTTGACGTGCTGGAAGACCTCAAAACCCACGGCATGACGCTGGAACCCGATTGGTTCAAAGCCCAAGCCGAATTCCGCTTCCCCTTCTGTGGCGAGGTCACTTATGAGGGCATGACCCTGGAGCTGCGCCAAGCGCTGGAGCCGTGGCATGTGCTGGGCGAAACCGGTGCCATCGGCGGCACCGTGCGCTATACTGACAGTTCAGTTGAACGCTTGCAGGTCAGGCTCAGCGGGCCCAACCCGGATCGCTATAAAGTCACCGCAAACCAGCGCTTTGTCCCGCTGCACCAGACCAAGGCGAACGAAGAACGCGTGGGCGGTGTGCGGTTCAAGGCGTGGAAACCAGCGGTGTCGCTGCATCCGGTGCTTGAGGTCGACGCACCGCTGACCTTCGACATCTACGACACTTGGAAGGGCCGGTCTTTGGGCGGCTGTCGCTATCACGTGGCCCACCCCGGCGGGCGGAATTTCGATACCTTCCCCGTCAATGGCAACGAGGCCGAAGCGCGGCGTTTGTCGCGGTTCGAACCCATGGGCCACAGCACCGGCAGCTACACCCCGCCGAATGAAACGCCACATCCTGAATTCCCCATGACGCTGGATTTGCGGCGCCGCCCGGGACTGTAGCGCATGCAAAACCCGGTTTCATCACAAGGCCAGAACGCGCCACGCGATCTTTTGAACGGCTACCGAAAGACCGCGGGTGCGCGTGATGAAATGCTGGATGCCGCAGGCAACGTTAAACCGATCTGGCGGGGCTTGCTGGACCATCTGCAAGGTCTGGGAGATCGCGATATCGCGCATCGGTTCTTGAGGGGCGACCAATATCTGCGAGATGCAGGCGTCCTTTACCGGCAATACAACGAAACCGTTTCGGTGGAACGCGACTGGCCGCTCAGCCATATCCCGGTCATGCTAAGTCAGGCGGAATATCAAGAAATCTCTGACGGGTTGATCCAACGCGCCGATCTTCTGGAGCATGTCGTTCGGGATCTTTATGGCCCCGCCGACCTCGTGTCGTCGGGCCAGTTGCCTGCAACCTTGCTGACGCAAAACCCCGCGTGGCTGCGGCAGATGGTTGGCGTGACCCCTGCATCTGGTCATTACCTGAACCTTTTATCGTTCGAGATCGGGCGTGGTCCGGACGGTAAATGGTGGGTGATCAGCGATCTGGTCGAGGCCCCTTCGACCGCCGGTTTCGCCATTGAGAACCGTCTGGCGATGACCAAGGTTTTCCCGAACTTCTTTGCAACCTCAAACATTCAGCGCATCGCGGGTTTCTTTCAGGATTTCCAGCAACAGCTTTTCCATCTGCGCGGCAAGTCTGACGGGCAAATCGCCCTTTTGTCGCCCGGTCAGGCCAACCAGAACTATGCCGAACACGCCTATATTGCACGTTATTTGGGCCTTTTGCTGGTCGAAGGCGAGGATTTGATGGTGCAGGACGGGCGCGTGATGGTGCGCACCGTGGCTGGCCCGAAACCCGTCAGTATGGTGTGGAACCGCGTGCCTAGCGCGCTTTGTGATCCGTTAGAATTGGATCAGGGTTCTTTGATCGGCACGCCCGGGCTGGTCGATGCGTTGCGGCGTCAGCAACTGAACATGGTTAATTCCGTCGGCGCAGCAGTGCTTGAGACCCGCGCGCTGATGGCATTTCTACCCAAAATCGCCCGTCAGCATTTTGGCGAAGGGCTGAAGCTGCCCAACATCGCCACATGGTGGTGCGGCGAGCAGACCAAGCGGGATCATGTGATCGCCAACCGCGACCGGATGATTATCGGGTCGGCGTTTTCGACAGAACCGCTGATGGCCATCGCCCGCGCGGCAGGGCCACAAGATGCACGCAATATCACCGACCTTTTGAACCAGTCGGGGCGCGAGCTGGTCGGACAAGAAGCCATCACCTTGTCCACGACACCTACGTATGAAAATGACGCATTGGTTGCCCGCCCGATGTGCATCCGCCTGTTTGTCGCCCGCACGCGCGCAGGTTGGCAGGTCATGCCGGGGGGCTATGCGCGGGTCAGCGCAGGCGACGACGCCAAGGCCTTTGCAATGCAGCGCGGCGGCAAGGTCGCGGATGTGTGGATCAAGGGCGACAACCCCGTTGAAGCGCCAAGCCTGCTTGTGTCCGGCTCTGCCGCGACGCAGCGGCCTTCGGCACGGGCTGCCTTGCCCAGCCGCGCTGCCGATAACCTGTTCTGGCTGGGTCGCTATGTGGAACGCGCCGAACATAACATGCGGCTGTTTCGGGCTTATTTCGCCCGAATCAATGATGGTGCCACGGATGACGCACCGCTGCTTGGCTATCTGCGCACAAACCATATGGACGGCGTCGCGTCTGATGCCAACGCGATGGCTAGGCGGTTTGAAGACCCTCTTGAGGCCGGGCTGACAGCCGCCCGCAGGATCGGGGATCGTTTTTCACCCGATGGGATGATGGCGCTGCACGCCCTTGTGGCCACGACCACCAGCCTGAAAAAACGCGATGTACCGCCCGAGGATGTGTCGAAAGAGATCAGTCTGCTGTTGCGCCAGATCACTGGTTTTGCGGGTCTTGTGCACGAAAACATGTACCGCTCGGATGGGTGGCGGTTTCTAAGCATTGGCATATCGCTTGAAAGGGCTGCGAACATGGCACATCTGCTGGCGCAGCTTGTGTCGCCCGACGCCCCGGACGGTGCGCTGGATCTGGCGCTTGAGGTCGGTGATAGCGTTGTGTCCTACCGTGCGCGGTTTTCGATCCTTGCCAATCCGGTGGCGGTAACGGACATTCTGGGCATTGATGATCAAAATCCACGCTCGATCCGCTACCATGTTTCCCGCGCGAAATGGCACATTTCGGATCTGCCGGGGCAAAACAACAGCCATGTTCTGTCAGATGTCGCGCGCCAGATCTTGCTGCTTGAAACGCAACTTTCTGCCAGCGCTCCGTCTGCACTGACGCCCCAAGCTATGGCAAAAGTACAGCACGATATCTGGGCCATTGCAGATGCCCTGACCCAAGCGCATCTGGTCTAGCCGATGCTGTATGACATTCGCCTCACGATTTCACACCGATATGCACAACCCGCCGGAAACGGGCGCCACCTGTTGCGGGTTTTGCCGCGCGCCATCATGAACCGCCAACGGATTACAGCGCAATTGATCGACGTGTTGCCTGCCCCCGACGACCGGAACGACAGCATCGATTTTTTTGGCAATGCGGTCAGCGCGGTGACCCATGTTGCCCCTCACGACAGCATGGTGATCAGCATGTCGGCGCGGGTTGATGTGACTGCTGCGGCAGCACAGGCCCAAGCCAGCGTTGGCCTGACCAGGCTCGAATCCGATCTGGCCGGGTCGCGCGCGCTTTATCCTGCGTCACCGCTACATTTTCTGGGCCCCGCCCCGCGTTTGGGCCCCAATGCAGACATCGCAGCTTTCGCTCGGGCGCAGTGCGACCTGTCCGCGCCTGTCAGTGAGATCGTTCAGCAATTGGGCGGCGCGCTGCACGCTGCGATGACGTTTGATGCCACAGCTACCGATGTAGATACCGATGCGGCAGAGGCGTTCAGACAACGCCGCGGGGTCTGTCAGGATCTGTCGCATATCATGATCATCGCGCTGCAGTCGCTGGGTATTCCTGCGGGGTACGTCAGTGGCTTTTTGCGCACGCTGCCGCCCCCCGGCGGGGTAAAGCTGGAAGGCGTCGATGCGATGCACGCGTGGGTCACTGCGTGGTGCGGAGCGGCGCACGGATGGGTCGAATACGATCCGACAAACGCAACGCTGATCACCACGGATCATATCGTAGTGGCCTACGGGCGTGATTATTCCGATGTCAGCCCGGTGATCGGGCATTTGCGATCGTCCGGCGCGCAGGTAAATTCGCAGGCTGTCGATATGGCTGTGGTCGGCGAATAGGCCTGCTAAAGGGCCAGATCGGCGATCAACATCTCTTTGGAATACTCGGCCTTCAGCTTGCGCGGACTGTTCCGCCCCCCCTCGACGACGATAAAGCTGTCGCCAAGCGCATAGGCAAAATCAGCGTTCTGTTCGACCAGCAAAATCGCCATCTCGCCCTTTGAGCGCAGCATGCGCAGCGCATCCCCGATCTGTTCAATGACATTGGGCTGGATGCCCTCTGTCGGCTCGTCCAGCAGGAGAACGCTTGGCTTGGTGATAAGCGCGCGGGCAATGGCCAACTGCTGTTGCTGGCCACCCGAAAGATCGCCGCCGCGCCGCGCTTTCATGTCGCGCAAGACCGGGAAAAGATCAAAAATCTCGTCCGGGATCAGATGCTCGGCTTTAGGCAGACAGGCAAAACCGGTCTCGAGATTTTCAAGCACGCTCATCATCGGAAAAACTTCGCGGCCCTGCGGAACATAGGCGATGCCTGATTTAGCAGCCTGAAACGCGGTGGACAGGCGCACCGCTTTACCCCCCACCTTGATCACCCCGCCAGAGGCCGGATGCCGCCCCGCAATCGCCTTGAGCGTGCTGGTCTTGCCTACACCGTTGTTGCCGACCATCGTGGTGATCTGGCCCACAGGTGCATCGAAAGACATCTCGTACAAAATGCGGCTTTGTCCGTAGTGCAGATCAAGATTTTGAACTTCAAGCATGACCGCGCCCCAAATATACTTCGATTACCGTGGGGTTCGAGGTCACGTGATCCAATGACCCCTCGGCCAGCACTGACCCTTCGTGCAGCACAGTCACCTTGCAGTTCAGGCGGCGGACAAACTCCATATCATGTTCAACCACAACAACTGCGCGGGTTTGTGCGGCACGTTTCAGGATGTCTGTGGTTTTTTCACGCTCCTCGACCGTCATGCCCGCAGCAGGTTCATCGACCAGCAAAAGGCGCGGTTCCTGCGCCAGCAGCATCCCGATTTCCAACCATTGCTTTTCACCGTGGCTTAGCTCTCCGGCGATGCGGGGCAGACTGGCTGACAGGCCGATCTCTTCGGCGATGGCTTCGATCCTTGCCGCATTGGCAGGCGTTTTGCGGTGCAACAGAACGGCCAGCGGACCGCGCGGATTTTTTAGCGCCATGGCCAGATTTTGCCGCACGGTCTGTGCCTCGAACACGGTCGGCTTTTGAAACTTGCGGCCAATCCCTGCGTTGGCAATGTCTGCTTCGGACATGCCCAGAAGCGAAATGTTCCGCTCGCCCCAGATCACCTTGCCCTCGTCAGGTTTGGTCTTGCCGGTAATGATGTCCATGAACGTTGTCTTGCCTGCGCCGTTCGGCCCTATGATGGCACGCAATTCAGGCTCTGCAATCTGGATCGACAGGCTGTTGATCGCCTTGAAACCATCAAAGCTGACTGACACGCCAGACACTTCTAAGAGCGTGTTGTTCATGACGGTTTCCTGACCAGATAATCAAACAGGCCGCCGATGCCTTTGGGAAAGAACAGCGTGACGCAGACGAACGAGACCCCCAACAGCACCAGCCACCAGTCGGTCCACAAAATAGTATAGAAGCCTAGATTGATCGCAGGGGCACCTCCGCCGGTGAACCAGCTTGAGAGGAGAGACACAAACGCCGCCCCGATCACCGCGCCGTAAAGCCGCCCGCGCCCGCCAATGGCGACCCAGACAGCCAGATAGATCGACGCGATGGGGGCCAGTTCCGCAGGGTTGATGATGCCCGCCTGCGGATAATAAAGCGCGCCTGCGATGCCTGAAATGACGGCGGTGAGCGTAAAGATGAACAGCTTGTACCCCTCGACGCGGTAGCCCAAAAACCGCACGCGGGCCTCGTTATCGCGGATGCCTTGGACGACGCTGCCCATTTTGCCCGATACGACCCATGCAAACAGGATGTATCCACACGCCAGCGCCAGTGCAGAGCCGAGGAAGAACACCAAACTGATCACGGCTTGCGACGTGTCCTCGTAGCCCGGGATGTTCTGCAGGCCGGACAAGCCGTTGTTGCCGCGCAACCCGCTGTCGTTCTGAAACAGCCACAGCGACAGGGCCAGCGTCATGGCTTGGGTCAAGATCGACAGGTACACGCCTGTAACGCGGCTGCGGAACGCCAGCCAGCCAAAGACCAGCGCCAGCAGGCCGGGCACCAGTACCACCATGAGCAATTGCAGGAACAAGCTGTCGGCAAAGGCCCAGAGCCACGGAAATTCCGAGCTGCCAACAACGCCAAAGATCTGGTTGCCAATTGCGTCTGAAATTTCCTGCGGGGTGGGCTTGATCACCTGCCCCTCAAGGCTGCCTAGCACGATAATTTCAGTGCGCGCATACATCAGCCACATGCCGATGGCATAGCCGCCGATGCCGAAAAACGCGAAATGTCCAAGGGACAGGATGCCACAATAGCCCCAGACCACGTCCATCGCGATGGCGATGAGGCACAGGCACAGCGTCTTGCCCAATGTCTTGACCATCGAGGTGGAAATGAGACCGGTGCCTGTCGCCTCTGATCCGACGACGACCGCGAGCGTAAACAGACCCAGCAGGCCGATGAACCACAACACGGACGGGTTTTGTGAGATAAAGGTTTTGTGCATGGGTTAGTCCGCCGCCGCCCGGCCTTTTTGGGCGACGATACCCTTGGGCCGGAATTGAATGAACAAGATGATGAACAGCACCATATAGGTTTGCGCCGCCAGCGTATTTGAAGGGTTGAACCATTCGATCCCCTTTTGCAGGAAACCGATCAGCGACGCCCCCGCCAGCGTGCCCCAGACGTTGCCAACGCCGCCGACCACGACGGTCATAAAGGATTGGACGATGTAATCGGCGCCCATTTCCGACGTCACCTTGGCATAAAGCCCGATGGCCACGCCCGCGATGCCCGCGATCCCCGACCCCAGCCCGAAGGTCAGCATATTGATGCGGTCGGGGTTGATGCCCATGCTGGCGGCCATACCGGGGTTTTGCGTCACGGCACGGACCTCAAGGCCCAGACGGGTGCGTTTCAGAACGAACAGGATCAGCCCCAGAAACAACAGCGCCAGCACGAAAATCGCGATGCGGATATAGCTGATCTGGATCACATCGGAAAACACCCATGCCCCGTCCAGCCAACCGGGTGATGTCAACGGGCGCGCCTGCGTGCCAAAGATGTTCTTGGCCAGCTGTTGCAGGGCGACCGAAATTCCGAAAGTGGCGAGCAAGGTTTCCAGCGGGCGATGGTACAGATGCCGGATCACCAGACGTTCCATCGCCACACCCGCGGCAAAGGTGACCGCAAAGGCCAGCGGCAGTGCTATGATAATCGACACGGTGTAATCGGGCACGAATTGCTGTACCACATAGCCCGTATAGGCCCCCATCATGATGAATTCGCCATGCGCCATGTTGATCACGCCCATCACCCCAAAGGTGATGGCAAGACCGATGGCCGCAAGAAAATAGATCGACGCCAGCGACAGGGCGTCCAAGGTCAAATCAACGGTTTGTGCTGCACCCACACGGGTTTCGATGCTATCAAGCGCTGCGCGGGCAGCATCCGTGAAGGCAGCATTATCCTCGTCGTAAACCTCAAAAAACGTATGCGCTTCGACTGCTGCGATTTGTTCGGCCTGCGTGACCAAAGGCGGCACCAGTCCGTCGCCGGCAAGTACGGCATAGGCCGCTTCGCGCATGGGCTGGTTGTCCAACTGCGCCGTCGGGATATCGCCAACTTTACCCCCAACGACATTCGCAGCCAACGCATCGCGGATCGATCCGGATGGAACCAAGGGCGGGGCAAGCTTGGCCTCGACCAGTTGGGCGTAAGCCGCCTCTTGCGACAGATCGCGGCCTACCTTGAGGAGCCGCGCAACATTGCCCGTCGGCGCGTCGGCAGAGACGCCGGTTTTCACAGACAAGATCTGGTTTAATACCGCGCGTGCCTCGATCGAGGTATCTTTGGACAGCGAATTGATCGCGTCGATCTTGTCGTTAGGGTCCGGGGCAAAGCTGGCAGACAGGAAATTCGCCAACTGGATTTTACGCGCTTTCAATGCGGCATCGGGTTCGCCGTCGACCGATGCCAAAAGTGGCTCGAGCTGACTTTCATCAGGTCTGCGCGCAATGGAATCAACCGCTGATGCCCGCCGCGCCAGATCGGGATCGGCCAATTGAAATTGCACCAGCGCTGTGCCGATCAACCTGCGCACACCGCCATTGGGTTTAAGCTGGCTGAACCCGGACTTGGGGGCCAAGGTCTCTGCCCCCGTGTCAATATCGCGCAGCCGCAGGTCATTGCCTTCCTCTGTTGCGAAAAAGAACATGCCATCTGAAGTGCGCTGCCACACGCCCTTGTCTTCCCACTGTTCAAGGAAATCGCTGACCTGAGGTGCACCGGACGCGGCCAGATCTTCAAGTGCTACCGATACGCTGCTGCGCGATGGGTTGGCAATCTCGGCGGCGTGGGTCTGTAAGACGGGCTGAAGGTCTTGCGCCTGCGCCACACCCGCGATGCCAAGAAAAACAATAAGGGTCAGAAAACGGCGCAGCATGGCAAACCTTTGATCAAAAGACAGACGGGCACCGGGACAAAACCCCGATGCCCGTCCTTGGCGTTTAGTAGTTGGATGTCAGCTGAACGCAGGTCTTGGTTTCGGTATTGTACATACCGCATTCCAAGTCTTTCCAATCAGAGGTCAGCACGGCACTTTCGGGCAGGAAATCTGTCCATGCATCGCCCGGCACAGGCTCTGTCTGGCTGATGATGTCAAACTGGCCTTCGGCTGTGATCTCGCCAATCAAAACAGGCTTGGTCAGGTGGTGGTTTGGCAACATTTCCGCCATGCCACCGGTCAGGTTTGGAAAGGTCTGCCCGTACATTGCGCTGCGCACAGCATCCACATCGGTGGTGCCAGCAGCGGTGACGGCATTCACCCACATGTTAAAGCCGATATAATGCGCTTCCATCGGGTCGTTGGTCACACGTGCATCATCACCGATGAATTCTTTCCATGTTGCGATGAATTCAGCGTTTTCAGGTGTGTCTGCGGACATAAAGTAATTCCACGCAGCCAGATGACCGACCAGGTTGGACGTATCGAGACCCGACAGCTCTTCTTCACCGACCGAGAAAGCAACGACGGGAATATCGTCTGCCGAGACGTTCGCAGCCGCCAGTTCCTTGTAGAAACCGATGTTGGCGTCGCCATTGATGGTCGAGATCACGCCAACCTGCTTGCCGTCTTCGCCAAGTGCGACCACATCGCCCACGATCGTCGCCCAGTCAGAGTGACCAAATGGCGTATAGTTTACAAAGATGTCTTCTTCGGCAATGCCCTTGGACATCAGATAGGACTGCAAAATGTTGTTGGTGGTGCGGGGGTAGACATAGTCGGTCCCCAGCAGCGCAAACTTCTCGACGCCCAGTTCTTCAAGATAGTAGTCAACGGCAGGGATCGCCTGCTGGTTGGGTGCAGCACCGGTGTAAAATACGTTTTTCGACGATTCCTCGCCCTCGTATTGGACGGGGTAGAACATCAGGCCATTCAATTCTTCCAGCACGGGCAGCACGGATTTCCGCGACACTGAAGTCCACGATCCAAAGATCACGTCGACCTCGTTCACGGTCAGCAATTCGCGACCTTTTTCGGCAAAGAGCGGCCAGTCAGATGCGGGATCGACAACCACGGCTTCGATTTGGCAGCCCAATACACCGCCCTTTTTGTTCTGTGCATCAATCAGCATCAGCATGGTGTCTTTCAGCGTCGTCTCGGAAATTGCCATGGTCCCCGAAAGCGAGTGCAGCACGCCCACTTTGACCGGATCGGCGCAGTCTTGGGCCATTGCCATCGACGTCGAACCCAGAAGGGCGGCTGTCGCGCATACGGCGAATTTATTCAAATAATTCATTTCTTATCCCCTGTTTTTGCTGTGCGCTTTGGTGCGGAAAATGCACTTTCGCGGAAGCCCCGAACATTATATCTAGGGATCACAGCAGTCATGTTGTGGTCGTCGCGCGGGGGAAGGTATCTGCCAGGATAGCCCACCGTGCGGCGATTTTGCCTTTCTCGGCATGGGCTGAATATGTGAAGGTTCAGAACAAACTAGCCAGCCAAATGAGATCATGCAGGGCCACCTTGGGCAAAAGCGCCTACTAAACGGGCATCACCATGCAAAAACGCCCAATTCTGCATCGCAGCGTAGACAAATCACAAGATCGCGAGCGGCTTATATCCGCTCCAAGTCAGGTTCACCAAACCGTTGATCGGATTTCTTTGATCGCGTAACAAAGACCACCGAATCCCTGTTGCGGGGCCTTCGGGATGCCCGCCTGCGCGGTGGCGCCGAAGGGCACCGTTAGCTGTTGCGCCGTACCCGCGCGCCGCTTTTGTCCGCAAAAGCTGCAAGCCGGGCGCGCGCATCGGGCTGGGTGTTGACCACACCGGCCACCACGGCCTCGGCATAGGCGGCATCCATTGCAGACATGTTTTGCATGTGACTGACCGCAGAACAGATGGCGAAATTTGACAGGGGCAGGTTTTGCGCGGTCTTGCGCGCCAGCTCCATCGCCGCGTCATAAACGGAGCCTTCGACGCAATATTGCGCCAGCCCCACCTCCATCGCCTCTTGGCCCTGATAGACGCGACCCGTCAGCATCATGTCGATCATCCGCGACTTGCCCACCAGATCGGTCACCCGGATTGTGGCACCGCCGCCGGTGAAAAGACCACGCTGGCCTTCGGGCAGGGCGAAATAAGTCGTCTCGTTCATCACGCGCACATGGGCCGAGCTGGCAAGTTCAAGACCGCCACCAACCACAGCACCCTGCAAGGCAGCAATGATCGGCACACCACCGTATTCCATCTTGTTGAACGCCTCGTGCCAGCGCAGGCAAACATGCATGAAATCCGCCGGGCTGCGGTCTTGGTCGTGGTGTTCGATCAGATCAAGCCCAGCGCAAAAGTGATCCCCTGCCCCCGCCAGAACGACGGCACGCACACCGGCGCGCGGCGCTACTGAAAAGAAATCCACCAGTTCTTCGATGGTGGCGATGTCCAGCGCATTGCGCTTCTCCGCGCGATTCAACGTGACGACCCAAACCCCGTCATCATGATCCTTAACGTCCAGATTGGTGAAACGCGAGCTGTCGATTTGCAGGGTCATCATAGGGTCCTTTGGTGGCTTTGCTGACCGTCGATTGGCTAGCGGTGTTTGCATTTCAACACTACCTAATTCGGATTTGCCAGACCGTCTATCGCAACAAAGTCGACCGCACCGGATCATCGGGCCATACGGTCTGATCCGGTTTAGCTAAAATAAAACAGAGCCACCTGTTGCATCCACCGATTAATCAGCCATATACCATCCATATGGATGGATAAACATCATGAGCAACGTCAGACAGCTTCGCGACAAGATGCCCGAAAACGAAAAGATCACGATCAACCTGGGCTTTGTTGATCTTGGCCGAATAGATCTTCTGGTGCAGGAAGGATTCTATTCGAACCGCAGCGATTTCATTCGCACCGCCATCCGAAACCAGCTGGATCACCAATCAGCAACCGTGGCCCAATCCATCGAGCGGCACACGATGGAGCTGGGCTTGCGCGATTATAGCCTAGCCGATCTTGAGGCCGTAAAAGCCGCCAACGAGATGTTACACATCAAGGTTGTGGGGCTTGCCCGCATCGCCAGTGACGTAACGCCCGAACTAGCGCTGGAAACCATCGGATCGATCAATGTGCTGGGCGCATTGCAAGCCAGCGCCGAGGTCAAGAACGCCCTAGGTCCCCGGATCAGTTGAACGCGACTTAATTCCATCAAGGAAAATGACATGAAACATGACTTTGCCTCGGCCATGCGCCAGGCCCTTCAACTTGTGCGCGCCGGAAATCCTGCGGCGGCGACCAAGATGATCCAAACGACGCTTGGTACTTCTGGTTTATCCAAGCTCAAGGTGCCTGAAACTGGCACCTCGACCGCGCACCGATCCACAATCCGGCGCAGTTTGCGCAACACACTCGCCGGGCTTGCCGCAAGGTCACACAGGCCAGGATCGAAAGGGCCCGGATCGCGCGGGGAGAACGCAACTGACCCTGCCCTACCGGATGGGGCTCGCTTTGACAGCGGCACGTTTACCTGTGCCGCAGGAAGTCGCGACTATCGCCTTTATATCCCAGATCTTAAGGGCGCACAGCCCGCAGGCTTGATCATGATGTTGCATGGCTGCACCCAATCGCCGGTCGATTTCGCCAAGGGCACCGGCATGAACCAACTGGCCGATGCGCACGGGCTTATCATTGCGTATCCCGCGCAATCACGCGGGGCAAACATGCAATCATGCTGGAACTGGTTCGCCCCGGCCGACCAGATGGCTAGCGCGGGCGAACCTGCGATACTGTCGGGACTGGCACGCCAGATACAGCAAACCCACAGCATACCTGCCGGGCGCAGCTTTGTCGCTGGGCTGTCAGCCGGTGCGGCAATGGCGGTGATCTTGGGGCGGACCTGTCCCGAAACATTTGCCGCCGTCGGCGCGCATTCGGGCCTGCCCTACAAGTCTGCACATGACATGCCTTCGGCCTTTGCGGCGATGAAGGCCGTGGGGCCAACATCTTCAAACGGTGCAGCGCATCCGACAATCGTGTTTCACGGGGATGCCGACCGCATGGTCAACGCCGCAAATGGCCAGCGTATCGCCGTTGACGCTGCAATCGCCGGCCCGCAACTGCTTGAGGACGGCACGACGGCGGGGCGCTCGTTCACCCGCAGCACTACGCTTGCGCCTTCAGGGGGTTCAGTGTCGGAACACTGGATTATCGCAGGGCTGGGCCACGCCTGGTCGGGCGGCCAGCAAGAGGGGTCGTACACAGATCCACAAGGCCCTAACGCCAGCGCCGAAATGGTGCGATTTTTCCTTAATTTGCCCGTGAAAGGCGCATGATATGACACACTCCCTTAGATTTGACGCGATCAGCGAAGCGACCCCCGGCCCCAAATGGGCCGCACGCTGGCAGCGGTCCGGGCCGGCATACGAGGCATGGTTTATCGCACGCGGGGGTGACAACGGGCCAGACCGCGCCGCCTGCGAAGCGGCCTTGCACCACTATATGCCCAAACTCGTCCCAGTTCACGCGCAGCTGACCGCATTGGCTGGCGGGTCGGACCGTGCGGCGCGGTTTTTATCGACATGGTGCCCGCCAAGTTATCTGGGCGGCTGTTCGCTGGCCGTGGCGACATCGCAAGACGACATCCGCCTTGTGCGCAATTATGACCTATCGCCAGACCTGAACGAAGGGTTGTTGCTGCACAGCGCATGGACGGGTCGCCCCGTGATGGGCATGGTCGAATTTCTGTGGGGTCTGTCCGACGGGATCAATGCGGCTGGGCTTAGCATTGCGCTGGCATATGGCGGGCGGCAGGAAACCGGGCGGGGTTTCGGCATTACGACGATCCTGCGCTATGTGCTTGAGACCTGCGAAACCGTAGATCAGGCTTTGCGCGTCTTGCAGCGCGTGCCGTCACATATGCCCTATAACGTGATCGTTGCAGATGCATCTGGGGCGGCTTTGAGCGTTGAAATTTACGCAGGTGGAGGTGCCAAGGTGCAGCCGCGCCTTGTGGCAACCAACCATCAAAACGACGGCAGCGCGCCGGATCGCGGTGCCTTTACCCGCACGTTTCAGCGGTCGGACCATCTGGATGCTGTTCTGTCGCAAATGCATGATCCCTCCGGTTTGGCCCATCGGTTCAAACAGGCACCGCTCAAGCAAGATCGCTATGCCGAAGGGTTTGGCACGCTTTTCACCGCAGAGTATGAACCGCTGCGCCGTCACATGACCCTGCATTGGGACGGTGACATTTGGGAACAATCCTTGGACGCCTTCAAAGAGGGATCAAAAGACGTGCGCTATGGCGGCGTGCATGTCAGCACGCGGCCCTATGCCCAAGATATTGACTGGGTCAAGATTGGGCTAGAGTATGCTGCCGGCAGACAGCCAGATTGGCAAAGCTATGTGCCCGGCTGGAAAGATGTTGCCTGAATTGGCCAACCGTTGCCGATACACCCCTAGGGTAATTGCCGAGCTGTCAAACGGACGCTATTGAACGCAGATGAAGTTTTTAGTGCCATTCATCCTTGGTTGTTCGGTCGCCACCACGGTGGTCGCCCATCCGCATGTGTTTATTGATACCGGGCTAGAGCTGATCGTGGACGAAAGCGGTCAGCTCACCCATGTGCGGGTCATTTGGGAATATGATGATCTCTATTCGCTTTTGATCACCGAAGACATGGCACTTGACCCTGACGGCGATGGGGTTTTGACTTCCGAAGAGATTGCCAAGCTTACCGGTTTTGACATGCAATGGATCGACGGGTTCAACGGCGATCTTGTGGTTGAAAACAAGGACGGCGCGGTTGCGCTGTCTGGGCCGCAAGAGCAAACCGCCAGCTTTGACGGCGGGCGGATTACCACGACCCACATCAGGGCATTGCAACAGCCCATCCCGGCAAATGAAACCGCAACGATCAAGCCCTATGATCCCACCTATTATACCGCGTACGAACTTACCCGCTCTGTGGACGTGATCGGGGAAACGGCGTGCAAGACAAAGATACAAAAACCTGATGTGAACGCGGGGCTGATGGCGTTGCAACAGGAACTGGCCATGCTGGACCCGCAGATGGATCCGTCTGATGCTGGATTGCCTGAAATCGGCGCGCAAATGGCCAGCGTTGTGGTTGTGACATGCGAAGGCTCGTAACGCTGGCGGCCGTTGCCGCTCTTGTTGCCCTTTTGGCGCTGTGGTGGGGCGGCGGATTTGACCGCATCTCCTATTGGGCGGCGGGCCAGCAGCGGGCATTTCAAAACACCATCGCCAGCGCCTTGCGCGCCGCACGAGCGGGCCAAGCCGGGGCGGTCACGGCATTGCTTGCAGCATGCTTTGCCTATGGGGTGGTACATGCCGCCGGACCGGGGCACGGCAAAGTGCTGATCGGCGGGTATGGAATGGCAAAAAGCGTATCAAAGCGCAAGCTGGGCCTGATTGCGCTAGCGTCCTCGCTTGGGCAGGCCCTAACAGCCATCGTGCTTGTGTATGCTGGTGTGGCATTACTTGGTCTGGGACGCGAAACCATGATCGGGGTGACCGAGACGGTGATGGCTCCGGTCAGCTATGGTGCAATTGCACTGGTGGGGCTTTGGCTGGTCTGGCGCGGCTTGCGGCATTTGCGGCCAGTCCGGCAGGACATCCATACACCCTCGGTTTGTGAAAGTTGCGGCCATGCTCACGCGCCTACGGCGGCGCAAGTTCAAAATGCGACGACGCTGCGCGAGACCATTGCTTTGATCGCAAGCATTGCCGTGCGCCCCTGCACAGGCGCGCTGTTTGTTTTGATCATCACGTGGCAGATGGGTATTGCACCGCTTGGTGTGGCTGGCGCGGTTGCCATGGCTTTGGGAACGGCGGTTATCACAATTGCTGCGGGTCTGGGTGCAGGTATTTTGCGCAGTGGGATGCTGGCCGGGGCCGCAGGCTCTGCGCGCACGGTCTTATTGGGTGCCTTTGTCGAAATCGCAGCTGGAGGCGTTGTGGCCGTGCTTGCCACGGGGCTGCTTTTGCGGGCGATTTAGCATAAGGGAATGCGTTTGCTTTCAAGGCGCTGGCGTATCACACTGCAACAATTCCAATTCTGGGTCCTATTTGAGGCCGATACACTTGATTATATTCTTTCTTTCATCCTTTGCCCTGCAGATGGGCCGTCTTACGTGCTGTCTGAAGTTTAAGGCTCGCCGGATTGCCGCCTGCGTCTGCCACACTGAAGCCCGCGCATGAAAACTTTGACACAAAGCGGGTTGGTCCTGCGCCAAGTGCCCCTGCCCCGACTGCTTGCGCTTGGCGGCGCGATGATCGCGATGAGCTTGACCGACGGGATCGGGTTGGTGTTGCTGGTGCCGATGCTGGAATTGCTGTCGCAAGGAACGTCGGAGAGCATGATCTCTGAGATGATGACGCGCGGGGCCAGTTGGCTGGGTTTGCCCTTGAACCTTGGCCTGTTGGTTGGATTATTCGTCGCACTTGTGGGGGTGCGTTCAGGGCTGCAAATCCTGCGGGATCGTCTGGCATTTTCAGTGAACGCATTGGCCGTCGACAACTTGCGCCTGAGCTGTTTGCGCGGTCTGATGGGGGCACGCTGGCACTGGCTGGTGAACCGCAAGCGGTCTGACCATGCTGCTTTGGTGACCCTCGAAATCAGCCGGATCGGTGGCGGTATTCAGGCACTGGTCTCGCTTGTGGCGACGTCGTTTGGGCTGGCTGCATACATGATCGCCGCATTTGCAATCTCTCCCGCCATGTCGGGATTGACGTTGGCGACAGGCATGGTGATCTATCTGTCGCTTTACAGGGTGCGTCGACGCGCGGTTTTGCTGGGGTCGGACTTGCTGAACGCCAATAAATCGATGATGGCCACCGTCGAACGCAGCCTGTGGGGGCTGAAACTGGCCAAGATCCTTGGCACAGAGGAACGGCACCTTAAAGATCTTCACGATACGATGGCATCGGTACGCGAGACGCAGCTGACCTTTAATGCCTCCAACGCTTTGACGCGGGCTTTTTGGCAATTTCTGGGGGCCGTTTTGCTAGGTCTTTACGTAATGGCCGGAGTTTATTGGCTTAAGGTGGATTTGCCAGTTTTGATCGCGCTGGTCTTTGCCTTTTCAAGGATGTTGCCGGGCCTTATGGCGTTGCAGCAATCGGTCAACCAATGGCTGCACACCGTGCCCCTGATCGATAATGTCCAGCAATTCCTGGATGAAAGCCGGATCGCGGCAGATCGCCCGATCGGATCGGCCGAACCGATCCGCATTATCAACCGTTCAGTGCGCCTTGATCATGTCACGCTTGCCTATGACAGCCGCCCCGAACCGTCGATCCACGATGTGTCCCTTGTCATTCCCGCTCGCGCGACAACAGCGATCATGGGGCCTTCGGGCGCAGGAAAATCGACGCTTGCCGATATTCTGGTGGGGCTTTTGGGACCAGATTCCGGGACGCTCAGCGTTGATGATCTGGTCATTGGCCCGCAAGAGCAGCGCAACTGGATGCGCTCGGTTGCCTATATCCCGCAGGATGTGACGCTCTATCACGATACAGTCAGGCGGAACCTGTTATGGGGTGCACCGGGTGCTTCGGATGCAGACATTGACGCAGCCCTGTCGCGCGCGGCGGCAGAGTTTGTCCATGACCTGCCAAACGGGCTGGACACCATGGTCGGGGATGGGGGCGCGTTGTTGTCAGGCGGCGAACGTCAGCGCCTTGCGATCGCACGCGCCCTACTGCGCAAAGTGCCGATGTTGGTGCTGGACGAGGCGACAAGCGCGCTGGATGTCGAAAACGAAGCACGCATTCACGACGCACTTGCCGGACTGCATGGAGAGCTGACAATTGTCATGATCGGCCACCGCCTGCCCATGCTCGAGCTGGCCGACCAGATCATCGAGATGAAGGCGGGCCAGATTGTGTCACAGTCGCCGGGACCGCGGACAAGAATCAGGTCTGATCGCTGAGCTATTGATCGGCGTGCCACTCGGGGTTTGCGGTTTGTTGAACGTTTGTTCGCTGTGATTTACATCATTGCCTCGCAGGCTTGTTTCTCGGCTTTCAAGCCAGCAAGACCTTGAAAGGATGGCGCTTTGCCCAAAGGAGCCGGCTTCATCAAGTGTTACCTCCCCAGTCCTCCTGATTTAACCCCAGCTTATTGAGGCGCGAATATAGTGTCGTGGGTCTGATGCCCAACAGGGCCGCTGCACCATCTTTTCCCGACACCTTGCCGCCTGCTTTCTTTAGGCACGCGATAGTATTGGCGATCCGTATCTGTTCGACATCGGCTTCGGTCATCACTGTCGATGTGCCGCGCACCGCCGATACGGTATCAGTCTGGATTTCCACCAGCAATTTGTCGGAGCGCGATACAATGGCACCGCGTTCGATGACATTTGCAAGCTCGCGCACATTGCCGGGCCATTGGTAGTCTTGCAGTTTACGCATTGCCCCTTCGGTCACAACGGGCACCGTGCGGCCCAGTCTTTTACACGCCATGCGCAGCAGATGGGCGGTCAGGATTGGGATGTCTTCGGGGCGTTCGTGCAGTGGCGGGCAATAGATCGGGAAAACATCCAGATGCAGGACAAGATCCTGTCGCAACCGCCCTGCCCGCACTTCGCGGTCAACATCGCGGCCCGTCGACGCAATAACGCGCAGATCAAGGTTGCGGATACGGTCATCGCCCAGACGGACCACGCGCAGGCTTTGCAGCGCATCCAGTAAATTCCCTTGCAACTCGATAGGGATATCCCCGATTTCGTCAATGAACAGTGTGCCCCCATGCGCCAGTTCCAGCTTGCCGGGACGGTCTTTCAGCGCGCCTGCGAAGGCACCGCGCACTTGCCCGAACAATTCGCTTTCGATCTTTTCAGGGCTGATGGCACCGGGTTTGAAGTGGATCATCGGACGGCGTTTGCGGCTGCTGTCTTTATGAATAGCCGAGGCAATAAGCGATTTACCGACACCGCTTTCGCCCCGGATCAGCACATTTGTATCTGTTGGCCCCACCAGTTCGATCTGGTTGATGATCTGGCGAATGGCATCGGAGCGACCGATGATGTCATGATGCGCGCGTTCGATGCTGATGGCCTCCTGAAGATAGGCGTTCTCTTCCTCAAGCTGATCGCGCAGGGCTGCGACCTCGTCCATGGCTTCGCGCAGTTTGCGTTCGTTTTCCCAACGTTCGGTAATGTCGCGAAAGATGACCACCGCCCCCACCAGCTGCGGGCCATCGTAAATCGGGGTTGAAACATATTCCACGCGGATCGGCTTGCCATCCTTGCGCCAAAACACCTCGTCTTCGATGCGATTGACCTGCTCGAAGCGGAAAGATTGATAGATCGGACACTCGTGGGACGGATAACGGTCGCCGTTCAGGTGGTGGTGGTGGATCATGGTGTGGATATCGCGGCCCAGCAGATCCTCCGACGTCCAGCCCAGCATTTCTTGCGCGGCGCGGTTTACAAAGGTGGTTTTGCCGTCGGCATTCACGCCGTAGATACCTTCGCCCGCCGCGTTCAGAATCAACTGGTTTTCGCGCTCGAGATCGGTAAAGAAATTCTGCGCCCGCTGCCATTCGATGATGCCGCTGTTGTAGTAGTGTTTGGCCTCGGCATCTGCCGCGCGGCTTTCCATGCGGGTCAGGTCCAGCAGGTTAAGAAGCAAAAAGGCGCGATCTTCCCTCTCGATGACACGGGCTGACACCTCGCAATTCAACGCGTCACCTGTGACGGTCTGCAAGATCACCTGCCGCGTCCAAGCGCTCCCCCGGTGCTGCACTTCAGAGATGAAGACCACAAAATCAGCCATACCATTGGCCACCAGCCGCGCGAAACGGGATCCGACGAGTTTGGGGTCGGCAAACAATGTCAGGGCGGTATCGGTAGCGGCCACAATGCGGTCCGCAGCAAGATCAATCAGAATGGTCGGGCCAAAGGCACCAGCCAGTTCGGAATCGTAGTCGGGTATGGTTAAGGTCATGCACCTATTCCGCGTGATTTCAGGATCATTCGCAATACGAAAATTCGTAATTTACGGAATTTCGTAAAATTATTCAATCAAAACCAATACTAGTGCAATGTTTTTAAACGTTTTTCTAAAAAGTTAATTTTTTGGGAATCTCATTCAATTGCCGCGCTTCAACAGCCAATCTTACCTCACCAAACGATGGAGCACAGCATGTCACCCAAATCACTCGGTAATCCTTTCTCTTCTAAAACTGATCTTCGCCACGGCGCAGACTGCGGCTGTCACAGCTGCAAATCGCCCACCTCCGACGCGCATGACGCAATCGATCTGTCCACCTCGGAAGGCATGTTGGAACGCGCTGTCGAAAGCGCGATTGTCCGGTCTGTCTTCGGTCAAAGCGACATTGGTCGCCGGTCATTCATGGGCATGATGGGCGGCTCGACCGTTGCTGCCGCCCTCGCGTCGGTGTTTCCGCTGAACGAGGCCAAGGCCGCGATCCTCGACAACCTTGGAGCGCCTGAAAAGACAGACCTGAACATCGGCTTTGTGCCGATCACCTGCGCCACGCCAATCATTATGGCCGAACCTTTGGGCTTTTATAGCCGCTACGGGCTAAACGCCAAAGTCATCAAAACCGCAGGGTGGGCCGTTGCCCGCGACAAGTCGCTGAACGGCGAATATGATGCGTCGCACATGCTGACACCGATGCCATTGGCGATGACGCTGGGTGCTGGATCGGTTGCAGAACCCTACATCATGCCCGCTGTTGAAAACATCAACGGTCAAGCCATCGTTCTGTCGAATGAACATCTCGACAAGCGCGACCCAAGCCAGTGGAAGGGCTTTACCTTTGGGGTGCCGTTTGAATATTCGATGCACAACTTCCTGCTGCGCTACTACGTTGCGGAATTCGGCCTCGACCCCGATGTCGATATCCAGATCCGCGTCGTGCCCCCGCCAGAGATGGTCGCAAACCTGCGTGCCGGAAACCTTGATGGCTATCTGTCACCTGACCCCTTCAACCAACGCGCAGTCTATGAAGGCATCGGGTTCATCCACCTGCTGACAAAAGAAATCTGGGAAGGCCATCCGTGCTGCGCCTTTGCTGCACCGCTGTCCTTTGCGACCAACTTGCCAAACACCTACGGCGCGTTGCTCAAGTCGATTATTGACGCCACGCAATATGCCTCGGCTGCGGAAAACCGCAAGGAAATCTCGGAAGCGATTGCGCCAACCAACTACCTCAACCAGCCCGTAACCGTGATCGAACAGGTGCTGACAGGCACCTATGCCGACGGTCTGGGTGCGGTTCAACGTGTGCCCGACCGGATCGATTTCGACCCCTTCCCATGGCATTCGATGGGTGTTTGGATCCTGACCCAGATGAAACGTTGGGGCTATATCGAAGGCGATGTGGATTATCGCGGTGTCGCCGAACAGGTGTATCTGGCTGCCGACTGCAAGAAGGTGATGGAAGATCTGGGCTATACCGCGCCCGACGTCACCTACAAGTCGCATATGATCATGGGGAAAACCTTTGATCCCGCGACGCCCGAAGCCTACGTCGACAGCTTTGCCATCAAGAAAGGGTAAGCGATGTTCACGCTATCCTTGAACCAACGCGCAGCTTTGCTGTCTGTTGTGATCCTCCTTGTCGGCCTCCTTGTTTGGGAGGCCGCCATCCCTGCACAAAAAGCCGTCGGAGAGCTGACGGAATACGAAATCCTGACCGGCGGCGGCCAGCCCAAAGCGGGTGTGCCGGCCCCCAGTCAGGTGCTTGTAAAAGCGTGGGAGCAGTTGAGCGATCCGTTCTATGATGCAGGGCCCAACGACAAGGGCATCGGCATCCAGATCGGCTATTCAATCTACCGCGTTCTGACAGGTTATTTTCTCGCCGCTTTGGTGGCGATCCCGCTTGGGTTCCTGATCGGCATGTCGCCGGTTGCCTACAAAGCGCTGAACCCGTTCATTCAGGTGCTGCGACCAATATCGCCTCTGGCGTGGATGCCGCTGGCACTGTTCATCATCGGGGATAGCGAAGCGTCAGCGATTTTCGTGATCTTCATCTGCTCGATCTGGCCGATGTTGATCAACACGGCCTTCGGCGTGGCAGGCGTGCGCGAAGACTGGGTCAATGTTGCACGCACCCACGAGTTGGGCGCGTTCAAGACCGCCTTTCTGGTAATCCTGCCGGCTGCAGCCCCTACCATCGTCACGGGGATGCGGATTTCCATCGGGATCGCCTGGCTGGTCATCGTCGCGGCAGAGATGCTCGTGGGGGGGACAGGCATTGGGTACTACGTCTGGAACGAGTGGAACAACCTTGATCTGACCTCTGTCGTCTTTTCAATCCTGATGATCGGCGTTGTTGGCATGATGTTGGATTCGATGTTCGCCTATCTGCAACGCCGCGTCACCTACGTCGAATAAAGGAGCTATCATGAAACCGTATCTCAGCATCGAGAACCTTACCCAAAAATTTCCCGACGGCGCGGGCGGAGAGCTGACAGTCTTCGAGAACGCTACTTTCGGGGTGGAAAAGGGCGAGTTCGTGGTGATCCTTGGCCACTCCGGCTGCGGGAAATCAACGATCATGAACATCCTCGCCGGGTTGGCCGACCCGACCAGCGGTGTGGTGGTCATGGACGGCCAAGAGGTCAAAGGCCCCAGCCTTGACCGCGGCGTGGTGTTTCAAAACTACTCGCTGCTGCCCTGGCTTTCGACCCTCAAGAATGTAAGCTTTGGCGTTGCTGCGCGCCATCCTGAATGGACAAAGGCGCAGGTGGCCGAACATTCCACCAAGTTCCTTGCCATGGTGGGGCTTGAGGGCGACGTGATTCGCCGCAAGCCAAGCCAGCTGTCGGGGGGTATGCGCCAGCGCGTGTCTATCGCGCGTGCCTTTGCCAATCACCCCAAACTGTTGCTTTTGGATGAACCTTTTGGTGCCTTGGACGCGCTGACACGGGGCACCATTCAAGACGAGCTGCTGAAAATCTGGGGCCAGATGGAGCAGACTGTCTTTATGATCACCCACGACATCGACGAGGCGATATTGCTTGCGGACCGCATCTTGCTGATGACGAACGGCCCACAGGCCCGCGTCGCCGAAAGCGTCGAAATCACGATTCCACGCCCGCGCAACCGGACCGAGATCGTGGAACACCCCAACTACTATGCCATCCGCAACCACTTGGTGCAGTTCCTTGGCAAACGATCGAAAGAGCTATCCGGCCAACCGACTGAGCCGGGCCAAAGCAACAAACCAACCACCGTGCGGATCGACAAAACCGACCCGCAAGACGACCCCGAAGACAAACGACCCGCCCTGCGCGCCGTCAACAGCTAAGACCGGAGGAGACCAACATGAAAGACATGACCATGACAGAGATGATGACCAAAGAAGACGTAACCGCCATGATCCTTTCGGCCAAAAAGCAGGCCGGCATGACATGGGAAGGCATAGCCGAAAAGATCGGCATGTCCCCGGTCTGGACCCACTCTGCCGCGATGGGCATGAACGCCTTTCCAGCCGAAAAAGCCAAGCTGATGGTCAGCGTGATGGGCTTGCCCCAAGAGGCCGAAAGCGTGCTGGTCGAAAGCCCCACCAAGATCTGGGAACAGGCCGTGCCGACCGATCCTTGCATCTACCGTTTCTACGAGATCGTCGGCGTTTACGGGCCGACCCTCAAGGCGCTGATCCAGGAAAAATTCGGCGACGGCATCATGTCAGCCATCGACTTCAACATGTCGGTGACCCGTGAAGAAAACCCCAAGGGCGACCGCGTCAAGGTAGAGATGTCTGGTAAGTACCTCGGCTATAACAGCTGGTAACCCCCTAACGCCACAACCGGTGCCCCGTTTCGTTATGATGGCGCGGTCCAAACGGTGGTGCTGGCGTATATCCCAGAGATAAAATCGCGCTACCGTTCAGAATACCTGAACGGTAGCGCTGCCTTGAGCGGCTTTCTTGCACGAGCCTGGCCAGACCGAGCATGTAGCGCCCCATGCTCGTCGCGCGGCAAGCCGTCAGATAGGTGGCATTAGTCGCACCGTCGATTTTCTTGCGCTCATCACGCATCAACTCCCATGGATCCTGCCCCTCGAAAGCGCGCTCAGCAAAGTGCTGTTCCAACCAGTTTCGGAGGAATGGGTATTCCTGCAACAACGTGACGTTCAAACTGCACGTTCTTTCAAAAATATACTTACCGGGGGTACACTCAAAAGTTGAATGTGATATCATCTTGATAATGGTTTGTCTTCAAAGTGTGCGTTTCCCTCCCCTGTTCAAGGAGGGAGGCTTTATGG
Source organism: Roseobacter sp. (assembly GCA_024636495.1). Lineage (GTDB taxonomy): Bacteria > Pseudomonadota > Alphaproteobacteria > Rhodobacterales > Rhodobacteraceae > Sulfitobacter. Next base: position 711 of record JAGXGZ010000031.1, on the reverse strand, counting down.
GGTAATGTTTTGTTTTCTCGGTTAGAAAATTACTTTGTTTTTGGACTTGCAGCCCTCACTTGCACGCTTTTTTTGGTCAGTATGAGCTACCATTCCCGTCTTGCTGAACAGGAATTCGAGACTTTGACGCAAGATGGCATAGATGTCCTGGATGCGCGCCTTCAAACCTACATGCTGATCATCAGTGGGACAGCCGCATTCGTGGCGGCGTCAGAGCATGTGTCGGCCGATGACTTTGAGGCTTATGCAAACCAACTCGACTTTACCAATCAGTTGCCCACAATAACCGGCATTGGCCTGGTTGTTGCGGTTCCAAAAGACGCTACCCAGTCATTTTTGGCTAAAATGCGGTCCGAAGTTGATCCGAAGTTTAACTTTCGCCGCCTTTCCCAAGAAGATACCCATTTTATCATCAAGTACATGCAGCCCGCCGAGCAGAATGCAAAAGCGATTGGTCTGGATATAACTTTTTCCGCAGATCGAGCCAAGGCAATGCGACAGGCGCGTGACACAGGCAGCCCGCGCCTGACGCCCCCGATTGAGCTGGTTCAGGCAGATGAATCGCGGATTGGGAGATATGCCCAAAAGTTGGTGACGGCCGTCATCAGGCGGCGTTTTGAAGTTGCTTGATCCCGTCCTTGAACTCAACCCCCTGAATGACCTCGGGCAGCCGGTTTGGCCCGGATATCTTCCGCCACTTCTTCTTGGCTG
>JAGXGZ010000030.1 GCA_024636495.1 Roseobacter sp. | reverse complement strand
CGGATGCCCCCCGCAGACGGTGAAGCCACCACAGCGGAGTATCCGCAGCCAAAGCGCCCCTCGCGCCCTGAACAGGGTGATCACTTTGGCAGGTCTCCTGACTTGCGGGTCAAAGCTGAACCGGACCTTCCCATCATGCATTCATGACAGTGGTTTATGCCGGTGTCGCTCGCCGCCTACAGTTGCGGGGGCAGTTGTGGAATTGGCCATGGGCCGCACCACATTCCCTATTATCCGACCGGCGAACCGCCCGGACCAAAGTGAGTCTGTTGCTACATCTGGTCGCAGCATTTGTGAAGGGTTTTCTTAACTTTCTGCTACCCGTGAAACGCAGCGACAGTTTTGAGGGTGGAAAATCCGTACAGCGCCTCAAAACCTTTTTCGCGGCCATGTCCTGACAGCCCCGTGCCACCGAACGGCAGTTCCACACCACCGCCCGCGCCGTAGTTGTTCAGGAAAACCTGCCCCGCGCGCAGGCGCTTGGCCAGCCGCATCTGGCGCGCACCGTTTTGCGACCACACAGCCGCCACAAGGCCAAAGTCGGTGCCATTTGCGATCTGCACGGCTTCTTCTTCGGTATCAAACGGAATGATCACCTGAACGGGGCCAAAGATTTCCTCTTGTGCCAGAACGTGATCAGGGTCCACGCCTGTAAAAAGCGTGGGCGCGACATAGGCTCCGTGCGCGGGCGCATCGTCTACGATCTGCCCCCTGCCCACGACCTGCAAGCCGTCACCCTTGGCCAGATACCCCTCGACGATGTCCTTTTGGCGGGCCGAGATCAGCGGACCCACGTCAAGATCGCGCAGTGCCGGCCCCACTCGGAACGCGTCATAGCGTTTGCCCATCTCGGCTGAGACGCGGTCATAGACGCCGCGCTGCACCAGTATGCGCGATGCCGCCGAGCAGGTCTGGCCCGCGTTCTGGATGCCCGCATTCACCAAGAACGGCAGTGCTGCGTCAATGTCGGCATCATCAAACACCAGTTGCGGCGACTTGCCCCCCAGTTCTAGCGTCACGGGCACCACGTTGCGCGCCGTGGTCTCTTGGATCAGCTTGCCAACACCGACAGACCCGGTGAAACTCACGTGATGCACGCCCGGATGACGCGTAAGCGCCGCTCCGGCTTCGGCACCCAAACCCGGCACCACATTGAGCGCGCCATCGGGCAGCCCCGCTTGGCGTGCAATTTCGGCAAAAGCGAGCGCAGTCAAACACGCCTCTTCGGCGGGTTTCAGCACGGCGGCGTTACCCATCGCCAGCGCTGCCCCGACAGACCGCCCGATAATTTGCATGGGATAATTCCACGGGATGATATGCCCTGTGACCCCATGCGGTTCGCGCAAGGTGTAGACGGTGTATCCGTCCAGATAGGGGATCGTTTCGCCATGTACCTTGTCGCAAGCCCCTGCGTAGAATTCCATATACCTTGCCAATGCGATTACATCAGCGCGGGCCTGCTTGAGCGGCTTGCCCACATCCAGTGCTTCCAACTGGGTCAGCTCGTCCACATGCGCCAGAACGCCCTGCCCGATCCTGGCCAACACGCGGCCCCGCTCTGCGGCCGTGGCCTTGCCCCAGTCGCCGTGCAACGCCGCACTTGCGGCTTGGACTGCGCGGTCGATATCTGCATCCGACCCACAGGCGATCTCGCACAGTGCCGATCCGTCCGAAGGGTTGATCAATGCCAGCCGCGCGGATGCCAACGCGCGGACCCAAGCGCCCCCGATGAAACAAAGCGTCGGATCAAGGCCAAGGGGGGTAAGGGTCATCGCAATAATCTCCGTCCAGTTTGTTTGCACTAGATCACCACAGATCACCCTGCACCGCGAGAGAGATTTGGCTGAGCCTGCATCAAACCCTCACAAATATGTGAACCTTTTGGCAGCTGACGCGTTCAAGCTGTAACCCAATTGCAATGGAGCTTTGCGTGGAGCATCTACCCTCGATCCGGCGTTCGTTGCAGATGCTGGTTTTGATTTCGCTGTTTGTCACAGCCTATTTCGCCAAAGATCTGATTTTGCCTGTTGTGCTTGGCTTTCTGCTGGCCCTGACGCTTAGCCCCGTGGGCCGTGCGCTGTACAGAATCGGCGTGCCGCACGCCGTTTCGGGGTTCATCCTGATTTCGGCAACCACGCTGGTCGTCTTGTCGGTGGTATTATTATCCGCCGGAACCGTCGCACTGTGGAGCGATGAGATCCCGCAAATGGGGGTTGAGATCAAGCAAAAGCTAAGCGGCGTCAGCGACGCGGTCGAAACCATGCGATCTGCCAGTGACGAAGTGGAAAAGCTTGGCAATGGCGGAGAGGTCCCCCGGCAGGAAGTCGTGGTGCGGCAGCCCGGATTGCTGGATACGGCGATGGACACGGTCAGCAAAACCGGCGCGTCACTGGTTGTGATCCTGATACTGGCGCTGTTTTTATTGTCCTCGGGCGAGATGTTTTATCTCAAGCTGGTTCAGTCCATGCCGACGATGACCGGAAAAAAACGTGCCTTGCAAACAGTCTATGACGTCGAAAAACGCGTGTCGCGCTATCTGCTGACGATCACCTCGATTAACGCGGGGCTTGGCATTTGCGTAGGGCTTTACCTGACGGTTTTGGGCCTGCCATCGGCTTACATCTGGGGCATCGCCGCGTTCTTGTTCAATTTCCTGCCCTATATCGGCGGATTTGGCGGCGTTCTTTTGGTGACCGGATTTTCGATTGTGACCTTTGACAGTCTTGGCTACGCGCTGCTTGCGCCGCTTGGATATCTGACGTTGACGATGCTGGAAGGCCAGATTGTCACCCCTTGGCTGGTCGGCCGCAGACTGGAGATGAACACCGTCGCGGTGTTCCTTACGGTCGTCTTCTGGGGTTGGCTGTGGGGCATTGCAGGCGCGCTGGTTGCGGTGCCGTTTCTAGTTGTTTTCAAAGTGATCTGCGAGAATTTCGAGCCCCTGCACACCATCGGGAATTTTCTGTCCGCTGAACAGATCAGACCCGATGATATGAAAGCACCCCCGGCGTCAGCCAGCGAGTGACGGCAACCACAGCACAATGGCCGGAAAGCTGACCAAAAGCGCGATTGTAACAGCATCTGCAACAAAGAACGGCATCACGCCCTTGAACACATCCTGAACGCTAAGATCAGGGCGCACGCCCGCGACGACAAAGCAATTCAGGCCGATGGGGGGCGTGATCAGGCAGAATTCAGCCATTTTCACCACCAAGATGCCGAACCAGATGGCGCACATCGGGCCGGACATGCCGAACGCGGAATCCGCAGCAGACACAAATTCTCCGCCGTTCAGCGCCATGACGGCAGGGTAAACAACCGGCAGGGTCAAAAGCAGCATTCCGATGGCGTCCATGAACATACCCAAGACGGCATAGGCCAACAGGATACAGACCAATATCAACGTCGGTGACGCCTCAAGCGCTGAAATCCAATCGGCAAAGGCACCGGGCAGATCGGCAAAGCCTAAAAAGCGTACATAGATCAACACGCCCCAGATGATGGTAAAGATCATCACGGTCAGTTTGGCGGTCTCCAGCAAGGCATCCTTAAGCTCGGCCCACCGCATCCCGCGATAAAGCGCCATCAGAAACACGATAAATGCGCCCACGGCACCCCCTTCGGTTGGGGTACCCCATGCGTCGCCAAAGGGGTTGTAGACAAAGAAGATAATGATGATCACAACCGCAAAAATTGGCAAAGCAGCGGGCAGCGATTCAAACCGCTGACGCCATGTAAAGCCACCCACGGGCGGGCCCACGTTCTTCCAGATGGTTGCGATACCCACGATCAGGATCGCATAAATGACGGCTGAAAATGCGCCGGGGATAAAGCCCGCCAACAGCAGCTTGCCCACGTCTTGTTCCACGATGATCGCGTAGATCACCAAAATGGCAGAAGGTGGAATAAGCGACGCCAACGTGCCGCCAGCAGCAACGACGCCCGCCGCGAACTTCTTATTATAGCCAATCGCCAGCATCTCGGGGATGGCGATACGTGCAAACACCGCAGCCGTTGCGACCGATGCGCCCGACACAGCAGCAAAACCAGCGGTCGCAAACACGGTTGAGACGGCCAAACCGCCCGGCAACCAAGCGATCCAGCGTTTTGCAGCCTCGAACAAGGCGCGGGTCAGACCGGCATAATAGGCCAGAAAACCGATCAGGATGAAGGTCGGAATAAGGCTTAGCGTCTGGCTGGACACCTTGGAATGGGGCACCTGCCCCGCTGTCTTGATCGCGACGGTCAGCGCCCAGTCAAGTTCAGACCATTGCATGCCCTTCTTGGCCCAGAAAATCCAGACAAGGCCAATCAGCCCCGCCATCGCCGCAGCAAAGGCCACGCGCATGCCCAACACAACCATCAGCAGCATGCCGCCCGAGACCCAAAGGCCGATATCAATAGGATCCATCATCAGTCCCGCCCATCCAGATGTTCAGCTTCGGCCATTGCCTGTTCGGCAGCCGATTGTACCAGCGGTACAGCAACAGGGCGTTCCAGCCCCAAAATACACGCACGCCCATAGCCCCAGATTTGAAGCACTAACCGCAAAGCCAGCACCCCAAAAGCAAGCGGCACGATCAACTTGGCAGGCCAGATCGGCAATCCAATATCAATCGAGCTGTCCCTGCTCCAGAGCGGCGAGGAAAAGTCAAAACTGCGCTGGAAATGCGCCCATGAGCCCCAGATCAGCGCCAGCATCAGGATAAGGATCAGCAATACGGAAAAGGTCTCGGCGGCCCAAAGAGCGCGGCCCTTGAGTTGGCCGATCAGGATATCCATGCGCACATGGCCCCCGTTCCGCTGCGTATACGATATCCCCATGATCGCGATCAGCGGCATGGCGAATTCGATCCAGTCCACGTAGCCCGCCAAAGGGCTTGCGAAAAACTTGCGTCCGCCCACGGACCAGACCGCCAGCACCATCAGCATGAACACCGCGATGCCGGACACCATGGCGAATGCAGTTTCAAGCCGCAGCAAAGCTTTGTCGAGGCGGCTGAGCAGGCTGCCATCTTCTAGCACGGCGGAGGATCCGGCCATGACACTATCCTTTCAGGAGGGGGAATAAAAAACGAAAAAAGGGCCGCTCTTCGTGCGCAGCCCTTCGCGTCGCCTTAGTTAGAGGCGCGTTCTTTTTCCAACGTTGTCATTACGAGGTCATAGAGTTCCTGACCCGGAATGCCTTGCGCTTCCATGTCCTTGATCCATTCCTCACGGGCCGGATCGGCAGCCTTGGCTTTGAACTCAGCGATAACTTCGGGCGTGAACATCACTTTTTTAACGCCTTTTTCTGCCAGAACCGAATCCCAACGCTCCAGCAATTCATCGTAGTTGGCAAGGTAGTGATCCAGCGCCTCGTCAACCGAGCTGTCCAGCGCAGTTTTTTCAGCATCAGACAGGGCATCGTAAGCGTCAATGTTCACAACAACGGGGCAATTCACAGTGCCGGGGTTCAGGTTCGCTGTCCACCAATCCGCCTTGTTGATCGTGCCAAAGCTAAGATGCGCGTGCTGCGCAAAGGCGACAGTGTCCACAACACCTGATTCCATCGCGTTATACGCCTCGGAGGATGTCACGGATGTGGGCACACCGCCCACAGCTTCAAACGCTTTGCCCAGACCGCCTGTGGCGCGGACACGCATGCCTTCGAACTTGGCAAGGGTATCGCGCGGCTCGCCTGTGCCAACAAGGTTGTACTGCGGCATGGGCGAGGTCATCAGCATTCTCGCATTCCACTGTGCCATCTCTTTGGCCACAGCGGGGTGTGCGTAGACAGCACGCGATACGGCGACTTCTTCTTTCAGGTTGTCGACACCCAGAAATGGCAGTTCAAGCACGGTGATCGCGCGGTTCTTGTCAGCGTGGTAGCCGGCACAAAACTGCGCCATCTCGAACGCACCGATGGAGATACCATCAAGGTTGTCGGTGTTCTTGGACAGGCCGCCGTAGCTGACGTTGATTGTAAATTCGCCACCGGTTTTTTCGGAAACCAGTTCGGCGATTTTTTCGACATGCTCGGTAAAGGCGCGACGCTTGCCCCAAACGGATGCGTTCCATTCTGTTGCGGCAGCTTGTGACGCGAAAGCAAAAGAAATTGCGCAGACAGCTGCGCCGTTCATTAGATTTTTCATGTAATCTCTCCCTATATGCGGACATTCTGGTTCCGCTTGGCGCAAGACTAGCCCGCAGAGACAGTTCTGCCAACCCCAGAAGACACAGCCTAGCCGCCAGCGCGTGATGCCTTCGGCGAGGATATTTAAGAGCCCGAGAAGCAGGCCACGAAAGCAGCAAGGGGCGTTGACATGTAATGAGCCGCAAAAGCAAAGGAAATTTCAATACAGTTTGGAAACTTTACAAATCAGGCTGGATTTCGGAAAAATATTTACAGACAAAGGCTGACTTTCCAGATGCTTATTCCTTTCTTTTCAATTGGCGTTATGATCCGCCAAGGGAGGGCCGGGCAGCCTGCGGGCAGAGACCGGCCAGTTACATGATCAGAACTCTGAGGGAGGAACCGATGTCCGACGCCGCAAAGACCTATCCACCATCCGAAACGATGGCCGCAGGTGCACATGTTGACGCCACCAAGTACAATGCCATGTATGCGTCTTCGATCAAGGATGCCGACGGGTTCTGGCGCGAGCAGGCGCAGCGCGTTGACTGGATCAAACCCTTTACGACCGTCAAGGACGTGGATTTCACCTTTGGTCAGGTCAAGATCAACTGGTTTGCAGATGGCGAACTGAACGTCAGCGCCAATTGCATCGACCGTCACCTTGCCACACGGGGCGACCAGACCGCGATCATCTGGGAACCCGACAGCCCGGATGAGGCCGCCCAGCACATTACGTATAAAGAACTGCACGCGCAGACCTGCAAAATGGCAAATATCCTGCGCGATCTTGGTGTGGGCAAAAGCGACCGGGTCGTGATCTACATGCCCATGATCCCCGAGGCCGCCTATGCCATGCTGGCTTGCGCGCGCATCGGTGCGATCCATTCGATTGTTTTTGCGGGCTTTTCCCCTGACGCCTTGGCGTCGCGCGTGAATGGATCAGAGGCCAAAGTCGTGATCACCGCCGATTATGCCCCCCGTGGCGGCAAGGCGACGCCCTTGAAAACCAACGCAGATCAGGCGCTTTTGCATTGCAAGGACAGTGTGAAATGTCTGGTGGTCAAGCGCACCGGCGGGCAGACCACATGGACCGAAGGCCGCGATTTCGACTACAAAGCTTTGGCCAAAGACGCCTCGGACACCTTTCAGCCCGAAGCCATGAATGCCGAAGACCCGCTGTTCATCCTTTATACTTCAGGGTCCACCGGGCAACCCAAAGGCGTTGTCCATTCCACGGGCGGCTATTTGGTCTATGCGGCGATGACCCATGAGATCACATTTGATTACCACGACGGCGACATCTATTGGTGCACAGCCGACGTAGGCTGGGTTACAGGACACAGCTATATCGTTTACGGCCCGCTCGCCAATGGGGCGACCACGCTGATGTTCGAGGGCGTGCCAACCTACCCCGATGCCAGCCGTTTCTGGCAGATCTGCGCAAAGCACAAGGTGAACCAGTTCTACACCGCCCCCACCGCGATCCGCGCGCTGATGGGCAAGGGGCGCGAATTCGTCGATGGCTGTGATCTGAGCAGCCTCAAACTGCTGGGCACCGTGGGCGAGCCGATCAACCCCGAGGCGTGGAACTGGTACAATGACGTGGTGGGCAAGGGCAATTGCCCCATCGTTGACACATGGTGGCAGACCGAAACCGGTGGCCATCTGATGACCCCCCTGCCCGGCGCGCACGCCACCAAACCCGGTGCGGCGATGAAGCCGTTCTTTGGCATCAAGCCCGTCGTTCTGGAACCCACCACGGCCGAAATCATCGAAGGCAACGGGGTTGAGGGTGTCTTGTGCATCGCTGACAGCTGGCCGGGCCAGATGCGCACGGTCTGGGGCGATCATGAACGGTTCGAACAGACCTATTTCAGCGATTACAAAGGCTACTACTTTACCGGTGACGGGTGTCGCCGCGATGAAGATGGAGATTACTGGATCACGGGCCGCGTGGATGACGTGATCAACGTCTCGGGCCACCGTATGGGCACGGCCGAGGTCGAAAGCGCGCTGGTCGCCCACCCAAAAGTCGCCGAAGCCGCCGTCGTGGGCTATCCGCATAACATCAAAGGCCAAGGCATCTACTGCTACGTGTCGCTGATGAACGGCGAAGAACCAACGGACGATCTGCGCACAGAACTGCGCAACTGGGTCCGCAACGAGATCGGGCCAATCGCTTCGCCCGATCTGATCCAATGGGCGCCGGGCCTGCCCAAGACGCGATCCGGCAAAATCATGCGCCGCATCCTGCGCAAGATTGCTGAAAACGACTTTGGCGCGCTTGGCGATATCTCGACACTGGCCGAACCGGAGGTCGTGGACGAGCTGATCGAGAACCGCATGAACCGCTAGGTTTTTTAACCTGACTGAAAAAGGGGCATCCTTGCGGGTGCCCCCTTGTCGTTGCGACACGTCGCCACGACATGCCCGACGGGGCTGTTTTGCCGTCTGGACAATCGGCCCCCCCCGTGGCACCGCTGCGCCATGAAAAACAGCATGCACCTCTTCGACCCGAATTCCCAAGACACAACAGATTTGCGCCGCGCTTTCGGGCGTTTTGCAACAGGCGTGACAGTGGTGACGGTCCAGACCCCGGATGGCCCGATGGGCATGACCGCGAATTCGTTCTCGTCAGTCTCGCTTGATCCTGCACTGGTGTTGTGGTCGCCGGGGATCGCATCAAAACGCCACGATGCTTTTGCGGGTGCAGCGCAGTTTGCGATTCACATTCTGGGCGCTGACCAACAGGCCCAAGCAGATCACTTTGCTGCAAATGGCGACGGATTCGACCAATTCGACTGGGTGGCTGGTCCAAACGGGTCACCCACGCTCAACGGTTGCCTTGCGACGTTTCATTGCGACACATTTGCCGTGCACCCTGCAGGCGATCATTCGATCATCTTGGGTCAAGTCACGCATGCTGCGTTTCACCCAGAAAAGAATGCGCCAGCCCTGCTGTTCGAGCAAAGCAGATACGGCAGGTTCAGCCCAGACGCGGGATGAACCTAGTAGTCTTTTTCAAAGAAAATCCCGATACCGGTGTTCCCGTCTGACCCGACCGTGCCCTTGGCCGTGAGGCTTTCGCTTAGATCAAGGTTGATCGAAATATCAGCCGTTCCATCAGATGCGGCTGTTACGTCGGTATAAATGTTCTCCGAGATATACTTGCCCGCGCGGACCGCAGTTGCGCCACTATCGGTGGTTGTGACATCCAGATCATCAAGGCCAAAGCTGGACCGCAGGTTCGAGATCACCCCAACACCGCCGCGCCCCGCAAGGGTCGCCACAGCATTGGCAAGTTGCAGCGCTTGAAACGCCGAAATCTCTGAGATGTTGCGCCCGAACAAAAGCTGCGACAGCACCTCGTCCTGTGGCGACGCCGGAGTCGATTCAAACGAGACCTCAGGCGCATTGGCCGGACCTTCGATGATGATCCGAGCCTCTCCTGCTTGCGTGGATGTGGCGGTGACAAAGCGCAAATATGGCACCAGATCGCCCTGAAACTGAACCGCGCCTTCGGTCAGATCAAAGCGCTTGCCCAGAATATCCAGCCGACCGCGTTCAAGATCGAAGCGTCCGGTCGAGATTATCCGCCGCGTCGAACCGGTCAGCAGCAAGTTCCCCCCAAGCTCGGCATCAAGGCCGCGACCGCGCACAAAAATACGGTTTGGCGCATTGATCCGAACGTTCATATCAAAGCCCGGGCCACTGGATGTTTGTTCGGCCTGAGTGCCCGACCCGTTCCCGTCCAGACCCGCCTTGCGTCTTGTGGCGACCACATCAGCGGGCGCACCGATAAATTCAATCTCGGGAATATCACCAATACTGGTCAGACCTGTTGAGGGCACCGTCACATTGGTTTCGCCAACGTCGATTTGACCCTCGATCCGCGCGCCACCTGTCAACGGGCCGGCAATCCGCAGGCTTCCGTTCAAAGAGGTTCGGTACAGCGAAGGATCAACCAGCACCAGATTGTTCAGCCCGACCTGAAGGTCGGCGGGCAAGGACCCCGTCAGGGTTACAGCCCCACCAGCCGTCAATTGACCACCATCAGCACTGTCGGCTGACAAGTCGATCTGCGCGCGGTTGTTGCCAAGACTGATGGTCGCCGAAATGTTTTGCAGCGCAATCCGAAGATTTGGGGCCGATAAGGACGCATTAGAGGTTTGAATATTTCCGGTCACAGACCCAAGTTGCGGGGGACCATTCACGCTTAGATCAAACGCGGCTTGCCCTTGCAGGATGCGCGGCGCAATAAAGGGGGCCGACAGTCCCAATGGTGCGTTCCCGTTTATATCAAGGTTCAGATTACCATCGGTGCCGACCAGCCCCGCGATGGTTGCACGTGTTCCCGATGGGCCGGTGGCATTGGTGTCCAACCGCCAACCCGCCGTTTCCTGACGCGCACTGCCAGTGACATTCAATGGCCCCGCCAGTTTGGGTACCAACGCCGCCAGATTGGGGATCGTCACATTATAGGTCAGCGCGGGATTGGCCCCGGTAACCACCCCTTGGACTGCCGCAAGTGCCGCATAAGGACCTGTCGCATTAGTATCTACCGCAATGCCCGAAGGGGTTTGGCGGATTGATCCTTTAGCCGCCAGTGGCCCCGACACACCGGGTACAAGTGGCTGTACGTTGGGCACGGAAACATCAAAGGTCAGCGACATATCAGGCCCAGTGGCCAACCCTTCGACAGCCGCACGTGCGCCGTAAGGCCCGGTTGCAGATGTATCAACAAAAAAGCCCTTTTCCGTCTGGCGCACGGTGCCTGTGGCGTTCAACGGCCCGTTTACCTGCGGCACAATCCGGTTCACATTAGGCACAGCCGCCTCAAATGCGATATCGATCTGGGGTGTCAGCGCGCCTTGCACAGCCACCTGCGCGGCATAGGGGCCGGACGCTTTGGCATCAATCACAAAGCCCGCATCGGTTTGACGCAAATTTCCCGACGCATTTAGCGGCCCCGTCACCTGCGGCGCAAATGCCTGCACACGGGGGACAGATGCCTCGAAATCAACATTCAAAGGGGTCAGCAAACCCTTAACACTGGCCGCAACGCCCTCGGGCGCTGTGGCTTTGGTATCGACCTGCCAGCCGTCAGGCGTTTGGCGCAACATCCCGTCAAGCGCGACCTGCCCAGCAACCGGAGCGTCTGGCACGAAATCCTTGATCTGGGGGGCTTCAGCGGCAAAGCTAAGCGCCGCGTTGGGCCCGGTCGCCAACCCTTTTGCGGTGATCGACGCATCATACGGCCCGTCGGTCACGGCATCGACAGTCCAGCCGCGCGTGTCCTGATCGGCAGTGGCGTTAATGGTCACGGGGCCGGTGTATTGCGGCACAATCAACCCGATATCAGCCAGCTTGGCAGTAATGCGCGCTTGCGAATTATCGCTGCGCAGCTCTACCCCACCAGACGCAGTAAGTGCGTCGTTCTCAAGGGTCAGGTCGCGCACAAACGTGCCTGTCTCGTCGCGCATCGCGCCTAAGCTAAGCGTTGTTTCACCCGCCAGCAGCGTATCAGCCTGAACAATGCCAACTTTAATGTCGCGCGTTAACCCGGCGATGTTCAAATCGAACGTGCCATCAAGCGGCACAACTTGGCCTGCGATATCGACATTTGCGGCACCGTCCAGCTCGCGGCCTGCAAGGGCGGAAAATCGGCTGATATCGGAGGCCTCCAAACGGGCTGTGAGCTGCGTCAGAAAGTTTTCCGCAGGGCCATTGATGGTAACGTCGCCCGTCAATCCATAATCTGCACCCGACAGATCAAGGCCACTGATCTGAACCGGTGCCCCTTCGGTATAGGCGATAGAGGTGCGACCACTTAGCGACTGGCCCAAGGCTTCGGACACGGCGGCGTTGGTCAGGGTCAGGCCAGAGGTATCAAAGACCAGATCGCCGTTAAACATGCCCACTGTTCCCTCGCGGCCCGCCAAGGTTCCCGTCAGGTTCAGCTGCGTGCTATCGATGGCCAACGCGTCTGTGGCCAGCCCGTCGATATCGAACCGCGCTGAAATCGCCTCGCCCTCGTCGACGTCATATTTTACATCCAGATCCACGCGCCGCACATAGGTGGTACCACCCGCGACCGGAAGCAAAACGCGCGCCCCGTCTGTCGAGGCGACAGTACCCGTAATATCGATCACGCTTGGCCACTTGTCGCGGTTCAGGGTGACCTTGCCCTGCAAATCAGCCGACTGGGCATTTAGCGCAAAATCACTCACGTCCACGCCACCGTCCGCTTGGACAAGCGCATCCAGTTTCAGCGCCACGTCGGGGCCAAAAAATTCCCGGTATTGCGACAGGATCAGCGCGGTCACGTCGCCGCGCAGATTCGCCTGAATGCGGCGATCAGGATCGTCTGAAGCCCCCTGTTCGGCAACGGTCACCTGCCCAGACAGCCGCTTTTCACCATCGGTCGAAAGGTTGATGCCGGTGACAAAATTAGACAACGGCCCCTCGCCTGCGATGGTCAGATCGACAGACGGCTCGCCCGGTATCGTCAATGTTCGTGACAGGATGCCTTTTTGCTCTTCCGAAAGGTTAATCAGCAAATCCAACAGGTTTTCGCCGCGATCCAATTCCGCGGTAATCTGAAAGCTGCCGCGCTTGCCGTCGGTGCGGCTGGCGTCGATATCAAGGTTGAGCGCGTCATCATTCAACTGCGCGACAGCCTTTAGCGTCAATGTCGCGGCTTCACCCAATACAGGCGCGCCAAGTGCGATTTCTTCCACAGCGAAATTCGCAATATTGATCGAGACGGGCAGATCGGGAATGGTTGGAAAGGTAAACGGCTTCGCCTCTGGATCAGGTAATGTATCTTCTTGGGCGACCGGCAAACGCGGTATGGAAAGACGTTTGGCTGTCAAGGCTTGCACCTCAAGACGTCCGCGCAACAAGGCGGACCGGTTCCAGTCCAGCTCGACCTCCTCTAAAGTGAGCCATGCGCCCTGATCGTCAGAAATCGTCATTCGGTCAAACGACGCCCGCGAACTTAGCGCGCCAGCAAAGCCGTCAATGCTGACAACACGCCCCGCGCCGCTTAGCGCGTTTTGGATGGTTCGGGTCAGAAACCCTTTATCGTCGTCTTCTTGCGCGGCTGCGCCCGAAGCCAGAACGATCAAACAAGAAAACAGGAAACTACGCACAAAGTGGATCAAAACGACTGTCCAATACCAATATAAACCTGAAAGTTTTCGCCGGTTGCCGGACCTGATGTGGGCACGGCGATGTCAAAACGAATGGGGCCGATGCCCGTGGCATAACGCAGGCCAAGGCCCGCGCCTGAATGCCACTGACCCGAGCCGTCGTAGAACTCCTCTGCGCCGATATAGCCCGCGTCTGCGAATGCAACGATGCCGATCTTGTCACGTACAGCAACGCGCGCTTCGGCAGACAACCCCACAAAGCTGCGCCCACCAACCGTGTTGCCGCCGCCCAGATCGACCCCCAATGTCTGATAGGGTTGGCCCCGCACTGTGCCGCCGCCGCCCGAATAAAACAGGTAGTCAGCCGGTGATTGCGCCAGTGTTGGCCCATAGACTGACCCCAACTGACCGCGAAGGGCAAAAGTAACGGGCCGCGTTGTGCCAAAGGTCTTGTAGCCGCGCACATCGACATAGCTGCGCAAACCATTTGCAGCACCCGAAACTGCAATAAAAGGGGTAAGGCTGGCCTTGGCGTAATAGCCGTCTTTCGCGTCCAGCCGGTTGTCGCGATAGTCATGTTCCGCGCTGAGCGGCAGGGTCAGCAGCGTATATTTATTGGTGCCAAACGCATCGCGGGTTTCGGCGGTGCGCAGGCCCAGACCCAAAGAATACGTACGCTCGGCGCTGGCGATCCGCTCGATCCCGGCTTCAAGATCCAGCTGGCGCGAAAAGAAATTAACTTCGTCGAGCTGTTCGATTTCGGCAAAAGCGTAAAAATTCGTATCGGCATTGAATGTGGCCGGGCGTTTGAAACGCGCGGACAAACGGTAATCCGTGCCACCGGAACTGCCGCCGATCCCCGCAACTTCGCCCTCGATCCGCAGGCTTTCGGCCCCGCCAAGCAGGTTGCGATGCAGCCAGTAGCTGCTCAGCGTCAATCCTTCGAGCGACGACAGCTCGGCCCCGAAGCCGAAACGGCGCGGCGGTGCGTCGGCAATCTGCGCCGTGATCGGCAAGACATCAGGGGCCGTGATCTGATCCGCCTCGATCATCGCAACCGAACTGAACGCCCCTGTGCGGCGCAAACGTGTCGCGGCCAGATCAAGCTGCTCTTGAGAATAGACCTCGCCCGTCGGCAGACCCGCGATTTCGATGATCCGCGCCCTGCGCACAGCGCTTTCACCCTTCACGCCAAGATCACCAAAGCGCAGGCGCGGTCCGGGGTTCAGCGTAAGTGTCGCGCTTATGGTGCTGTCAGGCACCCGCGCTGTCAGTTGCTGGCTGGCAAGTGCAGCCTTGGCGTGACCCTGATCGCGCCATCCCGTGATCCCCGCTGCAACCGCCTCTTTCAACACCCCAAGGCTGGCAGGCTGGCCCGCGGCATAGCCTTCGGGAAGCTCAGTTTCCGGGGCGACTGGCGCGATTTCTGCCTTGGCAAAACTGAATTTTTTGCCGGGCATCACGTTAATGACGGTATTATTAATCTGGGGCGGCGGAGATACCGGTGCTATGGTAGAGGCGTCTATGCCGTCTACCGTGATCTTGATGACAGCCGCAAAATAGCCCTGATCGTAAAGCACCGCCAGCAATCTGGCGTAATCTGCCTGCGCTGCAGCCAAAAGTTCCTGAGTTGAGGGCGTGGCATCTTCGGCTGTCTGTTCGCGCAACAAAGATCCGCCCGAAACGGCTTCGTAAAGGTCAGACCCTTCCTCGATGCCCGTAATCTGCAATGAGGCGGCAAACCCCGCAGATCCCAACACCGCAACTGCCATCGTGACCGTGGTTAAACGCAAAAAACTGACTAGGCTGTCTGTCGCAGAACGCACCATGCGGCACTCCTTCTTCGCCAAAAACGAAACTCGTTTACTACAAGCTAGACCGTTGTGGCATTTCGTCAGGACGTAACTCGTTATTTTAGGTTACATACCGGAAACAATTCGCTTTCTGCAAACATTCTGTTGCGCAAAATCGCAAACGTGAACACTAAATCTGGTATTTATAGCTAATTGTATAATTTTGAGCGGAAGAACGCTTTCCTTTTGCTGTTTAGAACGCAAAACGCCCGCCAAGATCCAACTGGGCGGGCGTAAAATTGTTTAATCGCGTCAGATCAGGCGGATTTGGCCAAATCGCGAAGCACGTAATGCAAAACACCACCGTGTTCGATATATTCGATCTCGATCGCGGTATCGATGCGGCACTTGATCATGATCTCTTTCACCGAACCATCCGCCATTGTGATCGTGCACGGCACTTCTTGCAGCGGTTTGATTGTATCAAGGCCCGAGATCGACACGGTTTCCTCGCCGGTCAGACCCAGCGATTTGCGCGTGTCGCCATTGGTGAATTCGAACGGGATGACGCCCATGCCAACAAGGTTCGAGCGGTGGATGCGTTCAAAGTTTTCTGCAATCACGGCCTTCACACCCAAAAGCGCAGTCCCTTTCGCGGCCCAGTCACGGCTGGACCCTGCGCCATACTGTTCGCCCCCAAAGATCACCAACGGTGTGCCGGCTTCCTGATGCGCCATCGCTGCTTCAAAGATCGACGTCTGGTTGCCATCGGGCCCTTTGGTATAGCCGCCTTCAACCCCATCGAGCATCTCGTTCTTGATGCGGATGTTGGCGAAGGTGCCGCGCATCATCACCTCGTGGTTGCCGCGACGGCTGCCATACGAGTTGAATTCGCGCACCGGCACCTGACGTTCGACCAGATATTGGCCTGCAGGCGTGGTTTCCTTGAAAGAACCCGCTGGGCTGATGTGGTCGGTGGTGATCATATCACCCAAGATCGCGAGAACCTTGGCGTTTTCGATGTTGGTGATCACGCCCGGCTCTGCCGACATCCCTTGGAAGTAGGGCGGGTTTTGAACGTAGGTCGACGCAGGTGGCCAGTCATAGGTCTTGGCGTCTGTCGTCTCGACGCTCTGCCACTTCTCATCGCCTTTAAACACGTCGGCGTATTTCTCTTGGAACGCCGCACGCGTCACAGTCTGTTCCACCAGTTCCGCAACTTCCTGCGTCGTGGGCCAGATGTCTTTCAGATAGACGTCTTTGCCGTCCTGATCCTGACCCAGCGGGCTGTTGGCCAGATCGACGTTCATGTCACCAACCAGCGCATAAGCGACAACCAACGGCGGGGATGCAAGATAGTTGGCGCGCACATCAGGGCTGATGCGCCCTTCAAAGTTGCGGTTGCCCGACAGGATCGACGTGCCGATCAAATCGTAGTCGTTGATCGCCTTGCTGATCGCAGGCTCCAGCGGGCCTGAGTTACCGATACAAGTCGTGCAGCCATAACCAACAAGGTTAAAGCCGATGGCGTCCAGATCCTCTTGCAGGTTTGCGGCCTCAAGATAGGCGGACACGACCTGAGAGCCCGGTGCCAGCGATGTCTTGACCCAAGGTTTGCGGGTCAGGCCAAGCGCGCGCGCTTTGCGGGCCACAAGGCCAGCGCCGATCATGACATAGGGGTTCGAGGTGTTGGTGCAGGACGTGATCGACGCAATCACAATAGAGCCGTCATGCAGTTGGTAGTTGCCATCGTCGGTCTGCACATAACCGCGCTTGTGATTGCCGGTATCGCCAGGAATGTCGCGCGGCTCGGGCTGACCGCCCTCGCCTTCCCAGATTTTCTCCTGCGAAGCAGACGCATCTTTGCCGCCCCGCACGCCGTTTACATAGTCGGCAAAAGCCGTGTGCGCCGACGTCAGCGCGATGTAGTCTTGCGGACGTTTTGGCCCCGAGATTGCAGGCACGATTGTGCCCATATCTAGGGTCAATGTGTCGGTGTAAATCGGCGCATAATCATCGCCACGCCACATGCCGTTTTCTTTGGCATAGGCTTCGACCAGCGCAATGCGGTCTTCGTCGCGGCCCGTTGTCCGCATGTAGCGAAGCGTTTCGCCGTCAATCGGGAAGAACCCACAGGTTGCACCATATTCAGGCGCCATGTTGGCGATGGTTGCACGGTCTGCCAGCGGCAGATGGTCCAGACCTTCACCGTAAAATTCGACGAATTTGCTAACCACGCCCTTGGCGCGCAGCAGTTCAACGACCTTCAGCACCAGATCGGTCCCGGTGGTGCCTTCCATCATCCGGCCTGTCAGCTCAAAGCCCACAACCTCGGGGATCAGCATCGAAATCGGCTGGCCAAGCATCGCGGCTTCGGCCTCGATCCCGCCGACGCCCCAACCCAGAACAGCCATGCCGTTCACCATGGTGGTGTGGCTGTCAGTGCCCACCAGCGTATCGGGGTATGCAACCTCGACGCCGTTCTGGTCCTTGTCGGTCCAGACGGTCTGGGCCAGATACTCAAGGTTGACCTGATGGCAAATGCCGGTGCCGGGGGGGACGACGCGGAAGTTGTTAAACGCTTTCTGGCCCCATTTCAGGAAGGTATAACGTTCGATGTTGCGCTCGTATTCGCGGTCAACGTTCATCTGAAAGGCGCGCGGGTTGCCGAATTCGTCGATCATGACCGAGTGGTCAATGACCAGATCAACGGGGTTGAGCGGGTTAATCTTGTCCGCGTTGCCCCCCAAAGCCACCAATCCATCGCGCATCGCGGCCAGATCGACCACGGCAGGCACGCCGGTGAAGTCCTGCATCAGCACGCGGGCCGGACGATACGCAATCTCGCGCGGGTTCTGGCCACCCTTGGCACCCCATTCGGCAAAGGCTTTGATATCGTCAACCGTTACGGTCTTGCCGTCTTCAAACCGCAGCATGTTTTCCAGCACCACTTTCAAAGCGGCAGGCAGGTTCGAGAAGTCCCCAAGCCCGGCTTCCTGCGCGGCGGGAATCGAATAATATGCAATGGATTGAACGCCCGACGTCAGTGTCTTGCGGGTCTTGGCGGTGTCCTGGCCAACGATAATGGTCATGGAAAGCTCCCTCTATGGGTTGAAAACAAGTCTTAGACTTGAGGCCTAAATGCAGTATTGCGCGGCACGTTTCAACTGTATTCCACCGGATCAACCGCTTTTGTATACCATTGTGTACTGAAATTGATGCAAAACAGGGCAGTTCCTGACGTTACAACGTATCAAGAAAGGTTGAGTGGTAATTAGGCAAAGCCCGGTCTACAAAATTCAAACCTTGTGAAAGTTGGTCCACCCATGAAACGCCTGATCTCGTACGTACTTGCCGCAGGTCTTGTTTGCGCAGCGCCAGCGCTGGCCCAAGACCGCCCCGTCGTGGTTGAGCTGTTTACCTCGCAAGGGTGTTCATCCTGCCCACCTGCTGATGAAATCCTGTCAGAACTCTCCAAACGAGACGACGTGATCGCCTTGGCGCTTCATGTTGATTACTGGGACTACATTGGCTGGAAAGACCGGTTCGGCGACCCCGATCATGCAGTGCGCCAACGCGCCTATGCGGCTGCTAGCGGGCGCAAAACCATCTACACGCCCGAGATGATCATCAACGGCAAGACAGACGTGGTAGGCGCAAAGCCGATGGCGGTTTCACGGGCGATCGCAAATCATAAAAGCGATCCAGTGCTCGTCGACCTAACCCTTGCGCGAGCCGGCACGGAACTGCAAATTTCCGCAACGGCGCGTGTCGGCGCAAAAGGACCATACACCGTCCACATGGTGCGCTATGTGGCGACGGCCACCACACAGATAAAACGCGGTGAAAACGCGGGGCAAACGCTTGAATATAGCAATGTTGCCGAGAACTGGACTGTATTGGGCAACTGGGACGGGTTAACGCCGCTATCCCTGACGGCGCAATTGCCCGGCGACTTACCCGTGGTTGTCCTTGTCCAGCAAAGCGGATCAGGACCAATTGTGGCTGCTGGGCGGCTGAGGTAACGCATCTGCCGAGATGACTATCGAGTCTTGCGAAATCACCGCGTAAAATGAGGCTTCAAATTCGGGTCTTGAGGGTGGTGTTTAAAGTAAAACTCTAGTTGTCGTGAATGCGCCAACGGCGGTGGACCCAGAACCATTGTTCGGGATGGGCTTTAATGCGAGCCGCCAAACTGTCGTTTAAGGATTGCGTCATTGTCATAGCATCAGAATGGGGCACCGGCGCTTCAAGCACAGCGTCAAACGATATGCCATCGGGGTGCCGAATGCCGTAAAACGGGATCAACAATGCGTCATAGCGCAAGGCAAGTTCGGCGGCAGAAAGCGCTGTATTTGCCGGTTCTCCCAAAAAATCGAGCTGCGGCGCGCCAAACACGTGTTGGTCGAACAACAGCACAAGTTGGCCACCACTTTTCAAGTGGCGCACAAATCCCGCGGTCCCCCGACGTCCTTGGGGGAAAACCGGCCCCCCGAACGCTTCCATCGTTTTGACGTAATGAGCGTTGAAATACGGATTCTTCATGTCGCGATACAGCCCGCCGATATCGTATCCACGCGCCACAAGACAGGCGCGCGCGGCCTCGTAATTGCCGAAATGGCCAGTGACCAGAATGACTGGCTGGCCCCTGGCTGCCGCGTCTTCCAAGGCGGTCACGCCGGGCCCTTGTGGAGTATTCTTCGCCATTCGGGCCGGAAAGTCCTCGGCGGAGTAATTTTCGATAAAACTGCGACCGACATTGTTCAAACAGCCAGCAACAATTTCGTCTTTGCGCTGCGCTGTCATCTGTGGCCAAATCATCGCGAGGTTTTCCAACGCTCGGGCGCGGTATCCTGACACCGGTCCGATCAGATGCTGGACGATCCAGCCTACGAACCCGAGGCGGGCGCGATAGGGGATCAGAAGTGCAAAACGGATCAATCCCACGATCAGCGCATTGGTCAGGTAGTGACCTGCCCGCCTGGTGAACAGGACTTTGAGAAGAGCATTCTGATCGGACATATGCCTCGGCACGGTGGCTGCAATGACGGCACGTTTACCGCGCATGGATGCCAGCAACAAGCGTGATCAAGCGTCCTCTTCCTCGACGATCAACTGCAAATCGCCGCCTGCCTCCATCTCGCGGATCACTGCGACAACGGCCGACATCGCGTCCTCCGCGTCCGACGGTTTAATCGGGCCTGCTTCGCCCACCTCTTCGCGCAACTGATCGGCCATGCGCCCAGACATATTTTCGAGAATGAAATCGACGACGTTTTTAAGCCCGGCAGGTTCAGCACCAGCAAGGGCCAGAACCAGTTGCGCCTGATCTGCGCGCCGCAAAATACCCGGGATATCACGCGGCGAAACACGCGCCGGAATGTTTGCAAAGGTGAAAATGGCTTTGCGCACCGCATTTGCAAATCCCTGGTCCGATTCATCAAGGCCTACCAACATGTCATCACGGGTCAAGGACGTCGATGAATTTAGGATAGCGCCGACCCGTTCAACCGGACCATTGTCAAATGCCTTGACCGGAACCGTGTCGAGTTGGCTGGCAAGGGACATACCGATACGTTCAACGGCGTCGGGCGTTACTGTGCTGGTTAGCGACACGGCATAGGTAATCTGGCGGGCTTTGGGGCCTGGCAGCATCCCCAGCAATCCCGCCGCCAAAGAAACCTTGAGCTTGGACAACACAACGGCTGCAACTTCGGTGCTTTCGTTTTCGATCATCGGTAAAAGCTGCTCTGCCTCAAGCGCGCGCAAACGGTCCCAAGGGTCGCCAAATTCACGCACGCCAGCTTCCTTTCGCAACCGTTCAGCTGTTTGCTTGCTGATCTTGCCGTCAAGCGAGGTGATTGCACCAACGATTCCGCCGGGAAAGGAAAGACCGATGCTGTTTAGCTCATTCGCAAATTCATCGATCACAGCCGCCAGCGTGTGACGGTCAACGGTTCGCATGGCCCCCATCTGTTGAGTCAAGCTTGCCTGAAGCTCTTCGGGAAGCTCCTCAAGCGGGATATCCGCACCCTCGTTGAGCAACAGGCGCACCACGATAGCGGCCTTTGCTTTCCGGCTTAAAGTCATCGAAACGGGTTGCGCGGATGGCGCAATGGATGAGCTTTGGATTTGCCTTAACGTTACGACTTCATTCATTAATTTTCATCTTTGACTGCCCGAATGCTTTGCATGTGTTTGGCAGTCAAAGATGAACAAAAATCGAACGGTCGCGAGATCAATAGTTAAAAGTTTGGCCAGTTGCGATTGCTGTGCGCAAAGACGCTTCGGCCCATGTGCCCGTACCACCGAACAACCGGATTTCGCGCAATTGGGCCATGGCATCTGCGATATTGCCCTGCTCGACCATGCCTTGGCCCATGTAAGAACGCGCGAGAATATTGGCGGGGTTCACCGCAAGCGCACGCTCGTAATAAGCCATGCCTGCTTCGGCATTGCCCATCTTGCGGTTGGTGAACCCCATATACGTCAAGGTGCGATCATCATTTTGAGGCATCGCTGCCAGAACGATCTGCGCATCTTCATAGGCGCCGGAATAAGCCAATTCGCGTACAGTTTGATATAAGTCTTCCGGGGTCAGGCGATTGTTTGTCGCTGCAACGCATTTCTTGGTTTTCTTGTCGTAAACCATGCCATTTTCGCATGATACAACAGGCTTGGGAGGTGTCGAGTCACTGCCAGCGGCAAAGGCGATGACTGGAAAACTTAAAGCAAGGGCGGACGCAAGAAGGACACGCATAAGGGAACTCTCCTGAACAAAAACTAACATAACGGTAATACGCCCGCATCACTTGTAAAGCGACACGGGCGCCATAGTGATCACTTTATCTTGCGTATCAGGACGTTGTTGCAACGCAGGTTGAAGATTCAGCGTCATAGACACTGCCTTCGGCGCAAGACATGGCGTGCTTTTGCGAGCTGCACATCGCAAAACTCAGCGATGGAAGGGCCACAAGAGCCAATGTTGATAGAGCAATTCCAAGTTTCATCATACTACTCCTTTGAGATGCATTCAAAGCGTACAACCGCTTTTTGCATTCTCAAAGAAATAATAATGGTCAGGGTGTCGCAGCCGTTAATGTGCTTAAAATTCAGTCTTTAAAGACGCGGGCAAAGATCGTGTCGACATGCTTGGTGTGATACCCAAGGTCGAATTTTTCTTCGATTTTCTCGATACTGAGGGCCGCGACGACTTCGGCGTCGGCCAGAAGTTCGGTTTTGAAATCCTTGCCCTCTTCCCACACCTTCATCGCGTTGCGTTGTACCATTTTATAGCTGTCTTCACGGCTGACACCGGCTTGGGTTAATGCCAGCAACACGCGCTGCGACATCACCAGACCGCTGAATTTATTCATATTGGCCAGCATGTTGTCAGGATAGATCAGCATTTTGTCGATGACCCCTGTCAAACGGTGAAGGGCGAAATCCAGTGTAATGGTCGTATCGGGGCCAATCGCGCGCTCTACGCTGGAATGCGAGATATCGCGCTCGTGCCACAACGTGACATTCTCCATTGCCGGAATCACTGCCATGCGCACGACGCGCGCAAGACCGGTGAGATTTTCGGTCAGCACAGGGTTCTTTTTGTGCGGCATCGCTGACGAACCTTTTTGACCGGCCGAAAAGAACTCGGCCCCTTCCAAAACTTCGGTACGCTGCATATGCCGAACCTCGGTGGCCACGTTCTCGATGGAGCTGGCAACCACGCCCAAAGCCGCAAAGAACGCTGCGTGGCGGTCGCGGGGAATCACCTGGGTGCTGATAGGCTCAGGCGTGAGGCCCAGCTTTTCGCAGACGTGCTCTTCTACGCGCGGATCGATGTTTGCGAAGGTGCCAACCGCACCCGAGATCGCCCCGGTAGCTATCTCTTCGCGCGCTGTTTTGAGACGCCGCAGATTGCGGTCCATCTCGGCGTAGAAACGGGCAAACGTCAGCCCCATCGTCGTCGGCTCGGCATGGATGCCATGGCTACGTCCGACGCGCAGGGTGTCTTTGTGTTCAATCGCGCGGCGCTTGAGTGCTGCCAAAAGCAATTCCATATCTGCAATCAGGATGTCGGCGGCACGGGTCAGTTGCACGTTAAAGCAGGTGTCCAAAACATCAGAAGACGTCATACCCTGATGCACGAAGCGCGCCTCGTCGCTGCCCACATGTTCAGCAAGGTGCGTCAGAAAGGCGATCACGTCATGTTTGGTAACCGCTTCGATCTCGTCGATACGGGCCACGTCGAATTCCACATCCTTGGCTTTCCAGACCGCATCGGCATTCGCCTGCGGGATCACACCAAGGTTGGCCATGGCATCACAGGCATGTGCCTCGATCTCGAACCAGATGCGGAATTTGGTTTCTGGGGACCAGATTGCAACCATATCGGGGCGGGAATAACGGGGAATCATGTGGTGATACCTTTATGTCAGGGCTTTTGCGGTTGAAGGCGGGATAGACCGAGAGGGGGTAAAGGACAAGCCGGATCGGGGTTTCTCCGCCTCGGGCTTTGTCAGGATGGTGCAGATCGCGGGCCCCTCCGGCGGGAGTTTTTTAGGCAAAATGAATTGGAAAGACGTGTTTTGTCATTTCCAATCTGGCGGTTTGCCCGAGCAAGGGATTAGGTGTAGTCAATTGAAAATTGAGTATGTTTTAAGGAATGGCAGTAGATGTCTGATACCTCTCGCTTGAATCCCGCGACCATTGCAGCACAGGCAGCAGGTGCCGTTGACCCCCAAAGCGGCGGGGTTGTGCCGCCCTTGCAGATGGCCACCACCTATTTGCGCGACGCGCACTATCAGCCGCTGCGCCCAGACAACATCTATCTGCGCGATCAAAGCGACATTGTCCGCGTCGCCGAGACGGTATTGGCGCAATTGGAAGGTGCCGCGGAGGCGCTGCTTTTTCCGTCGGGCATGGCAGCGATTGCCGCAGCGTTTCGGACCGTGCCAAACGGGGGGCGCGTTCTGGTGCAATCTCAGATCTATTGGGGCACGACGAAATGGCTGCGCGATTTTTGCACCAGGCGCGATATTGATCTGCGCGAGGTCGACGCATCAGATAGCGCAGCATTTGCGGCCGCCTGCGCGGATTTCAAGCCGTCGCTCGTGCTGATCGAAACCCCGTCAAACCCGTGGCTGCGGGTCACCGATATCGAAGCGGCGGCGAAGGCCGTTCATGGGGCGGGTGGTCTGCTGATGGTAGACAGCACCGCAGCGACGCCTGTCTTGCAAAGACCGCTTTCGCACGGCGCAGACATCGTGATGCATTCGGCCACCAAAGGTATCAACGGGCATTCGGATGTGCTTGCCGGAGTGTTGGCCACCAATGATGCCACTGCTGCAATCTGGACAGATATCAAGATCGACCGCCATGACGCAGGTGCCGTGATCGGCCCGTTCGAGGCGTGGCTTTTGGTGCGTGGGATGCGCACCCTGCCCCTTCGGATGCGGGAAATGTCACGCAATGCCCAAGCAATTGCCGAATTTCTGGCGAGCCATCCTCAGGTAGAGGAGGTGCTGTATCCCGGTCTGCCCGACCATATCGGCCACGACATCGCGCAGCGCCAGATGAAGGGCGGGTTTGGGCCACTGTTGTCGTTTGTCGTGAAGGGCGGAGCCGAGGCCGCGTTGCGTGCGACAGGCAAACTGGCCTTGTTCCACCGCGCCACATCACTTGGCGGTGTCGAGAGCCTTGTGGAGCACCGCCATACGATCGAGCCTCACACGGGAATACCCGAAGGTTTGCTTCGTTTGTCCGTTGGCATCGAGGATGTGGAAGACCTGAAGGCTGATTTGCGCCAAGCTTTGGCAGTGTAATCGCTGGTTTTGGCCAGTCGCTCTATGACGAAGGCATGAGAGCCGGTTGGTTTGGGCACAGTGGCAAGGGCGAACACAATTCGTTTTCGTTCGGGTCATAGGGTTATCAAGCTAAGGGATCGCGCACGGGTCTTGGTTTGCAGTCCGCACTTTTGCCCACCACCGGAAAAGAACTTCGCCCTCTCCTCCCCTTGCCTATGGCCGGGCCAGATCCTACTGCTAGGGTCCGGGAACTTCCCATCATAATAGGTATGGCGCAGAATAAATGACCATCGGCTCTCCTTCTCAAGCTCTGGGCTATACTGCGGCTTGGTCAATCGTCTTTGTCTGGTCCTTTTGGCTGATCGTCAGCCGGGTCGCCGCTGGCAGCGGTCTGACGGTCTATGATTTGGCCGCAATGCGCTACGGGCTTGCCTCGATCGTGGCATTGCCGCTGTGCCTTTACTACAAACCTTGGCGAGGGCTTCGTCTGGGCCAGATTGCGGTCCTTTCGTTCATTCTGGGGCCAGTCTATATTTTATGTGTCTTTTCAGGGTTTCTATTTGCGCCTGCCGCCCATGGCGGGATTTTCATGAACGGGATGCTGCCTTTGATCAGCATCCTTTTTGCCGTTTTCCTTTTGCGCACCCGACCCAGCTTTCGTCAAAGCTTTGGCGCTGGTTTGATCCTGCTGTCTGCAGTTGTTCTTGCATGGGATGGCAGCACGAGCAGCATTCCGGGCGCATGGCGAGGTGATCTGCTGTTCCTGATCGGTGCGGTTTTCTTTTCATCCTATGTCATTCTGGCAGAGCGTTGGCAGCTCAGTGCGATGCAGATCATTTTCTGTGGTACCATCGTAAATGCAATTTTATATCTGCCCGTCTGGGCGCTTTGGCTTCCCTCTGGTCTTGCAGATGCGCCGATGGGTCCGCTTTTGTTGCAGGCGATTTATCAGGGCTTTGTACCCAACCTGATTGGGCTGCTTTGCATCGCCTATGCATCGCGCACAATTGGCAACGGCAACACCTCTTCTATTCTGGCTGCTGTTCCGGGGGTGGGTGGCATTTTGGGGATGCTGGTTCTGGGCGAGACCTTGAGCATGATCAGCATGATCGCGCTGGCCATATTGACCATTGGCTTGTTGATCAGCGTCCGCAGAAGGGTCATCCTTCCCGCGTGATCCGTACGGTTTGAGTGTTGTTGGGGGCCAGCGAATTGGCCTACCCCGACCTAACCGGAAAGCGCCGCAGCCGTAGAACCATTCGATTGTAAGTTAAAGTGGTGCGGTCGGAGAGCATTGAAGTCCAACTTCAAAAGATATCAGTATGTGTCAAAATCGACTTACCGTTTAGATTAAAATAGGTTTAATCGTATCTTCTTATCTCATTTTATTTCGACGAACCCCAAGTGATATTTTACCCTAACTCAGTTGAACGCCCATATCGCCGGACCGACTACCTAGAACAAAGAGGTTGTCCTTGTTTTTCGACCAGTTTGCAGCCTTGTTAAGATGGATCAGGGTTAAATTTAGGCTGCTAATCTCATTGGTTCTGTTTTGCTGACATAGGCCTTATCAGGGTCAAGATGCCGTGGGTCGAGTGCGGTCGCTCTGAGGTGTAGTAGGTCAGCCATTTGCCGATCCCAGCCCGCATTTCAGAACCTGTCTCAAAAGCATTCAGATAGACGCATTCATACTTCAGCGACCGCCATAGGCGTT
>JAGXGZ010000029.1 GCA_024636495.1 Roseobacter sp. | reverse complement strand
GCCACCGCGCGGCCCTTTTGGGTGTTGAGCCGGATCGCCGGACACGCCCCAGCAGCAAAAGGATAAACCCATGTCGCGCGTTTGCGAATTGACCGGAAAAGGCCCGATGTCGGGCAACAATGTAAGCCACGCCAAGAACCGCACACGCCGCCGGTTCTTGCCAAACCTGAACGACGTGACCTTGCAGTCCGAATCGTTGGGCCGCAGCTTTAAGTTCCGCATTTCTGCGGCTGCTTTGCGCACTGTCGACCACCGTGGTGGTTTGGACAAATTCATGGCCAAAGCAAAAGACACTGAGCTGTCTCTCAATGCTTTGAAAGTAAAGAAGGCCATTGCAAAGTCCAGCGCGACAGCTGACGCACTTTCCTAAGCTTTTCAGAATTAGACGGATGTAACCTCGGCTTAACGGCCGGGGTTGCGTCGTTTTTGCATGTCGTCATTTCCCAAAGCGCCAGTTAAAGCCCGTCTAATGATACTTCGGTCTTTCATATCTGTTCTGCTGGCCTTGGTATTGGCCTTGACCAGTCAAAGCATGGCGGTTGCGCGCGGCGCATCTGCTGCTACGGGGCAAATGGTCCTGTGTACCGGTTCGGGGCCCGTCGCGATTTACCTTGATGCGGATGGCAATCCAACCTCTGCCCCGCATATCTGCCCAGATGCGGCCCTGAACATATGCTTTGCAGAGCGGGTTGATCTGTCTGATGCCCCTGCGCGGCTAATTGTGTTTCGTACCATAATTGTCCAACCGGATTTTCCAGAACCATTGCGCCGCAAGCCGCACCCCGACACAAGAGCACCGCCTGTACAGGTCTGAAAAAACATCTTTCTCAGACATACCAAAATACAGGAATATCCAATGAAGCTTACTTCTTTCGCGCGCGCATTTTGCGCAATCGTTCTTTTGTCTGCTGGCCCCTTGGCCGCCGAAGAACCGATGATGGTCCACGACGCCTATGTGCGCAGTTCCACGGCTGGATCGCTTTCCGGCGCGGCCTTTATGATGGTGATGAACCATTCGGGCATAGATGACCGCCTGATTGGTGCATCGTCTGATGTGGCCGAACGGGTTGAATTTCATCAACACACCGAGGATGCCAATGGCGTGATGCGCATGGGCGAGATCGAGGGAGGTGTGCCTATCGCGGCAGATGGCGTACACATGTTCCAGCGCGGTGGCGACCACCTGATGTTCTTGGGCCTGAAACAGCCGTTGCTGCAGGACGATGTCATCAAAGTCACGCTTGAGTTTGAAAAGGCTGGCCCTGTTGAGATCGAGGTCATCGTTGATCATAACCGTCAGCCAAGCGACACCGGTATGAAGCATGATGCCACCACACATGGCACCATGGATCATTCCAGCCACGGTAAGATGAGCAACTGATTAAAGTCTGGCGGCCTGAAAGCGGGGTTTTACCTAAAGTCAGGCCGCGCAGGCACGGCGTTCCCCAGCAGTTCTTCGACCCATTCGGTGACAATGCGTGTGGCCGGGCCCGTGCGGTGCTGCGCAAACTGGTTGCCTACCACCGATCGCTCAAGGTTCAGCTCGACCGTCTGCGCCCCTGCACGGCGGGCCTCGGTCACGAAACCGGCTGCAGGATATACATTGCCCGAAGTTCCAATGGCGGCGAAAATATCGGCCTCTGCAAGATGGTCAAAAATCTCGTCCATGTCATAGGGCATTTCGCCGAACCACACGATATCCGGGCGCGCAGCAGGTTCGGCGCATTTGGGGCAAGCATTCCCCGTTGCCATCACCATGGGGGCAGGCCAGCGATGATCGCAGGCCGGACACAGCGCTGAATTTAACGCGCCGTGCATGTGCATTACATTTTTCGACCCACCCCGTTCGTGCAGATCGTCGACGTTTTGGGTGACCAGAATGACCTGACCGTCATAGAGTTTCTCAAGCTTAGCCAAAGCCTTGTGCGCGGCGTTCGGCACTGCCTCGGATGCTTGCTTGCGTCGTGCATTATAGAAATCCACCACCAGCTTGGGATCTCGGGCAAACCCTTCTGGTGTGGCGACATCCTCGACGCGGTGCTGCGCCCAAAGCCCGTCTTCGGCGCGAAATGTTTCTATCCCGCTTTCAGCTGAAATGCCTGCCCCGGTCAGAATGACAATTTTGCTCATCTCGTATGCCTTTCATTTCGCCCGCATAAAGCAGAGTGAAACAGCATGAACGCGGTGCTGCAAGCCTGTCAAACGTCAAGCGTATGAAAACTGCCGGACAGCCACGGCATTTGCGCAAGTGTGGGCGCGATCATATGGGCCTGGAGCAACTGGCGCATTGTTGCTGCGATATTCTGTGGCACAGGGCCGGTCCAGTCGGCACCTGCAAACAATGATATCTGGCGCGACACAGCCGGCGGGGGCAAGGCGTGCGCCTTTAGCGCATCGTGAAACCGTTGCGCACGGCCAAAGCCGAACGGCGTGGTGATGGCCCAACCGATTCCGCGCGCGACCATGGCCATCAGGGCAAGGTGGCTTCCAATCTCGAACTGCGAGGAAAGGATAATATTTCGCCGCGTCAGGTGGTTATTGATCTGATCCGCAATCATCTGATCGGCCTCGTATTTCAAAAAGGGCAGCTTTGAATCCCCCGCAAGCAGATTAGCGGGTGATCCAGCAAAATCATGGGGCGTGACAATGATGAACGGATCACGGGCCAGCGGCAGTTCGATCAAGCCGCTTTTTGCGTCGCCACTCGTTGCGGCAATGGCAATGTGCAGCGCTTTATCCTGTACTGCCTGAATCAGATCCTTGCTGCCGTCTGTGATCATCCGAAACCGGCATCCCGCCATGCTATCGGCCAAAATGGTGGCAAGGCGGGGGGTTAGATCATTGTCGAAATCATCAATCACCCCAAGGCTTAGGTCAGACAGATTTGCCAAGTCCATCACCGTCAATTCGCTTTGCGCCAACCGCAGCTGCGTAAGCGCTGCACTGGCGTGTCGAAGAAAGCTCTCTCCCGCTTGGGTAAGCCGCATCGGGCGGCGACCGTGATCAATCAACGCGGCTCCGATTGCGGTTTCAAGATTGGTCATTTGCTGGCTGACTGCTGGCTGGCTCAACCCTGTCGCCGCCGCAGCCTGAGCGACAGAGCCACTGCTTGCCAGCGCCTCGAAGACTTCGATACCGCGCAGTGTCACGCCCTTCTTGAACATTGGCGCCGCCTATCGGTTGTTTGCCATTTTGTAAAACTACTTGAGCATTTTCCGAAGAAATTCAAGCAGCCCTGTCCTTTAGGTTTGGAAAAACAGAATAAGCGATTTTATCCAATTTGGCCATTGAAGCGTTGGCATAACCAGCGCACCATTGGTTTGACCAAGACAGAGACGTAGATAATGAAAATTGCCACCGCCGCCTATCCGCTGGATGTACTGACAAGTTGGGCGCAGTACGAAGACAAGATCGCCGCCTGGGTTGCTGATGCAGCAATCAATGGCGCGAAGTTGCTTGTCTTTCCCGAATACGGTGCGATGGAGCTTGCAACTTTGGCCGGCGTTGATGTGGCCGCCAATCTTGAGGCGTCGCTTTTTGCGGTGTCGGATCGGCTGGCCCATGCGGACAATGTGCATCTTAAGCTGGCAGCCGAATACGGTGTTCACATTGTTGCCGCCTCTGGCCCCGCTGCGACAGCAACGCGGCCCGTGAACCGTGCGCGACTGATTACTCCAAGTGGCATGATCGGCGTTCAAGACAAGCAAATCATGACCCGTTTTGAGCGTGAAATCTGGGGGGTACAGGGGGGCAATGCCTTGCAGGTCTTCGAGACAGCGATTGGCAAAATCGGCATCCTGATCTGCTACGACAGTGAATTCCCGCTTCTGGGCCGCGCGCTGGCCGATTGTGACATTATCGCTGTCCCCAGCGTGACCGAAGCGCTGGCCGGGTATTGGCGGGTGCGCATAGGGTCAATGGCGCGCGCGCTGGAGAATCAGTGCATTACGGCGATGTCGTCCTGCGTCGGGCCTGCTGATTGGTCCGATGCGTTGGGCGATTCCTTTGGGGCGGGCGGTGTTTTCTGCCCGCCTGACGTTGGGTTTCCGCCGACTGGTGTTCTGGCCGAAGCGCAGATAAACGTGCCCGGATGGACCTATGCCGAGGTTGATTTGACGCAAATCGCGCGTGTGCGTGCGGATGGCGTTGTCCTGAACCGCACACATTGGGCAGATCAGGCCGGGCGCGATAACGCAGCGATAAACGTGCCGCTGCTGTGAATAGGCCTTGAAAATCTAAAGAATTGCGCCCATTTAAGCCTGCGTCCCGAAATTGCGGGACAAAGTGTTCAAGGAGAGACCATGGCCAAGGAAGACACGCTCGAATTCCCCGGTATCGTCAAGGAACTCCTGCCGAATGCGACATTCCGGGTCGAGCTTGAAAACGGCCATGAGATTATCGCACATACGGCAGGCAAAATGCGTAAAAACCGCATTCGTGTTCTGGCAGGCGATAAAGTACAGGTGGAAATGACCCCCTATGATCTGAGCAAGGGCCGGATCAATTACCGCTTTAAATAACGCGCCTTACCGGAAATCTAACGATTTTTGGTCGGCGTTTGGGTTTTGATATGACCTTTATCCTCGGATCAGGCAGTCCGCGCCGCAAGGAATTGCTGGCGCAAATCGGCGTAGTACCTGACGATATTCGCGCCCCTGACATTGACGAAACCCCGCTCAAGGCAGAATTGCCGCGCCCGTACTGCGCGCGTATGGCCCGCGAAAAGGTCGCTGCCGTGACCGCTGGGGCAGAGGATATCGTACTTTGCGCCGATACGACCGTTGCCGTCGGGCGGCGTATTTTGGGCAAACCGGCAGATGCGCAGGAAGCAGCCAGTTTTCTGCGCCTGATGTCAGGACGGCGTCACAAGGTAGTCACAGCCGTCGCAGTCAAACGCGGTGACCAATTATGGGAACGCGACGTGGTCAGCACCGTGCGCATGAAGCGCCTGTCTGACGCTGAACTGAACGCCTATCTTGCCACCGGTGATTGGCAGGGCAAGGCTGGCGGTTATGGCATCCAAGGCCCGGCAGCCGCGTTGATCCCGTGGATCAGCGGATCGTTTACCGGCATCGTCGGTCTGCCGCTGGCCGAAACCGCAAACCTGCTGCGCGCGGCAGGCTATATTTTCGATGGAGAGACATCATGAAGGGCCGCACAATCGTGTTAGATCACTTGGGCGAGGTCGAAGCCGCCGCCCTGATGGTGGACGGTAAACTGGATGATTTCCTTATCGACAGTGACGCGCCCCGCCCCGGCACAATCTACCGTGCAATCGCTGACCGTCCCGTGAAAGGGCAGGGGGGCATGTTCCTGAAGACGCCTGACGGTTCTGCGTTTCTGCGTCAGATCAAGGGGCTCGCCCCAGGTCAGCCGATCCTCGTGCAGGTTTCGGGCTATGCCGAACCCGGCAAGGCGATTCCCGTAACGCAAAAGGTGTTATTCAAAAGCCGCTACGCCATCGTCACGCCCGGCGCGCCGGGTACGAATATCTCACGCTCCATCCGTGATGAGGCAGAACGCGACCGCCTGCTTGAAGTCGCCCACGAGGCTGCCCAAGGTGCCACCCACGGGTTGATCTTGCGGTCTTCTTGCGCGGGGGCAGATGGTGACGATATCGCCGATGACATCGACGCTATGTTGACGCTCGCCGACAAGGTGCTTGGTGATGACGCGACCGAAATGGAGGTTCTTGCCGAAGGCGACGGCCCTCATATTCTGGCTTGGCGCGACTGGGTCGGACCTGCCGAGGTCGTGACCGAACCGGGCAGTTTTGAAACCCACGCTTTGCTGGACGCGATTGAAACTTTGCGTCAAGCGCGCGTCAGTCTTGAAGGTGGCGCGTCGATGTACGTTGAACCTACCCGCGCTTTGGTCGCAGTGGATGTAAACACCGGCGCGGATGTGTCTCTTGCCGCAGGGATCAAGGCGAATATGGCCTGCGCCCGTGCGCTGCCTCGCGCGTTGCGGCTGCGCGGGCTCGGAGGGCAGATCACGCTTGATCTTGCGCCGATGCCCAAGAAAGACCGTCGCCCCTTCGAGACCGCTCTCCGCCAAGCGTTTCGCAGTGATGATGTCGAAACAACGCTGATCGGTTGGACGCCCTTGGGACATTATGAACTACAACGCAAACGCGCCCGCTTGCCCCTGGCGGAGGTTCTTAGGTGAGCTGTCCGATTTGCAAGGGTGAAACCTCTGCCGATTACCGTCCCTTTTGTTCGCGCCGCTGCGCCGACATTGACTTGGCGAAGTGGCTGAACGGCAGCTACGCCGCCCCTAGCCAAGACCCCGACGACATCGAGAGCGCGCTGGAAGCGACTGAGGCCGCATTAAACAAGCCGATAAAGCCACATTAACTCTGGTTTTAGCCTCTGGGAAAAAACCTTTGCCAAACAGTGTAAAAGGTACTGGACACCCCAGCCCCAACACCCTAGTAACCGCTCACTCGACCTCCTTTGGTGGTCTCCGGTGCCCGGGTAGCTCAGGGGTAGAGCAGTGGATTGAAAATCCTCGTGTCGGTGGTTCGATTCCGCCCCTGGGCACCATTTTCCAACTTTCGGATTCAAAATCCTCTTTCAGGTTAGGGTATTTCCCTTTTCTTTCAGTATGTTGGCTAAATGGGCGCAAGAAGGTTGCGCAAATGACCCTGATCTTAGCAATAAAAAAGCTGTATTTTTGCTGTATAGAAATTTCCCAACTAGGTTAATAATATAGGTTATACAGCAGCTAAGTTGTAAATGCTGTATTTCGAGAAATATGGTCTGGAAATAAGAAATTCTGAGAAAAGCTTTGCTGGCAGAGAACGAGATCGGTCTTTCGGAACTAAAATGTGGGTCTCGATGCCTTTGAGACATGTTTGACTCGCCCCAGTGTGCAAAATAACTTATCCGTCTGCATATGGTTACGATCAAAGACGTTTTTGAAGCATCAAACAGCATTGCGTATTTTCCCGGGTGGTCAAAACCTGAGAGTGAGACTGACTATGTATGGTTCGATGCACCAATAGACATTGGCGGGGTGACCGAAACTGGCCTTGTTCTCCATGGCGGGTGCTTTGCACACCGAACAGAGTGCCATGTCTCATTTGAGCTGCGTTACCAAAAGACTCCAGGGAAGAAGTGCCGGCCAATTGAACGAGTTGACTGGCGGTCACTTGAAGGCGGACACTCAAATCCAAGGAAGCCTTCGTCAGAATGGTCAGGAAGGAGAGTGTCAGACACACACCTTCATGATTTTGCGCTGAATTGGGCCGAGACGAAACAGAGGATGCGATATGGTAACCTCGCATTTGCTAGGGAAATTTCGACAAATCTCAATGATTTCGCAGACTTAAGGGTGTATGCGGGAAAACGTTTAAGAATCAATAACATAGATGTTGTGCAAGACCCGCCTTGGGTGTACGATTTCTTTACCCAAGGTATGATCAAATGAGTGAACAAGTTCCTGTTTCCGAGATCGCATCCGCCATCGCACCGCGACTGGTTACCGTAAGATCTTGGGGTGACGCCAGCTTTTTGAGCCTACCTATGGTTTACCCAAGCGGAGCATTTGTTACTGTACGCCTCACCCATGTTAGCGGAGGTGTTAGAGTAAGCGACTCGGGCTTTGCCTATAGGGAACTTGAAAGCTTTGGCGTCGGACGTAGCTTCTCTAGAACGGCTAGAAGTGTATCTCAACGTTTTGATTTAAGCGTAGGTAAACGGTCAATCTTTGTTGATGTTCCAAATGAAGATGTTGAGCGGGCAGTGCTGGAAGTCGGCGCAGCTTCACGCGATGTCGCAGAGCAAATTGTTGATCGGGCGCTTAAGGAAGCGGAAGCTGACATATCTGAAATCTTGCAAGAAAAGCTATCTCGTATTTTTCCTGATATGGTGGATTTTGATAGTAAAGTTTTGGGCGCATCATCGACAGAGTGGGAGGTTTCAGCCCTCACTCGGGTTGATGGTCACACAACTGTATTCCAAGCTGTTTCCAATTATCCCGTTGCCGTATACAAGGCGAGCACAGCGTTCCATGATATCTCGGCTCTGGACCGGCCTCCAAATCTTGTCTCTGTAGTTGCGAGTAAGAAGGATATGGGCTCAAATTTGAGTCTGCTTGCGCAGGCGGGGAAAGTCATTGAAATAGACATGGATGATCTATCCCTGCGAGGGCTTGCAGCATGATCAACTCTGATTAGGTTGGGCAATCAATTAAGAAATGTTGGCAGAATCTATTGCGCTAGATTATGCGTTTGTTATCGGCTCGATTAGCAACACATGATATGTGAGCGTAGCTTAGCTAAAATGCGATTACACATCCGTTTAGTTTAATCTTGACCCGATGTGATTGGCTAGGTGTAGCAGTCATAACAGCCATCCCTCTGATTGAGTAAAGATTGCAACACAACCGAATCATGGTCTACAAATCGTCTACTTAATGGTTGGTTCTGCTCCGTAAACGGCTGTATTTCTCTTGAAACCAAAAGGAGAATTATCAACCAAAAGGTTACAAAAAGCTGTATAAATGCTGTATTGTTTCAATCTTGGCTTGCTAAGTTACTGTAAAATAGGGAATTTAGTTCCGCCCCTGGCACCATTAAATACATGATAGTAAACGATAGTTTATCACCTTTGCCGATGTGAATTTTGTTTCATATACTTAGACACAGTTAGACACTCGGGATAAGTCATTGGTTTGTCGGAAACATCTGTAAACACAAAGAAGCAAATCAAGCATCTGCGTCGGGGTTTGAGCATCTACAAGACGGAGCGCTCACCGTTCTGGCATGCGCGTGTCTATATTTCTTCAAAGAAAAAGTATGTCGTTCGATCGACGAAAGAGACTTCGCGTCTTGATGCAGCTGAAGTCGCGGAAGAAATTCTCACCGACATTAAATCCAAACAAAACAGTAACCACGCTGCCGCCAAAGATCGGTCGTTCGAACACTTCGCTCAGATTTATATGAACATGGCGCGGGTTCAAAAGAATGGCGTGAAAAACAAGTACGCATTCTCGGACGAAGCAAAGATCCTTTTGCGTGAGACGGATGGGGTGATTTCGTACTTTGGTAAATATGACGTCGGAAAGATCACATCGGGCATGGTGCGCGACTATCTGTTCTTTCTAGACAGTCGACGGGACAAACCACTCGCTTTTTCAACGAAAGCCAAACAGTGCATGATGATCCGCAAGGTTCTGATGGTTGCACTTGAAGATGGTGTGATCGACATCATTCCACCGATGCCAAAACAGCGGACGAAAGATGCGCCACGTCCAACGTTCACCGATAAAGAATACAAGCACCTGATGACCACCGCGCGTCGGATCGCGTCGGAGGGTAATCCGACGCATTTGGAACTGACTTTGTTCGGTAAGACGGGATTTCGGATCTCTGCGACAATGCCCTTTGCTCAGGGTCTGTATCAAAGCGTGAGGTCAAAATCCCCGAACGCAGAACCAACTGACTATGTGTTCATGCCGGAATATCAAAACCGAACAACAGCGGTGAACACAGCGCGGCGTTTGTTCAATCATGTCCTCGAGGAGAGCAATCTGAGGAAGGACATGAGTGGAAACCCTCGTACACCATACTCATTGCGTCACTACGCGCTTCAGGCGCGCCTCAGAGGGTCACAGGGCAAGGTCAACATATACTGGCTAGCAAAGAATGCTGGCACGCCTGTGGATCAGCTTGAGCGGTTCTACTTGAAGAAAATGGCTTTGAGGCCGGAGCAGATCAGGAACTTGCAGTCGACTTGAGGTGCGGACAGCGGACCTTCGCTGCAAACGATTCAATAGTGTTTCGCTGGCAAAGCTGACACTCGCAGGTGGTCTGAGGTTCGCTCGATGAAATCCATCGGATTACTAATCTTTGTGCAATCTGGGCCCTAGCGTTCGCCAATTATCCAAGTGGCGGTTTTCACAAACTCTTACCTTTGAGCACCGTGGATTCTTACAGCCCGATCCCAATTCGAGATCGGGCCGGTTTCTAGTCGGGAATTAGGGCTTGATGTAAGGTAACCGCCCGATTGGGACCGCCTGCTGCGTGTGGTTCGCGAATGCTAAGAGACGTCAGTAATGACGTCCCTATTGACGTCTCTAACGTTGTGGGGGTGGCATGCGCGGTGAAATTCTTGGACTTGAGCGTCGACGTCGG
>JAGXGZ010000028.1 GCA_024636495.1 Roseobacter sp. | reverse complement strand
TATGCGCTGCTCGTCGGATAAGGAGACTGTTTTGTGTTGCTTGCTCATACCATCAAAATATAGACCGCCGCGCCTGTGGCCATGCGACGAAGTGAATCGCAGGCCTGAAAATTATCAGGTCAATTCAGGCGCAGGAGTATAAAAAGGAAATTATCATGAATATCTTGATCGCCGGAGCAACCGGCAAAACTGGCTTGCACCTGGTCCAGCACCTCATCGACCAAGGCCACACCCCCACCGCCTTGGTGCGCGACGGCTCTGACACCACAAAGCTGCCGGCTGAAACAAAGCTGCGTAGCGGCGATTTGTCCGATCTGCAGGCAGGGGTTTGCAACGGTATGGATGTGGTGATTTTCGCCGCAGGGTCCGGTGGATCGACAGGGCCCGAAATGACCGACAAGGTTGACCGCGACGGGGCCAAAAACCTGATCGATCTGGCCCGTGACGCGGGCGTGAAACGATTTGTCATGCTCAGTTCGGTTGGGGCCGAACAGTCAGAACCTACAGGCGACTTAGCGCACTATCTCAAGGCCAAGCACGAGGCCGATGAACATCTAAAAGCGTCCGGATTGACCTATGCAATCTTGCGCCCGGTCGCCCTGAACGATGACGCATTGAGCAAGGACGTGATTTTGGGCGACGACGTGGACAAATCTGCAACCGCCGCACGGGCAGATGTGGCCTATCTATTGGCAGAGGCAGCAACCACCGACAAATTCGACGGCCAAGCGCTGCTCATGCAATCAGCGTAAAACACTAAGGATAGGGATAAAGTGGTGCGGGTGAAGGGACTCGAACCCCCACGCCATAGGCGCCAGAACCTAAATCTGGTGCGTCTACCAATTCCGCCACACCCGCATTACGAGGTCCCTATCAAACATGTTTAACCGAAGCGAGAGGAAAAAAGACAAGACATCAACACTTTTTTACCATATTCTGTTTCATACCTGAGGTAGGTAAAGCAAGAAAGAGACGCCCATGAAACCGAATACGGTCGGGCGCGTCAGCGAACAGGATTCGCTTACGGGCCAGTATATGCCCTATGTCAGTGTCGATAGTGGCCTGATATCGGGTACAAAACTACTCACCCTTGATGGGGAGATTCCGGTGGAACTTCTTAACATTGGTGACAAGTTAATTACGCGAGACAGCGGAATTTCCGAGGTATTGCACATCCAGCGCACCACCCGAAAAGTCCATACAATCGCCTTTGCAGCGGGATCGCTGGGCCATACGCGGCCTGAATGCGATACGCTTTTGGCGGCTGAACAGATGGTTCTGATCCGCGACTGGCGTGCGCGCGCGATGTTCAATTCTGAACGCGCTTTGGTTGCCGCACGCAGTTTGGTGGATGGTGAATTCATCCTTGATCAAGGCGAGCAAAAACAGGTCTTGTTGCAGATTTTCTGTGATGGTCCCCATATTCTGTATGCGGGTGGGCTTGAACTTGGCACCGCTGACGCCAGCCGCGCCAGAGGGGCCGTGCTAGACGCTGCGTAATCCATTGGCTGCCCATCAATTTGGGCAGCTGATCACCTTGGTAATCTGGATTGTAACCGATGTTTTGGCGAATGAGACATCCCTGCGCCAATCCAACCCATTATGTCGTTCCGTTATGACTTGAACCGATTTGTAGACTTTGAGTTCAAAACGGCGAGGTCGCCAACAAAGCACAAGCCACGCAATGGGCGCAACCGACCCAAAGTAGCCCCCGCCTTTCGTTCTTGCGCATCTTTCCTCCAAACTCGAATGAACAATCCGCCAAAGCATTTTGAGCATAAATGCGCCCGCATTGGCCTTTGGGCACCCAAGCACCCGACCACTACAGGTCATCAAAGTCTAAAATCGCCTAATTTTTAATCTTCTCGCGCAATTTTCACGCAGCACGCCTGAAAATTCATCGCTGTGTGTGGACTCCGCCCGACGGTTGGTAGACCGTCGTACTGCACGGTGAAATGACGCTGTTGCAAACACATGAATACCGCATTTCGGCAGGGAGGCCTCAGATGAAAAAGATCGAAGCTGTGATCAAACCGTTCAAGCTAGATGAAGTAAAAGAGGCGCTTCAGGACGTCGGCGTTCAAGGCCTTAGCGTGATTGAAGTCAAAGGCTTTGGTCGCCAAAAAGGTCATACCGAGCTTTACCGCGGTGCCGAATACGTCGTCGACTTTCTGCCAAAGGTTAAAATCGAGATTGTGCTTGACGATGACCAAGTAGACGCCGCCATTGAGGCGATCGTGAACGCTGCCAAAACCGAGAAAATCGGGGACGGCAAGATTTTCGTAAGCTCCGTCGAACAGACAATCCGCATCCGTACCGGTGAAACCGGTTCAGACGCGCTGTAATCCACCCAAAGTTTCAAGAAAGAGGATATCATCCAATGAGCACCAAAGACTTCCTGAAAAAGATCAAAGACGAGGGCATCGAATATGTAGATGTCCGCTTTACCGACACGCGCGGCAAACTGCAGCACGTGACGGTCGTTTCTGATCTGGTCGATGAAGACTTCATCGAAGAGGGCTTTATGTTTGACGGCTCCTCGATCGCGGGCTGGAAAAGCATCGAAGCGTCCGACATGAAGCTGATGCTCGACGTGGATTCAGCTTATATCGACCCGTTCTATGCGGAAAAAACAATCTGCGTCCATTGTTCCATCGTTGAACCCGACACCGGCGAATCCTACGAGCGTGATCCCCGTGGTACCGCACAAAAGGCCGAAGCCTATCTGATTTCGTCAGGCATTGGCGACGTCGCGTACATGGGCCCAGAAGCCGAATTCTTCCTGTTTGACAACGTCAAATACTCGAACACAATCAACAAGGTATCTTACGAAGTTGACGCGTCCGACGCATCGTGGAACAGCGATACTGATTACGAGATGGGCAACATGGGCCACCGCCCCGGCCTCAAGGGTGGTTACTTCCCGGTAAACCCAACCGACGAAGCGCAAGATCTGCGCGCTGAAATGCTGTCGACGATGAAGCGCCTTGGCATGAAGGTCGACAAGCACCACCACGAAGTGGCGTCTTGTCAGCACGAACTTGGTTTGATTTTCGGCACGCTGACGCATCAAGCGGACGAGCTGCAGAAATACAAATACGTGATCCACAACGTAGCACATGCCTATGGCAAGTCGGCAACCTTTATGCCCAAGCCGATCTACGGCGATAACGGTTCTGGCATGCACGTGAACATGTCGATCTGGAAAGACGGCAAACCCCTGTTTGCAGGCGACAAATACGCCGATCTTTCGCAGGAAGCGCTGTATTTCATCGGCGGCATTCTGAGCCACGCAAAATCGCTGAACGCCTTCACAAACCCTGCGACAAACAGCTACAAGCGCCTGATCCCGGGCTTTGAAGCCCCCGTTCTGCGCGCTTACTCAGCCCGCAACCGCTCTGGCTGCGTTCGTATCCCATGGACAGAATCCCCAAAGGCAAAGCGCGTCGAGGCACGTTTCCCCGATCCAGCAGCCAACCCCTATCTGTGCTTCTCGGCATTGCTGATGGC
This sequence comes from Roseobacter sp., assembly GCA_024636495.1. Classification (GTDB taxonomy): domain Bacteria; phylum Pseudomonadota; class Alphaproteobacteria; order Rhodobacterales; family Rhodobacteraceae; genus Sulfitobacter. Next base: position 115,727 of record JAGXGZ010000028.1, on the reverse strand, counting down.
TGGCCTTGACGGCATCAAGAACAAGATCGATCCGGGCGAAGCCATGGACAAAAACCTCTATGATCTGCCTGCCGAAGAGCTGGCCGGTATCCCAACTGTGTGTGGTTCGTTGCGCGAAGCGCTGGAAGAACTGCAAGCGGATATGGATTACCTGCTTGCCGGTGACGTGTTCACCAAAGACCAGATCGAAGGGTATATCGAGCTTAAGATGGAAGAAGTGCACAAATACGAGCACACACCCCACCCTGTTGAGTTCGGCATGTACTACAGCTGCTAATCAGCAATATATCGAAGAAATCAAAGGGCATCCCGTTTGGGGTGCCCTTTGTGCATGAAACACACCGGTTTCACTTTGCAGATGCGCAACCAACGGTTAATGTCTCTTAAATTCAGTTGCTCCGGGGTTCTTCATGCGTTCATTACAGTCTTATGTTACAGCCATTTTATTGACCGCGGGGTTGTCTTCGCCCGTTGTCGCCGCGCAATGCGGAAACAACGAAGGCGGGTTTAACGCCTGGAAAGCGGCCTTCGCAAACGAGGCCGCTGCGGCCGGTGTCGGACAACGCGGTTTGGCCGCGCTCTCGACTGCGCAATATGCCAAGGGGACTATCGCCGCCGATCGCAATCAAAAGTCGTTCAAGTTCACTTTGGATAAATTTCTGCAGGTACGCGGTGCGGATACGATTGTGGCTCAAGGCCGCAAGCGCAAGGCCCGCGATGCAGGTTTCTATCAGTCCCTCGAAGCGCGCTACGGTGTGCCGGCTGGTGTGATTATCGCGATCCACGGCATGGAAACAGCCTTTGGCGGTTTCATGGGCGACAGCTCTGTCGTGTCTGCGATCGCCACGCTGACCTACGATTGCCGCCGCTCCGCGTTCTTTGAACCGCACGCCATCGGCGCGCTCAAGCTCGTTGACCAGGGGGCGATCACCGGAAACACCAAAGGCGCGAAACACGGCGAGTTGGGCCACACCCAGTTCTTGCCCGGCAACGCGCTGCGCTACGGTGTTGACGCCAACGGCGACGGGCGGGTGGATTTCTACAATCAGACTGACGCGTTGGCCTCGACCGCGAATTTCCTGCGCCAAAAAGGCTGGCAGCCCGGCGTCGGCTATCAAGAAGGCCAAGGCAACTTTAATGTCATCAAGCAGTGGAATGCTGCCGGCGTCTATCAAAAGGCCATTGCAATTATGGGCGCGCGCATCGACGGCTAATCTCAAGGCAGGGCGCGTGATCGACGTAACGCGCGCCCCATCTTCCAAATGGTCCAAAATCCTCGCCGAAGGCATCCAACAGATGCCCCCCATAGCAACCCTTGTAATAGCGCCCCACTTCCCCCAAATAGCGGCTTAGGGAAAGGCCCCTGCCGTCCGCATTCCGGTGAAGCCCTTTTAAACAAAACACACCTTCAATCTCGCCGATTGTTGGGCAACGCGGACCCCCTTCGACTTTTGCGAGAGCAGGAGTGTACCTATGACGACCCAACTATCCCAACCGAAAATCCCCTCAACCGATGTGTTGAAAGCGCAGGCAAAACGGCTGCGCGCCGATCTTAATGCCCAAGGCAAGCCCGTCACCCATTCTGCCACTCTCGAGATGGTCGCGCATCAGTGGGGCGCGCGGGATTGGAACACGTTAAGCGTCCAAGCAACTGCGCCCAAGGCGGGTTGGACACCGGGCGACCGCGTGTCAGGCCACTATCTGGCACAACCGTTCAAAGGGTCGGTCATCGCGGCAAGGCTGTCGGGCAGTGGTATGTGGTCCTTGACCCTGCGTTTTGACGAGGCCGTTGACGTGGTCACCTCAAACCTGTTCAGCAACCTGCGCAGACAGGTGAATGCGGTGGTCAATGCCAACGGGATCTCGCCCCAGAAAACGTCGAACGGGCAACCGCATCTCGTGCTTGATCAACACTAACCCCTTGCGTCTGCTGAAGATATCTTTGGCAGACGCATCCAAGCTCAATCACGTACCACAAATGTATGGATCGTAAACACAACGGCACCCGTACGCGGCAGTCGTAAAATACACTGCCGCTCGGACCGCCGAAAGGGCATGTCTGCTCCAACTTCACGGCGGCGCGGTTGGTGCAGATCCGGATCTGCATAGCTCAGCTTGTTGAAACGCCATAACGGCTGGCCGACCCGCACAGCATCAAACAAGCGCTGCACCCGGCGCGCGATATTGCCGTCATATTCGGCAACAGGCTCGTGTATCGCCGTCAAAGGCCGCTCGACCTTTTCGGCGAGCCGCCAGTTTGCCGGAAAGCACAACACTGCCGCCGTCAAAACATGTTCATCGCCATGCTTTTGCAAAATGCAAATATCTTCCTGAACCAGATGGCCCAAGCTGTGCAGAGGCCCTTCAAAGTCCACTGTCACCTTGCGCCCATCCGGGCATGATACGTGTTCGTTGCTTACGTCAAAACCAAGACCCGGCAAAATCAACAGGGCTTGCTCAAGTACTTCGCGGCTGGCCTCAAGGGCTGCATCACTTTGATACAGGACCGCGCTAGACCGCTCAGCCAGAAGCTTTTCGCGGTAAGCCATCTGGGCTGCATAGGCATCATCGACCCGCAGCCAATCATGCGACGCACAGGGGCCCATGCCGGGCAGCTTCACGTCACCCTGCTGCGCAACTGGTAAATTTTTCTGTAAAATCAAGTTCATATCCACCCCATACGCGATCGTTCTGTCTAGCTTAACCCGAAAACGACGCATGGAAAGCTCCCAAATCAGCATTTCCGGATACGGCTTTCTACCGAAGCTGCGATAGGTCAAAAGGAAATATGCCATGAACCCGCATCACAGCAGCATCCGCAAGATTGATCCAAACCAAGGTGCGCATCTGGCGGATTGCTCGCCCAATGACATGGACCGTGTCGAAATCGGCCCCACGGTACTGGCCTTTGACGAATGGGCGCAGGGCCGGTCTGGTGCTGCCCGACCTTGAGGCAATGCGGGACTATCGCTGGCGCAGGTTGACCCTGCATATCGTTGACCGTAATCTTGCAGGCCTGCTGATGTTTGATCCGCTGAATATCCGCTATGCAACCGACAGCACGAACATGCAGCTATGGAATACCCACAACCCGTTTCGTGCCGTTCTGCTTTGTGCAGATGACTATATGGTCATCTGGGATTACAAAAACGCGCCTTTCCTCAGTAAATTCCACCCCTTGATAAAATAGCAACGCGCCGGCGCATCAATGTTTTATTTTTCAAGCGGCGACAAAATTGACCCGGTGGCGGACAAATTCTCGAACAAAGTCCGCATCCTGCTCCAAGACCACAGCCCCGGCAACAAACGCCTCGCAGTCGACAAGATCATGCTGCATGGGGTCCGCGCGATAAAGGCGCAGGGTCTGACGATCCTACACGGCGAAGAGGTAACCGCGAAATCACGCGCCATAAAAGGTCCTGATGAAATCCTTCCGATGCGGTGCGCCAATCACGCCTGCGAAAGGGCCGTCCACAATATGGAAGATTTTGCCCGCGGGTATGTCCCAAACGGCCACACGTGAACGAGGTTATCTCGTTTGATACTGACCTGATCTGATCATATGGAATCTGCATCGACATCTCACGCAGCTGGTGGATCGGCCCGGACAAATCGCGCCCCGATATGATCTATACCATGCAGCACGGGGTCGAGCATATTTGCCACAATAAGGAGATGCTACCCCCCGGTATCACAATCCCCGAATTGACCGCTGGCACCCATGTGCTGGATGCGCAGTTTCAAAAACAGAAATACGGGTGCATGATGAACGGCGTGGGGTTTTGCGATGAATGGCCCCTCTTTGCCTGCCCCGACAAGGCGCAAGCGGGTGCATTCGATTATCCTTTGGAAGCAGGCATGGTGCTGTGCGTAGAAGCGCTTGTTTCCCCAGAAGGTGGCGATTTTTTCATCAAGCTTGAGGATCAGGTTTTGATCACTGAAGATGGCTATGAAAACCTTACAACCTATCCCTACGATCAAGCCCTCATGGGTGCGTGATCCGGCCAGGCTTCTCTGGCTCTTAAATATCCTCGCCGAAGGCGAAATTCTTTTGTGATGCCTGCACCACCTCAGTAAGTTCAGCAGCTATTGTGCCAACGCCGCTTCAAGTGCTGGCAAAAACCGCTGCTCGTAATCGCTGCCGATCAATGGCCCCGCAAATCTGAACAGCACGGTTCCGTCACCTGCAATAATGAAAGTCTCTGGTGGGGCCGTGACCCCCCAGTCAATGGCCGTGCGCCCCTGAGGGTCAAATGCGACGCCCTTAAACGGGTTGCCATCATCAGTCAGATAGCTGCTTGCCGCGCCGCTTGTGTCTTTGAAATTGACGCCGACAATCGTCATGCCATCCGCGTTCATTTTCAGCAATGTCGGGTGTTCTGCCCGACAAGGCGGGCACCAGCTGGCCCAAAAATTTACCAAAGTGACATTGCCATCGGTAAAGACGCCCGGCGCTGGCACCGCAAAACCTTCAAGCGCTTTTTCAGGCAAGGCAGGTGCTTTCTGACCCACCAGGGTCGATGGCAGGCCTTCCGGATCGGGCCGGAACATGCCCACGGCGGCAAGCGCCACGAACGCCGCAAAGATCAGCGGCGGCGCGATCATCAGGGGCGATATCTTAGGCATCTTTTTGGGCCTCAATGCGGGCAAGCTCGGCGCGCGCGCGGCGCCCCTTGCGCAGCGTTAACGCCACAAGCCCCACCAACAAGATCAGCGAAGCGCCATAGGCGGCCAGCACTTCGGTGGCGTATTTACCTAGCTCGGGCATCATGCGTCCCTTTTACTGCGCGCCAGTAAGGCCCGTGAACGTCGAATGCGGATTTCAGTCCCGGTGCGGTACAAAACCAGCGCCAGAAACAGCAGACCGAAGCCAATCATGCTTATCAACAAAGGATACCAGAACACATCCGCTACTGTCCGTCCTCCGGTCGCGACAGGCACGGAGGTGCCTTGATGCAGTCCTTGGTTCCAAAAGTTCACCGCATAGCGCGACAAAACAGCAAACACGGACCCCACCAAGCACAACACCGATGTCAGATCGGCGGCGGTATCGGGGTCTTCGACGGCTTCCCAAAGGGCGATATAGCCAAGGTAGAACAAAAACAGGATCAAGAACGACGTCAGTCGCGGATCCCATGCCCACCATGTGCCCCACATCGGCTGCCCCCAAATCGCACCAGTGACCAAGGCGATCAGCGTCATCGTGATACCCACAGGTGCAGCAGCCTTGGCCGCCAAGGCGCTTACATGATGGCGACGGATCAGCCAGATCAGCGATGCCACCAGCATCATGAACCATGCATTAATCGCCATCAGGGCTGCGGGCACGTGCAGGTAAATGATCTTGACTGTTGATCCTTGGCGGAAATCATCTGGCGTCCCAAAGAACCCCCAAAGCAATCCAACGGTCACACAAATTCCGGCTGCGCCCCAAAGGTAGGGCTGCAAACGGGCCGAAAGGCCCAAAAATTTTACCGGATTGGCGTATTCCCACAAAGACATAACCGCTATCTAACCTTCTGTTAGGGTGCACTCAATGGGCAAAACGACCCAGCCCCTCCCCTGATCACCGGAGCGTCATCCGCAAAACCGCAGCCGAGGCGAAGGGCATCAGGGCAATCGTGCCCAGCGAAATCCCTGCTAAAAGGATCAGCGGGGTGGACCCGTCCAGCCCTATGGCCCCCCGCCGCGCCGCCTCGGCTCCGAAAATAAGCGTTGGCACATAAAGCGGCAAGACCAGTAGAGACATCAAAAGCCCACCGCGTTTGATCCCCACGGTCAGTGCTGCGCCGAAGGTGCCAATGACGGACAGCGCAGGCGTTCCAAGCGCAAGCGAAGCGATGACCCAAGTAAAGCCCGCAGGTGCGAGGTTCAACATCAGCCCCAACACGGGTGCTGCGATCACCAAGGGAAGCCCGGTTGTCAGCCAATGCGACAGCGCCTTGATGCTCAGCGCAGCCTCAAGCGGCAGCGGTGCAGTGGCCAGCAGATCAAGCGTGCCATCCTCGAAATCCAGCGCCAAAAGCCGGTCCAGTGACAAAAGGCACGCCAGCAAGGCCCCTAGCCACAAAACGCCGGGCGCAATGGTCGACAGCAGATCGGATTGCGGCCCGACGCTAAACGGCACCAGAACTGTAACGATCAAAAAAAACGCCAGCCCAAGGCCAAAACCACCCCCCGCCCGAAACGCCAGCATCAGATCCCGGCGCAGCAGCGCAATCACAAGAATGCCTCGTCACTGGCACCGCTGCGCTGGTCGGGATGGGCGCGGTAAGGGGTGATGTCAAAGGTTTCAGCGTTCAGGCCCAAGTCGATATGCGTTGCAATCAGTGCCATGCCCCCTGTCGCCATATGGGCGGTCACCGCACCTGCAAACATCGCTACCGCCTCTGCGTCCAGTGATACCGTGGGTTCATCCAGCACCCAGATCGGGCGTCCTGTTACCATAAGGCGGGCTAGACCCAGGCGCCGTTTTTGGCCTGCTGACAGCGTCCCGGCAAGGCGATCAGCCAAAGGGGCAAGCTGATAAGCGGCCAATGCCGCGTCTATGTCGGTTTGTCCGAACACCTGTGCCCAGAACGTAAGGTTTTCGGTCACGCTAAGCATCGCCTTGAGACCATCCGCATGTCCCGCATAGGCGATGGTTTCTTCGGCCCCGTCTATGCGGCCTGATAGGGGCGGCTGCAAACCTGCAATTGTGCGCAACAACGTGGTTTTTCCAGCCCCGTTCGGGCCACGCAGGATCAGCGCAGTTCGGGGGGCAACGGTGAACGACACACCGCTAAGCACTGGCACGCCGCCGCGCGCGACCGCGACGTCCTGAACACAAAGTGCCATATCAGATCGGGATCATTGCCAGCGCGACACGCCGACCTTCGCTCAGCAACACATTATAGGTTCGCGAAGCAGCCGGGGACGACATGACTTCAAGGCCCAGACCCGCGTCGTCAAGCTGGCGGCGCAGGGCGGCGGGCACATGCGCGATCTCGGCACCCATCCCAAGGAACAAGATGTCGATCTTGCCGACCAACGCCAATAAAGGGGCTGCATCGTCAAAGCCGGACCACGCCTGCGTGCCCATGGCCCCCGTGATCACCGGCCCCTGCACCACAGTGCCGCCAATGCGAAAAAACCCCGGCCCGTAGCCTTCGACCGGCTTGGCATCGTTAAAGACAACTTCGTTCAGGCGCATGACCTTATCCTTTCCACAACGGCAGACCCAATATAGCCGAAGCCGCGATGACAATATAGGCCACCGTCCGGAAAAGCCGCTCTGCCCGAGGGTTAAATAGTCGCGCCCCGATCATGTTGGCCGCCACATTCGGGATGCCCATCATCAAACCCAGCACGACAATTTGCCAAACCAGCAGGCCGCTGCCCCACAGCATTACAAATAACAGCACGTCGATGCCTACAAGGTACAGCAGGAAATTCGCCCGGATGACCGATATGGAAAGCGTGCTGGCCATGTACAGCATGATCACCGGTGGCCCCGCGATCCCTGCAAACCCGGTCATAAATCCCCCCAAAGCACCGGTTCCAACGATCAAGGGCGTGCCAAGCGTGCCAGAATAGCGCCACCCCGTCATGAGCAGCACCAACAACGTCAGCACCACACCGGACACAATCCAGCCAAAAGGTTCGGGCGAGACATAGGACAGGCAGAAAATCCCCAAAGGCATCGCCACGACCACGCCAAGCAGCAAAAGCGAAATGTCGCGTTTGGTGCCTTGGCGCAAAGCAGACGGCAGGTTTGGCAAAGGGCCCAGCAATTCGGTAGCAGCCAGAAAGATCACCGCTTGAACAGGGCTAAGGACCGATGCCGCCACGGGCATGATGATCATCGCGCTGCCAAAACCTGCAAACCCGCGCACCAGTCCGGCAATGATGACGGTCAGCAGCAGCCAGATCAGACCTGTGGTCGACCCGGCCGCTGCCAGAACCTCAGGCATCTATGTTGGCGTATTGACCTGAGTTATTGTCTTTTTTGCTGTCGTCGCGGTTAACGCCAAGGAAAAGAACCACGTTCTTTGCCACGTAGACCGACGAATAGGTCCCCACGACCACGCCCCATGTGATTGCGAACACAAAGCCACGGATTACATCGCCGCCCAATACCAACAGCGCAATCAACGCCAAAAGCGTGGTCCCCGAAGTCATCAATGTCCGGCTAAGGGTTTCGTTGACGCTGATGTTCATCACGTCGCGCAAGGCACGTTTCTTATACTTGCGCAGATTTTCACGCAGCCGGTCAAAGATGACCACCGTGTCATTGATCGAATAGCCGATGATCGTCAGGATCGCCGCAATGACGGGCAAATCAAAACGGATTTGCAGGATCGAGAATATGCCGATGGTCAGGATCACATCGTGAAACAGCGCTGCAACCGCACCCACCGAAAACTGCCATTCAAAGCGCAGCCAGATGTAGATCAAGATCGCCGCAAGCGACGCACCAACGGCCAGAAATGCTGTCTGGATCAGCTCCCCCGATACTTTTGGACCGACAGATTCGACTGAGGTGAACACGATTTTCGGCGCCACCGTTTTTAACGCGGTCTCGACCGCTTCGATCATTTCAGGCGTTGCGGCTTCTTCGCCCTCTTGCGCCTGAATACGCACCATTGCGACATGCTTGCTGTCGTCACTGGTCGGGTCAAACACCTCGGAGATTGAAATGTCCCCAAGACCCAAGCCGTCCATCGCAGCACGGTACGCGGCCACATCGACTGGTGTTTCGCTTTGGGTGCGCAATGTCGTGCCCCCCCGGAAGTCGATGCCATAGTTCAAACCCATAGTGAACCAGACCGCCAAAGCCAGGACAACTGCCACGCAGGACGCCCCAAAAGTGACTTTGGCATGTTTGAAAAAGTCGATATTGGTGTCGTCGGGGATTAATCTCAGGCGTCTCATAGCAGTCTCCTAGACCGTGATTGTCTTGGGACGGGCGCGTTCAAACCAGAATACAACCATCAGACGGGTGACGAAATATGCGGTAAAGACAGACGTGATAATGCCGATACCCAACGTGACCGAAAAGCCGCGCACGGGACCGGACCCCAGAACAAACAGGATCGTCGCGATGATGAATGTCGTGATGTTGGCATCCAGAATGGCGCTTAGCGCACGCTCGTATCCAAGGCTTATGGCACGTGCCGGGCCCTTGGCTGTCTTGAGTTCTTCGCGAATCCGTTCGAAAATCAGCACGTTGGCGTCAACCGCCATACCAACGGTCAAAACGATGCCGGCGATCCCCGGCAGCGTCAAAGTTGCCCCGATCATGCTTAGCAATCCAAAGATCATGCCAACGTTTATGATCAACGCGATATTGGCGAAAAGTCCAAACAACCCGTAGGTCGCCCACATGAAAAACAGCACTGCCGCAAACGCAACTGTGGTGGCGATTTTACCCGCATCAATGCTGTCTTGGCCAAGCTCTGGCCCGATGGTGCGCTCTTCGACAAAGATCAGCCCGGCTGGCAAGGCCCCTGCCCGCAGCAATACCGCCAGATTGGTCGATTCTTCGACCGAAAAGTTGCCCGTGATGATACCCGACCCACCGGGGATCGCGCTTTGGATTGTGGGCGCGCTGATCACTTCGTCATCAAGCACGATCGCAAAGGGCGCACCGATGTTTTCAGCCGTATAGGTGCCGAACTTGCGCGCGCCTGTGGTGTCAAAGCGAAAGCTGACCGCAGGGCGGCCGTTCTGGTCAAAACTTGGCTGCGCATCGACCAATTCTTCGCCGGTCACGACGGGTGCCGTCTCAATAATATAGAAAATACCGGGCGCTTCCGCGTCTGGCAGCAGCGAATTGCCCAGACCGGGCGATGCGTTTTCATCAGCACCACGGTTGACCACAGGGTTGAACGTCAATTGTGCCGTTGTCCCGATGATCGCTTTAAGCTCGGCCGCAGACCCGATGCCGGGCACCTGGATCAAGATCCGGTCCGACCCTTGGCGCTGGATCGTCGGTTCGCGGGTGCCGACCTCGTCGATGCGGCGGCGGATAATCTCGAGCGATTGCTGCATCGTCCGCTCGTCCGTTGCCTGTTTTTCACCCTCTGACAGGGTCACGGTAATGATGTCACCCGCACCACTGACCACGATGTCGTTTTGCCCGGCACCCGTCAACGTCTGCACAGGCCGTGCCAAGCTTCGGGTCGCCTCCAGCGCGTCAGCTAACCGGTCCGCGTCGTTGATCCGCACGCGCAATTCGCCTTCGGGCGCGTCAACGCGGCGCACCGGGCTGATCGAGCGGAGCGCATCGCGCACCTCGGGCCAGGTCGCCTCCATCCGGTTGGCGTAAACGTCGGCGACGTTCACCTCGGCCAGCAGATGCGCGCCGCCGCGCAAATCAAGCCCAAGGTTCACCAGACGTTCGGGCAACCATTCGGGCCACAGGGCGGCCTGCGCTTCAAGCTCGGGGGTGGACCCGGCCACATCCATCGCCTTGAGCGCATCATTATGCTGCTCGACAGGGCCATAAAACGCATTTGGCAGCGCCAGATAAAGACCCATCACACAGGTGAGGATGATCAATATCCGCTTCCACAAGGGGATCTGAAGCATGGCGTAAGCCCTTCTTAACGCTGCCGTTTACGGCAGTTTACTTGGCAGGTTCAGTCTTGGAGACAACGGTAGCGATCGTCGATTGTACGACGCGCACTTTGACGTTCTCGGCCAGTTCGATCTCAAGCTCGCCATCGTCCTTGACCTTGACGACCTTGCCGATCAACCCGCCTTGGGTCACGACCTGATCGCCCCGGCGCAGACCATCAACCATCGCCTTATGTTCTTTGACCTTCTTCTGCTGAGGGCGGATGAGCAGAAAATACATGATCGCGAAGATCAGAATAAGGGGCACGAATTGTTGAATGCCTTGCATGGGGATCGTCCTTTTGATGGGTGTGCAAACCACACGCGGCCTGCCTTCGAAGTCTGGCGGAACCTAGGGTCAGAAGCGCCGCTTTGCAAGGTGACATCGCGGGTATTTGCGCCCCTGCGAACCCATGCCGCGCATCTTTGCCCTTTGGAAGCGGCCGCGCAGCCCAAGAGCTGTTGGCACAGCCCAAAATACGCGGCATGGTGGTGGGGGATTTAGGGGATGGCCGTGGACGACGACAAGCATACACTCAGAACATGGTTCGGACTGTCCGAGTCCTTCGATTGGCGCAAACGCAGCTACTTGGGGCCGTTGCTATTCGTGGTCGGCGTTTTGGTGGTTGGCGGGCTGTTCACCCTCGCCATCGCCGCAGCTTTCAAATTGCTGGGGTCGGCTGTGTTTGGCGGATTGCCTCAGGGCGCAGGCTCCAGCTTTGGGCTGACCGGTATCATCGTCGCGATGATCGGTGCGCCCTTTGTGGTTTGGCGGGCGGTCGTCGCACAAAAGCAAGTCAATGTCGCAGAGCAGGGAATGATAACGGACAGGTTAAACAAGGCAGTCGAAGCACTGGGGGCCGAAAGGACAATTAACAAACTTGGGAGAGACATCAGCTTCTCAATAGGTACGAACCTACATCGACATTTCGAGTTTCAAAATGAACCTTTCGAGGTTCCACATCCTGTAGAAAACCTGCAACGAACTGCTTGGGTTGGATATGCGATTAATGAACCCAATCTCGAGATGCGCATCGGAGCAATTTATGCACTGGAACGTATCGCTAGAGATAGCATTAGGGACCACGCTCAAATCGTTGAGATTTTATGCGCATACATAAGACAAAACGCACCATGCATTGAATTAGTGCCAAAAACCATACCGGAGCAGCGCGTCACTCCTCCGTTAGATATCCAGACAATAATCACGGTTTTGGGCAGGCGATCAAAAGAAGGCAAAATCAAGGAGTTTGAAACCAAATTTCGTTTGGACTTGAGAAACTGCGAGCTTAGCGGCGTGAACTTTGAAAACGGTGATTTTTCAGCTGCAATGTTCCATTCGACTAAATTTGAAGGTGCTATATTGAACTCCACCAAGCTTATCGGGACCCAAATGTTCTCAGCAAACTTGCGTTTTGCAACCTTTTGGGATGCGAATCTCACCGGTGCGCGCCTAGATGAAGCGACAGTCAGTCCAACGAATAAATTCAATTCGCTAAACCGAGCGATTCTGCGCGGTACCTGCCTTTATGGTACAGACATGTCGAATGTTTTTATGGCGACAGCCTTAAAAAAACAATAGAACCATTGGGAATAAGGATACTAGATTTGATGGCCTAGAAGCATCAAAATTAGCATCAGTATTCAGTCAACTCGACAAAGTTAGCTTCCTCGACCAAGAGGCAGACTTTCTGGCGAGAAAATCGTTATTTTTAGATGGATTTGGGCACTGGAGTCCGTTTCCCCAGTCAGATCTTGCAAACGGTCAAATTTTAAGGGAGGCACACACTGATCTTGGATTGCTAGGCTTCCCTTTTAACTGACCCAATACACCACATCTGGCACCGCGATCCACAATCGGGCATAAGGCGGCCAAAGCCTCAGGCGATTCAAGATCAAAGGACAGACCCATGCATGACATCAAAGCCATCCGCGAAAACCCCGATGCGTTTGACGCGGCCCTCGCACGGCGTGGGGATGCGCCTGTGTCTGCGGCGGTGCTCAAGCTTGACGAGGCGCGGCGCGGGATGATTTTGAACGCCGAAACGGCGCAGGCCGAACAGAACAAGGCCTCTAAACTGGTGGGGGCGGCTAAGGCGTCAGGCGACGAGGCGGAGTTTGAACGTTTGCGCGCCCTCGTCAGCGACAAAAAGGCCGAAGTCGCCGCAATGCAGGCACAAGCAAAGGATCTGGACGCGCAGCTGACCGACATGCTGGCGCGCATCCCCAACCTGCCTGCGGATGATGTGCCTGATGGTGCCGATGAAAACGACAACGTCGAGGTGGCCCGCTGGGGCGACGTGCCCTCGTTCGACTTCACCCCCGTCGAGCATTACGAGATCGGTGGCGTCGCCCCTTCGATGGATTTCGAGACAGCAGCCAAAGTGTCGGGCGCGCGGTTTGTAATGCTCAAGGGCGCTGTGGCGCGGGTACACCGGGCCTTGGCGCAGTTCATGGTGGACACCCATGTGGATCACAACGGTCTGACAGAATACAACACGCCAGTGCTCGTAAACGATGCTGCGATGTTTGGCACCGACAAGCTCCCAAAATTTGGAGGGGAATCATTTATTGCTGCTTCGATGGCAGCACGTGATAAGCTAAGCTTGAAGGCACTTGAAGAATTCGAAGAGAAAAAAGGGGACCTAATCCTAAAAATAGGGTCTCTATCTCTTAAAGAAGCTGTCGCTATGGCGTATGAGAACGCTAGCACGGTAGAAGATTACTGGCTGATCCCAACCTCCGAAGTGACGCTGACCTATTCCGTTTCCGGTGATGTGCTGGACGAGGCATCCCTGCCCCGCCGCATGACCGCGCATACGCTTTGCTTTAGGTCCGAGGCCGGATCGGCAGGGCGCGACACCTCTGGCATGTTGCGCCAGCACCAGTTCGAAAAGGTCGAGATGGTGTCGGTGACACATCCCGATGCCTCCGATGATGAACAAAAACGCATGCTACGCTGCGCCGAGGATTTGCTGGAACGCTTGAACGTACCCTACCGCACTGTGCTGTTGTGCACCGGCGACATGGGGTTCGGCGCGCGGCGCACCTATGACATCGAGGCGTGGTTGCCCGGGCAGAATGCCTATCGCGAGATCAGCTCTGTTTCCACGACGGGTGATTTTCAGGCCCGCCGCATGAACGCGCGGTTCAAGCCTGCGGATGGCGGCAAGCCGCAGTTTGTGCATACGCTGAACGGCTCAGGACTGGCTGTGGGGCGCTGTTTGATCGCAGTGCTTGAGAACGGGCAGCAGGCGGATGGGTCTGTGCAATTGCCGCAGGTTCTGGCCCCCTATCTGGGCGGCAAGACAACGCTGGGTGCTGACGGCGTCTTGGCCTGATTTACCGGAACCACTTGCGGGCAGTCTGTGTTATAGCCCGCAAGGTACACCCCAAAAGGACGATTCATGCCCCGCTCCCTTACCGCACTTGTGACGCTTTTGCTGGCCGTGGGCTTTGCCGCCTCGCCGTTTTTGGGGCCAAGTTTTGACGGGTTTGACCCCAATCAATTCCCGGTGCCGCAGATCAATCCCCCCGTTCAACCCGAAGGGTATGCGTTCTCGATCTGGGGCGTCATATATCTGTGGCTGATTATCGGCATGGGCTGGGGGCTGTGGAAAAAGCGTGATGATTTCATCTGGCACGACATGCGCCTGCCATTGTGCGTCTCGCTGTTTGTCGGATGTTTCTGGCTGGCTGTCGCTGGTGCAAGCCCGATCTGGGCGTCCGTGCTGATCGTGGTGATGCTGGTCGGGGCATTGATGGCGCTGTTCAAATCACCGACAGACAATCCCGCCTTCGCGGCCTTGCCTGTTGGGCTTTATGCCGGGTGGCTAAGCGCCGCGTCCTGCGTGTCTTTGGGGCTTTTGACTGCCGGCTATGGCTGGATTGCCGCCGACACCGCCGGTCTGGTGTTTGTCAGCCTGGCAATTGTGATCGCAGCGGCTGTGCAATCAACGCTTATGCGCGCGCCAACCTATGGCATCGCCGTAATCTGGGCGCTGATTGGCGTGGTTGTGCAAAATTATGCAACCACGCCAAGCGTCGCGGCACTGGCGGGCGGGGGCGCGATAGCCTTGCTTCTGCCCACGTTCAGATCGTGGCGCAAAGCCTGACGGGCGCGCCGGAATTTTAAAAATTCCGACCCGATTTCTTTGAAAGAAATCGCCCACGTTACCGGTCTTGGCGGTGTCCATCTGTATGTTTGCGCAATTTTGACGGCTTAGCCTTTTTGCGCCCCTTATAGGGGTTCGCATCTGACTGTCCGCGCATCCAGATCCGGATCGGTGTGCCGGGCATATCGAAATCGACGCGCAATCCGTTCACCAGATAGCGGTTATAACTTTCCGGCACCTTGTCGGGATGGCTACACATCACCACAAAACCCGGTGGGCGGGTCTTGGCTTGGGTCATGTAGCGCAGTTTGATGCGCTTGCCTTGGGGCGCAGGGGGCGGATGCGCCTCCATCATGCCGGCAAGCCAGCGGTTAAGCTGCGCGGTGGTCACCCGGCGGTTCCACACATCATAGGCGCGCATGATGGCCTCTAGCAGGCGGTCAATCCCCTTGCCCGTCTTGGCCGAGACAGTCACCAAAGGCGCGCCTTTAAGCTGCGGCAGCAGACGTTCAAAGCTTTCGCGCAGGTCGCGCAATTTGCCTTGTTTGTCAGTCTCAAGGTCCCACTTATTTACGGCAACAATCACCGCACGGCCTTCGCGCTCGGCCAGATCGGCGATGCGCAAGTCCTGCTGTTCAAACGGAATTTCAGCGTCCAGCAGGACAACTACAACCTCGGCAAACTTTACTGCGCGCAGACCGTCACTGACGCTGAGCTTTTCAAGCTTTTCTTGTATCTTGGCCTTTTTACGCATGCCCGCAGTATCGAAGATGCGCATTGGGACTTCGACACCGTCCGCGCCTTTCCACACCGTGCGCAGGGAAATGGCATCACGGGTGATCCCGGCCTCGGGTCCGGTCAACAGGCGGTCATCGCCGATAATCTGGTTGATCAGCGTAGATTTACCAGCATTTGGCCGGCCAACGACCGCAACCTGCAAAGGCTTTGCGTTGGTAGGCACTGGCATGGGCGCGTCTTCGTCGCCCAGTTCTGCCTCTTCCTCGGTCAGGTCCACGTCAGTTTCAGGCGTATCCGTGTCGATCCGTTCGGCAAAGCCATCCGCGATCGGCATCAGTTGGGTGTAAAGGTCGTTCAACCCTTCGCCGTGTTCCGCAGACATGCGGATCGGTTCGCCCAGCCCAAGGCTGTAGGCTTCGATGACGCCCGCATCGGCCGCGCGCCCTTCGCCTTTGTTGGCGGCTAGAATCACATGAGCGGATTTCTTACGCAAGATATCGGCAAAGACCAGATCAGACGGCGTCACACCGACACGGGCGTCGATCATGAACAGGCAGATGTCTGCCATATCAACGGCGCGTTCTGTCAGGCGGCGCATGCGACCCTGAAGGCTGTCATCGGTGATTTCTTCAAGGCCTGCCGTATCAATCACGGTAAAACGCAGGTCAGCCAAACGTGCCGCACCTTCGCGCAGGTCGCGCGTTACGCCGGGTTGGTCGTCGACCAAGGCCAGTTTCTTGCCGACAAGACGGTTAAACAGCGTGGATTTTCCCACATTGGGACGGCCCACGATGGCGAGGGTGAAAGACATGGAATAGCTCCGAAGATCAGGTCAAGCCTGCCCACTAGACTATTTAGCGGTCAACGGAAAGCGTGCAATTGCCCTTTTGACGACACGACATAAAGCGTACCACCTGCGACGACGGGCGCAGTGGTTGCACCGCCGGGGATCGCGACCGTGCCCACAAGCGCGCCGTTGGTGGGATCAAAGCTGCGTAAGACACCATCGTTAGAGGCAACGATGATCCGCCCGCCCGCAAGGATCGGACCGTAATGGGCAAAGATTTCGGATTGGCGTTTGGGCTTTTCCTTGACGAAGTTTGGCAATTTCGTGCCCCAGATGCGCTGGCCATTGCTGGCATCAAGCCGCACAAGTTCGTTCAATTCCGTGATGGCGAACACGCTGTCGCCCGCTGGCCAAACCGGCCCCACGGCCCCTTCACGCGCAGACCATTGACGCCCGCCGCCGCCCAAGGAAAGCGCAGCCAAGCGGCCAGATTGATTGCCCACATAGACGGTATCACCCGAAATCACCGGCCCGCTTGTCACGTCCGAGATGTTTGCAAGTGCGCGGCCGGGGCGTTTGCCGACTACGGATGTGCTCCACCGGTCCAACCCGCCTTGGCGGAATAGTCCTTGCACCTCGCCAGAGCCGAACGCCATCACAGCGATCTGCGGGCTGATGGCAGGCGCCGGTGCGCCCAAGACGTTGCTGACAGAGGTGGTTGAACCGGTTTGCCATTGTACACGGCCATTGCTTTTGTTCAGTGCCCAGCCCAGATCGTCACCTGATGTGAAATAGACCAGATCACCGTAGACAGTTGGCGCGCCGGATCCGGACGCTTCGATATCCTGTTCCCAACGGGTCCCGCCCGAGGATGTGTCAAGCGCTGTGACCGTACCAAATCCAAGCGAGACATAAAGCGTGTCACCGTCAACAGCCAGACCGCCGCCCGTTGCATCGCCCTGCCCGTCGTTGGGCGGCGTCAGATCGCGGCTCCAAAGTGTGGCACCTGAGGCCGAGGTGGCCGTGACCAGCGCACCGGAATCGACTGTAAAAATCCGTCCGCCAGATACAACCGGCGTTGCATTGATACGCTGCTTACGCTTGTCGCCTTGGCCGATATTGGCAGACCACGCCAGTTGCGGTGCTGCGGACAGGGCTGCATGTGCGACACGGGTGCTTGGCGTTCCGGCGGCTTGCGACCAGCTTGCGTTGCTTGTGGCACCGGGCAATGAAATCGCACGGCTCGTGTTTGCAGGCACGCCAAGGTCAGCCGGCTCGGCGAAAGGATCATCCGTTTGCAAAACCGAGCGGACATCTTCGCGCAGGCCCGGCAGAATAACGTCGGGTTCGGCACAGGCTGACAACAGCAACGACGCCACAACGGCCCCCATGCCAAACGAGACACGCGCGGGTCGCGATAGCCTTGGACGGATGTGATGGAGGTTGGTCATAGCCCTGCTCGCTTTGCTCTAAACTCATATCTTCGTTGCGTCATTTCAGACACTAGTTGCTTTCAGCGCCTGCTGCATCAGAAACATCAGGCAGCGCTGCGGAGGATGCGGTACCCATGTCGGGTTCGCCCCCCAATGCCACAATCACCTGAAGGGCGCGTTGTTGCAAGTCTGTGGTGACTTCGGCGTCCAATAAGATCGTCTGATAACGATCTATCGCGGCTGTCGCGTCGTTTTCTTCGATGTCGATCAGCGCCAATTGCTCGGTGGCAAGCAACCTCAGGCTGTTGCCGGGTTGCGCCAATGCGTCCAACGCCAAACGGCGTTCGTTCACAGGCGTGTCCGTGCCTTGCAGGGTGATCGCTTTGAACTGGGCAATTTCACGGTAGATGCTTGGGACATCGCCGCTCAGGCCGATGTTGTTCAGCGTCTCGATTGCAGCGGCCTTGTCGCCAGCCTCGACCTGCTGAGCGGCGGTCAGAAAGCCCAGCAAAGCGCCCGATTGCGCAGATCCAGGTTCGATTGCCGCAAGCGCTGCGGCGCGGCTGTCGGTGTCCTGAACGGTCAAAGCGGCAAACATCGCATCGCCAAGCGTTTCGGCTTTGGCACGCGCCTGAGATTTTTGCAGCTCGTTCCAGGCGGCCCCACCGACCAGCACGACAACGGCGAGTATCGCAATCCAACCATACCGCTTGAGCATAAAGTAAAAGCGGTCGCGGCGGACTTCGTCGTTCACCTCGTCAATGAAACTGTCTGTATCGCTCATATCTTGCCTGTCCCACCGTGAATTAGCGCCTCTCTTAACCTGCGGCAGCGACCCTGCCAAGGGCTTCCCTGCACAGTCTGCCCGCATCCAATCTGCACCAACGTCGCATGGCCCCCTAAAAACACAATCTGAACTGGCCTGCCTGTCTGATTTGGCCTAAGTATTTTCTGATATAATTATGTGTCAAAGTTCAACGAGACAGCCAAAAGGCGAAACATGCGTATTTTTCCAATCCTTGCGGCGCTTGTCGTGTCAGTTGCCATGTACATGGCCATCTTCGAACGTGATACGTTATTGGGCCTTATCGGCCAGACAAATGGCGATGCAGTAACGGCACAGGATGTGACGGCGGCGGACGCGCCGAACCCTTCGCAGGTTGCGCAGCAGCAGCTTGTCAAAGTCGTGGTGCAGCGTAGTCAGGCCCGCCAATTGGAATCGGCGGTGATCGTCCGGGGGCAGACGGCCGCGGCACGCGCGGTCGATGTCGAATCCGAAACATCTGCCGTTGTGACCTCACCGCCCCTGCGCAAAGGGGCCAAAGTCAGCGCTGGCGATACCTTGTGTGCGCTTGATCTGGGCACGCGCGGGGCCGCGAAAAGCGAGGCCCAGGCCCGCCGCGCCGAAGCGCAGTCGCGGGTTCCTGAGGCCGCCGCGCGCGTGACCGAAGCCCAAGCGCGGCTGGACGAGACGTTGATCCGACTTAACGCCGCTGAAAAGCTGGGCGAAGGCGGGTTTTCGTCAACCGCCCAACTGGCAACGGCCCAAGCCGCTGTCGCTGCTGCGCGCGCAAACCTAAGTTCGGCCGAGGCGGGATTGAATGCAGCAACCTCCGGTATTGAAGCGTCAGACGCCGCAGTGGCAAGCGCTGATGCCGAAATTGATCGCCTGACCCTCAAGGCACCGTTTGATGGCCTTCTTGAAAGCGACACCGCCGAACTGGGCAGCCTGTTGCAAGCAGGATCACTTTGCGCGCGCGTCATCCAGCTGGACCCGATAAAGCTGGTGGGTTTTGTGCCTGAAACCGAAGTGGACCGTGTGACCCTTGGCGCACCGGCCCAAGCGCGTCTGGCGGCAGCCGATCGACAGATTACGGGTCAGGTCACTTTCATTTCGCGCGCCTCGGACCCGGCCACGCGAACGTTTCGGATCGAGATTGATGTACCCAACGCCGATCTCAGCATCCGTGACGGGCAAACCGCCGAAATCGCCATCGCTTCGGCTGGCGTGGATGCGCATTTGTTGCCGCAATCTGCCCTGACGCTGAACGACGACGGGACATTGGGCGTGCGGGTGATTGATGACGCCGATGTTGTCGCGTTCATTCCCGTCCAGCTGATGCGCGACACACCGCAAGGCGTGTGGGTCATGGGGCCGCCTGCGACGTCAAATGTTATCGTACTGGGCCAAGAATACGTGACCGCAGGTGTAACGGTCGCGCCCACATACCGCGAGGTAACCCAATGATCGGTCTTGTCGACTGGGCGGCAGGCCGTGCCCGTATGGTCATGGCGTTCATCCTGCTAAGCCTTGTTGTGGGCGCATATGCCTATTCCACCCTGCCCAAAGAGGGCGAGCCTGACATTGAAATCCCTGCCCTTTTCGTTTCCGTCCAGTTTCCGGGCATTTCTGCGGCGGACAGTGAAACCTTGCTGGTCAAACCCATGGAAACAGAGCTGTCTGATCTGGACGGCCTAAAGACCATCACCGGGACCGCCGCTGAAAACTATGCCTCAGTTGCGCTGGAATTCGAATTCGGCTGGGACAAATCCAAGATCATGGCCGATATGCGCGACGCGATGAGCACAGCCGAAGGTAAATTCCCTGAAGGCTATGAAAAATATTCCATCACCGAGATCAACTTTTCCGAATTCCCCATCATCATCGTCAATCTGACAGGCCCCGTACCGGAACGGACCATGGCCCGTGTGGCACGTGAATTGCAAGACGAGCTGGAAGGCATGGATGCGGTGCTTGAAGCAGGCCTTGCCGGGGACCGCGACGAGATGCTTGAAGTCTTGATCGACCCGTTGCGGCTAGAGGCTTATGACGTCACTGCGGGTGAATTGATCGACACTGTCCGGAACAACAACCAGTTGATTGCCGCGGGCGAAGTGCAATCCGCGCAAGGCACGTTCTCGGTCAAGATACCTTCGTCGTTCAACGAGCCACGCGACGTCTACAACCTGCCCGTCAAGACCAATGGCGACCGCGTGGTGACCCTAGGCGATCTGGCGACGATCAATCTGACCTTCGAAGACCGTGACGGCACGGCACGCTTTAACGGCGAAAAAACATTGGCGTTGCAGGTGGTAAAGCGCAAAGGTTTCAACCTGATCGACACCTCTGCCCGCGTCAAAGAGGTCGTGGCCGAGCAAAGCGCCAACTGGCCTGACGGGTTGAAGGCGGCTGTAGAAATCGGCACCTCCAACGATCAAAGCCGTATCGTCGACAGCATGGTCCAGCAGCTTTTGGGATCGGTATTTACTGCCGTGGCTTTGGTGATGATCGTGGTGCTGGCCGCTCTTGGGATCCGCGCCGCCTTGCTGGTTGGGTTTGCTATTCCGACCTCGTTTCTGTTGTGCTTTGCCTTTTTGGCTTTGATGGGCATTTCGATCTCGAACATCGTGATGTTCGGTCTGATCCTGGCCGTGGGCATGTTGGTGGACGGGGCCATCGTGGTGGTTGAATATGCCGACGCGCGCCAACAACAAGGCGAAGGGCCGATGCAGGCCTATGTGACTGCCGCCAAGCGGATGTTCTGGCCGATCATTTCTTCGACTGCAACCACACTTTGTGCCTTTCTGCCCATGTTGTTCTGGCCGGGCGTTCCGGGTGAATTCATGGGGATGTTGCCAATCACCTTGATCTTTGTTCTGTCCGCATCCTTGGTCGTGGCGCTTGTTTATCTACCCGTTCTGGGCGGTGTGACGGGCCGGTTGGAGCGGTGGATGGCCGAAAATATGGCCACAATCGCGAACCAGCAGTTTTACCTTCATCTGCTGCTGTTCCCGATCGCCTTTGCAATGATCGCCCTGCCCTTGGCGGTGATGCAACCGCTTTTTGCCGTGATCTCGGCGCAGTTCGCGTCGATGGATGGTTTGGATATTCTGGGTTCTGTCATTCCGGTCTTCGCTGTTGTTTTTGCCTGTATCGCGGTACTTGCGGCCTTGCTGTCTATCGGTCTGTCCGGCGCAATGCTGGGTCTGATCAGCTTTTTTGCGCTTTTCACCCGCATGGGTCGCGGCGGCCAGTGGGTCACATCGCGCCTGTTCCGCAAACCCCCTGACGTGATCCAAGCGGGCTATCGCCGCTCGGCTTTTGGACGCGTCATCGAACTCATTGCGGGCAACCCCGTTATGCCCTTGGTGATGATCGGTGTGGTTTTCGTCTTTGTCGGGACGACGATGATCTTTTTCGGCAACAACAACAAAGGCGTTGAATTCTTTGTTGAATCAGAACCCGAACAGGCCATCGTTTATGTGTTGGCGCGGGGCAACCTGTCGTTGACCGAAAAAGACGATATCATGCAACAAGCCGAAGCCATCGTATTGCAGCATCCCGGTGTCTCTACTGCTTTCGCTTTCGCGGGCAAAGGCGGGCTGGACAGCAACACCGGCGGGGCGACCGCCCCCAAAGACAGCATCGGTCAAATCCAGCTTGAAACGATCCCGTGGGAAGATCGCGCCCTGCGTCCCGATCTGGACGGCGACATCGTCATTGCCGAACTGACCGAACAGCTTAGCGCGATCCCCGGCATCAAAATCGAGATTCTGGCCCAAGCGCGCGGCCCTGCCTCTGGCAAGCCCGTCCATTTGCGCATGAAATCCGACAGCTTTGAAGATTTGATCACCGCGACAGCCCAAGCACGTGAAGAGTTTAACAAGACGCCCGGTCTGACCCTGATCGAAGACACACGCCCCCTGCCCGGCATTGACTGGCAGATTGATGTGGATGTCGCAAAGGCGGGCCAATACGGGGCCGATGTGCTGACTGTCGGTGCCATGGTGCAACTGGTCACACGCGGGTTGCTGCTGGATACGATGCGCGTCGACACTTCGGACGAAGAGATCGAAATAAGGGTCCGCCTGCCCGAGAAAGACCGTGTGCTCAGCACGCTTGATACACTGAAAGTGCGCACGGCTGACGGGCTGATCCCACTGTCGAATTTCATCACCCGCAAGCCCGTCCCGAAATTGGCCGAAATCAACCGCGTCGATCAAAAGCGCCACTTGGATGTCAAAGCAGACGTGTTCCCGGGCCTGATGAAAATGGTCAAATCCGACACCACGGGCGGCGAAGACATTGATATCACCCTTGCCACCCTGCGCCCGGCTGGGGCGGATGCGGATATTACGGCGCTGGACGGTTCGGGGTTCAAGATCACCAACCGCACGGTCGCTGCCGAGGGGGTTGATCTGCAAGACGGCTTGAACAAAGCCGATCTGCGCATGGTCCCGATCAACGCCAATGAACGGATCGCCGAGATTACTCAGTGGCTTGAGACACAGCCCCTGCCCGATAGCGTCAGTTTCGAATGGACCGGGGATCAAGAGGATCAGGCCGAAAGTCAGGCGTTCCTAAGTTCGGCGTTCACAGCCGCGTTGGGCTTGATGTTCATCATCCTGCTGGCCCAGTTCAACAGTATCTATAATTCGGTTCTTGTGTTGATTGCCGTGGTCTTGTCCACGACTGGCGTGTTGATCGGGATGTTGGTAATGGACCAGACGTTTTCGATCATCATGACAGGAACGGGCATTGTGGCGCTGGCGGGGATTGTGGTGAACAACAATATCATCCTGATCGATACCTATCAGGAATTCAGCCAGTACATGCCCCGGATCGAAGCGATCATCCGCACCGCACAGGCCCGTATTCGTCCGGTGTTGTTGACCACCATCACCACAATGGCAGGGCTTGCCCCGATGATGTTCGGCCTCAGCCTTGATTTCGCCAATGGCGGTTACACCATCGACAGCCCGACCGCGCTGTGGTGGAAACAGCTGGCCACCGCCGTTGTGTTCGGCCTTGGCATCGCGACGGTTCTAACCTTGATGGTCACGCCGTCCCTGCTGGCCGTGCGCATCTGGGCCACGACCTACGCCCGCTGGATTGCGCGTTTGCTGGCCAAGATGTCATTGGGGCGCGCCAGTAAAGCAGCCCAAGACTGGGCGCTGCAAAAGGACGCTCAGCGGCTCAAGACCGGTATCCTGATCTGGGAAGAAGACCCCGTTGCGCCAAGCGCGTCCACCTCGACCCTGCGCGCCGCCGAATAAACTAGGCGGCGGCCAATTCGGCCTGTTGATTGCGAAGCTTTGGCATCGTGAACGCGACCAGCGCAAGTGCAGCCAATCCGCACAGCGCGATGCTGACGACCATCGGCAATGCTGTCCCGTCAAAGAACGGCGTGGACAGGCCGATGCATATCGCGCTGGTCAACATTGTCAGACTGCCACTTAACGACGATGCGATGCCCGCGCGTCGCCCGTGCGCATCAAGTGCCGCAACCATCGCGGACGGGATCACCACGCCCAGAAACGCATAGGCCAGAAACAAGCCGATCAAGAGCACCCAAAGCCCGTCAAACCCGGCAACCTCAAGTGCAGCAAGACCTGTTGCACAAACGGCAAAGCCGGTCACCCCGCGCCCGATAAGCGTGGCCAGACCCCATTTATCAGCCAAGCGCCCGGCCATCTGAGTGGCCATAAAAAAACCAACGGCGTTGAACGCAAAAGCCAGCGAAAACTGCGTCGGGGTCAGCCCATAGCTGCCAGTATAAACGAACGAGGCGCTTGAGACGAACACGAAGAAACTGGCCATCCCAAAGCCTGCAATAAACGTCAGCCCGACAAAAACCGGATCACGCAGCAAGATGCCACAACTGCGAGACAGCTCTTTTATGTTAACCTTGCGCCGCCGATCCGCCTTGAGGGTTTCGGGCAGCATCACTTGCGCAAGTGTCAGGCTGATCGTCGCAAAGATGCCCATCACCAGAAAAATCTCGCGCCAGCTGCCAAAGGTGACAATTGCGCTGCCCGCCAAAGGGGCCAACATCGGCGAGATCGAAATCACCAACATGATCGCCGCCATCAGCCGCGTGGCCTGCGCCCCCGTGTACATATCCCGGATGATCGCACGCGGGATCACCATCACCGTGGCCCCGCCGATGCCTTGGATCAAACGGCCTGCCACCAACACTTCGATAGACGGTGCCGAGGCACAGATCACAGCACCGACGGCAAAGATGCTCATCCCGATCAGCAAGGTCTTTTTGCGTCCGATCTGATCCGACAAAGGCCCATACACCAACTGGCCTAAGCCATAGGCCAGGAAATAGGCCACCAAGGTCAGTTGCGCGCCTGAAATTGACGTGCCCAAAGCTGCTTCGATTGCGGGAAGCGCGGGCAGGTACATGTCGATGGCAAAAGGCCCCGTCACGCAGATCAAACCAAGAAGAATGGCTGTGCGGAACATTCCGGTTTGCATGGTATTTCCTTTGTTAGGACAAAGGTTCGCTGCAGTGCAGAACCTAGGCTGAGTGAATTAACACTTAGGGGGTCGGTTTCAAGACAGGGCGTAAGGTCAAACCGCACATCGCCGTGATCATGCGGCCAATTTACCCCAAATCTTTCGATCCGGGCGGCGCGCGCCCTATCTTATAGTTGTAAATTAAAGGGAGATTGAAATGCGCCTTACCAGTTTTGCCGCCGCCACCGCTTTGACGCTGGGGCTGACCGCTGCCATGCCAGCCTTTGCTGCAGACCTTCTGACGAAGACAAGTCCGCATTCGGTTGAAGATACCGTTGACCGTCTTGAAGCAGCGGTTACAGAGGCAGGGGCCACTGTTTTCGCCCGCGTCGATCATGCGGCGGGCGCGGAAAAGACCGGACTGGCGCTGCGGCCCACGACGCTTTTGATCTTCGGCAATCCCGCTCTAGGGACGCCCGCGATGATTGACGGTCAAACGGCAGGGCTGGACTTGCCCCTGCGCGTGCTGGCCTATGCAGATGCAGACGGTGTGGTGCAGCTGGCTTATCATGATCCGGCAAGCCTCGCCCAAGATCACGGCTTGCCGATGGACGCGGAATATCTGGCGAAAATGTCCGGCGCGCTGGACATGTTGACCACCAAGGCGGTTGCAGCCGACTAGCGAATGATCAGGCGGGATCAGAGGTGTTGAAATCGCCTGACATCAGTTCTTCCATGAAAATGCTGACAAATTGCGCCCGCCCGTTCGTGCCTGACTTGGCATAAATCTTGGCGGCTTGCGCGCGCACCGTGCCGGGGGCCGTGTGCCTGACCGTGCCGATTGAATCATTGTCCAACCCCTTAAGGATCATCAGCGCCACATCGCGTTCCGCTTGGGTCAGATGCCATTCGTCAAAAAACCCCTCCATCACGATGACCATCTGGCCTTGTGCGACGCGCAGACCGGCATCCATATGCTCCATCCGAGCCAGAAGGCGGCGCAACTCGATCATCAAGAAACCGACACCCCCGATCAGGGACACCGCAGCAATGCTTTCCAGCATCAGATGGATATCGTCGAGATGTGTGCCCTCCCGCAGGTCTCTGACCACGTCCCCGACAAAAAACAGCGCGCAAAGCGCTTGCAGCAGGATAAGTCCCGCCAGAAACGTTGCGCGCCTTTGTTTTAAGGTGGCCGGTGCGGTCGAGGATGTCATTCCAGCTTTGTTCCCTTAGGGATGGCCTTGCGCCCCGTTACCATGGCACGCACAAGATTAACGCCCGACCGCCAACTGTCCAACGCAACACCGCCAACATGCAAGGCGACAGAAAACAGCAACCAGTCAAAGGCCAGTTCATGCGCCTGTTCCACCCAACCGATACCGAAAAACCGCAGGGTCGTCATCATATATCCGGTCATCCCCAAGGCTATCACGGTCAGCCACAGATTATAGACCATCAACGCACCCAAGGGGTTGTGCGACAGATGCACGGTGCGATCACCCGCAAGAACAGCACGGACATAGCGCCACGCGCGCATCGGACTGGGAGGGAAAGTGACGAAACGTGCAGGTCTGGGGCCAACGAGCGCCCAAGTCAGGCGAATCCCTACCAGGGCAATGGCGACATACCCCACCCATTGGTGCAGGTCGCTTTCCGCATCGGTGATGGCCCCGTTCAACAGGATCATCGAGGCCAAGGACCAGTGGATCAACCGCACCAGCGGGTCCCAGACGGCCACGTCACGGGCGCTGTCGCGCCCGTTGGTGGTGTGCTTTGACACAGACATCATAGGTCTGGTCACTTCATATCAAGTTTGGCGATCTTGCCGGTCGTCGCATCGACATAGACTTCGCCCTTGGTGCCGTCTTTGACGAAATAGACTTCGATCTTGCCGTCTTCCATTTCGGCCTTGCGGACCTCATAGCCCATGTCGGTCAGGGTGGTTTTCACCTCTTCCATGGTGGTGCCCATGGGGGTTTCCAGTGTCAGCTCGGCAGCCAGAACGGGGCTTGCCAAAGCCACTAGGGCGATAAATGCAAATTTACGCATGATGTTCTCTTTCAGGTAGATGTGATGCGCCAACATATGTTGCCGCTGATCCCTGAAATGGCCCTGCGCTGCGACCAAAGATATTGGCAACCCGTTTACAGGGCCGCCCATAAGCGCCTGCTTAGAGCAGGTTTTCGCCGAAATTATTCCGGATCTTCCGATTGCTGGCGCTGCCAAAGCTGCGCGTAGCGGCCATTGCGCGACAGCAGGTCATCATGGGCGCCCTGTTCAACGATTTCGCCTTTTTCAAGAACAACGATCCGGTCGGCTTCTGCGACAGTAGACAGGCGGTGCGCGATGGTCAAAACGGTCCGCCCCTTGCCAGCCTGACGCAACGCGTCCTGAATTTCATGTTCTGTCTCGCTGTCCAGCGCACTGGTCGCCTCGTCCAGCAGCAGGATCGGCGGGTTTTTCAGCAAGGTGCGCGCAATGCCCACGCGCTGCTTTTCGCCACCCGACAGCTTTAGGCCACGTTCACCCACCGCTGTGTCATACCCATTGGGCAGGCTTTGGATAAAGTCGTGGATCTGCGCGGATTTTGCGGCCGCTTCGATATCCTCTTGGGTCGCGTCGTCGCGCCCGTAGCCGATATTATAGCCAATCGTGTCGTTGAAAAGCACCGTGTCTTGGGGGACAACGCCAATCGCCTTGTGCAGACTGTTCTGGGTCACGTCGCGCACGTCCTGACCGTCAATTTCAAGCGATCCGCCCTGCACATCATAGAACCGGAACAACAACCGTCCGATGGTGGATTTGCCCGATCCGGTTGAACCGACGATTGCGACCATTTCGCCCGGCGCGGCCTCAAGCGAGATGCCTTTCAGGATCTGGCGATCCGGATCGTAGCCAAAGCGCACATCCGTCAACGTGACGCGACCGCCTTTGATCTTAAGATCAGGTGCATTGGGTTTGTCGGTGATTTCAGCAGGTTGATCAAGCAGCGTAAACATCTGCCCCATATCCACCAAAGCCTGACGGATTTCGCGGTAGACCGTGCCCAGAAAGTTAAGCGGGATCGTAATTTGCACCATGTAGGCGTTAACCATGACAAAATCGCCCACGGTTAGCGTGCCGTTTTGCACCCCAATCGCGGCCATCACCATCACGACCACAAGACCGAAGGTGATCAGCAACGACTGGCCAAAGTTGAGGAAAGCCAGCGAATAATTCGTCTTGATCGCCGCGTCTTCGTAGCCTGCCATGGCGCTGTCATAGCGCGAAGCTTCGCGCTGTTCGGCCCCGAAATACTTGACGGTTTCATAGTTCAGCAGACTATCGATGGCCTTTTGGTTCGCATCCGTATCCTGATCGTTCATCTGGCGGCGCAGCTTTACGCGCCATTCTGTGACGGCAAAGGTGAACCAGACGTAAAAGGCAATCGTGACCGCGACGACCAGCAAATACCAAAAATCAAACAGCCACGCCAGTATCAAGCCAGTCAGGATCAGCTCCAAAATCAGCGGCCCGATCGAGAACAGCAAGAACCGCAGCAAAAAATCGACGCCTTTGACACCGCGTTCAATAATCCGGCTAAGCCCGCCGGTTTTGCGGGTGATGTGATAGCGCATCGACAGCCTGTGAATATGCTCGAACGTCTCAAGCGCCAGCATCCGCAAAGCGCGCTGCCCGACGCGGGCAAAAACCGCATCGCGCAGCTGTTGAAAGCCAACGTTCATCGCACGCGCCACGCCGTAGGCGACGGTCAAGCCAACGGCCCCAAGCGCCAGCACAGGCACGCCCTCGCCTGCCAGAATATCGACGGCGGCCTTGTAAATCATGGGGATCACGGCAGCAATCAGCTTGGAGGCGACCAGAAAAACCATCGCCCATATGACGCGCTTTTTCACC
Organism: Roseobacter sp.; assembly: GCA_024636495.1. GTDB lineage: Bacteria > Pseudomonadota > Alphaproteobacteria > Rhodobacterales > Rhodobacteraceae > Sulfitobacter. The sequence continues at coordinate 86,906 of JAGXGZ010000028.1, read as the reverse complement.
CAAGGCTTGTCGGCGGGCCAAAGATACGGGGCAACCTTTTGCAAGACCAAAAGATTTGACTGACGCTCGGCGGCGGCGGCCATTTCTTCTTCGCTCATCGGGGTGTGGGGTGACTTTTGCGTGGTATCTTGGGCGCGGGCGGTATCGGCTGACATGAATGATCCTGAAATGCTTGCCCCACTACATAGGCCGGAGGCCCCCCGGTTGCCAGAGCGTTGGATAAATTGACCTTCTGAGGGCCAAAACCAAGCCCCCCATATCCCTAGTTTGGTAAATTAAACACCTGACCGGGGTAGATCAGATCGGGGTCGCGGATTGTGTCGCGGTTTGCCTCGACCACCCGCAGATAAAGCGTGGGGTCGCCGTAGCGTTCGCGCGCAATGGCCCAAAGCGTGGCCCCCTCCTGCACCGTCACTTCCTTGATCGGCCCGTCGTAATTTTCGGTTGCGCGTGCCAGTGCTTCGGGGCTTTCGCGCTTGAACGGCGTCTCGACACGGCTGATCACCTCGCCTGCCTGGTTCAATTCATCCACACGCAACGTGTAAATGCCTGTGTCGATGTCATCGATGTCGCCGCGCCAGCGACCCTGATCATCGACCAACAATTTACCAACCGACCTGTTATCAAGATAGACCTGCACGGAGGCCCCTTCGGTCTGTGCGCGCCCGGCAAGGCGCACGTCACCCGCATCAGAGTAGGTGATCGTATCAAGTGCTATGTTCCCCGTCACTTGGGGGGACGGCGACGCCAGCAGTTCAACGCCCTCAGGTGTCGATTTCAGCAAAGCCATCTGCTGCGCCGGCTCCTTGACTGGGGGGTCTTCGGCGGGAGCATCGGTTGCCACTTCAGCGATCTGCGCAGGTTCGTCCGTCTGGGGGGGCGCTTGGCTTTCAGCCGTGATGATCGGTTCTGGGTCCGCCTTCACAGGTACGGATTTCAACGGCGCGAGGATCACCTCGTCGTCTGAGACGGCCAAGGCGCCATCACCCGACGCCTCAAGACTAAGCACCTGACCCTTTCCGTCGGGCGGCAAGACGGCCAAAGCTGCGAATTTCCCGGCTTTGTCGGCCTTGGTCGACGCTATTTCAATGCCGTTGCTGATCACCTTGACCTGACTGCCCGGTGCTGCACGCCCTGCAACGACCGTCATCCCATCGGGGTCGCGGCGGACCTCGTCAAAACTGGGGTTCGTGGGGGATGATACGGCGGGTTGTTCGGGTTCTGCCTTGTCCGGCATGGCTGCCGTTTGCGGGGCCAGCGGTGCGATTTGCGTCTCGGGTGTGCTGCGCGGAACAAGGAAAAACGCTGCCACGCCAACCGCTACTGCAACAGCCACACCCCCTGCAACGCGCGCAGATTTTGCTTGAAACACCGACATGACCGTCATCCTTTAGGATTTCACCACATTGAGGACTTGTATCAAGCAGGTTAACAAGGGTCAAAATAGAGCTGCATCCCCGCCTCACATTTGCTGACAAGGACACCGACATGACACAGAAATCAGTTTGCGTTTTTTGCGGCTCGCGCCCTGGCAACGACCCCGCCTATCTGGCTGATGCGCAGGCAATCGGGCGGGGTTTGGCTGACAACAATTGGCGGCTGGTCTACGGTGCCGGCGATGTCGGGCTGATGGGTGCCGTGGCGCGCGCAGCGCAGGATGCCGGGGCCCCGACCTTTGGCGTGATCCCCGAGCATCTGGTGAAATGGGAGGTCGGAAAGACCGATCTGACCCAATATATCGTCACCGAAACCATGCACGAGCGCAAGAAGGTGATGTTCATGAACTGCGACGCGGTGGTGGTGCTTCCGGGGGGTGCGGGATCACTGGACGAGCTGTTCGAGGTTCTGACCTGGCGACAGCTTGGCTTGCATCAAAAGCCGGTAATCCTATTGAATACAAATGGTTACTGGGATCCTTTGGTGCAGCTTTTACAGCACATCGTCGATAGCGATTTCGCAGAAGCATCGCTGTTGGACTATTTCGTTTCCGTTCCCGACGCAGCAGCCGCGCTGAAGGTTTTGCAACCCGCCCTGAGCTGACCCCAGTTTGTTGAACAAAGTCTTGTCCCGCACATGAGGGGGTGGGATGCCCGGGTGCTAATCCAAACTGCGCTGAACTGCGGCCAATCTTTCACGCGCGCTGGAGTATGATTGCGCAACGGCCCGAAGCGATTTTCAGAATAGAAATGGGCCGCCCTAAATTGGGCGGCCCGGACGGATCAGACTGATCGGTATAAAGGTGAAACGACCTGTCGTTCGACCAAACTCCCACTGGCGTGCGTTGCAGAAAAGCGACACACGTACGCTAGCGGTCTTACGCAGCGGCGAGATCTGATTTCACAATCTTCTCGATTTCGTCAACAGGGTGGTTTGTCAGCGTTTTCGCGATTTCACCAACCACCTTGTCAGACACTTCTTGATGCAATTCGTGCCGCAGTTCGCCAAGCGTGCCCGGAGGGGCGACCAGAACGATCTTTTCAAACCGGCCTTTGTGGGCCTGCTTGTAAAGAATATCCGCCAAATCGCTGGCAAAGCGGTCTTTTGACAGCTGATGCCAATCCGTATCCGCTACTGCAGAGCGGTGTACTGAGGGGCCATCATTAAACCGGCCTCGGCGGTTGGCTGCCTGATCCCGGTTCGGCGGATTCTCTTGCTCTTCCTCTCGGAAAACCTGCAAAAATGGATCTTCGTTGTCTGTTTCATTGACCATGAAAAGTGCCTTTTCGCCGTCTGCGATCAGCACCCATGTCCCATTTTCCAGCTTAGCCATTTTGATCTCCCGTCTTGTCGTTTCATTCAAGGGGTCAACGGATGGGCTGCGCGGTTGTTCCAAAGAAAAAGCCCCGCTGGATCAACCAACGGGGCTTAAGTATGTTATATTTCAAACGCTTACATGCGCGAAGCAACGTTTTCCCAATTGACCAATTTGTCGAGGAAATTCGACAGATAGTCAGGGCGCGCATTGCGGAAATCGATATAATAAGAATGTTCCCACACGTCGCAACCCAGCAGCGCCGTCTGGCCAAAGCACACAGGGTTCACGCCATTTTCCGTCTTGGTCACCTTCAGGCCACCATCCGTGTCTTTGACCAGCCACGCCCAACCGGAGCCAAACTGACCGCCACCCGCCGCCTTGAATTCATCTTTGAATTTGTCGACTGACCCAAAGCTTTCGGTGATCGCTTTTTCCAGATCGCCGGGCATTTTGGTGTCTTCCGGGCTCATCATTTCCCAGAATTGGTTGTGGTTCCAAAGCTGGCTGATGTTGTTGAAAATACCCGATTGGGCAACTGCCTTGGGATCATACGTGCCCTTGATGATTTCTTCGAGGGTCTTGCCTTCCCACTCCGTGCCTTCAACGGCCTTGTTGCCGTTTGTCACGTAAGCATTGTGGTGCTTGTCGTGGTGAAATTCGAGGGTTTCCGCAGACATGCCTTTGGATGCCAAAGCGTCGTGGGCATATGGAAGATCGGGAAGTGAAAAAGCCATTTGGTGGGCCTCCGTTATTTAATTACATCTGAGGTACATGAAGCGCGCGGGGACCTAAGGTCAAGGGCAAGGCGGCAAAGATAGTTACCTTGCGACATTGCCCCCCAAGCCACATTACATACCTTCTTAGGGATCCAACGCATCGGGACAGCGCGAAGTTCCATAAAGCGCCGTCTTGATCTTATCTGCGGTGATGGTTCACTTCTGATCCCGGCTGCGCTGCGGTTTTAAGCAGATCAAACACATATTGCGCGACAGAGCGGAAGCAGACCAACTGCGCCGTCTCGGTGTCTACCATCCAGAACGCTGCTGGCACCTGCGCCAGACGGGTGCGCCGGATCGTGCCGGGGGCAAAGACGTCGGGCGACGTATCAACGGGGGCAAGCTTGGCCAACACCTCGCGGATATGCTTGCCTTTCAGGCGGAACACGGCGCGGGCATCCGACACGTTTACCGCCATCGCATGGTTGCTGCCGATCGCATTGTGGAGCGTGTCCAGATGGGTGGCCACCTCGGCGTAAGAGCAGATCAGCAGCAGCTCATCGGGGGACATCCATGCAATGCCCTTGTCAACTTTCAGGTTGATTCCGCGTGCATCAGGCATGTCGACGCCCGCGATCTTTTTCAGCGTCTTCTTGAGATATCCGGCGGTCATATCCCCCCGGATAGAGATCATGCCGATTGGGCCTGTTGCCGTAATTGCGGCGATGCCTTCTTTATAGACTGACCCGTTCAGGGCGCTGATAGGCTCAGACATTCTGCTTCTCCCCTTCTTTATCGTAGAACACCGGGTCAACGATTTTAGCGCTGTAGGTTTTGCCGTCTGTACCAGGGAAATCGATCACTTCGCCCATACGGTCCGGCCCGTGCAGCACCAGCCCCATCGCGATCCCCTTGTTCAGGGTCGGCGAATGATAGGTCGAGGTGACGCGCCCGATCACGTTGCGCTGGTTGTTTTCGTTCTTGCCCTCGCCCACGGCATAAGCCCCGTCCGGCAAGGTGCTGCCATCCGTTGTCTCAAGCCCGACCAGCTTCCAGCGTTCGGGGTCTGCCATATGGCTGCGCTCTTGCGCGCGCTTGCCAAGGTAGTCTTCTTTCTTTTTCGAGATCGCCCAGCCCAGCCCCAGATCCTGCGGGATCACGGTGCCGTCGGTTTCATCCCCGATCATGATAAAGCCCTTTTCTGCGCGCAAAATGTGCAAGCATTCCGTACCATAGGGCATCACGCCCAAGTCATGCCCAGCCACCATCAGCGCATCCCAGAACGCCTGACCCACGCCCGCGACCACGGCAATTTCATAGCTGAGTTCGCCGGAGAACGAGATCCGGTAGATCCGGCATTTAAAGCCGCCAAGTTCCCCATCGACCCATTCCATAAAGCCAAGCGCGTCTTTGCTGACATCCATGCCGCCCAGTTTTTCCAAGCACTTGCGGGCGTTGGGGCCAACCACAGCGATCTGCGCATATTGCTCGGTCACGTTGGCGACATAAACCTGCCAATCCCACCATTCGGTTTGCAGCCATTCCTCCATATGCTGGTGGATACGGTCGGCGCCGCCAGTCGTGGTATGGCAAAGGAACGTGTCGTCATCGATGCGCGCAACAACACCGTCATCAATCAGGAAACCGTTTTCCGAACACATCAACCCGTAGCGGCATTTGCCCGGTTTCAGGCTGCTCATCATATTGGTGTAGAGCATATCAAGGAATTTGCCCGCATCCGGCCCTTTTACGATGATCTTGCCAAGTGTGGACGCATCAAGCAATCCCATGTTCTTGCGCGTGTTGGTCACCTCGCGCATCACCGCATCATGGGTGGATTCACCGCTGCGCTTATAGGCGTAGGGTCTGCGCCACTGGCCGACCGGTTCCCACTCGGCCTCGTTGGCGTCGTGCCAGCTGTGCATGGGCGTGCGACGCAGCGGTTGAAAAACCTCGCCGCGCGCCTCGCCGCCAATCGCACCCATCGAAATAGGATGATAAGGCGGGCGGAAGGTGGTGGTGCCGACCGTGGGGATATCTGCGTTCAAAGCGCCCGCAAGGGTCGCAAGACCGTTAATATTGCTGAGCTTTCCCTGATCCGTAGCCATACCAAGCGTTGTATACCGCTTGGTATGTTCAACACTGACAAAGCCTTCCTGGGCGGCTAGGCGCACGTCGGACACTTTGACGTCGTTTTGATAATCCAGCCAGGTTTTTTCGCGCAGCTTTGCGTTTGCACCTTGAGGCATCATCCAGACCGGAGCCAAGGGCGATTCTTCTTGACGATCAGCATTCGGAGAGGTGGCATTTGCGGGCAACTTGAATCCCAGCGTTGTCACAACACCGTCGGCAGCCGCATGCGCGTCGTGCAAGATATCATCAAGCCCAAAGAACCCGGCAGCAGCACCTGCCGCCGTGACAAAACCGTGGCCATCCGCGCCAATCGGGGCATTGTTCACATCAGGTCGGAAGGTGGCCAGCGCGGTGTCCCAAACCAGCTTGCCGCCGCAATGGGACCACAGATGCACGACTGGCGACCAGCCGCCTGACATGGCGACCGCTTCGCATGGGATCGTCTCCAGCACGGCCCCCTCGCCTGCCTGGCTGCAGACCTCAACACTCGTGACGCGCTTGCCGCCTTTGACGGACGCGATTGCGTGGCCCATCATGACGCGGATACCAAGCTCTTTGGCGCGGGCCATGAGAGCGGAATCTTCGGGCAAGACGCGGGCGTCAAGGATGGTGGGCACGGTTAATCCGGCCTCGACCAAGGCAATCGCCGTGCGATAGGCATCGTCGTTATTGGTAACAACAACGGTGCGGTCCCCAACTGAAACACCGTAATTCACCAGATAGTCACGCACCGCTGCGGCCAGCATCACGCCGGGGATGTCATTGCCTGCAAAGGACAAGGGCCGTTCAATAGCACCCGTTGCCGTGATGATATGGCCTGCGCGAATGCGCCAAAGACGGTGGCGCGGGCCCTGAGCTTTGGGTGCGTGATCTTTCAGCCGCTCATAGCCCAACACATAGGAGTGGTCATAGACCCCTGCCCCCATGGTGCGCCTGCGCATCTGAACGTTGTCCATCGCCGCCAATTCGGCCACCAGCGTATCAACGTGATCGTTGATCGGTTTTCCTTCGACCGTGCCACCATCTACCGGGGCGCGGCCGCCCCAATGGGCGTTTTGTTCAAGTAATATCACTTTGGCACCCGACAGCGCAGCGGTGCGCGCAGCCTCAAGCCCCGCAACACCGCCTCCGATGACCAGCACATCGCAAAAGGCGTGAAAATGTTCGTAGGTATCTGCGTCGCGATCTTTGGGTGCTTTGCCAAGGCCTGCGGAGTGGCGGATGATCGGTTCGTAGACGTGTTTCCAGAAAGGGCGCGGGTGAATGAACATCTTGTAATAGAAACCTGCGGGCAGGAACCGGCTGAGATATTTGTTGATCGCGCCGACGTCGAATTCAAGGCTTGGCCAATGGTTCTGGCTGGCAGCCTCGAGCCCGTCGAACAGTTCGGTGGTGGTGGCACGCTGGTTCGGCTCGAACTGGCCCTCGCGGCCAAGGTTCATCAGCGCATTAGGCTCTTCGGGACCGGCCGCTACGATGCCACGGGGACGATGGTATTTGAACGAACGGCCCACGAGCATTTGGTCATTGGCCAGCAGGGCCGAGGCCAATGTGTCGCCTTCGAACCCGCGCAGGTGTTTGCCGTTGAACGAAAAGCTGACAGCGTTGGATTTGTTGAGCAGGCGGCCGCCTGTGGCAATTCTGGTGCTCATGGGTTTGGACCTTGGTGTTGGCGGCGGCGTCGGAGCCTCCGGCGGGAGTTTATCGGGCAAAATGAAAAGGCGGGATTACTGCTTTTGCGGCGGCTGCCAGTCGGGACGGCGGTCGGAAATTTTGTCGATGATGTTTTGCGGTGGTGTGCTGGTTTGCGCCGTGTAGGTGCCGAAGATTTCCAGTGTCACCGTATCGCGAGCCGCGTGGAACCACTTGCCGCAGCCATAGACGTGGCGCCAGCGTTCAAAATGCACGCCTTTGGGGTTGTCACGCATAAAGAGATAGTTTTCGAAATCATCATCCGAAGCACCGGGACCGAAACGGGTCAGGTGTGCTTCGCCACCTGCATGGAATTCGGTTTCCTCGGCGGTGACGCCGCAATTTGGGCAGGTTAGAATTAGCATATGCAGTTCCTTGGTCGACGATGGGCGAACGCAAAAAGGCCGGCCCGAGCGGGCCAGCCTTCCAAAATAGGTAAATCGAAAACTGAGTTAGTTGCCGGTTGCGGCGTCTTTGACAGCGTCTGCTGCCCCCTCGACTGCATTTGCGGCCGCGCCTGCGCCTTCGACGGTGACATTGACGTCATTAGACGTGTCGAAAGGGTTCGCGCCTGAGAAGACAAAATATCCAAGCACAAGGGCGACCACCATAAGTGCGCCAATAATGAACCCGGTCGATGTACCGCTGGTTTTATTGATGGTGGTGTGCGTCGGTTGGTTGTTGTCTGAATTTGCCATTGAGGCATTCCTTTGCATAATTCTATTGCAAAGGTAACACGGCGAACACAGCTTCGGTTCCCTGCAACCGTTTTAATGCTTTGCGTTAACATAGACATCAATGCGCCACCCCTGCAGCAACGCTTTCGTCGATGAAACGGCCTTCTTGAAAGCGGTTAAGACCGAATGCGTCCGTGAGGGGCGAGCGGCCTTTGGCGATAAGCTCTGCCATAGCCCAGCCGGAGCCGGGGATCGCCTTGAAGCCGCCGGTGCCCCAGCCGCAGTTGATAAAGACGCCCTCGACCGGGGTTTTGGACAGGATCGGGGAGCGATCGCCCGTCACATCAACGATGCCGCCCCATTGGCGCAGCATCTTGAGGCGGGACACCATCGGGAAGGTTTCGATCAGGGCGCGCACGGTTTCCTCGATGTGGTGAAACGATCCGCGTTGGGTGTAGTTGTTATAGCCGTCGGTGCCCCCGCCGATGACCATCTCGCCTTTGTCCGATTGCGACATGTAGCCGTGGACCGTGTTGGCCATCACGACCACATCCATGCAGGGTTTGATCGGTTCGGATACAAGAGCCTGCAACGAAACAGATTCAATGGGCAGACGGAAGCCTGCCATATCCGCCAGATGGCCCGAATGGCCCGCGACCACCATGCCCAGCTTGTCACAATCGATGTCGCCGCGATTGGTCGAGACGCCCACCACCTTGCCGTTTTCAGAGCGGATGCCGGTGACTTCACATTTCTGGATCACGTCCATGCCCATATCCGAGCACGCCCGCGCATACCCCCAGGCCACCGCGTCATGGCGGGCCGTGCCACCGCGCGCCTGCCAAAGGCCGCCCAACACGGGGTAGCGCGGGCCGTTGATGTTTATGATCGGCACCAGTTCCTTGACCTTTTCGGGGCCGATGAATTCAGTCGTCACCCCTTGCAGCATGTTCGCGTGCGCAGTGCGCTGATAGCCGCGCACCTCGTGGTGGGTCTGGGCCAGCATGATCACGCCGCGCGGGCTGAACATGACGTTATAGTTTAGGTCCTGGCTCATCGTTTCATACAGCGAGCGGGATTTTTCGTAGATCGCCGCAGACGGGTCTTGCAGGTAGTTCGAGCGGATGATCGTTGTGTTGCGCCCGGTGTTGCCGCCGCCAAGCCAGCCTTTTTCCAAGATCGCCACATTCGTGATGCCAAAGTTCTTGCCAAGGTAATAGGCCGTGGCCAACCCGTGCCCCCCTGCCCCGATGATGATCGCGTCATACCGTTTCTTGGGCTGTGCATCACGCCATGCGCGCTGCCAGCCGGTATGGTGTCGCAAAGCTTCGCGGGCGATGGCAAAGGCGGAATATTTCTTCATGGAAGCGGTCCCCGGCATGGATTCGCGCATCGACGCGCGTTTGGGTTCTTTCTGGGCGCGCAGGCAAAAAAGAGGATACTGCGCGCGGCATTCTTTATCAGTTTTACGACATCCCCCGCAATCGGACAAAATAGCCGCACCGATACAGCGATATGGCCCCTTTTGTCACAGGCCAACACCGTTTAGACGTGCGTGCGAATAAAGGATTGGATGCGACCCCTATGAGCTTTTGGATCATCGCCGCCGCTGGCGCCGCCCTTGTGACTGTCTTACTGGTCCGCGCCCTGTGGCGTGGGGCAACGACCCCGGGGCCTTCGCGCGTTGAGCAAGACTTGCAGGTTTACCGCGATCAATTGGCGGAAGTTGAACGCGAAGTTGCACGCGGTGTGCTGTCGCAAGAAGACGCAGCACGGGCCAAAACCGAGATTTCGCGCCGCATTCTTGCTGCCGATACAAACCGGGCAGATGCAATACGGCCCGGTGCGCAGCCGTCAAAGATTTTGATGGCAGTGATTGCAGTTATTTTGGTGGGCGGATCGCTGTTTACATATTTGTCGCTTGGTGCGCCCGGCTATGGTGATCTGGCCTTGCAAGATCGCATCGCATTCGCTGCAAATCTGCGCGAAACGCGACCAAGCCAGGCCGATGCTTTGGAAGGTGTGCCAAATGCCAACCTCGGGGCCGAACTGAGCCCAGAGTACGAAGCGCTGTTGGCCCGACTGCGCGAAACGGTCGCGCAGCGGCCAGATGATGTGCAGGGCCAGACCTTGCTGGCACAAAACGAGGCGCGCGTGGGCAATTTTGCCGCCGCCGCCGATGCGCAGGCTGCCGTGGTGCGCCTGAAAGCGGCCGATGCTTCTGTCGAGGAAGTCTCAAGCTACGCCGAACTGTTGATTATGGCGGCAGGTGGCTATGTATCGCCCGAGGCCGAAGACGTGTTGGGTGCGGTGTTGACCCGTGACGCCGAAAACGGAACCGCGCGGTATTATTGGGGGCTGATGCTGATCCAGACCGGGCGTCCTGATCAGGGCTTTCGGATATGGGACGGGTTGTTGCGCCGTGGCCCTGCGGATGCGGCATGGATCGAACCTATTTTGGCGCAGATCGAGCCTGTGGCCGAGTTGGCAGGCGTCAATTACACGGTCCCCGAGATTGGCGCAGGCGCTCTGCGTGGGCCATCCGAGAGTGATATTGAGGCCGCGCAGGATATGACCCCTGCCCAGCGGATGGAGATGATCGGCTCAATGGTTGATGGTCTGTCAGAGCGTCTGGCGACCGAAGGCGGCCCTGTCGAAGATTGGGCGCGGCTGATTTCAAGCTTGGGCGTGCTGGGCCAGACAGACCGAGCGCAGGCCATCTATGACAATGCGATAGAGGTCTTTGCAGACAACCCCGCAGCGACCGATGTGATCCTTCGCGCAGGCGAACGGGCGAACCTTGCACAATGATCTACGACGATATCACTGAATTTGCTGCAGCACTTCCGCCGATGCAGGCGTTGATCGGCTTGGATCTGGGCGAAAAGACCATTGGCGTGGCTGTAACAGACAGCTTTTTATCGGTTGCGACCCCGCTTGAAACGGTGCGGCGCAAGAAATTCGGCCTTGATGCGGCACGCTTGAACGAGATCATTGCGGATCGCCGGATTGGTGGGCTGATCTTGGGGCTGCCCCGGAATATGGACGGATCGGAAGGGGCGCGTTGTCAATCGACGCGAGCATTTGCGCGCAATTTCGACAAGCTGGGGGATATTGCCATCAGCTTTTGGGATGAACGCCTCAGTACGGTGGCCGCAGAACGCGCCTTGCTTGAGGCGGATACGTCCCGAAAGCGTCGCGCAGAGGTGATTGACCACGTGGCAGCCGGCTATATTCTGCAAGGGGTACTGGACCGGTTGCGGGTGATCCGGGCGCAAGGAGAGATGCTGTGACCGATAACATATGGAAACGTGACGAGGTCGAAAGCCCCTGCGTCAAACTATGCGTTGTGCATCCTGAAACACGGCTTTGTACCGGATGTTTACGGTCCATCGACGAGATTACAGCATGGTCGCGCATGAGCACTGAAGCGCGGCGTGCCGTGATGGCAGAGCTACCGTTGCGCGCAGGCGAGCAGACGAAACGCCGCGGCGGTAGAGCGGCAAAGCTGGCCAGACGGCAGGATCAGAAGTCCTAGCGGGCAACACCATATAGAAATTCCAACAGATGTTCACTGGTTTGCGCACCCTCGTGCGCAATCGGTGCGTAATTGTCGTTTGCGGATGGGATAATATCGACGGGCTGAAAGTGGTGCGCCAAGGTCCAATAGGCGGTCTTGAGCCTTTTCGACTTTAACGCAACTACGTTTTTGAACGTGTTTTGAACTTCAACTGTCATTGCTCTGCCTCTCGTCTCAAATTGCCACGATGATTCTGTCTCGTGGCTCATTTATCGGGGTTAACCCTTCTGATTTTGTTAATTGCCCTGAAGTTAAGGCGAGATTGGGGCGAGAACATGGAATTACTGCGTAAAAGCGAACCAATCGTGTTAGATTGTTTCCCAAATACTCTGGTCTGGTTTGGCTTAAAACACCCAAGCCTGCGCACCCTGCGTCATCAAAGGGCGGAAATAGGCGATCATCCTGCCTTCTATGGGCGCGGATTGATCCGGCGCGAACGCGGCGACACCGTGTAACATATGCCTGTGCAACAAAATCGCCTGCCCCGGTTTTGCGACAATCGGCACCGGGTCACTTGTCTCTAACACCAGACGGCGCGCGGCCTGATAGGCGTCGGTCAGATCGACGGTTTCAGGATCACGGCCCGCAATGGCCCTGCGCAATGCAGGCCCCATAATCAGGTGACTGAAGGGCCAGACCATCAGCGGTGCTGCATCCGCATCGTTCAATGGCAAACCCAGAATAAATGCGTGCCATTCGCGCAAATACCGTCTGCGCAAAGGCCCCTCGGGCAGCAGCCCGTCTACATGCGCCGCATGACGCATATTCCTGAACCGATGCGCGGCCTCAGTTTCGCCCGCATCTTGGCGGGGATAGCCCGGATATACGACAGACAGCTGCGCACGGTGCCAGCTTTGTGGTGCGCTGATCCCATCGCGCCAGTCCCCGCCAAGCGGTACGCCGTTGATGCTGCCATCGGTGTCATTTGGCAATGCGTCGACGCCCACAAACCACGTGCCCCCATGGCGAAGATTGGCGGCGCGCTGTGCCGGATCGTGCACAATATCCAACGCGACTTTATGGGCAGCCTGCGCCCACCGCAAAACAGACGCATCTGCATCGAAAACCTTGAACCCGCTTTCGGGCAAGCGGGTCACAATCCCAGCGACTTGCGCAACATATTCAGGGCAACAAGGATCAAAAACACCGCAAATATACGTTTCAGCGGTTTCGGGTCCATCGAATGGGCCAGTTTCACGCCAAGTGGCGCGGTGATCAGCGTCATGGCGATCACAATTGCAAAGGTCGGCAAGTTCACGGCACCAATTGTAAGCGGCGGGGCGTTTTCCCCCGGCGCAACCAGCAAAAACCCGATCACCGAAGGTACCGCAATCAGCACACCAAAGCCCGCCGCCGTGGCCACGGCGCGGTGGATCGGTACGTTAAACAGGCTCATCAACGGCACACCAAAGCTGCCCCCGCCAATCCCCATCAGCACAGACAGAAAGCCTACCGCAGGCGAGAGGGTCGCGCGCGCCATCCCCCGCGGCATCGCCTGCCCCAGGCGCCAATGCGGTCTGCCAAAGGCCATATAAAGCCCGACAATCAACGCAAGCCCGCCAAAAATGCCCTGCAAAACAGAGGTGCGCAGCTGGGCAACGGTCAGCATCCCGATCACCGCGCCGATCACGATCCCGGGTGCCCATGTCTTAAGAATCCCCCACTCCACGGCACCTTTTTTATTGTGGCTGTGGACCGACCGCAGCGAGGTGACGATGATAGTCGCCAAAGACGTCGCCAGACACATTTGCATCAATTGCGGGCCATCATAGCCAAGTGTCTGAAACGCGTAGAAAAAGGCAGGCACCAAAACGATCCCCCCGCCGACCCCCAAAAGCCCTGCCAACACACCCGCAAACGCCCCGATCACCATGATCAACGCGATCATCTCGATTAAAACTATGGTATCGGGCATGTGCAGGCTCCTTAATGGGTTCGACGCTTTGCTACACCGCTTCTTGCGCCTCTGCCAGCGTTTGCATCGCATCCAGCGCATCCAGCAAAACCTGACGGTCCGCCCCCGGCCCTGAGGCGTTTTCCGACAGCATCCGCCGCCAGATCCGCGCACCGGGGCGCCCCGCGAACAGCCCCATCATATGACGGGTGATCTGGTTAAGCCTGCCGCCCCCGTCAATATGCGCGTCAATATAGGGCAACATCTGCTGAACGGCATTTTCCGCAGTTGTGTCTTCGCCTTTGCCAAAAATACGCCGGTCCGCCTGGCAAAGGATTTCCGCAGGATTGTGGTAGGCGCTGCGCCCGATCATCACGCCGTCAAGGCCACCCTCTAGGAATGCCTCCGCCTGATCAAGGCTCGTTATTCCCCCATTGACCGAGATGTGCAGGTTCGAAAACAGCCCCTTCATCCGGTGCACCAGATCGTAATCCAAAGGCGGGATGTCGCGGTTTTCCTTGGGGCTTAACCCCTTAAGCCACGCCTTGCGCGCATGGATCGTCACCCGCTCGCAGCCTGCGCCCACGATATGGGCCAGAAACTCGGGGAGTATGTCTTCGGGATCCTGATCATCCACGCCAATGCGACACTTCACAGTCACCTCAACGTCAACCGCACGGCGCATCGCGCCCACGCATTTGGCCACAAGCGCAGGCTGCTCCATCAAAATAGCGCCGAAACTGCCCGATTGCACCCGGTCAGACGGGCAGCCAACGTTAAGGTTAATCTCATCATATCCCGCCTGCGCACCAATCCGGGCGGCCTCGGCCAGTTCGTCCGGGTCCGATCCCCCCAATTGCAACGCGACAGGATGCTCTTGCGGGTTGTGATCCAACAAATGAAGCGCCCCACCACGCACAAGCGCGGGCGACGTCACCATTTCGGTGTAAAGCAGCGCGTGTCTGGACATGAGCCGGTGCAGATAGCGGCAATGGCGGTCTGTCCAATCCATCATAGGCGCAATAGATAATCTAGCGTGTTGATTTATTTGCATTTTTTGTGTATCTTTAAACTGTTGGCGGCGGTTGCTGCTACGCTGCACTACGCCCCAATACCCCCGAATTTGCCCCTCTACGACGACTCATTGCACACACAGCGCACACGAAAATGGCCTCCATCACAAAACTCCCCTCCGGTGCTTACCGGGTCCAGATCAGACGAAAGGGCCGCTACGCGAGCAAGACATTTCTCCTGCGCGATGACGCCCACCGCTGGGCCCGCCAGGCCGAGACCCGAGTGGATCAGGGGTTGGCCCCGAACAAGTCATCCGTGTCCCGCCTTGCAACTTTTGGCGATCTCATCGATCTTCACATAATCGATATGTGCGAGGTAGGCAAACCACCGCGCCGCAGCAAGGCCGCGACCCTTTCCGCCTTGAAGCGCGATCTGGGCAAGGAACGGATCGGGCACCTGGATCGCCAAAAGATGATCGATTATGGCAAGATGCGCGCGGAGCAAGGCGCAGGTCCGGTGACACTTGGCATCGATATCGGCGTAACCAAGATGATCATAACCCATGCTGCAGCCGTACACGGCCTCGACATCTCCTCGGAACCCGTTGATCTGGCCCGTGTTGCGCTCAAGCGTCTCGGGCTGATCGGCAAGGGCACCGAGCGGGATCGCCGACCCACTAAGGATGAGTTGAACCGGCTCTTCCGCTGCTTCGATGACAACGAACGCCTCACCCTGCCAATGACTAGGATCGTGCAGTTTGCAGTGGCCACCGCGATGCGGCTCGACGAGATTTACCGGGTCGAATGGACGGATCTCGACCTTGATCGGCGCATGCTCCTAATCCGCGACCGGAAAGATCCGCGCAACAAGACTGGCAACGACCAGCGGATCCCGCTCTTTGCCGCAACCGGGTTCGACGCCTGGGCGCTGGTTACGGCGCAGGCCAAGGAGCTTAGGCGCGCGACGGGCCGGATGTTTCCCTACAATTCGCGATCTGTCGGAACAGCCTTCCGGCGCGCCTGCGTGGAGGTCAATATCAAGGACCTGCACTTCCACGACTTGCGACATGAAGGCACAAGTCGTCTGTTCGAAGCAGGCTTCGCCATCGAACAGGTCGCGCTGGTTACCGGGCACAAGGATTGGAAGATGCTGCGCCGCTATACGCATATTCGGCCGGAAGCGTTGCATGGCCTAGCCGCGGCGCGCGCGTCGTTCCCGTCCGCTCACCTAGCAGCCGAGTGATCACAGAGAGTGAGAGGAACGCTTTCCCGGTCCGTGACGGGTTTGGAGGTCGAGAGAGAGGGTTTCGGCCGCCCGTCGCAGGAGAAAATCCATGAATACCGAAATTATCGATGCCGGGCGTGACATCAACGGCGGCTACAAAGTGGATGTGTCGCGCGGCACAAACGTGGACCGCGTGTCGTCCGAATGGTTCTCGCGGCCGGATGACGAGCGGTATCTGTCGCTCGACGACCTCTTCGCTTCGGTGAAGGGCCGGGCCGAGCGCAGCCGGACGCGCACGGTGGAAAGCGCTGCGATCCGCGTCGAGGCGCATCGTGATAATCCTGAGAAGTTGG
Organism: Roseobacter sp.; assembly: GCA_024636495.1. Taxonomy (GTDB): domain Bacteria; phylum Pseudomonadota; class Alphaproteobacteria; order Rhodobacterales; family Rhodobacteraceae; genus Sulfitobacter. The sequence goes on along the minus strand of JAGXGZ010000028.1, from coordinate 70,868 downwards.
GGCTCGTCTTGCCCGGTGCCGACGAACCCATCGCGCCAACGCATTGGAGCTTTGGGCAGTTATCCAGCCTCGTCGGCGCGCCTGCCGCCTATCTGCGTCAATTGCCCGCGCCGTTGGCGGGCATCAACCTCCAATACGGACTTACCAACCACCGATGCTCAGCCAATCGAACGTGCGCCACGTCAAGGCGGGCGTGTCGATTGAGGAGCTGGCCGAGGATATCGCCCGGCGGACGCTGCTGGCCTCGATCACCGTGCGGCCCGTGCTGGACGACAACGGTGCCGAGACCGGCATGTTCACAATCCCAGCCGGTGGGCGGCGGTTCCGGGCGCTGGAGCTGCTCGTAAAGCAGAAGCGTCTGAACAAGACTGCCCTTGTGCCCTGCGTCGTGCGCATGGATGGCCTCGCGGAAGAAGACAGCCTGGCTAAGAATATCCAGCGCGCACCGCTGCATCCTTTGGACCAGTTCCGCGCGTTTCAGGCGATGCGCGAGAAGGGCTGCACCGAGGAGGAGATCGCCGCCGCCTTCTTCGTTTCGGCCAGCGTGGTCAAGCAGCGGCTGAAGCTCGCCGCCGTCGCACCCGCGCTGCATGACGTCTACGCCGAGGAGGAAATGACGCTCGACCAGCTGATGGCCTTCACGGTCAACCCTGACCACGCGCGGCAGGAACAGGTTTGGGAGGCGCTGCAGCGGCACTATTCCAAGCAGCCCTACGAAATCCGCCGCATGCTGACCGAGGGCGCGGTGCGGGCCTCGGACAAGCGGGCGCAGTTCGTGGGGCTCGACAACTATGTCGAGGCCGGGGGCGACATCCTGCGCGACCTGTTCCAGCAGGATGACGGCGGCTGGCTGCAAGACGCCAGCCTACTCGACGTCATGGTGACCGAAAAGCTGGCCGAGGAGGCCGCAGTGATCCGGGCCGAGGGCTGGAAGTGGGTCGAGGTCGACACCGACTTTCCCTATGGGCACACCTTTGGCATGCGGCGCATTCATGGCGAGGCAGAGCCGATGAGCGACGTTGAGGCCGCCGACTATCAGGCACTGAAAGCCGAATACGACGCGCTCGAGGCCGACCATGCCGAGGTGGATGAGTTGCCCGATGAGGTCGACGCACGGCTCGGGGAAATCGAGACGGCGATGGAAGCATTACAGGACCGCCCGATCCGGTTCGAGGCGGTAGACTTGGCCTTGGCGGGTGCCTTTGTCAGCATCGACAGTTCTGGGCGGCTGCGCGTCGAGCGCGGCCATGTGCGGGCTGAAGACGAACTGGTCGAGGAAATGGAGGAGACCGGCGACGCCGATGCTAAAACTCAGATCGTCGAGGATGCGGACGACACCGTCGCGCCCGCCGCCGAAGACGAGGAGGAAGAAGATGGCCTCAAGCCGCTCTCCGACCGCCTCATCATGGAGTTGACGGCGCATCGCACTCTGGCGCTTCGCAATGCACTGGCGCAGGACCCGCAGGCCGCTTACCTCGCGGCGCTCCATGCGATGACTTTACGGCTGTTCTACCGTTACGGCATCGACAGCTGCGTCGAGATCGAACCGCGCAACGCGGCCTTCGGGTCGCAAGTGCTGGGCCTTGGCGACACGGCCTATGCGCAGGCCATCGATCAGCGGCACGAGACCTGGGCGCGCAATCTGCCCAAGGCGTCGGAAGACCTCTGGGAGGCGCTGACCGAGTTCGACAGTTGCAGCCGCGAGGCGCTGCTCGCACACTGCGTGGCGATGAGCGTGAATGCCGTCCACGATCCCTACCAGCGCCGCCCCCACGCGATCGCGCATGCGGATGTGCTGGCCGGGACTGTCGGGCTCGACATGGCCAAGGTTGGCTGGGTGGTAACGGGCGACAGCTATCTCGGTCGCGTGACCAAGGCCCGCATCCTCGAGGCCGTTCACGAAGCGAAGGGCGAGAACGCCGCCGACCGCATCTCAGGCCTCAAGAAGCCGGAGATGGTCACTGCTGCAGAGGATCTGCTGGCGGGCACCGGCTGGCTGCCGGAACCGCTGCGCACGCCGCCACTGCCGGCGGAGGATGGCCCGGCATTCGAACTAGTCGACAACCTCGATGAATCGGCTTCGGTTGAAGACACCAACACAAGCGAAGAGCAAACGGCGGAAGACGGCGGCGAACCGGCTATCGGAGATTCCGAAGTGTCGGGCGACGATGATCCCGTCGCCACGGACGCCTTCGCCAAGACAGCTGCCGAGTGACGCATCCGGTTGGTCGGGCCCAAACCGTCCCCCAGGCCGCCCGCCCCACCGGACACCTTGGGCCCATCGGAAACGGTGGGCCCTTTTTCCATCCCCACCAAAGAGAGGAGGCATCGATGGAAAGCCCAGCAAAGAACATCGCCTGCAGGCTGAGTTCGACGGCCTCCGGTTTCAAAGGTGTGCCAGTGGTACGGGCAGACAACAAAGCCCTGATAAAGAGAAACTCGCCAGTTTCGAGGTTTGTAGAAAGATGCGCTCAATGGGTTGTCGGAGGTTGGAAAACTGCTGAACCAAGATTTCAGCGGCTTTACTATGATGCGATTTCTTTGGTGTACGGCGGGACCGCCTCGGATGAGGAGAAGCGCCAAATTGAACATGAGCTCATTACCTTCCTTATCCCTATGGACGGGGCGGCCTCGACCCACTCTTGGCTGCTCGACTTCAAACGCGATATTTTATCACCTTGGTTTGCTCGAACGCGCACGATATCGGAACACTGGGATAATGTAGATGAAATGATTGGGAGGACAGACCCCGCCAAGAAAGGCGGCGCGGACCTCAAAATGGCTCAGTTTTGTGGATACTCTTCCGGAACTGGCGCTATTAACCTAAGCACGTTTCACAGTTCAAAAGGTCGAGAATTTCGCGCTGTCACCCTGCTGGGAATGAACAATGACGTAATACCAAATTGGCGAAGCAAGAGCGATCCGAATAAGATGAACGCTGAAAAGCGTGAATTCTATGTCGCCGTGACCCGCTCAGAGCAAGAGCTACATGTTGTATTTCAGAAAGGGCAGCATTCAGTTTTTGTCCGCGAGCTTTACAATCGAACACAACAAAATAAATAGCTTAGGAGCGCTTAACCAATTTGACCTCAGAGGCTGAATTTCGCCGACCATTTTCAAAAAGTTCCGCAAAACACGCACATTTTGGGATGTCATCTTTTAGCGTCGCTCCATGCATTGCATGCACCCGCAGCGAAATTCCGGATACTGCCCTTCGCAAGGTAGTTGCCCACCCGCGCGCCTTCATGTATATGACTAAGTCATACCCTGGAGGCCGCCATGACCGTCAAAACAACGCTGAGCTTCACCGACCGCCACCATCGGTTCCTTACCGACAAGGTCGGACAAGGCGTTTTCGCTTCACAAAGCGCGGCTGTCGCGACGGCGCTTGAACAGATGATCCGTGATGAAGAAGAACGCGAGTTGGCCCTTGGGGCGATGGCCGAGGAGATCAGAGTGCGTCTTGAGACACCGCGTGCTGACTATGTTTCGGCCGAGGACACGTTTGCCCCTGCACGGGCCCGGCTGCAGGCCGCGCGCGAAGCGTGAGCTATCGCGTCCGGCTTCATCCGGCGGTCGCGGACGATCTTGGTGCCATCGCGCGCTGGCTGATCGACTATTCCGGTCCGCAATCGGCTGCGCGTCGACTGGACGAGATAGAGGCAACCATCGGTAGTTTGGCAGACGTTCCGCACAAGGGCAGTCGCCGCGATGAGATCGCGCCCGGGCTGCGCGCAATTCCTGCAGGCCGAAAGGCCTTGGTCGCCTTCACCGTCGATGACAACGCGCGCGAGGTGTATATCCACGCCGTGACCTATGCCGGGGCCGATTGGACCCAGCGCAGCAAGTCACGCAAGCCGTAGCCCAAGAACCGTTAGTCGCCCGATCGTTAGGTCCTTATGCTTGCCGCCCGCGTTGACGCGGCCTTTTCCACCAACCGGCTTTTTCCAGGCATTAATTGCAAGTTCCACCAACCCTACACGCTATCGGCACGTTCTTTGATCAGCTTCGCTGGCTCCAGCTCCAAATGCTCCGCCAGACGCTGAAGGGTCTGCAAGGTCACGTTTTGTTTGGCACGCTCCATCGCGCTGACATGGGCGCGGTCGACATCCATTGCCGCGGCCAATGCGGCCTGCGTTAGCCCGCGCTGTTCGCGGTAGTGCTTTAGATTCCTTGCAAAAATAACGCGGATATCCATCCGCAGGTAAAAAGCCTATCGCGTATTTTGGTGCGACGTATTATAATACCGATTTGCAGTTTGACTGACCGCAATCCGACCTTGCATGCGCAACCGGATGTGCTTGTATGGACCAAAACGCCCCAAGGGCGAGGGGGAATCATGCCTACTACCGGCACCGCGCCGATCTCTGACCTTGCACCACAGGGCGACTCTTTGACCGAATATGACCACGCGCACATGACGCTCTATCTGCGCCTATTCGATGCTGCAGAAAGCGGGGCCACTTTACAGGAAATCTGCCAGATTCTGTTCGGAATCGATGCGGAAAAGGAACCGGACCGCGCTCAAATTGTCTATGACAGCCACCTCGCCCACGCGCGTTGGATGACGGAACACGGCTACCGCAAGCTGCTAGAGGGCCGCAAAGGCTGAACGTCGCCCATTCTCCGACAAATCGGCAAGTTCGCGCCCAAGTTGCGTGCGTCAACCCGTCAAGACGTCGCCTGCCCGTCGCGGGACGCTATATTTCCACTTTATCAAAACGCTGACGCGGAGCTTCGCCATGACCAAGGACTGGCGCGACGATGCGGCATATGCACATTTCAAGAGCCTGGATTTGTCCGGGATGGCTTGGGAATGTTTGCGCCGCAATTCCGATTATCGCGCAGATTACCCGCAGTTGCGGGAAGGACAAAAATCGCTGGCTGCATGGGGGTTACGATTTCCCGGTTGATCCGGATATCGACGCCCTAAACGCTCGCCTGTTCTGGAACCCATCCGTCGCTCCGGCGGCGGTCGGATATGTTGCGCCAGTTCCTGGAGACGAAACACCTGCGCCGCATCGATGAAGATGATCTCACCGTCATCGGGACGCAGGACGGTCAGATGTATGTGCGTCTGCCAACCGGTGCTTTGGTCGTTCTGGACGCAAAGACAATTAACCGCCCTGCTGGCATCTTGCTGCCACTGGACGAACATTGGACGGTCCGCCTGGAAGCGCTCAAGTCACTTCACGCACAACTGACAAACCGCAAACGATCAGTTTCGCCCCTAACCATGCAGCAACGCCGCCGCATTCTGCTTGCGCTTCGCACGCTTGATGCGCGTCGGGACAGCGCCAGTTACCAGCAAATCGCGCGGCATTTATTCGGTGCGGAAGCGGTGTCGCGCGAGCACTGGAAGACCAGATCCCTTAAGGCCCAGATCATCCGCCTATCTGCCCATGGAACGCACCTGACCAACAAAGGCTATCGCCTTTTGCTTCTCGGTCGAGGTCCAACAAAACAGAACAAACGGCGCAAATAATCACCGAGAGCACCTGACTCACCAGCACTTTCCCCTCCCAGCATCGGTCCGCAACAAGGGGGTGACGTTTTTGCGTTGCGATCTTCGTCATCCCTCTACATGGCCGTTTTTCGTTTTGATGACCTCCGACAGCCCGCAGCGCGCCGCCGCGAGGCCTAGCCACCGGAGATACTCAGATGCCCGACCCCAACGAAGGAATTCCGCCCCGCTACCTCAGAACCCCTGAAGCCGCCCATTTCCTCGGCCTTTCAGGCCGCACCCTCGAGAAACATCGCACCTACGGAACCGGCCCGCACTACTCCAAAATCGGGGGGCGTGTCGTCTATGCGGTCAACGACCTGCAAGTCTGGGTCACACGCGGCGAAAAGACCTCAACCTCGGACGAGACCGAAGATCGCGTTCTGCCTGCCAAGCGTCATGCTGCCGTTTCGACAGGCGCATGCACAACATGCTGCCGAGAGGGGGTATCGACGACGAAACGCGGGAAGTACGAGCCTTCGTAGTCATCAGCAGCACCATCGCGCATACACCCATGCTACCCAAGCTGCTGAACCAAATCCCATCCGATCAACACATCGGCAGTGTTACCGAAGACGGGGCGCATGACACCCGTAAATGCCGCAAGGCAATTGCCGCCCAAGACACGCATATGGTCGTCCCACCGCGCAAGAATGCCAAGCCTTTTTAAGCCCCCTCTTGAGCATGCGGGCATGCACTGCCGGGAAGTGGACGCGCGCCGAAGCAAATGCCGCCTCGATCCGGCCTACGCCCAACGGTATTTGGGGACGCCGATACCACCGCCGAAGCCGCGTTGAAACAAAAGCGCATTGTTTGATTATACTGGCCAGTCGTTCATGGCGCGAAACTTTGAAAGGCAGGTCGCGGAAATCCAAACCCGCAACGCGGTCCTCAACCGCTACTCCCTTATTGCATACCTGTCACCCCGGCAGAAGGCTAAGTCCCTTTGGCAAATGGGGTCCACTCACCCTCAGACCGATTTTTGCAACAAGGCTCGCACATCGGCATTGGCGTTTCAAACGCCGATCATGTTGTCGGCGCGAGGACGAAATTATGCACGACCTCATAGAACGGGCCTTGGGCACCTTCGGCTGAAATGCGCACCGGATCTTCGATCAGATCAAACTTGGCCAAAAGGCTTTCCTTGACCCCAAACACGGCGTCCGAGTGGATGTACCTGTCGTCGGGATCAAAGATATGGGTGATCAGCGTCTCGAACCCTGCCGCCTCCAAAATGAAATGCAGATGCGCGGGACGGTAAGGGTGCCGTCCCAGCTTGCCCAGCAGCTGCCCCACCGGGCCGTCATCGGGGATCGGATAAAAACGTGGCTTTGCGCCCCAAAAGTGATAGGTCCCGTCGTCGGCTGTGCGAAATACCCCCCGCAGATTAAAGTCGGGCTGAATACCTTTTTGCTGGACGTCGTAAAAGCCGTCGTCGTTGGTCTGCCAGACATCAAGCTTGACCCCCGCAAGCGGCGCGCCGTCTGTCCCGACAATCCGGCCCTTGATCAGCATAGGGTCCCCTTTGCCGTCCAGGCAGATGTTCGCCCCCATCGGCAATTCCGGCACATCGGGCACATGAAAAGGACCCAAAACCGTGCTTTCGGAGGCACCCGATGGCTTGCGGTTGTTGATCGCATCAACCAGCATCGAGACGCCCATCACGTCGCTTAGCAAAATGAACTCCTGACGCCAGTCGTCGCATTTATGTCCGGTCTTGGTCAAAAACTGGATGGCCGCCATCCATTCTTCTTGGGTGGGCTCAACCTCCTTTACCGCGGCATGCAAATGACGCGTGATCGCGGCCATGACCCGCGCAAGCCGCGCATCGGTTGACGGCCCGATCCGCGACACCACAACATCGGCGGAGTTTTCCTCGGTGAAATACCCTTTTTCTTGCGTAGACATTGCTTAGCCCTCCTGTTTTGCAAGAATTGTACGCAACACACGCAAAAGCTCGCTTGCATGATCAACCTCGCCGCCGTCATGACGCCAGCAGACATGTTGGTCGGGGCGCGTGATGATGCACCCGGCATCGCCCACTTCGCGCGCGCGCGCCCAATCGCCAGTGTGGTCAACATACTGCTGGCGTGGTCCGATCACATGCGCCTCGATCACGATGCCCATGTCTGACGCAACCTGCGCCGCCGCGTCCGCCCATGCCTTGCCGCCCAGCCCGGTGAACAGCGTGAACACGCCGTGCCCGGCAAGATCCAAGCTCGAGCATTTGTTGCCCTGCGCATCGAACAGCCAGACATGAGGAATACGGGCCCCCGGCCACGTGGTGGGCTGGTAGTGCAGATCCGCGTCAAGGGTGAAATCAGGCTCCATCTGCCCGTCGGTCACGATCGCATCTGAACAGTAGCGTTGGTTCATCTCGACGCCGTGCGCATCAAATTCGTACTTCTTGAAAGCAATCGCCTCGTTCAACGCGGTGCGCTGCGCTTCGGCGTCTGGCGTGGAATCGCAGCGCGCATCCATGTTTGCCTGGATTTTTTCGACATCCGTGCCACCGGTCATGCCCAATGCCTGGAAAATCGGGCCGAACTCTCCGATAGACTGGTTGGCACGGGTCACGATCTGCTTGGCAATCGGGGCGCGTTCGGTTGTATAGCTGTCAAGCAATGCCGGACCCGCCTGCCCTTTAAGCACGGCGGCCAGCTTCCATGCCAGATTGAATGCATCCTGAATAGACGTGTTCGACCCCAGCCCGTTAGACGGCGGGTGTCTATGCGCCGCGTCGCCCATAATGAACACACGTCCCTTGGACATTTGCGTGGCATAGGTGTCATTCACAGTCCACGTATTGGCGTTGATCAGCTCGATCTCCAGTTCGGGATCACCCACCAGTTGGCGCGCCACATCGGTCGCCATCTTGGCATCCACGACGGGGGCCGGTTCGTTGATGTCATACCCCCAAACGATCAGCCATTCGTTCCAAGGGCGGATGCAGCGCACAAGCCCCATGCCGATGCCGCCCACGTCAGCACCGGGTTGCATCACCCAATAAAGAACCGACGGGCGGTGTTTGACGTATTTGGACAGATCTGCCCGAAAGTAGATGTTCATCGACCCGCCCACGCCCATCTGGCCTTCAAAGGGTAGATTTTCCGTTTCGGCGACCAAAGAATTGCCGCCATCAGCACCGACAAGGTATTTCGAACGAATGGTAATCTGTTGCCCTGTCATCCGATCAAGGCATGTCGTTGTGACACCGTCGGCGTCTTGAACATGGCTTTGATACTCTGTGCTCATCCGGGCGCGGGTGCCACGCTTGCAAGCGGTCTTGAACAGGATTGGTTCCATAAAGGTCTGGGGCAGATCGTTCATGAAAGACGGCGAGGATAGCAGATGTTCCGCCTTGGACAGGGGATGCGTGCCCCAGGACTTCATCCGACCGATTTCCTCGCCTGCGAGGCTTTCGCAGAAAACGTTCTCGCCCATCAGGCTTTGATCCATCGCGTTAAGATAAACCTCGTCTTCGACCTCGCGGCCAAGATCGCGTAGAACCTCCATCGTGCGTTGATTGGTGATATGCGCACGCGGGGTATTGGCCAGCCAATGATAGCGATTGATCACGACGTTGGGCACACCGTAAGTTGACAACAAGGCAGCCGTCGTTGATCCGGCAGGCCCGGTGCCGATAACAAGAACTTCGGTTTCGATATCAGCCATTTTATGTCTCCGATGGTTTGGGGGCGACCAGCTGACGCCGGACGGGGAAAAGGTGAAGGCCTGTGCGCTCTGACAGCAAGCCCCAAAGGCCGCGCGGTGCGACAAGCATGATGGTGATCGCAAGCACGCCAAGCGTCATGAGGTACCAGCTGCCGAAATCAGCCAGCAAGGATTGCAGGGCAAAAAAGATCAGTACACCAAGGATCGGGCCCTCGATCGTTCCGATACCGCCAATGACCACGATAAAGATCACGTAAGCCGTCCAGTCGGTCACGCTAAAGGCCGCATCGGGGCTGATGCGCGCCTTTTGCATGTAGATCAGCCCGCCGGTGAGGCCTGTGCCAAAGGCCGAGGTCAGGAACACGATCCATTTCATCCGCACCGCATCGACACCAACGGATTTTGCGGCCTCGATGTTATCGCGCACCGCGGCCAGCGCCAGACCGCGCCGGGTACGCAGCAGCCAATAAATCCCGCCGATTGTGGCGACAGCCAAGGCAAGCGCCAGCCAATAGGCCAGGATATCGCGGGCGGCAGCAGATCTGACGCCCAACAGGGTCTCAACCGTCGGCACGAACCACATGTCGCGCGTCGCCTCGCGGGGGAGTGACGTGCCGGTCCCACCGCCCAAGGTTTTCCATTGCGCGACCAGCAGGCGCACGACCTCGGCGATGACCCATGTGCCGATGGCGAAATACGCGCCATTCAGGCGAAACGCGAAAAAGGCCGTGGGAATGGCAATGATCAGCGCACCCAGCCCTGAAAACAAGATCGCTGCCACCGGGTCAATCCCGCCCAAAATGACCACGCCAAACAGCGTATAGGCCCCCATGCCGACAAAAGCCTGTTGCCCGATGCTGACCAGCCCGCCATAGCCCGCCAGCAAGTTCCAGAACTGCGCGAGCACCAGCATGGTCAGGATCAAAAACATGTCCTGAATCAACGAGCGGCTGGCAAAAAGCGGCAAGAAGACCAGCGCAAGGACTATTGCTGCCCCAATGATCGCTGCAATCCCCGAAGCGCGGGTACGTGTTCGAACGGTGTAAGCCATCAGTCATGTGCCCTTGGAAAAAGCCCGCGCGGGCGGATCAGCAGCACCACCAGAAACGCGATATGTCCGGCAAGGATTTGCCATTCGGGGTTGATCGCGGCACCAACAGTTTGCGCGACACCGATGATGATCCCGCCGACCAGCGTGCCCCACAGCGATCCCAACCCGCCAATGATCACCGCCTCGAAGGCGTAGATCAGCCGCGCTGGCCCGATGTTGGGATCAAAGTTTGAGCGTAGCCCAAGGTAAAGGGCAGCAATCGTGACGATGATCATCGCAATGCCAGTGGCCACAGCAAAAATGTTTGCGGGCTTGATGCCCATCAGACTGGCCGTGACCGGATCATCCGACGTGGCACGAAACGCGCGGCCCAGCGAGGTGCGGTAAAACAACTGGTTCAGCCCGATGATCACCAAAATCGCCGATGCAAATGTCAGCAGCGGCATAACCCCGAGCGAGATCGTCCCGACCTGCACCGAGGCCGTCGTTAGCGCATCCGTGGGCAACCGCTGACTGTCTGCCGTGAACCCTTCAAGAAGGGCGTTTTGCAGCACAATTGACAGACCAAAGGTCACCAGAAGCGGCGGAAGGATATCGTCTCCCAGCGTGCGGTTGAGCAGGAATTTTTGCAGCCCCCAGCCCAGCGCAAACATGATCGGCATGGCGATCAGCACAGCGATGAAGGGCGAAAGGCCTAGCAGCGTCACCAGAACCAAGATCAGATAAGCCCCCATAACGATCAGATCGCCATGCGCCAGATTGACCAATCGCATGATCCCGAACACAAGGCTTAGCCCCGCAGCAAAAAGCGCATAGAGCCCGCCCAACAGGATACCTTGGACGATCGTATCCACCCAGATCATGCCGCCGCTCCGAAATACGCGTTGTGGATCGCCTCGCGGCTAAGGGTGTCGGGCGTGCCGGACAGGGTCACGCGACCTTCCATCATGCAATAAACCCGGTCAGCGACAGCCATCGCCTGCCCGATGTCCTGCTCGACCACGATCAGGGACGCGCCTGCCGCTTTGATCGCGGGCACGGCTTTGTAAATGTCCTTGATCACCACTGGGGCCAGCCCAAGGCTGATCTCGTCACACAGCAGCACGCGCGGATTGCTCATCAGGGCGCGGCCGATTGCGACCATCTGCTGTTGGCCACCCGATAAAGCCGTGCCGGGGTTGTTCCGACGCTCGCGCAGGATCGGGAACAGGTCATAAACGGTTTTGAGGTTCCAGTGCCCCCCGGTCTTGCGCCCGTAGGTGCCGATCAGCAGGTTCTCTTCAACACTGAGCGAGGGGAAAAGCTTGCGGCCTTCGGGCACCATCGCAACACCTTGAGCCATGATTTCATCAGCGGGTTGGCCGCCGATATTCGCCCCGTCAAACCGGACCATCCCAGGTGCATTGCGCAAAACACCGGAAATCGACCGCATGAGCGTTGTCTTGCCCGCACCATTGGCCCCTATGATCGCGACCACTTCGGATTGGTCCAGCGTGATATCCACGCCGAACAGTGCTTGGAAATCACCGTAATGGGCGGTCAGCCCGTCTGTATGCAAAAGCGCCATCAGACTTCGATCCCCAGATATATCTCCTGGACCTCTTTCGAGGCCATAATAGCCTCGGGCGCACCGATCCCGATGATCTTGCCAAAATCCAGCACCAGCAACCTTTCAACCACCGAGGTCAGCGCGTGAAGCACGTGTTCGATCCAGATAATTGTGACACCTTGCGCGTGGATGTCCTTGATCGTGGCGATCAAAGCCCGGCATTCGCCCTCGGTCAGGCCGCCCGCAATTTCGTCAAGCAACAGCAGTTTTGGCTGCGTGGCCATCGCGCGCGAAAGCTCCAGCCGTTTACGCTCAAGCAAGGAAAGCTGACCGGCGGGTGTATTGGCCCGTCCGATCAATTCGGTGCGAACCAAAATATCGGCACAATCCTCCACAACCGCAGCCTCGGACATGTTGCGCCCGTGGGTGGCGGCCACCAAAAGGGTCTCGAACACCGTCAGCTTTTCAAACGGCTGAGGGATTTGAAAAGAACGCCCGATCCCGGTCAGACAGCGCTCCATCGCAGACACGCGTGTCACATCGCGACCCTCAAAGTGAATGCGGCCCTGATCGGCCCGGATATTGCCGGTGATCAGGTTGAACAGGGTCGATTTACCGGCCCCGTTCGGTCCGATAATCCCAAGCGCCTGCCCCTGAGGCACCTCAAAAGTGACGCTGTCGGTCACCGTCAAAGCCCCAAAGGACTTGGATACATTTTCAAGCGAAAGGATCATGGCAGATTTCCTGATGGGGCGGGGTTGCCCCGCGCCCCCAAAGATACGTTAAACGATGGCTTCCATCGTGCCGCCTGTCGGGATTTCGGCGTGATCGGAATTATCCACGATCACCAAATCATACCCGCCTCCGTCTTTCAGACGCCATTGCCCCCCGACCAAGGGGGTCTTCGCAACGTTTGCGGCTGCAAAGGGTGGCAGGCCCGCGCCATCAAAAGCAATACGACCAACGATAGAGTTCAGCTGAGACGCGGCAATCGCGGCGGTGACTTTATCGGGGTCGCGGCTATCATCGACACGACCCATGACGTCGGCGGCCATCTCGAACAGCGCGTGGGCAAATCCGATGGGCTGTGTCCATTGCTTGCCCGTTTCAGCGGCATAGCCTGCCGCAAGATCGCCCGCCGATTGCCCGGTCAGCGAAGATGCAAAGGGGTGGGACGGCGACCACCAGACCTCGGAACTTAAGTTGTGGCCCTGATCGCCCAAAGCCTCTACCGCTTGCGGGAACAGGATCGCCTTGCCGATGCTGGCGACTTTCGGCGCGAACCCTTGCTGTTTTGCCTGCGTCCAGAAGGTGGTGAAATCTGGCGGGATCGGCACGCCGGTGACGATTTCGCAATTTGCGGCTTTGAATGCGTTGATTTGGGCGCTGAAATCATCGGTCAGGTTCTGGTAGCGACCCGGATCGGTCAGCCCGTACCCCTGTGCCGCCAGAGGCTGTGGAAAGCCTACGTTCGGATCGCCCCATGCGTTGCCATCCCCGTCATTGGGAAAAAGGCCGCCGACCTGCTTGTTGGTATCAAGCTGGTTCCACATTGCGGTAAAGACGCTGATGACGTCTTCCAACCCCCAGAAAAAGTGAAAGCTGAAATCGAAGGGCCGCCAAGATGCCGGATCACCGGGATTACCCTGCTGCCCGATGAAATAGGGCTGCCAAGGCGCTACGGTCGACAGTACAGGGATTTCCTCGGCTTCGCAGGTGGTCGCGACGGGGTTTGTTGTCTCGGGGGTCGATGCGACGAGCATCATGTCGATCCCGTCATCCAAGATCAGTTCCTTGGCGACTTCCGCCGCGCGGTTCGGGTTCGACTGGCTGTCTTTGACGATAACTTCGAAATTGGCCCCTGCATCCGAGCCAAGGAATCCCTGGATGATAAACTGGTCAGCTTCGGAAAATGCCGCCAATGGTCCCGATTGCGGGCTGACGTAGCCCAGTTTGATCTTTGCACCTTGGGCAAGCGCCGGAGCGGCAAGCCCGCTTGCTGCCAGTGTCAGTCCGGTTGCAGCCGTGGATTTAAGCAGTTTGCGTCGCGTGATCATATGGTGTCCTCCCAGACGTCTATGTCGTTAGATTACAGGTGTTTCCCCGGCCCATGCCGCCTGTAGCAACGCCCGAATACCAGGTGCGCTTAGCGGATGGGGATTGGGATAGGGTTTCGATGTGGCCAGCGCGGTGGCACGGTCAAGGTCATCCTCCGTCAGACCAAGATCGCGCAAAGCAAGCGGTGCGCCAAGTGATTTCGCGAAGTCATACAGGGCGGCTCCGGCATTATCACCGCCAAGAAGCTCGACAATCGGGGCAAGCTGGGCGGCAGCGCTGCGGGCGTTATACGCTATCGCGTGCGGCAGAATAACCGCGTGCGTCGGCGCGTGGGGCAGATTGAACGCACCACCAAGCGTGTGACACAGCTTGTGGTGCAAACCCATCCCTACTTGGCCCAAAACCGCCCCGCATGCCCAAGCACCGCGTAACGTATCTTCGCGGACAGACAGATTTTCCGGGTCAGCAATGACACGTGGCAGGCCATCAACAAAAGCGTTCAACCCGTCAACGGCCAAAGCGTTCGACGCCGCACTGCGGGTTGGCGCATAAAGCGCCTCAGCGGCGTGCGCCATCGCATTTAGCCCGGATGTTACGGTCATTCCAACCGGCAAAGTGGCAACAAGCTCTGCGTCATAAAGAATAACCTCTGGCAGGACCTTTGGATCGCTGAGCGTGGTTTTGACGCCATTTTCCGTCTGGCCCAATACCGGCGTTGCCTCGCTGCCTGCATAGGTGGTCGGGATGGCGATCTGTGGCAGGTCCGTACGGTAGGCAAGCGCTTTTCCCAAACCGATAGTCGACCCGCCGCCGACAGCAACAATGCAGTCCGCACCACAACTTTTCAGATGTTCCAAAGCCTCTAGCGTTGCTGCGACAGGCGTGTGCATCTCAGCCTTGCTGAAAATACCCGCCGCAGCTGGCCCAAGCGTTGCAGCGATTTCCATCGCAAGGCTGGATTGCGCTGGCGTGGACACAACCATGGCCCGCGTCGCACCTAAACGCGCAACTTCGGCAGCGACAGTCTTGCGAACGCCTGCACCGAACTGAACCCGCACAGCGTCACCGCCGCAGATTGATTTCACAGCCTGTGTCACGGCAGACTCCTCCCTTTGTAAGCATGCTAACTGATCGCCAATTGGAACTTGATCAAAAGACAGCCCTTTAATATATCCTTAAGTTATGAAAATTGACCCCAGTCACCTTGAAATTCTGTCAGCAGTGGTCGCCGCAGGCGGACTGACAGAAGGCGCTGCAGCTTTGGGCAAATCCCAACCCAGTGTGTCCCGCACGATTTCCATGCTGGAAACACGGATCGGATCGCGCTTGTTCGAGAAAGGCAGGCGGCCGTTGCGACCGACCGAATTATGTCTGACGTTGGCAGCCGAGGGGCGCGATATTCATGCCGCAACAGAACGCGCATCACAGGCGATCACCAAATATACCGGCGGCAAGTCTGGCACGGCGCGGGTCGCCGGCAGCCCGATCTTTATGGATGGCGTGATTTCAAACATGATTGCGGGTTTTCAGATCGCTTTTCCCGATGTTCGGATCGACCAGTCCTACGGCTACGCGACAAAACTGATGGAGCAGTTGTCAGCCGGAAATATCGATCTTGCGATCTGCCCCCTGAAGAATGACCACGTGCCGCCCGAATATGCTTTCGAGACGATTTTGCCTGGTCGCAATGTGATTGCCTGCGCCCCCACCCATCCGCTGGCGCGCAAGACATCTTTGAAACTTGGTGACATCGCAGCCTATCCTTGGATCACTCCGCCCGCTGACAGCCCACTTTACGAAGACTTGCGCAAGGTGTTGAAGGGGATCGGCATCACGGATTTCAAGGTCAGTTTTTCGGGCGGTTCTTTGGTATCGGTCATGAATGTCCTCAAGGGATCGGACAGCCTGACGGTGTTGCCCTATTCGGTGGTGTTTTTGCAAAAGCATCTCAAGAGCCTTGTCGCCCTGCCCATCCGAATTGAGCACCCCGAACGCCAACTTGGCCTTTTGCGCCGGATCGACCGTCCGGAGCGCCCCGCAGTGGTTCGGTTCAGAAAATATATAAAGCAACAGTTCGCCAGCCTCTCACACTCCATCGGAGAACAGGAGCGAAATACGCTATGGAGGAAGTGAGGGCAGGATGGACGTTCTGAACACATGGACAGACTTGAACGCCAATAGGTTCATCAGACTGCGCGTTGCACTGCTTTCAGGATTAAAAGCAGGCCTTGGCTCTGGCGCTTGTGACCTGAATGCACCGGCTGCTCGCATGGATTTTTGACGTCGGTAAAGGACGGGTCTGCCATCTGTGGTTCTAGGTTTGGCTTAGGCAGTAGTCTTGCAAATCAAATGGCAAATCCAGCGTGTTTCTGTTGGACTTTCCCCAAGCTGGCGACTTAAACAATCTGAAGTGGTGCCCGTACCGGGCGCTTTTATCTGGAGATGTATTGTTGCGATTGATGAAAATGTTGATGGCTCTTGGGGTGGCACTCGTGCCGTTGGCCGGCCAAGCTGCGCCGGTTCTGTATGAATGTGATGTGACCCCCAGTTCACGCCAAACCTTGCGCCCCGGCACATCTGGTTGGGTCTCTGACAAACTGATGGTGGTTATTGATAACAACGGAAAAGGCCAAGTCATCGATAATGTGATTTATAATTTCTACCAAAAGCCGATTGAGGCCAGTTTGAGTGCACGCAACAACAAAATCATCGCTTCATGGCGCCTGAAGAACGCCAAAGACAGCGATCAATTAAACGTTCCCGCATTCAATTACTCTGCCGTCATTACCAAAGACACAGGTGAGGTGCGTGTGACCGCGCGGCCCTCCGGGTCTTCCCAATCGTGGAGCGGAAAAGGCGTGTGCAAGTTGCGCCAGAATGCGACCTTTCCCAAATCACTGCGGTGATTGCGGCCCTCTAGGCAAAGATGCGCTGGCCTTGGTCGGGTCAGCGCAGATCAGTGATATCTTTGGATGCGCAAACACACTATGTTGTATCCAACGTTTCTGACGCCGTTTGATTTACAAACCAGCGCCCACGGAACGCCATCGCGACTTTAACCAGCACGATTTCGCAGCCTTTCTTTGCCATTTCGGCAGGGGATCGCTGTATTTTGGAAGGGCACACAATGGCCAAGGGTAAAAACAGCAAGAAAGAAACCAAGAAACCGAAGCAGGAAAAGGCAAAGGTCACCGCGACAGCCAATTCACTGGCCGGAAAGCCTACGGTGGCAATTGCTGGCAAAAAGGTTGGTGGCTAGCAGCCTCATAGTCGCAACCGCCGGCTGAATGACATGCCTCAGACTTTGCCGATTTTGAAGCCTCTCGACAGATGACTTCGCATCGCAAACAGCAAAATCGCACCAGGGATCATGGACGCGGCGGTCACGGCCATGACAAGACCGATATCCGTTTGAAATCCGAATAAGGCGCTTAGCGCCATCGATATCGGCTTGCCATTCGTGGTGGTCAGGATGCGGGCAAAGACGACTTCGACCCACGAGAACATGAAGCAGAAAAACGCAGTGACCGCGATGCCCGGTGCGATCTGGGGCAGCAGGATTTTCCAAATGAAACCCGGTCGCGAATAGCCGTCAAGAAAGGCAGTTTCGTCCATTTCCCTTGGAATGGACGAGATGAACCCCTGCAAGATCCAGATAGATATCGGCAGGTTGAACAGGCAATGGGCCAGTGCAATCCCGAAGACTGAATTTACGATCCCAAGCGTCGAGAACAGCTGAAATATCGGCAGGGTCAACACGACGGGCGGCGTAATGCGAAAGGCAATAAACGCCAAAAACAGATGCTTGTCGCCCACAAAGGACATTCGCGAAAATGCATAGGCTGCTGGAATGGCAACCGGCACCGTGATGCAGATGTTGATCAGCACATAGGCGATCGAATTCACAAACGCTGCACGCAGGTTTGGGTCGGACCAGATCGCACGGTAGTTGCGCAAGGTCAGCGTGCCCACTTCGGCATCAGGGTGGGCAAGCGTCGCAATGAAACTGATCAGTGTCATTTGGATCAGCGGCAGGATGATGAAAGCCATAAAGGTCAGAAGCCCGATCAGCTTCAGGGCACCAAGCGCACGCGACGCACGCATCATGCCGGGTGCCTCTCGTCCAGCTTTCCTTGGGCTTTGCTAAAGCTCCATGCGACGATCAGGATGATCAGGAAACAGATCACCGAACGCGCCGCCGATGGGCCGTAGTTGAAGGCCTTGATCTCTTCGCCCAAATCCACTGCCAGAAACATCGTGGCCCCGTTTGGTCCGCCTGCGTTGATCGGGAAGGCTTCGGTATAGATCATGAAGGAATCCATGAACCTGAGCAAAACGGCCATCAGCAACACATTGTAAAGCTGCGGCAGTTGGATAAACCGGAAAACCTGCCACGGCCCTGCCCCGTCAATGGCGGCGGCTTGATAGTAAGAGGGCGGGATCGTCGTAAGCGCGCTGTAACACAAGATCACCACCAGACTTGTCCAATGCCACACATCCATCACGACCAGCACCGCCCACGTGTGCGGAATGGACAGTTTCCAGTCGCTTGGCCAGCCCACCACAGGCAGCACGCGCCCCAGAATCCCACTCTCGGGGTTTAGCAAACTAAGCCATAGTGAAGGGATCATGTTCCACGGCACCAAAAGCGGCAGCGCAACGATGACAAGGGTGATACCGACCCACAGCTTGTTTCTGGGGATACACAGCGCAATCGCGATCCCCAGCGGGATTTGCACCCCGAGGATCAAGGCGGAAAATAGTGCACTGCGGCCAAAGCTGGCCCAGAAACGATCCGAGCCGATGATGTCTGCATACCATTCCGTGCCGATCCAGAACCGCGCGTCCAGAATGAAGATTTCGAAGAATGAATAGTTGACGACGGTGATCAACGGTATCAACCCGACCATGCCCAGAACCACGGCTGCCGGCAGGACAAAGAGCCAGCCCGAATTGGTGCGATCTTTCACCTTACGCCACCACTACTTCGGTGCCCCACGCCGCACAACTGGCCTGCAACGGGTCTGACAAAGCAGCGTCGGTAAACAGCACCTCGGCATCACCAAGCGTGCAGATGGTCAGCGGTGCAGTGCGCTCGAACTTAAGGTGATCTGCGACCACCATGACCTTGCGCGATCTTTGGATGGCCGTGTTGCTGACCATCACCTCTTGGCCGTCGAAATCCAAAAGGTCGCCATCAGCGTCAATGGCAGAGCAGCCCAAGACGCAGTAGTCAAACTTGAACTGCTTGACCATTTCCACCGTCATTCCACCGACAATACCCCCGTCGGCGCGCCGCAAGATGCCACCGGCCAAGATGATTTCGCAACTGTGGTTGGCAGCCAGAATGTTTGCAATGTTCAGGTTATTAGTCACCACCAGCAGGTTTTCATGATCCAGCAATTCGCGGGCAACTGCCTCTGTTGTGGTGCCGATATTCAAAAAGACCGATGCGCCTTCGGGGATCGACTGCGCGCATCTGACACCGATCGCTTTCTTGCCAGCCTCGTTCAGACGGCGGCGTTCGTCATAGACGATATTAACCACACCTGACGGGATCACCGCGCCGCCGTGAACCCGTTCAAGCCGCCCGCTTTCGGCCAAATCCGACAGGTCCCTGCGGATGGTTTGAACGGTAACATCATAGTGCATGGCAAGTCCGTCAACCGTGACCTTGCCGTCCTTGCGCGCAAGCTCGAGTATCTCACGTTGTCTGAAATTTGACGCCATCGCCCCCCCTTTGTTCGGATATTCTTGGCCAGCTTTCAAAGGTATCAGCCATGTCGTCCCGATGTTCCTTTAACAATCAATAGTCTTACCCAAGCGTCAAGTGTTCGAATCAAAGCAAATTCAAACAAACGGCCACAATGTGAATGTCTGGGAAGAAAAAAGCACCTGATATCAGCGTGTTCCATAAAAAGGAACATAAACGAACATTCGTTCTTGCGTTAATATCCGATTACGTGTTCTCTGACGCTACGTCGCAAGCTGGGAGGCTACGGCGCATAAATGAATGCGGAGGAGGCTTCATTGAACCAGCACGAAGATCAAAAGATCGTCGACCTGTTCGTTATTGGCGGTGGCATCAACGGATGCGGCATTGCGCGTGATGCGGTTGGTCGCGGTTTGTCGGTCGAGCTGGCGGAAATGAATGATCTGGCCTCTGCAACCTCGTCCGCCTCGACCAAGTTGTTTCATGGTGGGCTGCGGTATCTTGAATACTGGGAAATCCGTTTGGTGCGCGAGGCGTTGATTGAACGCGAAACCTTGTTGCGCGCGATGCCTCATATCTCGTGGCCAATGCGGTTTGTGCTGCCCTATCACCCGGATATGCGGTTCGAGGGGGACACGCCCACCTCAAAGCTGCTGAATGTTGTGATGCCTTGGATGAAAGGCCGCAGGCCCGCGTGGCTGATCCGGATTGGTCTGTTCATGTATGACAATCTGGGCGGGCGCAAAATCCTCAAGGGGACGACATCGCTCAAGCTGGCCGGAACGCCAGAGGGTTCGCCGCTGCAAGACCGCTTTGAAAAGGCGTATGAGTATTCCGATTGCTGGATCGAAGACAGCCGTCTGGTTGTGCTGAACGCCCGCGATGCCGAAGCGCGGGGCGCAAAGATCAATGTGTGCACCAAGGTCGTGTCGGCCGAGCAAATCGACGGGATCTGGCAGATCACGCTTGAGCCGAAAGACGGCGGTTCGCAACGTATCGTTCGGGCGAGGATGTTGGTTAACGCAGGCGGGCCATGGGTCGAAAACGTTATTCGCAACACGGTGCGGATCAACTCCACCGAAGGGGTGCGGCTGGTGCGTGGCAGCCATATTGTGGTGCCGAAACTTTATGACCACGACAAATGTTATTTCTTTCAGGGTGAAGACGGGCGGATCATTTTCACCATACCCTACGAGACCGATTTTACGCTGATCGGCACCACGGATGCCGAACATGACGACGTGACCGAAAAACCGGTCTGCACACCGCAAGAACAGTCATACCTTGTTGATTTTGCCTCCAACTACTTCAAGGTTCCCGTCACGGTAGATGACATCGTCTGGACCTATTCCGGCGTTCGGCCGCTTTATGATGACGGTGCAACGTCCGCCACGTCCGCGACACGCGACTATGTGTTGAAAGTGAATGAAACCGCCGGTGCGCCCATGCTCAATGTGTTTGGTGGCAAAATCACGACCTACCGCAGGCTGGCCGAAACCGCGCTTGAAAAGATCGCCCCGTTCTTTGCTCAAACAACCGGAACATGGACCGCCGGTGTGCCGCTACCGGGGGGAGATTTCGCGGTGGATGGTGTCGGCGCTTTGACCGACAGGTTGAAGGCTGAATATACGTTTTTGACGCCAAGATGGGCCACGCGGCTCGTGAAAGCCTATGGAACGGAAGCGTTTGGCGTTTTGGGCGATGCCAAGACACCAGACGATCTGGGACAGGATTTCGGGGCCACCCTGACAGAGCGCGAAGTGCTGTGGCTGATGGACAAAGAATATGCCCGCGTGGCCGATGACGTGGTTTGGCGTCGCTCGAAACTGGGGCTTCGCTTGTCCGCTGATCAAATCGAAACGCTTGATACCTGGATGGCGCAAAGCCAGCAGGCATCCGCCAGCACGGCTCAGCCAAAGCTGCAAAAAGGGAGAGGCTAATGTCACTTGTTCTTGAGGGTGTCTCGAAGGTGGTTAACGGCCAGACCCATATTCATCCTACTGATCTTGAACTGAAATCGGGCACGATGAACGTTCTACTTGGGCCGACATCAGCGGGCAAGACATCGCTGATGCGTCTGATGGCGGGGCTTGATGTGCCAAATACCGGCAAGGTGATCTGGAACGGCAAAGACGTCACTGGCATGCGCGTTCAGGATCGTGGCGTTGCCATGGTCTATCAGCAATTCATCAACTACCCCTCAATGACGGTTTATGACAATATCGCCAGCCCGATGCGGTTGCTCAAACAATCGCCCCAACAGATTGACGCGGCTGTGAAAAAAGCCGCTGATCTGATGAAGCTTTCCCCGTTTCTGGATCGCAAACCGCTTGAGTTGTCGGGCGGCCAACAGCAGCGCTGTGCCTTGGCACGCGCGCTGGTTAAAGATGCGGGTCTGGTGCTGCTGGACGAGCCTTTGGCGAACCTTGACTATAAGCTGCGCGAAGAACTGCGCGCCGAAATCCCAAAGATTTTCGAAGAAGCGGGATCAATCTTTGTCTATGCCACGACCGAACCTGAAGAGGCGTTGTTGCTGGGCGGTAATACCGCGACCATGTGGGAAGGGCGGATCACGCAGTTTGGTCTGACACCGATCGTTTACCGCCAGCCGGTCAACGCGACCACAGCATGGGTGTTTTCCGATCCGCCGATGAATTTCCTTAACATCACCAAATCCGGTGAAAGCCTTGGTTTTGGGGATGATCAAACAACAGCGGCGGCCGGCGCCTTTGCAGGTTTGCCCGATGGTGATTACCTTGCCGGGTTCCGCCCCAACCACCTTGAGCTGGACAAACCAGCCGCCTCGGCGATGAAATTCAGCGCAAAACTGCAAGTGACCGAGATCACAGGTTCCGAGACCTTTGTGCATCTTGATCACCACGGCGACAACTGGGTCGGGCTGATCCACGGGGTCAAAAACCTTAAGATCGGCGCAGAATTGACCGTCTATCTTGACCCGTCCCACGTCTATATCTTTGCAGAAGACGGCACTTCGGTCGCGCCTGCATCTTATGCAACAGCAGCCTGAGGGAGCACGACATGGCAAAAATCACCCTCGATAATCTGGCACATTCCTATCTGCCCAAGCCCAGCCGCGAAGACGACTTTGCGCTCAAAGAGCTGAACCTTGATTGGGCCGACGGCGAGGCCTATGCGCTGCTTGGCGCATCGGGCTGCGGTAAATCCACCTTGCTGAACATCATTTCCGGCCTGTTGCACCCCAGTCAGGGGCGCATTCTGTTCGACGATAAAGACGTGACCATGGCCCCGACCACGCAGCGCAATATCGCGCAAGTTTTCCAGTTTCCTGTGGTCTATGATACAATGACCGTGCGCGACAATCTGGCCTTTCCCCTGCGCAACCGCGGCGCTGATCCGGCCTATATCGCTGCGCGCGTCCAACAGATCGCCGCGATGATCGGGATGGAATCCACCCTAGATCGCAAGGCGCGTGGGCTGACGGCTGATGCCAAGCAAAAAATCTCTCTTGGGCGGGGGATGGTGCGCGAAGATGTGAATGCGCTGCTGTTTGATGAACCGCTCACCGTGATTGACCCGCATATGAAATGGGAATTGCGCACGCAGCTCAAATCCCTGCACCACGAATTTGGCCACACGATGATTTACGTGACCCATGACCAGACCGAGGCGCTGACCTTTGCCGATAAGGTGGTGGTTATGTTTGACGGGCGCGTGGTGCAAATGGGCACCCCACAAGAGCTGTTCGAGACGCCCGAGCATACCTTCGTCGGCTATTTCATCGGCTCGCCCGGTATGAACCTGCTGGATGCAAAAGTGTCGGGTGACAAGGCCGTGCTGGCCGGCACCGAGGTTTCATTGGGCAAGGGGTTTGGCACGCCGACCGGCAAGGTAGAGCTGGGCGTACGGCCAGAATTCACATCGCTTAGTTCGGGCGACGTGGGCCTGCCCGTGACCATCAAACGGGTCGAAGACGTGGGCCGCCACAAGATCGTGCGCGCCGATTTCCAAGGCACCCAGATCAATGTGATCGCCAAAGAAGGTGCCGAAATCTCGCCCGATATGAACCGGATCGTTTTTGATCCCGCAGGCGTCAATGTCTACGCAGATAGCTGGCGTGTTGCGCCAAAGGTGGCATAACCATGAACAAGACAGTTAACCAAAAAGCATGGTTCCTGATCCTTCCGGTTCTTGTGTTGGTCGCGTTCTCGGCGGTGATCCCGCTGATGACGGTCGTAAATTATTCGGTCCAAGATACCTTCGGAAACAACCAGTTCTTTTGGGCCGGGCTTGAATGGTTCAAGGAAATGCTGGCTTCCGAGCGGATGTGGAGCGCGTTCGGGCGTCAGATCATCTTTTCCGTCATCATTCTTGCCATCGAAATTCCCCTGGGCATTTTTGTGGCCCTCAACATGCCCAAAAAGGGGTTCTGGGCGTCGCTCTGTTTGGTGCTGATGTCCCTGCCCTTGCTGATCCCGTGGAATGTTGTCGGCACGATCTGGCAGATTTTCGGGCGCGTCGATATCGGCCTGCTGGGGCATACGCTGGCTGCAATGGGAATTGACTATAACTATACCCAAGACCCCGTTGCCGCATGGATCACCGTCATTGTGATGGACGTCTGGCATTGGACGTCACTGGTGGCCCTGCTTGCCTATGCCGGTCTGCAATCGATCCCCGATGCCTATTACCAAGCCGCCAAAATCGATCAGGCCAGCCGCTGGAAAGTGTTCCGCTTTATCGAGCTGCCCAAGATCATGGGCGTGTTGATGATCGCCATTCTTCTGCGCTTTATGGATAGCTTTATGATCTATACCGAACCGTTTGTTGTGACGGGCGGCGGGCCCGGCAATGCGACGACGTTCCTGTCGATTGATCTGGTCAAAATGGCCCTTGGCCAATTCGACCTAGGCCCGGCTGCAGCGTTTTCGATCATGTATTATCTTGTGATCTTGCTGGTGTCTTATGTCTTCTACACCGTGATGACGAACCTTGATAAAAGGGATGGCCACTGATGTCTGATTTTATCCAGTCCACCCCGAAACGCGGGTTTGACGTGCCCAAGATCAAGGGCAGCGCCGTTGTCATGGGCCTGTACCTGCTGTTTTTGTTGCTGCCGATCTATTGGCTGGTGATGATGAGCCTCAAGACCAACACCGAAATTTTGAACAGCTTTACCCTGTGGCCTGAAGACCTGACCTTTGACAATTACATGACCATTCTCACGGATGCCTCGTGGTACACTGGCTACCTCAATTCGATGGCCTATGTTGTGATGAACATGGTGATCTCGCTCGCGGTGGCCCTGCCTGCGGCTTACGCGTTCAGCCGCTATACGTTTCTGGGCGACAAGCACCTGTTCTTCTGGCTGCTGACCAACCGGATGGCGCCGCCTGCGGTTTTTGCGCTGCCATTTTTCCAGCTCTACAGCTCGGTCGGGTTGTTCGATACGCATATCGCTGTGGCCTTGGCGCATTGTCTGTTCAACGTGCCGCTGGCGGTGTGGATCCTTGAGGGGTTCATGCGCGGCGTGCCCAAGGAGATCGACGAAACCGCCTATATCGATGGCTATTCGTTCCCGCATTTCTTTATCCGCATCTTCACGCCGCTGGTGGCGTCGGGCATCGGGGTGACCGCGTTCTTCTTGTTCATGTTTAGCTGGGTTGAACTGCTGCTCAGCCGCACGCTCACATCCGTTGACGCCAAACCGATTGCCGCCACGATGACCCGCACCGTGGGCGCATCGGGCATCGACTGGGGGGTGCTGGCCGCTGCGGGTGTTCTGACAATCGTACCGGGCGCATTGGTGATTTATTTTGTCCGCAACTACATCGCCAAGGGCTTTGCCCTTGGGCGCGTATAAGGAGAATTCGCAATGGAATGGATGGCATGGACTTGGCCTACCGCCGCCTTCTTCGGGATCATCGCGGTGACGCTGATCACCTTTACGATCCTTGCAATCAAATTTCCCGAGGTGCCGCGCAACGGCGTTTTAGGGATCGAGACGACCCGTGGTGACAGGTTGTTCATCACGCTACTGGGCTCGGCCTTTATCAATCTGGCCTGGCTTGGACTGCTCAGCGCACCCCAATGGGGGGCACTGATTGTGTGTTTCTTTTACGCCATCGCGGTTTTCCGCTGGGTGTAATCGAATGGGTAGCCCGGCACGCAAGAACCGGGTGACCGAAAAATGTTCTAATTTAGGGAGGAACAATAATGAACTTGCGACTAAAAGGAACGACTGCGATCGGGCTTGCTGCTTGCATGTTTGCCGCGCCTGCGTTCGCAGATATGGATGCCGCCAAGGCATTCCTCGACAGCGAAATTGGCGATCTGTCAACGCTGTCACGCGCCGACCAAGAAGCTGAACTTCAGTTCTTCGTCGATGCGGCAGCGCCTTTCCAAGGCATGTCGATTAATGTGGTGTCTGAGACGATTGGTACACACGAGTACGAATCCAGCGTCTTGGCACCTGCATTCGAAGCCATCACCGGCATCAAGGTCACCCATGACCTGATCGGCGAAGGCGACGTTGTTGAAAAACTGCAAACACAGATGCAGTCGGGCGAAAACATCTATGATGCCTATATCAACGACTCTGATCTGATCGGTACGCACTGGCGCTACAAGCAGGCGCGCAACCTGACCGACTGGATGGCAGGCGAAGGGGCGGCAGTAACCAACCCCAACCTTGATCTGGAAGATTTCATCGGTCTTTCGTTCACAACGGGCCCGGATGGCAAAGTCTATCAGTTGCCAGACCAGCAGTTCGCGAACCTATATTGGTTCCGCTACGATTGGTTCAACGACGAACAGAACAAGGCGGATTTCAAAGAGAAATACGGTTACGATCTGGGCGTTCCGGTCAACTGGTCCGCTTACGAGGATATCGCTGAATTCTTCACCGGTCGTGACCTTTCGCGTCTTGGGGTCGAGGGCGAAGTCTTTGGCAACATGGATTACGGCAAGAAAGACCCGTCCTTGGGGTGGCGCTATACTGATGCGTGGCTGTCCATGGCTGGTGCCGGGGATGTGGGCGAACCAAACGGTCTGCCCGTCGATGAATGGGGTATCCGCGTTAACGAAAAATCGCAGCCCGTCGGATCCTGCGTCGCGCGTGGCGGTGCCACAAACGGACCCGCAGCAGTTTATGCTGTGACCAAAGCAATCGAATGGCTGGAAAAATACTCCCCGCCTGCCGCTGCCGGTATGACATTCTCTGAAGCAGGCCCAATTCCTGCCCAAGGTAACGTCGCCCAGCAGATGTTCTGGTACACGGCCTTTACCGCAGCATCCGTTGAACCCGATCTGCCTGTGATGAACGAAGACGGCACGCCAAAATGGCGCATGGCCCCTTCGCCGCACGGTGCATATTGGACCGAAGGCACCAAGATCGGCTATCAAGATGCCGGTTCCTGGACGCTGATGGAATCGACACCTGTGGACCGCGCCCAAGCCGCTTGGCTTTATGCGCAGTTCGTGACTTCCAAGACTGTGGACGTAAAGAAAAGCCATGTTGGTCTGACATTCATTCGTGAATCCACGATCCAGCACGAAAGCTTTACCGAGCGTGCGCCGAAACTGGGCGGTCTGGTTGAATTCTACCGCTCGCCAGCGCGCGTGCAGTGGTCGCCAACCGGCACGAACGTACCTGACTATCCAAAGCTGGCCCAGCTGTGGTGGCAGAACATCGGCGACGCAATGTCCGGTGCGAAAACCCCACAAGAAGCGCTTGATGCTCTTTGCGCAGATCAGGAAAAAGTTCTGATCCGTCTTGAGCGCGCAGGTGTTCAGGGCGATCTTGGCCCAGTCATGAACGAAGAGCGTGACCCCGAGTACTGGCTGTCCCAGCCCGGTTCGCCCAAAGCGAAACTGGCCAATGAAGATGAAACGCCCGTCACGATTTCCTATGACGAGCTGATCAAATCCTGGCAGTAAGCGAACACTCCGGGGCCAGTCCGCTGGCCCCGGATCACCCGGATTTCCGAAACCGGTGGGGCCTGCGCCCTGCCCGGTTAAATCAGCGGCTGCTTTTTCTGGTGGTCGCTTTTTTCGTCCAAAGCAACGGGGACATCTATGACCTATATCCTTGCCATTGATCAGGGCACGACCTCGACCCGTGCAATTGTGTTTGACGCAGACATGCGCCCCACATCGCAATCCCAGCAAGAATTCGCACAGCATTTCCCTCAGTCTGGTTGGGTTGAACATGCCCCACAGGATTTGTGGGACACGACAGTTGCCACCTGCCGCGACGCGATCACCAGCGCTGGCCTGGGCGCATCTGATATTGCCGGGATCGGAATTACCAACCAGCGCGAAACCGTGATTGTCTGGGACAAGAAAACTGGCGCGCCGCTTTACAATGCCATCGTCTGGCAAGACCGCCGTACCGCGGATGCCTGCCGCCGTTTGCGGGATGCGGGCCACGAGGCGATGATTACCGCGCGCACGGGTCTGCTGCTGGATCCGTATTTCTCGGCGACCAAACTGGCGTGGATCTTGGATCATGTTGACGGTGCCCGCGACCGTGCCGCCAAGGGCGAATTGCTGTTTGGCACGGTTGATTGCTATCTGATCTGGAAGCTGACGGGCGGTGCAACCCATGCCACCGACGCCACAAATGCCGCGCGCACCATGCTTTATGACATCCACAAAGGCCGGTGGAGCAAGACCATCTGCGACCTGCTGAATATCCCGATGAACATGCTGCCCGAGGTCAAGGATTGCGCCGCTGATTTCGGCCAGACGCAGCCCGACATTCTGGGCAGCGCCGTTCCGATCTACGGCGTTGCGGGCGACCAACAAGCCGCCACCATCGGGCAGGCCTGCTTTGAACCGGGGATGCTGAAATCTACCTATGGGACGGGCTGTTTTGCACTGATGAACACAGGCGACACGCCTGTTGCATCACAAAACCGGCTGCTGACCACCATCGCCTATCAGCTGGACGGTAAACCGACCTACGCGCTTGAGGGATCGATTTTTGTGGCGGGCGCGGTTGTGCAATGGCTGCGCGACGGGCTGAAAATCATCAGTGCCGCCGCCGAAACGCAGGCCTTGGCCGAACAGGCCGATCCCCATCAAAATGTCATTCTCGTACCTGCTTTTGTGGGCCTAGGCGCGCCCTATTGGAACCCTGACTGCCGTGGGGCCACCTTTGGGCTGACCCGCAACACTGGCCCCGCCGAGATGGCCAAGGCAGCCCTTGAAAGCGTCGGCTATCAGACCCGCGATCTGCTAGAGGCGATGTCGGCCGACTGGCAGGCCAGCGGCGTGCAACCCACCTTGCGCGTTGATGGCGGGATGGCGGCAAATGACTGGGCGATGCAGTTTCTGTCCGATATTATCGCAGCCCCCGTGGACCGACCCGTCAACCACGAGACAACGGCATCTGGGGTTGCATGGCTGGCTGGCATGCGCGCAGGCATCTACCCCGATCAGGCTGGATTTGCCGCCTCTTGGGCCCGCGAAACCCAGTTTTCACCCCAGATGGAGGCTGATCTGCGGGATACAAAATACACATCGTGGAGAAGGGCCGTTGAGGCGACCCTAAGCGTCTAAAGGGGCGGTTTTGCACAAAGGTACGACATGTTTTCATTCCTAAGCCCTCAGGCGATCCATTTCGGGCGCGGTCAAAGCGCCAAGACCCCAGCGTTGGCAAAATCCTTTGGTAACAATGTGTTGTTGGTTCATGGGGCCACAGCACAAAGGGCGCAATGGTTGGTCACGGCCTGTCATGATGCGGGTTTGCAGGTCAACACTTTGTCTTGTGTTCAAGAGCCTAGTTTGCCCGATATCATAGCCGCCCTTGAACAGATCAAAGGCGTCAATCCAGATGTTGTGATCGCGTTGGGCGGCGGGGCCGTGATCGACTTTGCCAAGGCCTTGGCCGCGCTGATCCCCTGCCCCGGCCCCCCGCAAGACTATCTTGAGGTCGTGGGCACAGGCCGCGCGCTGGAACACGCCCCCCTGCCGTTCATCGCCCTTCCGACGACTGCGGGCACGGGCGCTGAAGTCACAAAGAACGCCGTCATCTCGGTGCCCGAACACGGCATCAAGGTCAGCCTGCGTGATGCGCGGATGATCCCGGACATTGCGATTGTTGACGCGGGCCTGATGCAGGGCGCGCCCAAGCGGGTTGCCCTTGCTGCTGGGCTGGACGCGATCACCCAAGTGATCGAACCCTATCTATCCGTCAAAGCGAACCCGATGACCGATGCGCTGTGTGTGCAGGCCATTCCCAAAGGCCTAAGTGTGTTAAAGGATTTGGTCGAAAACGACAGCCCCGCCGCGTGGGACGAAATGGCAACGGTCAGCACGTGGGGCGGTCTGGCCTTGGCCAATGCCGGGCTGGGTGCTGTGCATGGTTTTGCCGGGGTGATCGGCGGTAAAACCGGTGCGCCCCATGGCGAGATATGTGGTACGCTGCTCCCTGCCGTTTTGGAATCTCATCTGCGTCATGCACCGGCAAACAGCGAAATAAACGTTCGTCTACAATGGGTTATTGACCAGATAGACACCAGTTTCGGATCACAGCCCGGCAAATCGGGGGTATCCGGTCTGCGGCACTGGTCACAGGATATGGGGCTGCGCGGCCTCGAAAAGATGGGGCTTTCGCTCTCTGACTTCACTCAGGTTGCCTCTGCCTCCGCTGGGTCATCCTCGATGAAGGGCAATCCGTTCACTCTTAACCACGCAGAACTTGTGGACATATTGAACGCAGCGCGTTAGCCATCCTTACCCGGCGCAGGTTATCGGGCGCAGTCGATGCCCCTATTTGTAATGCGCACGTCTGTCTGAAAAATCGCGAACGCGTTTGCGCCATGCTTTGTAGCTGCCCGGTTTCAAAGTATCGCGCATCAACGCTTTGACATGCTTTTCAGCGATCCCGTATTCCCGTTCGATATCGGCAAAACTGACGTGATCTGACAGCGCCATCTGAACGATGTCGCTGACGTGCTCGGCTTTAAGGTCGTTTGTATTTGTCATGAAACAAAAACTAGCGGTGGGTCAGCCCAAGACAATGGCAGTTTCACGAAATGAAACGCATTGCCCGTCAGATACCTCAGGACGCAAACAGATCTTTGTACTGATCCCGAAGCGCTTTCTTTTGCACCTTACCCATCGTGTTGCGGGGAAGCTCGGGCATCACAATAATCCGCTGGGGATGTTTGAACCGCGCCAATGACTTTGAAATATTGGCCTTGATTGCATCCAGATCAGGCGCGCTGTCCCCATCGGGCACCAAAATCGCCACAACCGTCTCGCCAAAATCGGGATGCGGCACACCAATAACAGCTGATTCCTGTACATTCGGCTCGGCATCCAAAAGCAATTCGATCTCTTTGGGGTAGATGTTATAGCCGCCCGAAATGATCAGGTCCTTGTTGCGCCCAACGATGTGCACATAGCCGTCTTGATCAATCTGGCCCAAATCGCCAGTGATAAAGAAGCCATCAGCGCGCAGTTCTTCGGCGGTTTTCTCGGGCATTTGCCAGTAACCCTTAAAAACGTTCGGCCCTCTGACTTCGATCTCGCCAATCTCACCTTGGGGCAATGTTTCGCCGGTCTGGCTGTCTGTGATCTTCAGCTCTACCCCCGGCAGCGCAAACCCGACCGTGCCCGCGCGGCGTTCGCCATCATAAGGGTTTGAGGTGTTCATATTTGTTTCGGTCATGCCGTAGCGTTCAAGGATGCGCAGCCCTGTGCGCTGTTCGAATTTCACATGCGTTTCGGCCAAAAGCGGTGCGCTGCCAGAGACGAAAAGGCGCATATGGGCGGCCAGGTCTTTGGTAAAGCGATCATCCCCCAAGAGGCGTGTGTAAAAGGTGGGCACCCCCATCATTGTCGTCGCTTTTGGCAGGTGCGCGATGACCTGATCCAAATTAAACGAGGGCAGGAATATCATCTGCCCGCCAGCAAGAAGTGTAATGTTCGACGCCACAAACAGCCCGTGTGTGTGAAAGATCGGGAGCGCATGCAGCAAAACATCGTCTTGGGTAAATCGCCATTCGGCCATGAGCGTTTGTGCATTCGACAGCAGGTTTGCTTGGGTCAGCATGGCCCCTTTGGACCGGCCTGTGGTGCCCGAAGTGTACAAAAACGCCGCCAGATCATCCTCGGTTCGATCAACGGTTTCAAAGCTGTCGGCAAGGTCTGACGCCATATCGTGAAAGCTGCCCGACCCGTCCGCGTTCATCGTCGCAAGTGCGGCACCGCATGCCGCGGCCACAGGAACCATTGCCGCATGACTGCTTTGATCACACAAGACCAGCCGCGCCCCGCTGTTTTCTACAAAATACGCCACCTCGTCGGCGGTATAGGCCGTATTGAGCGGCAAAAACACCACCCCTGCCTGGGCGCAAGCCGCATAGACCGCTAGTGCTTGCGGAGACTTTGCAATCTGCACGGCAAGCCGGTCACCCGGCGTCAGACCCATTTTGGTCAACGCACCCGCATATTGCGCGGCCATACCCAAAAAAGCAGCATAACTGATCGTCTGACCATCCACCAAATGCAGGAACACCTGTGACTTGCCGGCATGTTTTCCAAAAAGCGTATCAAATAGCGGGTTAGACATGTCTTGATTCCTATGCTTCAGACGCAATGGTGGCGCTTAGCGCACGTACGTCGGCTGATGCAACAACCGTTTTTTCCGTGACGAATTGCTCGTGATTTATTGAGATTTGCGAAAGATCATAAAGGTAATTTACCATTGTGCCGTTCGACTGCGCCATCCCATTTGCGGATAAATCGGCATCCGCATGGACCGCATGAACCAACGCGCCATTGCCCAGATGAAACCGTGCAACAGGGTCAAACGGCATCCCGTCAGGGCGCTTTGCCTCTAGCAGATAGTGGGCCGCCACTGCTTGCGGTGCATCATTTGGGGAAACGTCACCAGTTGACCGTTCCAACCACTTGTTCAGGCTGGGGATTGGGGAAAGGGTCACAAAGTGCTTCAATCCCGGCAGATCACGCGACAGATCGGCAACGACTTGCTTGATCAGCGAATTGCCAAAAGAAATCCCGGCCAACCCTGCCTGACAGTTCGAGATCGAGTAGAACACGGCCGTATCCGCGTCTTCGGCGTCAATCGCATCGCGGCCATCGGCCAGCAACGCCTGCACCGAATTCGGGATCCCCTTGGTCAGGGCGACCTCGACAAAAATCAGCGGCTCCCCTGCCATCGCAGGATGGAAAAACCCAAAGCAACGGCGATCTCTGGGCTGGACCCTGCGGCGCAGATCATCCCAGCTGTCGATGGCGTGAACGGCCTCGTATGCAATGATCTGTTCCAGTATCTCTGCTGGACTGGACCAATTGATGGGACGCAACACCAGAAAGCCCCGGTTGAACCACGATGCAAACAGATGTTGAAAATCGACATCCAACGGCTCTAGCAGCGGGTGATCGCGCAGCAAATTCAGCAAGTCCTTGCGCATCGCGACAAGTTGCCCCGTGCCTCCTTCGACCTGATTTAGCCTGCGCGTCAACTCTTGTCGCTTAGGCTCACATGCGGCGGCAAAGGCGCGGTAGCTGCTTTTCGAGGGCGCGTCGCGGTAGGTGTTCAAGGTATCCACAACCGCGTCTGCGTCGATCTCAAGCCCATGGGTCATGAACTGGAAAAACGAAAGCTTTTCATCGCTGTCCATCGCGGCAAATCGGTCAAGGATCAGTCTTGCCAAGGTACTGCCTGACACCTCGCCATGGTTGCCCAGCAAATTCTCGCACAGCGCCTCGATCGTTTGACCTTCCACCTCGTAAGAGATGGCTTTTCTGTAGCGTCTGTCGAAAACCGAAGCGAAAAGACCTGCGAAAAAGCTCATCTTGCCGGCCCCATGACTGCGTCCGGCAGCCATGTGGCGAGGCCCGGAAAGAAGCAAAGCAGGATAATTGCCAACACCATACAAGCCACAAAGGGCAGCGACCCCATCAGGATGGTTTTCAACGAAATATCCGGCGCGATGCCGTTGATCACATAAAGATTCAGGCCCACAGGGGGCGAGATCAGCCCGATTTCCATGTTGATCGTCAGGATCACCGCAAACCAGATAGGATCAAAACCGGCGGTGGTGATGATTGGCAGCAAGATCGGTGCCGCCATCAAGATCACCGCAACGGGGGGCAAAAAGAACCCCGCAACCAACAGGAACACGTTGACGAACCCCATCAACACCCATGGGTTCACATCCAGCGTGCCGATCCAGTTCGCAATGGACTGTGTGATGTAAAGGCTTGAAAGCATGTAGGAAAAAACGCCAGCCGCGGCGATGATGAACAGGATCATCACGCTTTCCTTGGTGCTGTCGCGCAGCACGACCCACAGGTCCTTGGGGTTCCACAGTTTGTAAATAATCATTGCGATCAGCAGGCACAGCAAGGCCCCCACGGCAGCGGTTTCAGACGGTGTCGCAACGCCGCCATACATCGCATAAAGCACGCCGAGAATGATCAGCAGGAAGGGGATCACGCGAGGCAGGATTTCGAATTTTTCCTTCCACGTGTAGTTGCCCGATGTCAAAAGCTCGCGGTTACCCGATTTCCAGGTGGAATAAAGCGACCAGGCCATGAACAGCGCCACCAGCAGCAATCCGGGGATCACGCCTGCCAGGAACAGACGGCCAATCGAGGTCTCAGTTGCGATGCCATAAACGATCATTGTGACCGATGGGGGGATAAGAATGCCCAGCGTGCCACCCGCAGCAATCGACCCCGCCGCGACGCCATCAGGATAGCCGCGTTTGCGCATCTCGGGGATGCCCATCTTGCCGATGGCGGCACAGGTGGCGGGGCTGGACCCAGACATCGCTGCGAACAGCGCGCAGGCCCCAAGGTTCGAGATCACAAGCCCGCCGGGCACGCGCGTCAACCAACGCTCGAGCGCTTCGTACAGGTCGGCACCTGCGCGGGTGGACGCAATCGAAGACCCCATGATGATGAACATCGGGATCGACAGCAGGGCAAAGTTATCCAGTTTGCCAAACAGAATTTCGGGCAGCAATTCAAGCGACCGCATCCCATCGAAGATCATCAGAAACCCGGTCGACACGATCAGCAAGCCAAGTGCCACAGACACGCCGGAAAACAAAACAATGATGGTAGAAAAGGCGACAAACGCGCCAAGGGTAAGCGGATCCATTACGCGTCCTCCAGCCCAAAGGGCTTATCAATTTTCAAAACGACAGCGACCAAATCCGCAATCAGTTGCAGCAAAAACAGTGCAAAACCGATGGGCAGCGACGCGTAAGGAATCCACAGGCGCACACCCCAGACGGTGTCGGATTTCCAGTTACGCTCCCAAGCCAAGTGCCAGAATTCAAAGCCGTACCATAGCATGATCGCAACCATGGCGCTGGACAGGCTCAGCGTGAAAATCGCCATGTTATAGCGCAGCCGTGGTCCCATAGTTAGCGGCACCAAATCCACATTCACATGACCTCGCAGCCGTTGCACATAAGGCAGCCCAACTAGGGTCGAGCTGATGGCAAGGTAAATAACCGCCTCGGTTTGCCAGATCGTAGATCCGTTCAGCACAAAGCGGATAAAGATCATCTGACAGGTGATCAGCACAGCCGCGACGATCATCGCAGCCGAAAACCACCCCGCCACAGTGGATAAGGCCGCGACAGTCTTGAGAAAGGGATTGTCGCCCGTGCGGGATACGACAGCGGCGGTTTGGCCAGCCATGTGAGGTCTCCTTGAGGTGTGGGGAGGTGGTTAAAAAAAGGGGCGCGAACGCCCCTTTCGTTTTGGTCACTCGACCGCGAAGGCCATGTCCAAAAGAGCCTGCCCATCAGGGACTTCTTCGATGAAGGCTTTGTAGGATGTTTCCTGCGCAAGCGCGCGCCATGCGTCAAAATCCGCCTGGGTCATTTGCGCGATTTCTACGCCTGCATCCCGGAAGATCTGCTCAGAAACTGCATCTTCTTTCTTGGCTTCTTCCAGATAGAATGCCTGCGCCTTCTCGGATGCGGCCAGAAGGGCTGCTTGCTGGTCGTCGGTCAGCGATTCAAACTTGGCTTTGTTCATCAGCAAAGGCTGATACATAAACCACAACGCCACATCGCCCGCAGGGGTATAGCACGAAACCTGCTCGTAAATCCGGTAGGAGACGAAAGACGAGGACGACGTATTTGCCGCCGTCAAAACGCCCGTCTGCATGCCGTTATAAAGCTCGGAAGATGCCATCGATGCGATGGACGCACCGGCACCGGCCAGCATTTGTTCAAACGACTTGCCCGCCGCGCGGATTTGCAGACCAGCCACATCTTCGGGCTTGGTGATGCACTTGTCTTTGCCAACGAAACCGCCCGCCAGATAGCCATGCACCAGAACCATGACATCATCATCGGCCATTTTTTCTTCAAGCGCGGCCATGAATGGCGAGGCGCTGAGGCGTGCGGCGTGATCGTGGTTTTTCACCAGACCGGGCATCAACGTAAGGTTAAACGCAGGCTGCTGTCCACCTGCATAGCTGAGCGGCAGAACCGTCATGTCGAGTTGGCCCCGGCTTAGCGGGCGATACTGTTCGCGCGCCTTGAACAAGGATTGCGAGCCGAAAATCTGGATATCCAGATCGACACCCGCCTCGGCCACGCCGTCAGCAACGATCTGTGCAACCTTGTTGCGCACGTCAGTTGCAGACCATTGATGGGACAGTCGCAAAGTTTCAGCCTGTGCGGCAGACCCAAGCGTAAAACAGGCCAGCGTCACCGCCGCCTTGAGTGCAGTCATCTTCATATATTCCTCCCAGAATGTGACCAGAGTCAAAAGCCCCGGTTCTACGCCACTATGAATTCCACGTTCTGCATTCCAAGTCAAACATCTTGTATACAATATGATCTATATTGCATTTATAATAGAGATGGTGCTAGGTGATCGCTATGGACATCAGACGCGCAGACAAGATCGCCGAAACGCTTGAACAGCTTGTATTTTCAGGAACATTTCGCGATGGAGAGCGGCTGGACGAAGTCAAACTTGCCGAACAGTTCAGCGTTTCTCGGACTCCTATTCGTGAGGCATTACAAGTGCTTGTCGCAGGTGGGATTGCAGAACAAATCCCACGGCGGGGCGTTTTTGTGCGCCAGCCGGGCCCCGTCCAACTGATGGAAATGTTCGAGATGATGGCAGAACTGGAAGCCGCTTGCGGCAGGCTGGCCGCAACCCGGATTTCAGAGGAAGGGTTACAGCAACTCATCGCAGCGAATGACCGCTGCCAAAAGGCGATCGAGGCAAACGATCACGCGCAATACTATGCCGAGAACGAAAAATTCCACCAGATCATCTATCACGGAACGGCCAATGGCTATCTTGAAAAACAAGCGCTGCGCTTGCAAAGCAAACTCAGGGCTTACCGCAAAATGCAGCTGCGGTTTCGGGGGCGCATGGTGCAATCCATGACCGAACACCGCGAAATTGTAGAGGCGCTTCAGGCGGAAGATGCCGAACAAGCAGCCAAGGTCCTACGTTGCCACGTGGCCGTTCAGGGCGAAAAGTTCCACCAATTGATGGCCAACTTTAACGGGTAAGCCGATATACGGATAACAAAAGCGGCTTTCGCCCAGTTTGATGCACACCGCGATTTCATCCCCCGCGAGTTACGCTAAACCCTGAGCCCCAAGAAAATGGGGCGCAGTTCTGCAAACTGCGCCCCAATAAACACCATACATTCGAATGAGTGGTCATTTGATTTAGAATGATCAGTCTTGCCGGACAAAATGTCCGGTGCGGCACCCCACCGATGCCTCCACGATCTTTCAGGTAGCTACACAAGAGCCCTCTTTTGCAAGAGGGCTCAAGATTTCGTGTTAGCCCAGAAGAAGTTTTGCTTCGTACTTCTTCAAGATCGCGCGGGCCGTCCGGTATCCGGTAAGACCGGTCTCGGATTCCAGCTCTGGGAAGAGCGACAGGATTTCAGCACGTTGCTCTTCGCCAAGCCCGTCGATCGTGTAATCGCCCGGATAGAAGCTTTCCGTCCACGTTCCGTCAGACAGCACAACCTCGTGCCGCTCGAACATGAAGTGGATGTAGCTCGTCTGGGAAACATCAACGTGACAGATCCCTTCCTTGCCGACAAAGTGCTTGGCCGCCGCCAATACTTCGGGTTCGTCAAAGTACATCGACGCGCCCTTGTCTGCGATCAACATCCGATGGTTCGGAGATACCATCATGTCACGCTCTGGCATGTTTTCACCCAAAGACCCTGCCTTGATCAGAACCGGCTTCAGTTCTGGTTTGGCGATAAAGTCCTTTTGCGTCAGGTGCTTTTGACCAACCCATGCGATTTCCTGCATACCGTTGTCTCGGGTGATAACCCGATCCCCCGGTTTCAGGTCCTCTACGCGGATCTGACCCTTTGCCGTTGCGATCAACGTACCCGGCGTAAAGCAAGGAACGATGCTTTCGATGTTGGTAAAGTCGATCCGTGCAGTTACGACACCGCCTGCATCCCGGATAACGACCGTACCGTCTTGGCCATCGTTCGGGCTGCCGTCGTCGACACCATCCAGAGGATCGGTGTCAGGCACTGCATTCTCGATGACAAAGGTTCCACCTGGTTGCAGCAGACCCGTCAGATTGAGGACGTCAAAGTCAGTTGCAGGGTCACCGCTGCCACCGTCGATGATGTCGCCATCGGTAACGTCGATGAACAAATCACCCCCGTCGCCACCGCTAAGCGTGTCAACACCTTCACCACCGCGGATTTCGTCGTTGCCGTCACCGCCGTTAATAACGTCGTTGCCAGAACCACCACGGATCGTGTCGTTGCCTATGCCACCGTCGATGCTGTCGTTACCGATGCCACCGTCGAGCTCGTCATTGCCCGAACCACCGTCAATGGTGTCGTTACCCTGACCACCAAGAACGGTGTCATTGCCCGCATCACCAAACAGAAGGTCGTCGTCAATGCCACCGTCGATGAAGTCGTCATCGTCGCCACCAGAGATCGTATCATCATCGTCTTGACCGTAAAGAACGTCGTTACCGGTGCCACCAAGAATTGAATCTCGACCATTGTTTGGATCAAGGTCAGGTCCAAGCGGGTTGGTTCCGTCGTCTTCCAGGTTGAAGATATCAACAACCAAGGCAGGATCATTGCCGCCATAGACAGTATCGTTGCCATCACCGGCATCAATGGTGTCGCTGCCTTCGCTACCGATAATCGAGTCGTCGCCAATCCCACCAGTCACGAGATCGTCGTCGATACCCGCATTGATCGTGTCATTGCCTGCACCGCCGTCGATCGTATCGTCATCATCACCTGTGGTGATGCTGTCGTTACCATCGCCGCCAGACACGCTATCCCGGTCGTTGTTAGGATTTGCGTCGACTGGAAACACACCCGGATAGCCAGCGTCAGGGACGCCGATCCCGGCCCCCACATTGACAGGACCAGAGGTGTCGATGACATCGTCGCCGATACCACCATCAACCGTGTCGTTGCCGTCACCACCGTTCACGGTATCGTTGCCGTCACCGCCAAGGATGCTGTCGTTTCCGTCACCGCCCAGCAAGCTATCGTCACCTACACCGCCGTCGATGATGTCGTTGCCGATCCCGCCTCTGATCGTGTCGTTGCCTGCGTCACCCGACAATGTGTCGTCACCCGCATTGCCCGAGAGGGAGTCGTCGCCAAGACCACCAAAGACGCTGTCGTTGCCTAGACCACCGTTGATAGTGTCATTGTCAGCACCGCCATCGATAGTGTCATTTCCATCGCCGCCGTTCAGGCTGTCGTTGCCCACACCACCGTCGATGGAGTCGTTGCCGATCCCGCCATCAATCGTGTCGTTGCCTTCGTTACCGGCCAGCGTGTCGTTGCCTTCGTTGCCCAGCAGGCTGTCATCGCCCAGACCGCCAAGAACGCTGTCGTCCCCAAGCCCGGCGTTGACCGTGTCATTATCCGCACCCGCATCAACCGTGTCGTTCCCGGCACCCGCCGTGATCGAATCGTTGCCTGCGTTGCCGCGAATGCTGTCCGCCCCATCGGTGATCAGGTCGCCACCGCCGTCGGTCGGTCCGTTGGCATCGTTATAGCCAACATCCATAACCTCGCCGGTTACTTCGCCGTCCACCACACCGTCCGGTGCATTTGGCAAGCCAAGAACCTTCTCGATCTCGGTGAAGCTGACGATGACCGTTTCGCCTTCGACATTGGTATAGCTGACCACACCGGTGAACGAACCCGTGCCGTCATCCACAAGTGGCGAAACGATGGTCACGTTGTTCAGGCCGGTAAAGTCGAGCGTATCACCGTCATCGCCATTGGCCAGATCGTCCGGGAACCCATTCGTTCCGTCCGTGCCGCCGTCGATGGTGATGAACCCCGGACCGTCGGTGTTGGTCGGATCCAGGATGAACTCGTCATCACCGCTTCCGCCGCTTACCGTGTCGCCCGAGCCGACGATAAAGTCGTCATCGCCCTGGCCACCGACCAGAGAGTCGTTGCCCAAGCCGCCTTTCAGCGTGTCGGACCCGTCGCCACCATCAATCGTGTCATTGCCTGCGCCGCCGTCAACACTGTCGTTGCCGTCGCCTGCCACAACGCTGTCGTTGCCTAGGCCTGCATCAACCGTGTCGTTGCCTGTGCCTGCATCGATCGTGTCATTGCCTGCGCCGCCCGCAACTGAATCGTCGCCCGGACCTGCCACAACGCTGTCGTCGCCTGCGCCTGCATCAACCGTGTCGTTGTCTGCACCCGCATCAATGGTGTCATTGCCCAGACCGCCGACAATGCTGTCGTCGCCTGCGCCGGTCACCACATCAATCGGTGTCGTCGCCGTGCCGCCCGAGACGGTATCGTCGCCCGCGCCGGTGATCACTTTTTCGATCTCGGTGAACGAGATATCCGGCGTGCCATCCGCATCCAGACCGTTGACCGTACCGGTCTCGGGGTTGGGCGTCAGAGTGACGGTCAGGTCCGCAGTCTGGTTGCCCAGATCAAGGATGTCACCTGCGTCGCCATTCTCGAGCCCGTCCGGGTTGCCGTCGGTACCATCGGTGCCGCCGTCAATCGTGGCTGCAACATCCGCTGGCAGATCCGTCGGATCAATCGTGAACACGTCATCGCCGGAGCCGCCTGCAACCGTATCGGTGCCGCCGACCGCGATGTCATCATCGCCTGCCCCGCCGTTGATGGAATCCGCCCCCGGGCCGCCCGCAATCGTGTCGGATCCGGTGCCGCCATCGATGGTATCGTTGCCGGTCCCACCGTTCAGGCTGTCGTTGCCCACACCACCGTCGATGGAGTCGTTGCCGATCCCGCCGTCAATCGTGTCGTTGCCTTCGTTACCGGCCAGCGTGTCGTTGCCTTCGTTGCCCAGCAGGCTGTCATCGCCCAGACCGCCAAGAACGCTGTCGTCCCCAAGCCCGGCGTTGACCGTGTCATTATCCGCACCCGCATCCACCGTGTCGTTCCCGGCACCCGCCGTGATCGAATCGTTGCCTGCGTCGCCGCGAATGCTATCCGCCCCATCGGTGATCTTGTCGCCTTGAGGATCGGTATAGCCAACATCCATGATCTCGCCCGCAGGCAAGCCGTCGACGATGCCATCGGTCGTTGGAAGGCCTATGACTTTTTCGATCTCGGTGAAGTTGACGGTGATCACATCGCCATCGACGTTGGTGTAGCTGACCACGCCGCTGAAGGAGCCCGTGCCGTCATCGACCAAGGGCGAGATGATGGTCACATTGTCCAGACCGGTAAAGTCGAGCGTATCGCCCGTGTCACCGTTGGCACCGTCCGCCGCGCTGCCGTTTGTGCCATCAGCGCCACCGTCAATTGTAATGGTGCCCGGCCCGTCGGTATTGGTCGGGTCAAGGATGAACTCGTCATCGCCGCCGCCGCCGCTTACTGTGTCGCCTGCGCCAATGATCAGGTCGTCATCGCCGTCGTCGCCACGGATCGAATCCGCACCCAGACCACCGGTAATCGTGTCGGACCCGTCGCCGGCGTGGATCGTATCGTTACCAATACCACCATCGATAACGTCGTTTCCGCCTGCGCTTGTTGTCGTGGTGCCGCCGCCGCCCGGTACCGTCCCGACAGGGTCGATATAGGATGTGGCTATATTGGCGTAGTTGATGGCTGGATCAGTGCTGGTCCGCTCGACGAACGTATAGGTTTCGCCTAGCTTCAAAGGCACGTCGGAAATGAAGCCGACAACATCGTCACTGTTTTCTTCAACAGCATAGATGTTGATTATATTGCCCGCACTGTCCTGTACCGAATAGGAATACTCGATCTCAAGCTCTTGGCCTGCACTTACGGTTTTGCCATTCAGCGTGACTGTTTGAACAAGCTGTTGCCCATTGTCACCATCTGTAAAAAGGCTGTCATTGTCGTTGATGCCCACTGTGACCGGCGTAGAACTCTCGAACAGCCTGAAGGTCGATCCGGCGACGTTACTTTCACCAGTACCAGCACTGGTGAACGGAGTACCGTTTCCGGGTGCGTTAACGAAGGAGGCGTCTGACAGATCCCAGACGATAAAGGTGTGGTCTGCACCCACCACATTTGTCGCTGTGACAACAGTCGGAGCGGGCGCAGGCGTGGTGGTTGTGAAAGCGTCGCCGCCGTAGATAATATCGTTTCCATCGCCGCCAGTAAGCGTATCATCGCCAGCGCCGCCATCAATGCTGTCGTCGCCAATGCCGCCATCGACGATGTCATTGCCCAGCCCGCCAAGCAACGTGTCATTGCCATCAGCACCAAGTATCGAGTCATTGCCGCCTTCGCCGTAAATAACGTCGTCGCCCTCGTCGCCACACAACGTATCGTCGCCCGGCGTGAATACGGTCTCGACAGGGTTGGTCAGAACCGAACCGTTCAGGAAGTAGTCGGAGATCTGATCACGCGCTGTTGCCGTAAATTCAAAACTTTGCCGATCGTCCAGACCTACAGAAAACCATGCGTTCTGATCATCCGGCGTCGTACCGGAAAAACTACCCGACGCCGTCGCCGACAGGCTGCCGCCGGTGTCCAAGACTGTCAGATCGCTGCCTGAACTGAGAGAGAACCCGCTAATGAATTCCTTGTTGATCGTCACATTTTCTTGAGAGGTGGCGCTATTGCGGTCAAGGTCGGCAAATGTCGCCGTTGTATCCAAGGAAATCGGTTCGCCGGTGTTCTGGTTAAAGAATTCGACCCGGAATGTAACCGTTTCACCCTGAAGTGCGCTGGTCCCAAGAAGACGCACGCCGCCGTCAGGACCGCTGAGGTCAACATCCAGAGCTGCGTCGGATTTACCAATGACAGTGATCCGCGCAAGCACGGGTGTGCCGTCACTGGTTGTCGTCGCATTCAAATACTCAATTGACTGGCCGGAAACTTCGTTCTGGGTCGCATTGTTTCTGATGGTAAGCGGGGCAGCGTCTACGCCCTCTTCCGCCGGGTTGATCGTTCTGCCGTCGTCGCCATAGATCGTGTCGTTGCCGGTGCCACCAAAAACCTTGTCGTCGCCAGACCCGCCTTCGATGATATCGTTGCCAATGCCACCAAGCAGGCTGTCGTTACCGTCGCCCCCGTCGATGACGTCGTTGCCGGAACCGCCATCGATGGTGTCGCGCCCTTCGCCGCCGAACAGCGTGTCATTGCCCGCCTCGCCAAGAATGGAATCGTTACCAAAACCGCCAAAGGCCAAGTCGTCGCCCGTGCCTGCATTGATTGTATCTGCGCCTGCGCCGCCATCGATGCTGTCGTTGCCGCCACCAGCGGTGATCGAATCGTTGCCATCGTTGCCGCGGATGCTGTCGGCCCCTTCGGTGATTTGGTCACCTTGGGCGTCAGTAAAGCCGACGTTCATCACCTGGCTGGTGCCTGCGCCATCTACGATGCCGTCAGATGGGGTCGCCGGCAAATTAAAGGTAGCGTTCGGGTCAATATCAATATCAACCAGCAGCGTGGTCAATATTGGGATACCGTCCGGCGCATAGAGGTAAATATCGCCGTTTGGCAATTGGAAGGCCGCCAAAGGACGCGAGAAAAGAGGAATGCCAAAAAGGCTGAGCGGTTGGATCGTGCCCGCGCCCAGATAGTTGATAGGCTCCGCTGGACCACCGTTAAGCGAGAACGTTGTGCCCCATCGTCTGCCTGACTGAGCTGGAAGTTGTTGTCAACAAACGTGCCCCCGCCTGCAGCAGGAATGCTGTTTAGAAGGCTCGTACTAATCGCCGACGGCTGAAGCAGGTCAATGAGTGTCCCGTTAAATTTATAAATGTTAGTTACTTGGGTCTCTAATGGCATCTTGTCCGCTTTCTAGGGTTGTAATCTAACCCTTGCTTGGAATTCTTTACGTACGTTTTAGGCCGGGATTGCGTGCAGATTAAGGCTGCAATGTGACCGAAACGCGAATGGGGTTTATCGGGGCCTCAGCGTTGGTGACCGCTGGGATAAAGGGGAATGCCGTGTCGCGCTCTGGCGTCGCTCAGCTTTTTCACATCAGCCATCTTCTGGGCCCCCGTTCTATGGATGACACGCGCCGAAGCATGGCAGCGCTTCGCGC
This sequence comes from Roseobacter sp., assembly GCA_024636495.1. Classification (GTDB taxonomy): domain Bacteria; phylum Pseudomonadota; class Alphaproteobacteria; order Rhodobacterales; family Rhodobacteraceae; genus Sulfitobacter. The sequence continues at coordinate 26,828 of JAGXGZ010000028.1, read as the reverse complement.
GTCATCGTGTGTTTTCTCGTCTTCAAACCGATTTTCGTGCGGGTCGGCTTCAAAAAGCTCAGCATCACAACCGATGCAGCGCGCAGTGTACGCATTCAATTTCGGGACAAAATCTTCGCAGGCGATTGCTTGGGCAAAGCCTGCGGCGTCAACCAAAAGGGACTGCACACAACCAGGTGCGCTCAGGACGTCACAACGTGGGCTTGATGTCGCGAAATTGGGGGTCATCTAGAATACTCCAGCAGGACAGGCGGTGACAGACACGGTGTGGACGGGATGTGCATCGAAACCGAACTGGCTTCGCGCACAAACTCTTGGTGTTTCAGCTTAAGACAAAAACAACCGATATCCTGTCTGTACCGCTCGACCGAAGGCCCCGCGCAAAATACGCGGCTTTCTTCTGATGCTGAGTGATAACTTTCGTCATGTTTTCACAGGACGGACGAGGGGCGTCGATCAAGATGTTTGTCATGGCAGCTTCTTCCAAACTATACGCCGTGACCGCTCAGCAGAGAACGTGAAACGCCGCTTTTCAAATAACACCTTTAGCAGGGCCCCCGCCCGTCAAAGGTATCTTAGCAACGACGGCCCAAAAGCAGTTTTGTGCACGTCATCCTCATCTGGTTACCAAAAACCGATACACCGCGCTTCATCTGAGTCATCGCTACATAGGGTAAAAACTAACAAAGTCTTAAATTGACCGCGACTGCCACGAAATGCACTTCATGACATCATGAAATGACCACACTGTCGCGAAATACAGTAACTAGTGTTTCCAGATGTCGTGAGTTACGGTTAAATGCAGTAATTCATGACACATGCTAAAAATGGGAGCGTCACAGATTTTGGAAAATTCAACCCTGAAATGTAGCCCTTCCCCCGAATCGCAATTTGACTTGCAGGAGCGCGTCTTAAACAATGCTGAAAATACAACACGCTATGCGTGTACGTAAATGGGAAATTCAACAGAGAGACACAACCGTAGGTTAACCCTACAATGTGAGAGAGAAAAGCCAAGAGGTTTTAGTTTTGCCCGATAAGATTTCCAATACTCCGATCTTGATCAGGTATTCTGATGGTGGCGGCTTTTGGGTCCTGTCGCGATCTGTCAGTGAATACCTGCTCGACACCACGTTTTTGCGCTTTTTTCTGGTGGCGACGCTGATATTTGCGATCCTGGCCGACCCCAGCGTGCCAGAAAAAATGAGCGCGGCAAAGATCGCGGTGATGTGGCTGGCCATCTCCTGTGCTGTTCTTGTTTGGCTTACAATAAGCCTCAGGGTTTCAAAATGGATGATCGACACTGGTGTGCTTCAGGCGATCTACACCCCGATCCTAATCTTCCCGGTTCCGTTCATCACGGACGCTGTTTCACATACCTATATTGGTCTCGTGCATTTACCCCGGTGGTCCGGCTATCAACCCGATCTTACCGATCTGCTCACAAGCTTTTTTGCTGTGATTTGTTTTGATATATTTCATGGCCGTTTCGTAGCCCCCTTGCACCCATTGGTGATAAGCGCGCGCACTCCGGAGCCTGACAGTCTGGATGCCGCGCCCAAACAGCATGAGATGCAACCTGGCGTCGTGGATGCAAGCAGCCCCTCCTCCCCTTTGGATGGTTCGGATGGTCCTGCGGACACAGCTAAAGCGGGTGATCTCACTTCGGCAATCGAAGTCCCGCTGGATGCGGTTCCCGTCAAGGCCTCTCTGCCAGAGCGGGTTATGATCGGAACAAGCGAATTTAACCCGCGCAGGATCAAGTTGATCCGGTCGGAGGAGCATTATCTCTCTATTGATACAGATAAGGGCACCAAGCTTCTGCGTGCCAAGATGTCAGATGCCGCGACGACGCTGGGGCTTTCGTTCGGATTGCAGATCAGCAGATCTTTATGGGTGGCGTATGCGGAAGTGGAGGCTATCAAAAACGCAGGCGGCAAGCTTGAGCTTGAGTTGAAAAATGGCGAGGTTTTGACTGTCCCACGGGCACGCAAGCAGGCGTTTTTGCAGGCGTATGATCTTTTCTCAACTCATACAAAGGACAGCGCTGAGACCTGAAAAACCTAGCAATGCCTCGCCAGCCGTACACCCTGCCTAAATGGTATAGGCCATACTAAGATGAAATCGGTGGAAATAAAACTGTTCCATCACTGTTGATAACAGGATGGAACCACAAGGAAAGGAGACGATCATGAGCGCCAGGCCAGACCCTGATCCACTGGTTATCAGATTTTCTGATGGGGGTAGCTTTTTGCTGGCGACGCGGTCACCAAGCGCCTATCTCCTTGATCCCGCCTTCCTCCAGTTCAGCTTTCTTGCGACGCTGGTTTTCGCACTTCTTGTCCGGCCTGTGGTTCTTGGCATTGATACCCCAGCCCAGATTACTTTTGTTTGGTCGTTGGTTTTTACATCGAATTTGATCTGGATCGGCTTTAGCAGTTCGATGCTTCGTTGGCTCGTACAATGGGGCGTGTTCCGCGCGGTTTATACGCCGATCATCCTTGTGCCATTGGTCTTCACCTCGCATGCGGTTTTCTATGGGTTTGACTATTTTTCAAACACAATTGAACCGACCAACTACATTCCCAGTTTCGAGATGTTGGCAAAATCCTTTTTTGCGTTGATCTGTTTCGACATCCTTCACGGACGGTTTGTTGCCCCCCACCATCCTTTAGTCTTAAGCGACATCAAGCCACAAACACCGTACAGAACGATGATAGGTGGCGCAGCGCTGCTTGATGCAGACACACCCCAGCGGGCAGTCCAATCGCGCACACGTGGCGCGGCAGCTTTGTCACACGTATCAGGGCAACGCGATAAAGTCGGGGACCGCTCTGACAAGCTTGCCGCCCATGCGTCAGATACGTTTTTGGCGACCGCAATCGAAATCGGGAACCGCAAGTTTGACCCCGCCACAATACAGTTGATCCGGTCTGAAGAGCACTATCTTTCGATCGAGTTTACCAACGGTACCAAACTGGTGCGCGCAAAGCTGTCGGACGCGACCACACAGTTGGGCCTGTCATTGGGCTATCAGATTAACCGTTCCGTCTGGGTCGCCTATAGCCAGATCAGCAATCTGCGCAAAGCGAATGGTAAACTTGAACTGGAACTTGAGAATGGCGAGGTGATATCGGTCACACGCACACGGCAAGAGGCGTTTCTACGGTCCTACGATCTTCACCAAGAGGGTAATGATCGCTAAGCCCGCCACGCAGTCGCTGCTTGGGGCAGCAAATGCCACGTTATTTTTGTTCAACAGCAACGTCGGCCAGCCGTGAGGTCCGGCGCGTCACCAACAATCGGTTGGTAAAGGCCACCACAAACACGGCCGTAAGGATCAAGACAATTGTCGGTGCCGGGGCACTGTCGATAAAAAAGCTTAGGTAGGTTCCTGCGAACATCGACAACGTGCAAACCGCAACCGACACGATCAGCATCGGACCAAAGCTGCGCACCACCAGAAACGCGATTGCCCCCGGTGTCACCAGCAAGGCGACCGCCAAAATCAATCCTGTTGCCGTCAGCGTTGCGACGATGGTCAGCGACAAGACGGCAAGCAGTCCATAGTGCAAAAACCCCGTGCGCAATCCACTGGCCTGCGCCTGTGCCGCATCAAATGCATGCAGCAGCAGGTCTTTCCATTTCAGGATCAGAAACCCGGTGACAAAAACCGAAATTGCCCCCGCGGTCCACAGATCCTGCGGCCCCACGCCCAGCATATTGCCGAACAAGATGTGGTCCAAATGCTGATTGGTGCTGATCGAGGTATACATGATGATCCCGATCCCGAACATCCCCGAGAAAACGACCCCCATCACCGTGTCTTGCTTGATCCGGCTGTTGTGGCTCAAATAGCCCGTCAACAGCGCGCAAGACATGCCAGCCGCAAAGGCGCCGATGATCAAGGGGATACCGGTAATCCACGCCAGCACAACACCCGGAAGCACCGCATGGCTGACCGCGTCGCCCATAAGCGCCCAGCCCTTTAGCACCAGAAAACACGACAGCAGCGCTGTGGGCGGCCCGACCAGCAGAACGATCCAGAACGCATTCTGCATGAACGGAAATTGGAATGGAAACAACAAGGTCTCGATCATAAAGACACCTCCTTGCGCAAAGACCGCAACGCCTGTGCAGCTTTGCGCCGCGCTGCAAGAACACCATGTTTAGGGGCAAACACAAAGGCCAACAGGAAGATCACGGTTTGCAATGTGACAATCACCCCGCCTGTGGCACCGTCCAGAAAATAGCTGGCATAGGCCCCCAGAAATCCGGTGAGCGTGCCAATCACAACTGAAACGATGATCAGGCGCGGAAAGCGGTCGCACAGCAAATATGCTGTCGCACCGGGGGTTACGACCATCGCGATGACCAAAAACGCCCCCACCGTCATCATTGCGGCCACAACGGCAGCCGATAGCAACATAAAGAAGATCGCCTTGAGAAGATCAGGCTTCAAACCGATGGACCGCGCATGGTTCTCGTCAAAGAATGTCACCATGAGGTCTTTCCATTTCAGCAGCAACACGGTCAGACATACCACTCCAATAATCGCCAGCTGGATGATATCCGAAGGTGCAATTGCCAGAATATTGCCCATGATAATTGTCTGAATGCTGACGGACATGGGCGAGAGCGACACCATAAAAAGCCCAAGCCCGAAGAATGACGTAAAGATGATTCCGATGACCACATCGATCTTCAGCCCCGAACGACCCGACAAAAACAGCATCGCAGCTGCGGCCATACCGCCGGCAAGAAAGGCACCCAAGGCAAAGGGCAGCCCCAGCATATAGGCCCCTGCGACACCCGGCACGACCGAATGGCTCAGCGCGTCACCGATCAGCGACCAGCCCTTGAGCATCAGATAGCAGGAAAGAAACGCACAAACCGCGCCCACCATGGCGGAAACCCACATGGCGTTGAACATATAGCTGTAGCCAAACGGCTCTAGCAGGACGTCGATCATGTGTCGCCCTCGCCCTTCGCAACCGCTTGACCGTAATGAACAAAGGGGCGTTCATCATCGGTGATAATGCTGACTTCGCGGCCGTCATCATCATCATGCAGATCGCTGCCGCCAAGGGTAAAGTGGCGCAGCACGCCGCCAAAGGCTTTCTCGAGGTTTTGGTGGGTAAACACCGTCTCGGTCGGGCCGTAAGCAAGGATTGTGCCCTTGACCAACACAGTGCGATCACAAAATTCGGGGACCGAGCCAAGGTTATGCGTCGACACAAGCATCACCCGCCCTTCGTCGCGCAGTTCGCGCAGCAGGGCGACGATCTGGTCTTCGGTCTTTACGTCGACGCCCGTAAAGGGCTCGTCGAGCAGGATAACGCGGCCATCTTGCGCCAAGGCACGGGCCAGAAACACCCGCTTGCGCTGGCCTCCCGACAGCTCGCCGATCTGACGGTTGCGAAATTCGGTCATGTTCACGCGGGCAAGCGCTTCGTCCACGGCAGCGTGGTCAGCCGTTTTGGGGCGGCGCAAAAATCCCATATGGCCATAACGGCCCATCATAACGACATCCTGCACCAGCACGGGGAAAGCCCAGTCGACCTCCTCTGATTGCGGGACATAAGCAACAAGGTTCTCGCGCAGCGCCTCGCGCACCGTCTTGCCGAGCAACGTAATCTCACCTTCGGCGGCGGGCACAAACCCCATGATCGCCTTGAACAGCGTGGATTTTCCGGCACCGTTCACCCCAACCAAGGCCGTGATCGTCCCGCGCGGAATTTCAAAATTCGCGTCATAAAGTGCCGTGTGGCCGTTGCGGTAGGTCACCGTCACATTACGGGCCGCGATCCCGCTTTCCTGAGGCGCGAAATGTTCTGCATCATGGATGATTTCAGCGCTTTTCATGGAGAGGTTCCAATCACTTAAGGTTGTTTATCAGGCCATCGGCGACGGTCTGGGAGGTGACGCGCAATAGGTCCAGATAGCTGGGCACCGGGCCCTCGGAGGTGCTTAGGCTGTCGACATAAAGCACGCCGCCAAAGACCGCACCCGTCTCGCGCGCCACCTGTTTCGCAGGAGAGGTGTTAACGGTGCTTTCGCAGAATACGACAGGAATGTCATTTTCGCGCACCTTGTCTATGACCTTGCGCACCTGTTGCGGCGTTCCCGTCTGGTCGGCGTTCATCGGCCAGAGATACAGTTCTTTCATCCCGAAATCGCGCGCAAGATAGCTAAACGCGCCTTCGCACGTCACCAGCCAGCGCTGGCCTTCTGGAATTTCAGCGATCCGGTCGCGCAAGGGCGTAAGCGTCTCGCGGATCTCGTTTTTGTAGGTTTCAGCGTTGGATTTATACGTATCTGCATTGTCTGGGTCATACTGTGCAAAAGCTGTAGCGATATTATCGACATAGATCAGCGCATTTTCCAGCCCCATCCAAGCATGTGGGTTTGGCCTGCCCTCATAATCTCCGCCAGAAATCGAGATCGGGTCGATGCCGTCGGTCAACGTGACCGACGGAATATCACCCAGATTTGACAGGAATTGTTCGAACCAAAGCTCAAGGTTCAGCCCGTTCCACAAGATCAGATCCGCATCAACTGCCCCCACAATATCACGCGGTGTTGGGGAATAACCGTGAATTTCGGCCCCCGGCTTGGTGATCGACACAACCTCGGCCGCATCGCCGCCCACCCGCTGGGCCATATCTGCCAGCACGGTAAAGGTGGTAACGACCTTGAAATCAGCGGCCCACAAGGGGCCTGCCATCATCAAAACGGTTGCCGAAACTGTCGCAAAAATCGTTCTTTTCATCAAAGTCTCCATCCGCCGGGCGGTTTTCCACTTGTTAATGCGAATTAGTCGCATTTGTCAAACATTCAAATGAGAATAGGTCGCAAAAACTTGCGGACAAGGGCGAAGTTACATATTGTCAGTGCAAACAGAGAATGGTGAGCGCTTTGAAAAATGGTCCCGATTACAGGCAAATGCTGCGCGAGGCAGGGCTGCGTGTTACGCCTCAACGTGCATCCATTGTAACGATCCTGTCGGAAACCGACGATCATCCAAGCGTCGAGGACCTCTACGAGAAAACGCGAACGCTGGATGATACCGTGTCGGTCGCGACCGTTTACCGTACGATGTCAGTGCTGGAAAACGCCGGGCTTGTGCGCAAACTGGTAATGGATGACGCCCCTGCCCGCTATGAAATGATGCCGCAGACCGACCATGATCATCTGGTTGACGTCGAAAGCGGTGATCTTGTCGAAATCCCCGGTACCGAAATTTCTGAGTTGATGGGGCGGGTGGCGTCTGAGCTGGGCTACCGTATTGTTAGCCATCATACTGTCATACGCGCGCGCAAGGTCTAGGCGGGTTTTTCTGCCGCCAAGGATTGCACCATCGCCGCCGCCCCAGCCGAGATCGTGCGCAAAATCATGTCATCGGGAACATCACGGATCAGCCAGTCGCGCATGGGGCCAAATGCGGACAGGAACACCATCAGATTGCCCATGATATCCAGTCGGCGGTCATCCGTGGTCAGCCCCAACCGCAGGCTTAGCTGATCGGCAAGGTCCTTCATGGCTGCGTGTTCCCGCGCGTGTAATGCCTGCCGGTCTTCGGGCTGCATATGCGGGACACAGCGATAGGCCAGCAACGTGCCCTTGCGTTTCATCGCCCAGCTTTCCCGGAAGTATTTCTCAATCGCGGCTTCCAGTGACAGGGACGTGTCCTGCAAGATAACCGACAGCGTCGGCACGTCCTCTCGGAACCAAAGCTGGTTCAGCAGACGGCGCAGGATGTCATTCTTGTTGGCAATGTAGTCATAAATACTGGCTTGGTTCACGCCAGAGCGCGCACAGATGTCGCGCACCGTGGTCGCGGCAAAACCTTTTTCAAGAAACAGCTCCAATGCCGCGTCACAAATCTGTTCTCGCCGGCTTTGAATCAAATCCTGATTTTGAACGCTCGTGATGTCCGCCTCGGCCAATAATTGGGTGCGCAGGGCATTCAGGCGTTCAGGATAGGCGCTCAGGGAGGTCGTTTCAGGCATTCAAGCTTCCTTTTATCAGGCAAGCCTAACTAATTTCGACATGTGAAACAACACAGAAGGTCGCGTTGATCTGGCAAAGAAAGACCCGCCTATGCTTGGCATAGACGGGTCTTGTAGATCAAAGATTTTGAAGATTGAGTTTACGCTTACTCGTCCAATCCGATCGCGACAAAGCGCGGATCACCAGCGCGGCGTACCAGCAGCAGCAAGGACTTGCGGCCAGCGTCGCGTGCTATCGTCACTTGGTCTTCCAGATCTGCGACCGTCATGATGCTTTGCTGGCCTGCTTCGGTGATCACATCGCCTTTGCGCAGACCTTTCTCGAAGGCTTCCGATGCCTCGTCCACTTCCGTGACGGCCAGACCCATCGTTGCGTCATCGGCACCAAACTCTTCGCGCATGTCGTCCGTAAGAGGTGTGACGGTCAATCCCAGCATCGACACGGTTGCAGGTGCTTCGGGTGCAGCTTCTTCTTCTGGATCTTCAGAAGCGGTGCTTTCGCTCTCGGCGTCTTCGCGGCGGCCCAAGGTCACTTTGAGGGTTTGCGATTTACCTTCACGCATTACAGTCACGCGCACTGCGGCGCCAACGGCGCTGTTGCCAACCTGACGCACAAGACCGCGTGTATCTTCAACCTCTACGCCGGCAAAGCTCATGATGACATCGCCGGTTTTAAGGCCTGCATCTTTCGCAGGGCCGTCGGGTACATCGGTGATCAACGCACCGGTGGCGCTGGCCAGCCCCATCGCATCAGCGACGTCCTGTGTGACGTCCTGAATGCGCACTCCCAACCAGCCCCGGCGGGTTTCGCCAAATTCTTTCAACTGATCGACGACACGGGTCACCACGTTGGAGGCCATTGAAAAACCGATCCCGATGGAGCCGCCGTTGGGCGACAAGATTGCCGTGTTCACACCGATCACAGCACCATCCATGTTGAACAAGGGCCCGCCAGAGTTGCCCCGGTTTATCGCAGCGTCGGTCTGGATATAGTCATCATACGTGCCTGACAGCGCGCGGTTTCGTGCTGACACGATCCCGGCAGAAACAGAAAAGCCCTGCCCCAAAGGGTTGCCCATCGCGATGACCCAGTCGCCAACGCGTGCAGCGTTACTGTCACCGAAATTCACAAAGGGCAGCGCGCCGGGCGCTTCGACCTTAAGCAGGGCAATGTCTGTGTTGGGATCGGTGCCAATGACCTTCGCCGTCAGTTCCTCGCCCGAGAAGAATTCGATGGTGATTTCATCCGCGCCTTCAATGACGTGGTTGTTTGTCACCACATAGCCGTCTTCCGAGATCACAAACCCAGACCCAAGGGCGGATGAGCGGCGCGGTGCCGGGGCAGATTCGCCTTGATTATTGCGATCTTGAAATTCGCGAAAGAAATCTTCGAAAGGTGAGCCTTCAGGGACGACCCCGCGCGGCCCTGTGCGCCCTTCGACCGTAGTCGAGGTCGTAATATTCACCACCGAGGGACTGATCTTTTCGGCCAGCGGTGCCAGGCTTTCAGGTTTTGCATACGCCGCGACGGCTTGCATCACCACAAAGGCCAGCGCCAACATGCCCATCATCAGCCATTTGATCTGGGGGGTAACAGCGGTTGTTTTCGACACGGATACGGCCTTCGGCTGCATTCATCATCTCCTGAACATGAGGCGGAGCGTGACGCTCCGAGTTTTCCAGCACCAGAGTGCATCTGCAGCGCATATGCTGCAAGCTCAAACATGTGCCCGATCACGCGCAAGTCAACCGGTGCTGACCTTTGTGTGAACAAACAGGTATCGTTTGCCCCATTACCCGCTCGGGCTTCCCCTTGAATAGGGTTAGATCAAATGCAAAAAGGGCCAGCACAGTGGCTGGCCCTTTTCGTTTTTCAACAGTCAGCGATGATCAGTTGGCTTCGCCTTCAACAGAGCGGCTGCCCTGATCCGACCGCAGGTAGTTAAAGAATTCGCTATCTGGCGACATCACCATTGTCGAATTATTACCCTTTAACGCCAGCTCATATGCGCTGAGAGACCGATAGAATTCAAAGAACTCCGCATCTTTCGAATAAGCTTGCGCGAAGATCTTGTTGCGCTCTGCGTCGGCCTCACCTTCCGTAATGCGTGCATCACGACGGGCCTCAGAGAGGATTTCGGTATAGGTACGATCCGCAAGGGCCGTCACACGCAACGCGGCCTCGCGACCACGTGCCCGTTCATCCGTTGCTTCACGGTCCCGCTCGGCAATCATACGCTGTAGCGTCGCGTCAAAATTCTGCTCGGGCAGGTTTGTCTGGCGCAGACGCACATCGACAACTGTCAGACCCAATGCCTTTGCACGTTCATCGCTGCGCACCTGGATCTGGTCCATGAGAGCAGAGCGCTCGGGCGACAGAATTGTATCCGACGTCACACCTTGCGAACCAAGTACCGCACGGATCTGACCGTCGAGGATACCGTTCAGCTGGATTTCAGCCTGACGCCCCCCGTCAACACCCAAAGCTTGGCGAAACTGACGGATGTCGGATATCCGGTAAAGAACGAACGCGTCGACCTCAAGACGGCGGTCATCTGCCGGAGTTACCTCGATCATCGGGGTTTCCAGCGTCAGAATGCGGTCTTCGTAGCGAACCACCTCATCCAGCAAAGGCAACTTAAAGCCAAGGCCCGGCTCTTCACGGACTTGTTTGATTTGGCCAAACCGCAGCACCAGCGCTTTTTCACGCTCGTCCACAATGAAAACAGATGACAGCAAGCCCACGAGCACCACGGCGATGATGGGAACGATAAATCCTAGTTTTTTCATCAGTTTGACCCTCCGGCGTTGCCAGCGTTGCGGCGCAATTCATTCAGCGACACATAAGGCACGACACCTTGTCCGCCCCCTTGTTGGTTGTTCTCAAGGATAATCTTGTCGACATCCCCCAGAACCTTTTCCATCGTCTCAAGATATAGACGCTTGCGCGTCACTTCAGGCGCTGCGGTGTATTCCTGCAAAACGGCCTCGAACCGGCTTGCTTCACCCACGGCTTCGTTGACGACGCGGGCGCGGTAACCCTCGGCGGCTTCCAAGATCTGTGCCGATTCACCACGCGCCTCGGCAGTGCGCCGGTTCGCATAGGCGTCCGCCTGACGTTCCACCCGGTCGCGTTCCTGTGCGGCGGCCTGAACATCGCGGAAGGCATCAATAACCGTCTGCTGTGTCGTACGACCTTCAGCGTCAGTCATCGTTACCGTCTGGCTGGGCGGATCCACCTTGTTAAAGTTGACGCGGATAATGTTGATCCCGGTCTGACGGTTATCAAGCGTTGTTTGAATCAACTCGCGTGCAGCGGCCTCAATAGCGGCACGGTCGCGGTTCAGGATCGGTGCCAGTTCAGACTGGGCGATAATCTCGCGCATTGCGGATTCAGAGATCGCGCGCACGGCCGAATCCGGATCACGCAGCGAGAATTTGAAATCCTGCGCGCTTTTCACATTCCAGACGACCTGAAAATCGATATCGACGATGTTCTCGTCGGTCGTCAGCATCAGGCCATCATTGTCGTCTGAATTACGGCCTGCACCGATGGTTTCGGCACGGTTTGTGGTCACGTCAAATACTTCGGCTGTTACAAGCGGCCAAGGCGCAAAGTTCAGACCCTCGGTGCCTATGCCCGAGAATTTACCCAAGAAAAGCTCGATCGACTGCTGTTCGGGACGTACCGTGTAAAAGCTGGCCATACCCCAAAGCACGACTGCGGCCAAGGCACCAAGCCCGACTGTTCCGCGGGTAAAGATCGGACCACGGCCGCCGTCACCACCGGACCCGCCGGTTCCACCAGAACCGCCCTTGCCGCCCATCAGCACGCGCAATTGTTCGCGGCCTCTGTTTACCAGTTCATCGATTTCGGGGATTTGTGGCCTGTCGCCGGGGCCCCGGCCCCCTCCGTTTGGTCGATTTCCATTTGGCTTGTTCTGATCACCGCCAGACTTATCGCCGCCCGAATTTCCCCCGCCGCCCCAAGGGCCGCCTGTATTTCCAGCCATTAACTCTTCCCTATTCTAACCGCTCTTGCGATTTCGTCTTTTTCAAACTTGGGCATTGCAGCCCGGATTTCAAGCAGTGCGCGTTGGCTTGCGCATCGTGACCAGCTCTTCGGACATGGTCGGATGAACCGCACAAGTCGCGTCAAACTGCTCTTTCGTAAGGCCTGCCTTGACGGCAATGCCCACCAATTGGATCAACTCGCCTGCATTCGGTGCGACGATGTGGCACCCCAGAACAACCCGAGTTTTCTGACAAACGATCAGTTTCATCATGACGCGCTGGCTTTTTCCTGCAAACGATGTCTGCATGGGGCGGAAGGATGTCGCGTAAACCTCGATCGGACCTGCGTCGCGGGCCTTCTCTTCGCTTAGACCGACTGTGCCCATCTCGGGCTGTGTAAAGATCGCAGACGGGATTAGATCATGATCGACCGGCGTCGGGTTGCCCGCAAAAACAGTCTGCACGAACGCCATGCCTTCGCGGATGGCCACGGGGGTCAGGTTGACGCGGTCGGTCACATCGCCAATCGCGTAGATCGATGGAACGCCGGTCTGGCTATATTCATCCACCTTGATTTCATGCCCACGGCCCAAGCTTACGCCGACCTCTTCCAGCCCCATATCTTGGGTCATCGGTGTGCGGCCCGTCGCAAACAGCACCGTGTCAAAAACCTTTTCGCCCCCATTGGTGGATTTCACCCAGATCGGCCCCTGTGTGCCTTTGCGCGCCGCCGCGTTGAAGCGGTTCAGTTCACCCGCCTGATCAACGGTAGCGCCCATGGCCGCGTCCGAATTGCTGGGCATGCTGCCCACATCCCGTTCGGCATCCAACACCATTTCGACAATGTTAGTGCCCGTGTGAATGTCGATGCCAGAATCGCGCATGGATTCAGCAACAAGCCCTCGCGCCTCGTCGTCAAAGCCGCGCAAGATCTGTGCGCCGCGATAATAAAGTGTCACCTCGACGCCAAGCCCCTTTAGAATGCAGGCAAATTCGCAAGCAATGTAGCCACCGCCGATGATCAAAATGGATTTCGGCAGCTTATCGAGATGGAAAATATCGTCTGACACGATGCCCAGATCTGCATTTGGCATGTCGGGCCGAACAGGCCGCCCGCCGGTTGCAACCAGAATATGCTTGGCGGTTTTAACTTCGCCTGTCGAAAGTTCGACCGTGTGGGCATCCTTGATCGTGGCACGTGCGTCAAATGTTTCCACGCCAGAGCCGGACAGCAACTTGCGATATACCGCCTCTAGACGATCCAGTTCGCCGTGCAGCCGCTTGCGAAAGGAATGCCAGTCAAATGTGCCCGGCTTGATGTCCCAGCCATAGCACTGGGCCTCGTCGACCAATTGGGAATAGCCCGACGCGAAAACCATCAGTTTTTTCGGCACGCAGCCCCGGATCACGCAGGTTCCACCATAGCGGTCTTCCTCGGCCAACCCGACCTTGGCCCCATGTTCACTGGCCGCAACCCGCGCGGCGCGCACCCCACCGGAACCGCCACCAATCACGAACAGGTCAAAATCAAAATCACTCATCTGGTCGGGGTCCTTCATAGTCAGTCACTCAGGTCAGAGAACAGATTATCCGTCTCGACAAAATCCATACGGTCGCGGTCGACCGTGCCGGCGTTGATATCGCGAACTTCGACGCGGCCATCGCCAAAGCCGATCACCACCGCATCACAGATATCAATGAACAGGCCATTTTCAACAACGCCGGGCATTTGGTTCAGCACCAGCGACAATTGGCGCGCATTGCCAATCCGGTTCAGGTGCAAGTCCATGATATAATTGCCCTCGTCGGTGATGAATGGAATGTCGCCATTCATCCGCAGCGTCGATGTCCGCCCCAGCACATCCATCGAGATCAGGGTTTCCTCGACCAGCGCCTGAGTTGTCTGCCAGCCAAAGGGGATCACCTCGATCGGAAGCGGGAAAGCCCCCAAGGTTTCGACCTCTTTGCCGATATCAGCAATGACGACCATCTGGTCGGACGCGGTCGCGACGATTTTTTCTTGCAACAGCGCACCGCCACCGCCTTTGATCAGGTTCAGCTCGCCGTCAAATTCGTCGGCCCCGTCAATCGTAAGATCCAGCCATTTGGCCTCGTCCAGACTGATCACTTCAATGCCGACTTCGCGGGCCAGTTGCGCCGTCCGGCTTGAGGTCGGCACGCCTTTGATGCGCAACCCGTCGTCGCGCACCATCTCGCCCAGACACCGCACCAGCCATGCGGCGGTGGACCCGGTTCCAAGCCCGACACGCATGCCATCTTCGACAAATTGCGCGGCACGCTTTGCGGCGACGAATTTTGCCTTATCAATGGGTGAAAGTTCTCCGGCCATGGCAGCGACTCCTGATTGATCGATGCCCTTATAGAGGCAGGAGACGTGGGGTGCGACCCCTCAAAACGGGCTTCTTGCGTCGCTTGCTACATCTTTTGACAAAGAGCCAAGCATGTAAAACATGCTGAAAGTGGATAGTGCAGCGAATAAGGCTACCTAACTAGTGTGAAAGTTATTTTTTTTGAAGGTAGGCCGATGTTTGAGATGTCTAAACCTCTTGTTGCTCAGAGTGCTGCCAGCACCATCGTTACACTTGCTGGCATCGGCACGGCTTTGCCTCCTCACAAATTGCCGCAAGCGATGGCGCAGGACTATGCCCGCGCCCTGCTTGGCCCTAGGTATACCCATTTTGAACGGCTTGCCCCCGCATTTGAAAACGCAGGCGTCGATATGCGCCATCTGGTGCGGCCCGTTGAATGGTACGAACAGGACCACAACTGGGCGGAACGGGGCGCGGCCTATCTGGAAGCCGGCACCCAAATGTTCATAGACGCGGCCACAGCGGCGCTTGCCGACGCCGGTAGCACGGCCCAGGACGTTGATGTAATCGTGACCGTATCTTCTACCGGCATCGCGACCCCTACGCTTGAGGCGCAAGCATTCAAGGCCATGGGGTTTCGCACGGATGTGCAGCGCGTCCCGATCTTTGGCTTGGGCTGTGCGGGCGGTGTAACCGGATTGTCGCTGGCGCGCAGGCTTGCGGCATCGCATCCCGGCCAAACAGTGTTGATGGTCGCCGTAGAGGCGTGTTCGCTGGCCTTTCGCACCGACCGTTTGCAAAAAGCCGACATTATCGCGACCGTCCTGTTTGGCGATGGCGCCGCAGCCGTGGTGCTGCGATCAGGCACCGCGATTGAGACAGGCAAGGTGACCCTTGGCCACGGGCAAGAGCATATCTGGCCCGAAACATTAGGCATCATGGGCTGGGACGTAGATGAAAACGGGCTGGGCGTGGTCTTTGACAGGTCTATCCCAACCTTTGTCGAAGAGAACTTTCGCACAGCCCTGCTGGATATGCTTGATCGCGCGGGCCTGCCGCTTGACGCTGTGGACCGTTTTGTCTGCCACCCCGGCGGAGCCAAGGTTCTTGAGGCGATCGAGAGCACGATGAATATGCCCGCAGGCAGTCTGGAAGCGGAACGCGACACCTTGCGCGCAGCGGGAAACATGTCTGCCCCCACGGCCCTGTTCGTATTGGACCGCGTGCTGAAATCTGGCCAGACCGGACAGCTGGCGCTTTGTGCGCTTGGCCCGGGCTTTACCGCGTCCCTCCTCCCCGTTCAGGTGACCAAATGACTTTAGGCGCCTTTGTGTTCCTCGCCTTCATCATCGTGCAGCGCTTGGCCGAGTTGGTGATCTCCAAACGCAACACTGCCGCGTTGATGGCACGCGGCGCGCGCGAAGTTGGTGCCGGTCATTATCCCGTCATGGTTGCTCTGCACAGCGCTTGGATTTTATGCCTTGTCGTGTTTGGTTATTCCCAAAACATCCATATCGGATGGCTGGTGCTTTATGCCGTGCTGCAAGTATTTCGCGTTTGGATTCTGGGCACGCTGGGTCGCCGTTGGACGACGCGTATCATCGTGATCGACGAGCCTCTTGTAGCCAAAGGCCCGTTCCGGTTCATCCCCCATCCGAACTATACATTGGTGGTGTTCGAGATTTTCGTGGCCCCTATGGTTCTGGGATTGTTGTGGGTGGCACTGTTGTTCACCGCCCTGAATGCCGCCATGCTTTATACCCGTATTCGGGTCGAAGACGGCGCGTTACGGCCAAGCTAGGCCAGCAATCCGGTCGCGCAGTTCTGCAATGCGCGTGAACATGTCGTTTTCAATCGCACCCGGCTGCTCTAATCGGTTAACACACTCGCATGAGCCGATACATCCTTCATTTTGCCCCCGATAACGCCTCGCTGATCATCCGGTTGGCGCTCGACGCTTTGGGCCAACACTACACCGCAGTTCTGGTGGACCGCAGCCGGACAGAACAAGCATCGCCCCGCTATCTGCGACTGAACCCGCACGGGCTGATCCCTGCGCTTGAGGTTCCCGATGGCCCGATATTCGAGACAGCGGCGATCTTGCTTTGGCTGACCGACCGGCACGGAGAATTGGGGCCATCCGCTCGCAGCCCAAAGCGTGCTGATTTCCTTAAGTGGTTGTTTTTCGTCTCAAACACCTTTCACCCCGCCCTGCGAATGACGTTCTATCCGGAAAAATACGTAGGCCCCGATCCCGAACACCAATCGCGCGTGCGTCAAGAAATGCAGAAGGCTTTGAAGCAGCATTTAATTTCCATCGAAGCCCGCGCCGCCCACGCGCCGTTCGCGCTAGCGATCCAGCTTTATCTTGCCGCGTTGCTGCGCTGGTGCGCGCTTTACCCCGCTGACACCAACCGTGACTGGTTTCAGCTGAACGACCTGCCCCATCTGCACGCCATGTGCCGCGCGGTCGAAGCGTTACCCTGCACCACCGCAGCCCAAACCGCCGAAGGGCTGGGGCCCACACCGTTTTCAGCGCCCCGCTATGCAACCCCACCGCAAGGAAGTGCCACCTGATGTTTCTGTCTGTTTTCGATATGTTCAAAGTGGGCATTGGCCCGTCTTCGTCGCACACCATGGGGCCGATGGTGGCCGCCGCACGGTTCTTGGGTCTGATGCGTGCCTCTCCGTTCAAGTTTTCCGGCATGCGTGCGTCCCTTCATGGCAGTCTGGCCTTTACCGGCATCGGGCACGCCACAGACCGCGCAACGATATTGGGTCTGGCTGGGTTCACGCCCCAAGACTATGACCACGAGAAAGCCGAAGCTGTTCTGGCCGACATAAAGGCGACAGGCATGATCACCCATCCGGATTTAGGCACATTGGCGTTCAATCCCAAGACAGACATGGTTTTCGATTATGACGCCAAACTGCCCGGCCACGCCAATGGCATGATGCTGATGGCCACCGATGCCCAAGGTGACGTCACCCTGCGCGAGACGTATTATTCCATCGGCGGCGGCTTTGTGATGACGGCGGACGAACTGGCCGCTGGCAAAGACACAGACGAAGGCGCGCCCGTCCCCTACCCGTTCAAATCAGCCGCCGAGATGCTTGAGATGGCGCGCGCCTCGGGCAAAACCATCGCCGGGATGAAACGCGCCAACGAGGAATCGCGCGGCGGGGCAATGCATCTGCGTGACGGGTCAAAGCGGCTGTGGCAAGTGATGAACGATTGCATCAATCGCGGGCTCGTCACCGACGGTATCCTGCCCGGAGGTCTGAATGTGAAACGCCGCGCCAAAGGCATTCATGACGCGCTGGTGGCCGAGCGTGGCATGAACCAGCAAGCCCCCCACACGATCAACGACTGGATGAGCGTCTACGCCATGGCCGTGAACGAGGAGAACGCTGCTGGCGGTCAGGTGGTCACCGCGCCCACCAATGGCGCAGCGGGCGTGATGCCCGCCACCCTGCGTTACTATCTGGATCATGTTCCCGGTGCGTCCGAAGCGCATATCGAAGACTTTTTGCTGACCGCTGCCGCCATCGGCGGGCTCGTGAAATTCAACGCCTCGATCTCGGGTGCCGAGGCAGGCTGTCAGGCCGAGGTCGGATCGGCTGCCGCCATGTCCGCCGCTGCCCTGTGCGCCGTCATGGGCGGCACGCCTGAACAGATCGAAAACGCCGCCGAGATCGCTTTGGAACATCATCTTGGCATGACCTGCGATCCCGTGCGCGGGCTGGTCCAAGTGCCCTGCATAGAGCGCAACGGTCTTGGCGCGATAAAGGCCGTGTCGGCCGCGTCCTTGGCCCTGCGCGGCGACGGCACGCATCTGGTGCCGCTGGACGCCTGTATTGAGACAATGCGCCAGACCGGTGTGGATATGTCCGAGAAATACAAGGAAACATCGCTTGGCGGGCTGGCTGTAAACGTGCCTAACTGCTGACCTGACGCAGCGACAAAGCGTTAACAGATGCTTGACCCTGCCGCCCCTTTGAAGGACGCTTACGTCTGTCAGGAAATCAGGGAGGCAGACAATGGATTTAGAACAGGCAATGCTGGGACGACGCAGCATCAGGGGTTTTAAAACCGATCCCGTGTCGCGCGACCTGCTGGAAGAGATCATCGCATTGGCCAACCGCGCGCCATCATCGATGAACACCCAGCCTTGGCATTTTCACGTCCTGACCGGCGCGCCACTTGAAAAAGTCCGCGAAGGCAACTCGACGCGCATGCTGGAAGGCGTGCCCCCTGTCCGCGAGATTAGCGATCATGGTGCCTACGCAGGCATCCACCGTGAACGTCAGGTCGATATCGCCAAACAGTTGTTCGCGGCTATGGGGATCGAGCGCGAGGATAAAGAGCGCCGCCAAGACTGGGTGATGCGCGGCTTTCGGCAATTTGATGCGCCTGTGTCGGTTGTGGTCACCTTTGACAAGGCGCTGGATGATAATGGCACCATCGCGCATTTCGATCTGGGCGCGGTGACATATGGATTGGTGTTGGCCGCCTGGAGCAAGGGGTTGGGGTCAGTCATAAACGGCCAAGGCATCATGCAATCGCCTGTCGTGCGCGAACATGCGCAAATTCCTGATGACGAAGTGATCATGACCTGCGTCGCCCTTGGCTGGCCAGACGAGACGTTTTCTGCCAACGACGTACGATCCGTGCGCAGACCCGTTGAAAATATGGCGCGCTTTGTAGGGTTTGAAAGCTGATACAAGGCTGATGAAGCTGAGCAAGATGCTGTCGTTCAGCATCTTGCGGTTTCTCTGTAAAAAGTAGCTTTGAGAGGCGAGAGAGCATTAACCTTTTCAGGCGTTTTAGTGACCTTATTCTGAATCGTGATCTAAGGAATAAGCTCACGTTTCCAAAGGCCTGAAGGCACAAGTCAAACCATCACATCAAAATTAATTAACGTAAATTAATCAATAACTTAGGGTAAATATCGCGAGGCGTGCACACCCTTTTCTTAATGGTTTAGCGCGCTTGATCTGGTTTAAACCCGCTATGCCGTAGGGGTAAATGCATCAATCCCAACAGTTTACGCCCGGAAGGTGATGCACTGCATTAGAATTTACGAAGATGAACGGGCTTTGACCTCATAGCCACGTTCTTCGGGCTCATCGTCGATCAATTCCTGAGGGAACCCGTCCGCCAGTATTTGCAGGCCTGTCGCCTCTTCCAATCGTTCGATAATCCGGTCTGACTGCGCCCGTTCGCCATATCTTTTTTGACCATCCGTCATGATATCAATGATCAGCGGCGATATTTCCAAAGGTACTGAAAACTGGTCTGCCAGTTTTTGAAAAAGCCCAATGTCCTTTTGAATAAGGTCCATTGTAAAGTTCACATCCCGCGATCCCGACAGGATCAATTGGCTTTCCGTCTCGTGGACAAAGGACGTGCCAGAAGACATTGAAATCGCTTGAAATGTTGTTGCAAGATCCATGCCGGAGGCTTTCATGACCGTCATCGCTTCGCAGAGCGAAATCAGGTTCACCGTGGCCAGATAGTTGGTCATTACTTTCAAGACCGACGCGGTACCCAGATCGCCGGTGTGCAACACCCGCCGCCCCATAAGTGTGAGCAGCGGCAAGATACGTTCGAACGTGGCGCGGTCACACGCGGCAAAAATACTGATGTTACCTGTGTCGGCGCGGTGGCACCCCCCTGAGACCGGGCAATCAACCGCCGCCCCGCCTGCGTCGATAACGGCGCGGCCCAGGCGCTCAATCTCGGCGGCGTCCGTTGTCGACATCTCCATCCAGATCTTGCCGGGACCAACGTGGGGCAACATCGCTTCCACCACAGCGGCCGACGCAGCAGGGCTTGGCAAACAGGTAATCACCACATCGCAGCTTTGCATCAATTCAGCAGGCGATCCCCCATCCGACGCACCCTGAGACACCTTGTTCGCCACAAATTCAGCGTTCAGATCATGCACATGCAAATCAACACCGTTGCGCAGCAAGCTTCCTGACAGCTTTCCACCGACATTGCCCAACCCAATAAAACCAACTTTCATACGTACCGCTCCCTTAAGTATTAACGGGATATGAACCGCCGGGGGACCGGGCAGTCGCGTCTGTTTGCGACCCCCTGCATTTTTGCGGCGCAAAGGTGCAGCAGCGCACAGTTTTTGTTCGGCGCTGTATTATTGCGGCGCAAGCCGCGCAGCCCTATCTTTAGTCAAAGCACATCATAGGAGAGCGACGATGTCCCTCAGACCAACCCTAGAAACCCGCGCTGCCGTTCCCACGATGGAAGGCGCAGGCGTAAAACTACACCGCGCGTTCGGCTTTCAGGATCCAAGCGAGCTTGATCCGTTTCTCCTGTTTGACGACTTCAGAAACGAGCGCCCCATCGATTTCGAAAAGGGTTTTCCCTGGCATCCCCATCGCGGAATCGAGACAATTACCTATGTTCTGGAAGGCACGGTCGATCACGGGGATTCGCTTGGAAATGTCGGCACGCTTGGCGCGGGTGACGTGCAATGGATGACCGCCGGATCCGGGATTTTGCATCAGGAAATGCCCCATGGAAACGCACGCGGGCGGATGCACGGCTTTCAGCTTTGGGGCAACCTGCCCGCCGCCCAAAAGATGACGGCACCGCGGTATCAGGACGTGACCGCCAAGGATATTCCGGTGGTGACAGATGACGACGGCACTACGGTCAAGGTGATCACAGGCGAATTCTGGGGCAAGACAGGACCTGTGGACGGCATCGCCGCCGACCCGCAGTACCTTGATGTTACCGTGCCCGCTGGCGTTAAAAAGACGTTTCGGATCGACACCTATCGCAGGGCCTTTGCCTTTATTTTTCAAGGGACTGCGGTCTTTGCGGATGCGTCCAAACCGTCTGGTGTGTTGCTTGAAAAAGAAATTGCGGGCGAAGAGGTCAACATTCGCGACCTGAGCGGTGATCGCACCTTGATCCGGTTTGGCACCGGCGACGAGGTCACCGTTCAGGCCGGCCCCGAAGGCGCACGTTTTCTGTTGATTTCGGGTGCCCCGATCGACGAGCCTGTCGCGTGGCACGGCCCGATCGTAATGAACACACGGGCCGAGCTGATGCAGGCGATGCAGGATCTAAACAACGGGACGTTCATTAAACCTGCCCATTAAATCAAAGGGCTAAGGCGTTCGATGGCCTTAGCCCGCAACCACCGCCTTGCGTACCATATCCCAATATTGCGCGATCACCTCATCCAGCGTCAGACGACCGCCCGCGTGAAACCAGGTGTTCACCCCGGTGAGCATTGCAATGACGGCAAGCGTTGCGATCTTAGTGTCGGCGATGACAAAATCACCCGCATCAGCCCCGCTTTGCAAAATTCCTTCCAGACGGTCTTCGTATCGGCGGCGCAACGCCTCGACCGTGCTGAAATTATCCGCGCTCAGGTTACGCAATTCCATGTAGGAAATGAACACCTCGTCCGGACGGTCCGCGTGAAAGCGGATGTGGAAATCAACGAAATGTCGCAACCGGTCGATTGGCGATTGGGAAAGATCATCGATAGATGCGTCCAACAGCTGCTCCATGTGTGTGCTAAGCAAGTTGAACAAAAGCGTCTGTTTATCAGGCGTGTAGTTGTAAAGCGCGCCAGCCTGAACGCCGACTTCGCTGGCGATGGCGCGCATGGACACGGCCGCAAATCCGTTTTGCGCAAACAGCCGCAATGCCGCTTCGCGAACCTTGGGTCCGGTAATGTCAGAATGTGATCCGGTCGTGCGTGCCATGCGATCAGGTTAATTGAACACCTGTTCAAAGGCAAACCCCGCTTGCACGAAAACGCGGGCTGGTGCATGACTTGACCCCATGATCACACGTGCCCTTATTGGCCTAAGTGCCTTTGTACTGACGATGACCGCTGCCTGCACGCAGTTTCCGGCGCTCGACAGCCGTGCAACGCCCGAAATGCTGGCGGCGGAATATCCCGCGATTGTGCCGGTTGATCCGCTTTTGGCGCGTGCCACGGCTGGGCAGATCAATACCGCCCAGACAGAAAACGTGCTGGACGCCCGTGTCACAGGTTTACAGGCGCGCGCGGCGCGGCTTCGGGGGTCTGTTCTGACGGGCGCAGAGAAGCAGCGCTTGTCTCAAGGTCTGCAGTAACGATTTTTCCGAACGGCCAAGTTGCGCGCGCGGAGTGAACCCGCTACATCGCGGCCATAGATAAATCTGACCGCGCCAGCGCAACATCTAAAGGAAATGCACATGTCACAACCGCTTCGTCTTGGGATTGCCGGATTGGGAACCGTGGGTGTGGGCGTTGTGCGCATCATCCGCAAACAGGCCGCTTTGCTTGAGGCCCGCACAGGCCGCGCGATCACCATCACGGCCGTATCGGCGCGCAGCCGCGACAAGGACCGTGGCGTGAACCTGTCGGACTACGCCTGGGAAGACGATCCTGTCGCTTTGGCAAAACGCGACGATGTGGATGTGTTTGTCGAATTGATCGGCGGCGAAGACGGTCCTGCCAAGGATGCGACCGAAGCGGCATTGGCATCGGGCAAGGATGTAATTACGGCCAACAAGGCGATGTTGGCCATTCACGGCCAAGCGCTTGCAGAACAGGCCGAAGCCGCCGGACAATTGATCCGCTACGAGGCCGCAGTCGCTGGCGGTATCCCGGTGATCAAGGCGTTGACCGAAGGGCTGGCGGGCAACCAGATTACCCGTGTGATGGGCGTGATGAACGGATCGTGCAACTATATCCTGACCCGGATGGAAGACGCGGGTCTGCCCTATGCCGATGTCTTTGCCGAAGCTGACGGTCTTGGTTATCTTGAGGCGGATCCGGCGCTGGACGTGGGCGGCATTGACGCGGCCCATAAGCTTGCGATCTTGTCGTCGATTGCCTTTGGGTCCCGCGTTGATTTTGCCGGGATCGATCTTGAGGGCATAGAACGCGTAAGCATTGAAGATATTCGCGCTGCCGCTGGCATGGGCTATAAGATCAAGCTGTTGGGTGTGGCCCAAATGACCGGACGCGGACTTGAGCAGCGCATGCAGCCCTGCCTTGTGCCCGATACGTCGCCTTTGGGGCAGTTGTCTGGCGGCACGAACATGATCGTGCTCGAAGGTGATGCAATTGGCCAGATCGTTCTGCGCGGCCCCGGTGCGGGCGAAGGCCCGACCGCCAGCGCGGTTCTGTCCGATATCTGCGATATTGCGCGCGGCTGGAAGGGGCCGGTTTTTGGTCAAAAAGCAAGCACCCTGACTCAAGCCACATCGGCAATGTCGCAGGCACCCGCTGCGTTTTACCTGCGCATGGGCCTGTTGGACAAACCCGGTGCATTGGCGAAAATCGCGACTGTTTTGGGCGATGCAGGGATCAGCATCAACCGGATGCGTCAAACCGAACATAATACCGATCACGCCCCCGTGCTGATCGTCACCCACAAAACATCCCGCAAAGCACTGGATGAAGCCTTGGCCGCGATGGCTGCAACGGGTGTTCTGGCAAGCGACCCTGTCGCGCTACGGATCGAAGACCTTTAACGATATGATTTTGAGCAAACTCTTTTGACAAGGATAAGATCATGACTTCCTCAGCTGATTTCAAAGACCGCATGTTGTCGCTTGGCCTGGCGCGTGTCTCTGAGGCAGCCGCTTTGGCCTCGGCCAAGCTGATCGGGCGCGGCGACGAAAAAGCAGCGGATCAGGCGGCGGTGAATGCCATGCGCGAGCAACTGAACCTTCTGGACATCGCTGGCGTCGTGGTGATTGGCGAAGGTGAACGTGACGAGGCCCCGATGCTGTACATCGGTGAAGAGGTCGGGACTGGAAATGGCCCCGGCGTTGATATCGCCCTTGATCCGCTGGAAGGCACCACGCTGACGGCCAAGGACATGCCCAACGCGCTGACCGTGATCGCGATGGGCCCGCGCGGGTCGATGCTCCATGCCCCCGATGTGTATATGGACAAACTGGCCATCGGGCCCGGTTTCAGTGTCGGCGTGGTCACGCTGGACATGACCCCCGTAGAGCGTGTTATCGCGCTTGCCGCCGCCAAAGGGTGCACGCCGCAAGATATCACGGTCTGCATCCTTGAGCGTCCCCGCCACGAAGAAATGATCGGACAGGTCCGTGAAACCGGTGCTGCAATCCGGCTGATCTCAGACGGGGATGTCGCAGGCGTTATGCATTGCGCAGAGCCGGGCACAGGCATTGACATGTATATGGGATCGGGGGGTGCGCCCGAAGGTGTGCTGGCCGCCGCCGCTTTGAAGTGTATGGGCGGGCAAATCTATGGCCGGCTGTTGTTTCGCAATGACGACGAACGCGGCCGCGCTGAAAAAGCAGGTATCACCGATCTGGATCGCATCTATGCCTGCGACGAAATGGTCACCCAAGATGTAATCTTTGCCGCAACAGGCGTCACAGGTGGGACTTTGCTGCCAGGCGTCAAACGCGAGCCCGGCTGGCTGACGACCGAAACGCTGATCATGCGGTCGAAATCAGGATCGGTGCGGCGGATCAATTACCGCACGCCCGCTGACCAGCACTAGGCTAGCGCGCACCAAGGACGGAATGACAGTAACAATCAATTGAAAAGGTGGGATGCATGAGCTTTCTAGGTGTCGATGCGTCCCTGACGGGGCGGCGCTGGATCGGCCCCGGTGTCGAGATCGAGCGTGCCACCGAAGTCTTGGTACAACAGACCAGCCATCCGCTGGCCTTGTGTCAGGTTTTGGCCCGCCGTGGCGTGACTGCAGCCGAAGCCGATCAGTTTCTGGCACCGTCCTTGCGCGATCTGCTGCCCGACCCGCGATCCCTGCGCGACATGGAAAAAGCGGCGACGCGTTTCTTGGCTGCCGTAAAAGCCCGCCAACGCATCGCGGTCTTTGCCGATTATGACGTTGATGGTGGCAGCTCTGCAGCGCTTTTGCTGGTCTGGTTGCGCGACATGGGTGCCAGCGCGACCCTGTATGTGCCCGACCGGATCGACGAAGGCTATGGCCCCAATGACGAAGCGATGGCCGACCTAGCGGCAAAACATGATCTGATCATCTGCGTTGATTGTGGAACGTTGTCGCATGGCCCCATTGCGGCGGCCGTGGGTGCAGACGTTATCGTTCTGGACCATCACTTGGGCGCGGAAACGCTGCCCGATGCCGTTGCTGTCGTAAACCCGAACCGGCAGGACGAAGACGGCACCCTTGCGCATCTGTGCGCCGCCGGGGTCGTATTCCTGATGCTGGTCGAAGCCGGCCGCCAACTGCGCGATGCGCAGGTTTCCGGCCCCGACCTGATGGCGCTACTTGATCTGGTGGCCCTTGCAACGGTCGCAGACGTGGCCCCGCTGATCGGCGTGAACCGCGCCTTTGTGCGTCAGGGCCTCAAGGTCATGGCGCGGCGTGACCGGGCCGGGCTGGCCGCACTGGCGGATGTGGCGCGCATGGACACAGCGCCCGCGTCCTATCACCTTGGGTTCCTGCTGGGGCCGCGTATCAACGCAGGCGGGCGGATTGGTCAGGCCGATCTGGGCGCACGGCTGCTGGCCAGCAACGACCCGCACGAGGCCGCCTCTCTGGCAGAACGCCTCGACATGCTGAACACAGAGCGCCGCGACGTAGAGGCGTCTGTGCGCGCCGTAGCGCTGGACCAAGCCGAGACACGCGGCTTTGACGCGCCCCTTGTCTGGGCCTCGGGTGCGGGATGGCATCCGGGTGTCGTCGGTATCGTTGCTGCGCGCCTAAAAGAAGCGTCGAACCGTCCGTCGGTGGTGATCGGGTTCGAGAACGGCATCGGCAAAGGATCGGGCCGGTCGGTTTCCGGTATCGATCTTGGTGCACCGATCCAGCGGCTGGCGGCCGAGGGGCTGTTGATAAAGGGCGGCGGGCACAAGATGGCCGCGGGCCTGACAGTGGCCGAAGACAAGCTTGAGGCGGCTATGGCGCGGCTGGCAGAGCTGCTGGAAAAGCAGGGCGCGCATTTGGCTGGCGCTGCTGATCTGCGCCTTGACGGCCTGCTGATGCCCGCGGCTGCCACCGTAGAGCTGGCCGAGCTGATCGAGCAGGCAGGCCCCTTTGGCGCAGGCGCCCCAGGCCCCCGGTATGTGTTCGCCGACATGCAGATCAGGTTTGCCAAGCGGGTCGGCGAAAGCCATCTGAAAATCAGCTTTGGCGATGGCAGCGGCGTCAAACTGGACGCGATTGCCTTTGGTGCTTTTGACGGCCCGCTTGGCCCAGCTTTGGAAAATCATGGCGGTGCACGCTTTCATCTTGCAGGCCGTCTGGACATCAACAGCTGGCGCGGGCGGCAATCGGTGCAACTTCGCCTGGAAGATGCCGCCCCTGCATAAAAGTTTTTTGCATTCTCGGGAATTTCCACTTGCGCCCTTTGGCGCGATTGCCTAAAGAACCGCTCACAAGCTAGTGGCCCGTTCGTCTATCGGTTAGGACGTCAGGTTTTCAACCTGAAAAGAGGGGTTCGACTCCCCTACGGGCTGCCACT
>JAGXGZ010000027.1 GCA_024636495.1 Roseobacter sp. | reverse complement strand
CGGTACTGGGGAAGACGCTTTTGGGCGCGTGGGTATTTCTCCACGACATCGGGGAACGTGACTGACGACGTCATCAGGCAGTACCTGGAATTACATTCCTCCAAGTGATGCCTCCGGCGTCAGCCGGTGGTCCTTCACTTCGTGGCACATTGGCTGAGTTTGGTGCTATTTCCGCAAAGGGTATTCCGAAACTTTCACGGTTGAAGAGTGCTTTAGAAGAAGCCGACTCACATGGGCTGCCAGAAGGCGTAGCCGAGCTCGGCAAGATGTATTTGGGCAGAATTGAAGACGTCTCGAAAGAGATTGATACCCTGACGCTCAAGATCAAAGCTGAGGGCACATCGCGTCCAGAGCTGCGGCGACTTCAAACGATGCCTGGTGTCGGGCCAATTATTGCCCTTGCTATTGATAGCTTTGTGCCAGACATGAAATCATTCCGCCGTGGGAGAGATTTCTCTGCTTGGCTGGGTTTGGTGCCGAAGCAACATTCCTCGGGAGGCAAAGACCGTCTTGGCAAAACATCTAAGATGGGACAGCGAGATATCCGAAGATTGCTAATTTCTGGCGCTATGGCTGTGTTGCAGTGGGCTCAGAGATCCAAGAAAAATATCCCAATTATCCACCAAACGAAGCCGGGGCCAAACGCGCTGACCGCGTGTGACATCCTGTAAAGGACCGCTGTGCGGACAAAGCAGACCTTTGCAGTTGCGGCTATCGCTGGCGCAGCATTTTCTTGCAGGTGCAGCAAGTCGGTTGTTATAACGCAACATAGCAGCCATTGGAATTCTATCTCGGGTACCAAATCCAAACAACTCTTTTGATGCGAGCGGGCCGAACAATCTGGTTGCACACCAAGCGGGCCTTATTGTTCTGCTCATTTGCCACGCAGGCTATGGCTCATATGCTCGTTACTTTACGATCAAGGCCACTGCCGCACATCTTATGGACGAATACCGTCTTGTTATTCAATTGGCGTTTTCTCCAGAACCACGCTGTCATGCAGTCTGCGATCATTTATCCGTTTGACGCGTCTGTGCTATCAATTTAGCAATGCAGTTAATATCTGTTGGGGTGCCCCTGATCCGGGCTGAGATGCACAAGCTGCGAACCCATTGAACCTGAACCGGTTAGGACCGGCGGAGGGAACAGCTTGCGGACCTCGCATCCGTTATGGCCTGCGCCCTTTCCCATCCTGATCCCTGAACCAAGGGGCTATGACATGGCAGCTAAGGCGTTAACGATTGCCGGATCCGATTCTGGCGGCGGGGCTGGTATTCAGGCCGATCTTAAGGCCTTTTCGGCAATGGGTGTTTATGGTGCTTCCGTTGTGACGGCGGTTACGGCACAGAACACCAAAGCTGTTACAGCCATTCATCCGATCCCGGACGACATTGTTGCCGCACAGATCAAAGCCGTTCTGGATGACATCCAGATTGACGTGGTCAAGATCGGGATGCTGGGGACACCGTCGCTGATTGCAGCGGTGGCGGATGCACTGGCGGGTTACGCCGGGCCGGTTGTGCTTGATCCCGTGATGGTTGCTAAATCAGGCGATACGTTGCTGGCCGATGGTGCGATAGATGCGTTGAAATCTATCCTTTTCGCAGGCGCGACACTGCTTACCCCCAACCTACCTGAAGCGGCGAAACTGGTGGGCGAGGGCAGCACGCAGGCGCAGGCGAAGGCCCTTTTGGACCTTGGCGTCGGTGCGGTTTTGATGAAAGGCGGACATGCAGACGGAGAGACCTGCACCGATCATCTTGTGTCGCAAACCGGCACGCAGGATTTTTCGGCCCCACGTGTGAACACCCGCAACACCCACGGCACGGGATGCTCCTATTCCTCTGCAATTGCTGCGGGCTTGGCGCAAGGCATGGCGTTGAGCGATGCGGTACGCCATGCGCACACATGGCTACATCAAGCGATCTTGCATGCGGATGAATTGCACGTAGGACAAGGTCACGGGCCTGTGCACCACTTTCACGCGCTTTGGAAATGAGCGACCTTTTCACCATCATTGGCGGCGGCGTGTGTGGCCTTGCCATGGCCGCAGAACTGTCGTCACGCGGCGCGCATGTCATGGTCATTGATCCCAAAGGTGCGCCCGGCGATCATGCTTGTTCTTGGTGGGCAGGCGGGATGCTGGCACCCGATTGCGAAGGGGTGAGCGCAGAGCCCGAGATTGTGCGCCAGGGCGGCAAAGCTGCCAGTTGGTGGGAAAGCCACGGAGGGATTGTGCATCACGCGGGCACGATTGTTGTCGCCCTTAACCGCGATCAAAGCGATCTGGCAACCTTTGCGCGCCGTGCGCCGACCGCGACATCCCTGTCCAAAACGCAGATCGCTGAGCACGAGCCGCATCTGGCTGAGCGTTTTTCCAAGGCGCTGTTTTTAGCAGATGAGGGGCATCTTGACCCCCGCGCAACCCTGACCGCGCTGCATGCGCGGCTGGATCAAAAGGGTGTACGTTTTGGCGGTGACATCAAAGGGCAGGTGATTGACTGCCGTGGCCTTGCTGCGCGTGATACTCTCACAGATCTGCGCGGCGTGAAGGGCGAGATGCTTGTGGTCCGCTGCCCCGACGTGACGCTGTCGCGCCCTGTGAGACTGCTTCATCCGCGGTTTCCGCTCTATATCGTGCCGCGTGGCGACGATGTGTTCATGTTGGGCGCGACCCAGATCGAAACCAGCGAACGCGGACGTGCCACCCTGCGATCCGTGATGGAGCTGATGAATGCCGCCTACGCCCTGCACCCCGCTTTTGGCGAGGCGGAGCTGTTGGAGATTGGCGTCGATGCACGCCCTGCCTTTCCCGACAACCAACCGCGCATCCGGCGGATTGGGGATGTGATTTACGCAAATGGCCTGTTTCGGCACGGGTTTCTGCTTGCACCTGCATTGGCGCAGATGACGGCTGACCTGTTGCTGAAAGGCAAGATACCGGAGGTTTGGTATGAAGATCATCGTGAACGGTGAAGCACTTGAGATCGGTGCGCCCACACTCGCCGCGCTCTTGGATGACCTGGGTAAAGGCGAGGCCAAGGTGGCCACTTCGGTCAACGAGGCCTTTGTGTCCAAGCTTCAGCGCGCAGACCATGCTTTGCAAGACGGGGACCGCGTCGAAATCGTAGCCCCCCGACAAGGAGGATAGAATGCCCACTTTCTACGGCACAGAAGTGACATCCAGGCTGATGTTGGGCACCGCACAATACCCGTCACCCGCGATTCTGGCGGAGGCCTTTCGCCTCTCGGGTGCAGGCATCGCCACGGTCTCTGTGCGCCGCGAGGCGGGCGGCGATCAGACGGGGCAGGACTTCTGGGCGTTGATCCGCGATCTGGGTGTCGCCGTGCTGCCCAACACCGCAGGCTGTTATTCAGCGCGCGAGGCCGTGACCACAGCCCAGATGGCCCGTGAGCTGTTCGACACCAACTGGATCAAGCTTGAGGTCATCGGCCACGCCGATACCTTGCAACCCGATCTCTTCGGTCTGGTTGAAGCAGCCGCACAACTGGCCGAGGACGGTTTTGAGGTGTTTCCCTATTGCACCGAAGATCTGGTGCTCTGCGAGCGGCTGGTTGAGATCGGCTGCAAAGTCTTGATGCCATGGGGTGCGCCCATTGGCACGGGGTTGGGCCTGAATAACATTTATGGTTTGCGCAGCTTGCGTGCGCATTTCCCTGACATTCCTTTGGTCGTTGATGCGGGTTTGGGCCTGCCGTCGCACGCAGCCCAAGCGATGGAGATGGGCTATGACGCGGTCCTGTTGAACACTGCCGTTGCAAAGGCGGGCAACCCTGTGGCGATGGCGCGCGCATTCGCTCTGGCGGTAGAAGCAGGCGCGTTGGCCGCCGGTGCCGATCCCATGGATGCCCGCGACATGGCAGCCCCGTCCACGCCCGTCTTTGGAAAGGCGATCCTATGAAACTGCCCCGCTTTTACCCGATTTTTGATGATGTGGCGTGGCTGCCGCGCATGTTGCCTTTGGGGGTCAAGCTTGTGCAACTGCGCATCAAAGACAAGCCGCAAGACGCGCTACGCGCTCAGCTGACCGAAGGCCGCGATTTGTGCCGTGCTCATGGTGCACTGCTGGTGGTCAATGACCATTGGCAGTTGGCGATTGATTTGGGCTGTGACTGGGTCCATCTGGGCCAGGAGGACCTTGACGAGGCGGATATTGACGCGATCCGTGCGGCGGGTCTCAAGCTTGGGATTTCGACCCATGACAAGGCCGAACTTGCCCGCGCACTGGCGTTGAACCCTGATTACATCGCACTTGGCCCGATCTATCCGACGATCCTGAAAAAGATGAAATGGCATCAGCAGGGCATTGAGAAACTCTGCGTGTGGAAAGACCTCGTGGGCGATATCCCTCTTGTCGCCATTGGCGGGATGAGCACGGACCGCGCACTGGGGGCGTTTGATGCGGGGGCGGATGTTGTCTCAGCCGTTACGGACATCACGCTGCACGATGATCCAGAGGGTCGCGTCAGGGAATGGCTAAAGGTCTGCGGATGAGCCGCTACGCCCGCCAAACCGCAGTGCTGGGAAGTGCCGCGCAGGATCAGTTTGCAAGGGCGTCTGTCCTTGTCATCGGTGGCGGCGGTCTGGCCGCGCCTGTGATGCAATACCTCGTGGGCGCGGGTGTCGGGCAAATCCGAATTGCGGATGCAGATGTTATAAGCCTGTCCAACCTGCACCGTCAAACGCTGTTTCGCGAGGCTGATGTTGGCTTGCCAAAGGTCGATGTGATCGCAAAGGCGATGACCGCATTGAACCCTGACACCACCATTGAACCTGTTCACCAGCGAGTAAACCCAGCTAACATTGCAGCCCTTTGCGAGGGCATGACACTGATTTTGGATTGTGCAGACAGTTTCGCGGTCAGCTACATGGCGTCCGATCATTGCCTTGGAACAGGCCAAACCCTGCTTAGCGCCAGCGTGGTGGGCAGCGACGGCTATGTGGGTGGCTTTTGTGGTGGCAAACCGGGGCTGCGTGCAGTTTTTCCGGATCTGCCAGACCAACTTGGGTCTTGTGACACCGATGGCGTGTTGGGGCCAAGTGTCGGTGTGATCGGCAGCCTTCAGGCACAAATGGCGATGGCGATCCTGACCGGCGATAGGCAAAGCTTGGGGCAGCTTGTGACCTATGACGCGCGTGCGCTGCGGTTTGGCGGGTTCCGCTTTGACACGGCACGTGACCCTGCGCCCAACCCCGCCTTTATCGCCCTGCGAGACATCGCCGCGACTGATTTTCTGATTGACCTGCGCGCGACGGGCGAACAGGGGCCTGACCTGCCACGCGCAACACGCCATGTCGTGTCCGACTTTGGACCACATGGCCCGACACCACACGAAAACCAACGTGCCGTTCTGGCCTGTCGGTCAGGCCTGCGTGCCTGGCAGGCGGCGGAGCGGCTTTCACAACACTGGCAGGGCGAGATCAAGCTTCTCGCGCTCGGAGGGTAAGGAGACCCCTATGAAATACCTCATCACCGCAGCTGCGCTGTGCGTCGCGACACCGGCCTTCGCCCAAGACAAGATAACCTTGCTGCTGGACTGGTTCATCAACCCCGATCACGGGCCGATCATCGTGGCCGAAGAGTTGGGCTATTTCGCCGATCAGGACCTTGAGGTCGAAATCATCCCCCCCGCCGATCCGTCTGCCCCGCCTAAACTGGTGGCGGCTGGCCGGGGCGACATTGCCGTTAGCTATCAACCCAGCCAGCATTTGCACGTGGCCGAAGGTTTGCCCCTTATCCGGGTGGGTACGTTAGTGGCAACGCCGCTCAACTGCCTTTTGGTTCTCAAAGACGGCCCCATTCAGGAGATCAGCCAGCTCAAGGGTGGCACGATCGGCTTTTCCGTAGCGGGCGTCGAAGAGGCCGTTTTGAGCGCGATGTTGGGTCGCCATGGCGTCACGCTGGATGATGTCGAGATGGTCAATGTGAACTTCTCGCTCAGCCCGTCGTTGATGTCGGGTCAGGTTGACGCGGTCATCGGGGCCTACCGCAATTTTGAGCTGAACCAGATGGAGATCGAGGGCGTTGAGGGTCGCTGTTTTTACGTCGAGGAAGAGGGTGTGCCGACCTATGATGAATTGATCTACGTGGCGAACCCCGACCGGATGGACATTGATCAGGTCCGCCGTTTCCTGCGTGCGACAGAACTGGCAACGCAATACATCGTCAATAACCCGCAAGCATCTTGGGAGCTGTTCAAAGGCTACGCGCCTGAACTGGACGACGAACTGAACGCCAAGGCTTGGGTTGACACGCTGCCCCGCTTTGCCTTGCGCCCTGAAGCGCTGGATGAAGGGCGATATACAAGGTTCGAAGCGTTTCTGGCCGAGAGTGGTCTGGTCGAGGGCACGCGCCCAGTCTCGGCCCTTGCGGTCGATTTGGGGGCAGAATGACCTATAGTAATACCTTCGCGGCTTGGCGGGATAACACCCCCGTCTGGCACGCCTATACCCGTCACGCGTTTGTGCAGGGCTTGGGCGACGGCACGCTGCCGCACGCCGCCTTCCTGCATTACCTCAAACAGGATTACGTCTTTCTGATCCACTTTTCTCGCGCTTGGGCGTTGGCAATCACCAAGGCGGATACAGTCGCGGAAATGCGCTTGGCCGCTGGTACGGTGAACGGGTTGATCAACGAGGAACTCGCCCTGCATATCAAAACCTGTGCTGAGGTTGGGATTGACGAGGCAACGCTGTTTGCAACGCTGGAGCGGCAAGAAAATCTGGCCTATACCCGCTATGTACTGGATGCAGGCCATTCCGGCGATCTGCTCGATTTACTGGCGGCCTTGGCCCCTTGTATCATGGGATACGGTGAAATCGGCACCCATTTGGCCACCACCAAAACGTCGGACACCTACGCCGAATGGATCAACACCTATGCTAGCGCCGAGTACCAGCAGGTCTGCCACGATGTGGGCATGCTGATTGATGGGGCAGTTGCCCGGCGCATTGGCGATGACGCAACGACCAGCCCTCGTTGGGCCAGTCTTCAGGCGCGGTTCAGGGTGGCGACACAGCTAGAGGTGGGGTTTTGGGATATGGGGCTTGATCCGTGAACCAGCCCTTGCGCATGACAGGATCGGCGGCAATCGATGGCACGCCGATCTTTTCGCGGCTGGACTTGACCCTGACACCGCACAGCTGGACCTGCCTTTTGGGGGCGAGTGGTGTGGGCAAATCCACGGTGCTGCGCCTCTTTGCGGGTCTGGCCGAGGGCGTTACTTTTGACGGGGTCCTCAGCGATACCGGACGCGTCGCGATGATGGCGCAGCAAGATTTGCTGATGCCGTGGCTCAGCGTGTTGGACAA
Organism: Roseobacter sp.; assembly: GCA_024636495.1. Lineage (GTDB taxonomy): Bacteria > Pseudomonadota > Alphaproteobacteria > Rhodobacterales > Rhodobacteraceae > Sulfitobacter. The sequence continues at coordinate 2,202 of JAGXGZ010000027.1, read as the reverse complement.
TGTCATGCTGGGCGCGCGCGTGCGGGGGGAGCGTCTGGACAAAGACCGTGCCCGCGAGAGGCTGGTGCAAGTCGGCTTGGCGGATCATGCTGACAAATTGCCCGCCGCCCTGTCTGGCGGCCAACGTCAACGGGTGGCATTGGCCCGCACCTTGATGGAAGACCGCGCGATTGTGTTGCTGGATGAACCGTTTTCAGCGCTTGACGCGCTGACCCATGCGCAGATGCAGGAACTGACGGCAGACCTGTTGACGGGCCGCACAGTGTTGCTGGTCACCCATGACCCGAACGAGGCCGCGAGATTGGGCCAGAAAATTCTGATCATGACGCCATCAGGACTTGTCGAGGTTGCCGCCCCATTCACCCCCATCCCGCGCGACATCCACGCACCAGATGTGCTGCGCACGCAGACAGATCTGTTTAATCAACTTCGGAGACCGATATGAGCGCCACACAACATCTGCAATCGCTTGTCGCAGAGGACTGGCACGCCGCTACGCATCATGCGTTCACCAATGCCTTGGCTCATGGGACCCTAAGCCGTGACAAGATGGCGGGATACTTGCAACAGGACTACCAGTTTATTGAAGGGTTTGTGCGGCTTTTGGCTTCCGCCGTAGCCCATGCGCCCACATTGGCCGATGCCGTGCCCGGCGCGCAATTTCTGGGTTTGATCTGTGGCCCGGAAAACACCTATTTCCTACGATCTTTACAAGCGCTCGAGGTTCCGCCGACCGCGCCCGCAGCACCCGAGACGATCGCGTTCCAACAGCTGATGAATCAAGCCCGTCGCTCGGGGCGCTATGAGATTATGCTGTCGGTTCTCGTGGTTGCCGAATGGATTTATCTTGATTGGGCTACCCCGTTTGAAGGCCACGCAGATGATCTGCCGTTTTGGCTGGGGGAGTGGATAACCCTGCATTCCGGCGATGGATTTGCGCAGGTCGTGGCCTATTTGCGCAATCAACTGGATACCGCTTGGGACACGCTGGATCACGACGCGCGCACGCAGGTCACCGCGACCTTCGCTGAGGCCGTACGGTTGGAGCGCGCGTTTTTTGACGCGTCCTGGGCTGGTTTTGCGGTCGCAAAATGACCGGTTGGCGGGCAGGCATAGCGGCGACGTGTCTGGTATTGGTGCTTTGGCAAACGGTGATCTGGACGACAGGTGTCGCCCGTTTCATCCTGCCTCCCCCTGCATTGGTCGCGCAAACAATCTGGGAAAGCCGTGCGCTTTTGGCGGAGCACGCGGTTATCACAATGGCCGAAGTGCTCATCGGCCTCGTGTTGGGTGCCGCACTTGGGTTCGTGTCGGCCATCGGGCTGGTCGCATCACCAACGGTACGCGCGTTGGTGCGACCCATCTTGGTTTTCAGCCAAGCAGTGCCAGTGTTTGCATTGGCACCTATCTTGACCCTTTGGCTGGGCTTTGGCCTTTGGTCCAAGATCACAATGACCATAATCATCATCTACTTCCCCGTTACGTCATCATTTTTTGATGCCCTGATGCGCACGAACCGCGACTGGATCGGTTTGGCCAAGGTGATGGGCGCAAGCCCCGCACGGATCATGTGGTATATCCGGGTACCTGCGGCCCTGCTGGGCTTTGCATCCGGCCTGCGATTGGCGGCGGTTTATGCGCCAATCGGTGCGATCATCGGCGAATGGGTTGGGGCCTCAAAGGGCTTAGGTTATCTGATGCTTTTGGCAAATGGACGCGCCAAAACCGACCTGATGTTTGCGGCCCTGATCGTGCTCGCGGTTCTGACGATCTTGCTGCACTCAGCTGTAAACAGACTGTGCGAAAAAACAATGGACCGTCCGGAGGTCTCGTGACCGGCCCATATTGAAAGCCATTTTCATTGACTGGTCCGATTATGAACGCTGCATAAGCGAATATGGAAATGCCAAAGCCACCTTTGCCCGCGCTCTTCGGCTTCACATCCGCTGCAGTTCGCATGAATGACCGGTTTTTCTGCCGCGCAGCGGCGTAGAAATTCACGCTGTTGCAGCAAATTCCGCGCTGCGAGCGCAGGCAGCATAAAATCAACAGGTCCGGTGGGGGCTCGAGCACTAAATCGCTCCGCGATAGGGGCGCTTGTTTCTTGTGTAGCGCTGATCTGGGATTTGTTTCGCGATTTGTGATGTCGGGTGTGTGCTGTTAGCCGAGGTGATTTTGCCTCGATTGACAGAGGACATTCCG
>JAGXGZ010000026.1 GCA_024636495.1 Roseobacter sp. | reverse complement strand
GATTGGCGTCCGGATCCTTAACTGGATGACTGAACTTGGCCGCCCCAATTTCAAACGCACCGCCTGAAACCCGTCTTGGGTAGGGCGCGTTCCGACCTCAAGTTGATCTGTGCAACAACGCTGCTCTGCAGCGAAAAGCATCAAACTTAACATAATTAAGCTTATAGGTCATAATTCGTTACCTATTTTGGGATGGCAATTTACTCCGTAATGGCCCCCCCCGAGCCCTCCTATTGTTGGCCGTACCGTAGGTTCCGACCGACGTGAACAGCCCTTTGCTGTCGTTCACGACCACCTCAACATGCTGCGGAGCGGCCCGTTTAAGCAGTCATTTGCGCATGGCGCAGCATTTTTTCCATTGGGTTGACCAATACTTGTAATCACGGTTCTCTCAGGGCAGTGAGACAATTCTATTTTGCAAACGAGGTTCTGCCATGGCTCGAAAACCCGTGCTTTCCGTTGAGAAGTTGCATGACCTCGGCGTTGAAAAACTCGCGCAGATCGTGCTGGCAGAAGCCGAGCAGAATGCCGGGTTTCGGCGGCAGGTCAAAGCCGCGCTGGCTGGTCAATTGGGGCCTGAGGCCATTGCCAAGTTGATCGACCGACGAATTTCCGGGCTTGAACGCGCGAAGAGTTTTATTGAATGGGATAAGGCGCGAGCCTTTCGGGATGATCTGCGCAGCCTGATCGACACGATTGGGACAGAGCTAGGCCCAGTTGCGCCCACCTTGGCCATTGACCGGTTGCTGCGTTTTATTGCCACGCATGAACGAGTTTTTGAGCGGGTCGACGACTCCTCTGGTTATGTGCAAGATGTGTATTACCAGGCGATCCGCATGGTGGGCGAGTATTGCCAAGTCCTGACCGAACCGGACGCCGACCTGATGCCTGAGAGGATCATGGCGCTCCTTGGTAAAAGCACGCATGGCTATCTGTCCGATCTAGCCACCACCGTCGCGCCGCATTTGCCGCAAGACACCTTAACCCGTTGGGATGGCAATCTGAAAGAAGCAATCGCCGATCGGAAGGCCCAAGAAAAGACGCGCAAATCGGATGGCTGGTTTTACTCCATCACATCACAATGGATAGAAATGCGACAGACCATCGCAACAGCCCGCGGAGATATTGACCTGCTGGTTGGCCTGGAAGAAAAGAAACAACCGCATATGCAGGATACGCTTGGGATTGCGGCCCAACTTCTGCAGGCCGGACGCGCCTCCGAAGCACTCGATTGGGTGCGCAAACCGGGGCAGCGCAGGTTCGACGATGCCGATGGTGACGTGTCTCCAGTTCGGGTCAGTCTGGAAGCGCGCATCCTTGAAGCCCTTGATGACAGACCTGCCGCGCAGGCTTTGCGGTGGCTCTGCTTCGAGGCTGCGCTGTCCGCTGACATCCTGCGCGAATACCTCAAACACCTGCCAGATTTTGAGGACATGGAAGCCGAAGAGCGCGCCCATGCATTGGCGCTTGAAAAGGCTGAGCCCGAAGCTGCCCTCTTGTTTTTTCTCGACTGGCCACGGCTGGATCTTGCCGCAAAGTTGATCGAGACGCATCCGCATCGTTGGAATGGCGGCAATTGGCACACCCTGCCAAAAGTGGCGAAACTCTTGGAGCACGAATACCCGCTGGCCGCAACGATCCTTTACCGGGCGCTTCTGGATGACATCTTGGACCGTGCGCGTTCTAAGGCTTACTCACATGGCGCGAAGTATTTGGCGAAACTAACCCTTCTTGCCACCGCCGCTGACCCCTCGCGCCCCAGCGGCGTAGTTGATCATGCGACCTATTTCGCGCGCCTTAAGAAGAACCATCCGCGCAAATCTGGTTTCTGGTCTCGCGTCACGGAGAGTAGTTAACGAACGTCCCTTGCCGTTGGCGAATGTGTTCGTCGCTGCGGTGTAGCTTTCGCATTGCTGCCATTCATGCGACATTTAGCTTTTTTCGATCCGACTGTAGGCAAACCATTGGTCCTACACTGGGTTTGTCTCGAACGGTGACGCATGCTCAGTCATATCGAAGTGCCGTCGCTTTGCCGCGGAATATATAATAGGATAATATAGTATATCCCAAAATGGCAGGCAGCACGAATAGCGTTCCTATCAATATGATAAATAGGCTTTCGGGCGCGGAGGCTGCTTCGTAAATCGTGATCTTTTCAGGCACGACATAGGGGTAAAATGAATACGCCAAGCCCCCATAAGCGAAAGTGAAAAGCGCTGTGGCTGCCGCAAAAGGTGTCCAGGACCAACGATCATTTAACAATGGAAGCCTTGCCAGCTGCCACCACAGAAAAATGACAAGTGCACCAGAAATGATGGGCAGCGGGGAAAGATACGCAAACTCGGGCCAGCTGAACCACTTGTCAAAAATCCGCGTGCTTACAAACGGCGTGGCCAATGAAATGGCACCAATCCCCATAACCAGACCCCAGATCCCGCCTTTAGCCCAGCCAAGCGCGCGGATTTGCAGCTGGCCTTCTGTTTTCCATATCAGCCAAGCGGAACCGATAAAGCTGTAGCCGACAGTCAGAAAAATCGCCGTCAGAAGTTCAAAGGCCACATGGGGCAAGGTCCATGTCAGCCCCATGATATACATACCCAACATGAAACCTTGGCTGAGCGATGCCATCAGAGAACCTACGAAAAAGGCAGCATTCCACACTGGTTTTTGCGCAATTGGTGCCTTGGCGCGCATTTCGAACGAGACGCCCCGCAGGATCAGACCGACCAGCATGACAAATACTGGCAGATAGAGCGCTGTCAAAATAGTGCCATGCGCAGGGGGAAAGGCCACAAGCAGCAAGCCTACAGCAAGAACCAACCAGGTTTCATTTGCGTCCCAGAAAGGCCCAATAGAAGCGACAAGTCGATCTTTCTCATCCTCATCCGCCAGCGGCATCAACAGCCCGACACCAAGATCAAACCCGTCCAGCACCACATAAATCAGTATTGACAGGCCCATGAGGGCAGCAAAAGTCCATGGCAGCCAAATGGACGGGTCGCCAAAATAGTTCATCGCTATTCTCCTGGCTGAAGGGCGGCCACGCGGGCTTCGCCGCGACGGGGATAGTTGCGTGTGGAATATGGCTCACTCCGTGTTGCTTTGAGCGCCAGATATGTGATGACGCCGATGTAAGCCAGAATTAGCACGGCATATACAATGAGATAACCAATCAACGTGCTGAGAACCATGGCGGCGGGGACATCGCTGACGGCATCCTTGGTCGCCAAAACCCCCTGAACCAGCCAGGGTTGTCGGCCGATTTCCGTTGTATACCACCCTGCCAGCGTCGCAATCCAGCCGCTGAAACTCATAGCGCAAAAGGTATAGAGTGGCAGTTTTGGTATGTCACCCGCGCCATATCTCCGCAGCAGAGCAAGTCCTGACCAAGACAACAACAGCATTGCCATGCCGACACCGACCATGATCCGGAAACTGAAGAACACAGGGGCAACGCGGGGGTGCAAAATCTCGCCGTCATCGGCCACAAAATCATTCAGGCCCGGCACAACACCGTCGGCTTTGTGCGTCAGAATAAGCGATGCGCCATTTGGGATGGCAATTTCGAACCGGTTTTCACGGGCTTCTTCATCCGGTATCGCAAATAAAACCAGCGGAACATTTGGGCCTGTTTCCCAATTGCCTTCCATCGCGGCGACTTTAGCGGGCTGATATTCAAGTGTGTTCAGTCCGTGAAAGTCACCCGCCAGGATTTGCAGCGGAATGAGACCTGCACCGGCAATAACACCAACCCGAAATGCTGACTTGACGTCCTCTCCACGGTCTCCCCAAAGCATTCGCAAGGCCGAAATGCCAGCGAACAAAAAGGCGACCGTCAGGCCTGAAGCCAACATCATGTGAACAAAGCGGTAGGGCATTGATGGGTTGAAAACGATCTCAAACCAGTTGGTTGCATGGACAACGCCGTCAATCAGTTCGTACCCCTGAGGGGTGTGCATCCACGAGTTCAGCACAATAATCCAAAACGTCGACATCGTGGTGCCAAAGGCTACAAGGAACGTCGCCAATGTGTGGACCCAGGATTTCACTCGCGATGCACCAAAAAGCATGATGCCCAGGAACACCGCTTCAAGGAAAAATGCGGTCATGATCTCATAGGCCAAAAGTGGACCGGCCACGTTGCCAACAGTTTCCATGAAACCGGGCCAGTTCGTGCCAAACTGGAACGACATTGTAATGCCCGAAACCACGCCCATGGCAAAGGACAGCGCAAAGACCTTCACCCAGAACATGTAGGCGTCCATCCACTTTCGATCCCCGGTCGCGCTGAATCTAAGTTTGAAGAACAAAAGCATCCAGCCCAACGCAATGGTGATCGTGGGGAAGAGGATGTGGAATGAGATATTGGCACCAAACTGGATGCGCGAAAGGAGAAGTGTGTCCATCGAAAGCTCTGCCTTCAAGAATTATTACTATTTGATTGCAAGTTATGGCTTCAGTCGCAATTGAGAAGGCCATGCGACAATAGGTGCGAGTTTGCACTGAAATTGGGCGGTTCTTGTCTATGTCCAGTTGCTGCGATTACAAGCGTTTAGGTTGCTGATCGTGGTTGGTTTGCGCTCTGACCGGGCCCCCGCAATCAGGGCGGACGCACGGATACAGCACTTTGTGTAGGTCAGCTTTCGCGGCGAGCACCGGTCCGGTCCGCACTTGCATGAACTCACACAACGCGGGACTTTTTGGACATTGGAGGGCGGACCCCTAACGGGTACTTTGAAAGCGATGGCAAAAAGTCAAGCCGTCGCACGTGTTTGAGCGATCGGTCCAGAGACGCAATGGCACTTATATTTCGCTTGTACCCGACCACACCTGCTGCAATATTTAATTTACCACAGGGGAGCCGCGTATTGTCGCGGCTGAGATGAGGGCGCAAGCCCTTAGACCCTCAAAGCTGATCTGGATAATGCCAGCGTAGCAAGGAGGACATATATATGTTTGCAGGCGCACAAGTATCACTTTATCCGATGACGGATGGGTTCGTTGACGTGATTTTATCATCCCTCGGCGCGCTTGATCCGTGGCGTGATAAGTTGCGGATTGAGACCGACGACATTTCGACCCTGATCGTTGGCCCGCCCGAGGTCCTGTTCCCCGCATTGCGCGATCTTTACGCCAGCGCCGCTGCAACGGGGGTCCATGTCGTGCTGCGCGCAACTCTTTCGCGCGGCTGTCCAGGCGAACCGGATGACCCGATTTGCCAGACAGGGGCTTTGGCGAACCCATCAGAGCCGCTTTCCTCTCGCCAAGAAAACGCCCTTGCCGCGATTGTTACGGCACCAAACAAAGGCCAAACCGCAGATGCCCAGTTTTCGCTTTATGTGATGGGTGCAGGCGATCATATGGCCGAGATTATGGGTTGCATCGACTTTCTTAAGCAAAGTGGCACCTTTCATCGGTCCAAGAATTTTTGCACCCGGCTGACCGGCGATGCAGGTCCGGTTTTTGCGACACTACAGCAGGCATTTTGCCAGTTTGGCCCGGCCAATGGCCATGTCACGGTTGATCTAACGGTCTCTGCCAACAGTCCATCCAAGCGCTGATCTGATGCAGCGCCCCGTACCTCGCCGTTCCGGCGGAGGTCTGGCCCGCGGCATTCCAGCCGTCCTTAGCGTGGTCAGCGCCTTTGTGATCTGGGAAATCTATGTCCGCGTGTCGGGCATTTCGCCGCTCATGCTGCCTGCGCCGTCGCGTGTGCTGGACCAGATGGTGCAGAACCGCGTCTTGCTGTGGGACAACACCGTGCCCACGCTAAAGGCCACGTTCGCAGGGTTTGCCCTGTCATTGACCGTGGCCTTTGGCCTCTCGATCATACTGGATTTCATGCCGCGCGTACGCCGCGCCCTTTTCCCAATCTTTGTTGTCAGCCAAACGTTGCCCTTGGTCGCTATCGCACCCCTTGTAGTGCTGTGGTTCGGGTTCGACCTGACACCCAAAGTACTGTTGGTCGCTTTGGTCACATTCTTTCCCATGCTGGTCGCTTTGGTGGACGGATACGCATCGACCGACCCGGAAATCGAAGATCTGATGCGTTCAATGGGCGCGACGCGCGACCAAATCTTTCGCGCTGCGCGGTTCCCCTCTGCCATGCCGTATTTTTTCGCAGGCCTGCGCATTTCGATCACCTACGCTGTGGTTGCCGCGATCTTTGCCGAATATGTCGGCGCACGCGCAGGGCTGGGGATCGTCATCCTGAACGCAAAAAACAGTTTTCGCCCCGACATCGTGCTGGCTGCTGTCGTGATCAGTTCACTCCTCACCCTTATCCTGTTTTCTGCCACGGCCCTGCTGCAAAGGACCGTGCTGCGTTGGCGCGATGTGGAGGGGCATCGATGACTGCCCTTTCCCTCAAAGATGTCAGCGTCACGTTTGGCGACATACCCGTCTTGGATCGCATTAACTTGCATGTGGAACAGGGTGAATTCGTCTCAATCCTCGGCCCTTCAGGTGCTGGCAAATCAACGATCTTTCGGCTGCTGACCGGGGCACTGCCTCTGCAAACCGGAACGATTTCGTGTGCCAGCCCCGAAAACAGCTTCGCCTTCATGCCTCAACGTGACGCGCTGATGCCGTGGCGCAGGATCATCGACAACCTGACGCTGGGCTTAGAGGTTCAGGGCATCCCCCGCAAAGATGCCCGCGCGCATGTAGCACCGTTGCTCCGCGATTTTGGGTTGGCCGATTTCACCACCCACTACCCCGCCCAACTGTCTGGCGGCATGCGCCAACGCGCAGCCCTTTTACGCACTATCGTACAAGGACGCAGCATCCAACTCCTCGACGAGCCCTTCGGCGCGCTTGACGCCCTGACCCGCACCCAAATGCAAACGTGGTTCGAGGATCGCTGGCGCGCCGCGCGCTGGACATCCTTGCTGGTTACCCACGACGTGCGCGAGGCCGTGGCGCTATCGGACCGCATCTATGTTCTGTCGCGTCGGCCCGCCCGCGTGATCGCCGAAATCACCGTGCCCATTCCACGTCCAAGGCTGGGTCGCCCGCCTAGCGCACAAGCCCACGATATCGAAGCCCACCTTCTTGAAATCCTACTTCATCAAACCGGAGAGAAACCATGAAACATATCATTACCGCCGTCATTATGGCACTGGCGCTGCCCGCTACAGCACAGGAAAAGCTTAGCGTGGCACTGGATTGGACACCCAATACCAACCACGTCGGCCTTTACGTGGCACAAGCCAAAGGGTGGTTTGAGGAGGCCGGTCTGGACGTCGATATCCTGCCCTACACCGACACATCATCAGGCACATTGGTGGCCGCTGGCGTGGCCGAGTTCGGTATCCTCAGCGCCGTGGGCTTTCATACGCAGCGAGCAACGGGGGCCGATATGACAGTCGTCATGGCCGTCGTGCAGCATGAAACCGGGCGTTTGGTGTTCAACGGCGAACGCGATGACATTCAGCGCCCCGCCGATTTGGATGGCATGATCTATGCAGGCTTTGGCAGCGCTTGGGAAAATGCGCTGATCTCGACCATCATTCGCAACGACGGCGGCACAGGTGAATTTGATACGGTCACCTTGGGCACTTCAGCCTATGAGGCTTTGGCCAACGGCAGGGTCGATTTCACGCTGGAGGTCAGCACATGGGAAGGCGTGAACTCGGTGCTGCTGGATCGCCCACAACGGGCGTTCCGTTATGCTGACTACGGCGTGCCGGATCAGCACACCACGTTTCTTGGGAGCAACGGTACATGGCTTGCGGCAAACCCGGAAACAGCCACGGCTTTTGTGCAGGCAGCACAGCGTGGATACGCATTTGCCGCTGCTCAGCCGCAAGAGGCCGCAGAAATTTTGATTGCCGAAACATCCGGGATGCTGACGAACCCTGATCTGGTGCATGCATCCATGGACGCACTGGTCGAGGGTGGATATCTTCAAGATCCAGGCGAGCCGGTTGGCACAATCGATGACACGATGTTCGCCAATATCACCACCTTTCTCTTTGATGCTGGGATCATGCTGAATGGAGACGGCGCACCGATTGAAGAGATGCCTGATATTTCCACTTGGTACTCAAACGACTACCTTTTGCAAGTAGAGTAGTGGCGCTTTGATAAAGGGTGGGTGGCATATACGCGCCACCCATTCTTTGTATTAAGCCGGAGCATGCGTTCTGCAAAAATCCAGTCAGGAGATTGGATCAAATACCAAGAGAAGACATCCGCCACGACTCAGAATATCTACAAAGGGCTCGGAACTGCCGTTAGCCGCATCGCAGCGATCCAGCCAAACGTTCTCGCCCCGACCAACGTCAACGGCCCTTAGCTGCCGCACGTCTGTCAATCCTATGCCGCACCGCAGCTTCCCCAGACCAGCCATTCGTGCATCGTGCAGCATTTTGGGCTATCGAAGGTCGGCACTGCGGGACAAGGACGAAGCCGCTGCGCGGCAATGGCGCTTGTTGCGTGTGTAGCGTGTTTGCCCTGAACGCAGCGCATTTTGATATCTGACGCACCTGCATGACGATTGGGACTTCTCAAACGTCAAACAGGAGGTTCTCAT
>JAGXGZ010000025.1 GCA_024636495.1 Roseobacter sp. | reverse complement strand
GTTCAAAAATATGCTTTCCTAGCCATGGGTGTCATACACCGTCCAGCTTATGACCTTGTCCGATAACGGTTTGCAGGATGATGTAATCGATCGCCTGATCGCGCTGACTGCGGGCCAACCCTGCACGCGCTTGGGCCAGGGCGCGTTCGCGATCCAGCACATCCAGTACGGTAATCGAGCCACTTTCGGTTAAAAGTTTGCGCGCCAGATCCAGTGCGCGGTGGTTAAGATTAACAAGACGCTTTGCTTCAGCTTGTTCGGCAATTGAGGCTTTTAGAGCAGCTTGGGCATTTTCGACCTCTTCGATAGCGGACAGCACCGCGCGTTGCCAGCGCAGATAGGCCAAATTCACTCGTGCGTCTGCCGCATCGACCGACGCGGCCAACGCCGGCTGATTGAACACCGGCATCGTCAGCCCAGCGACAAGCTGGTTACCACTTTCACCGCCACTCAGCGGGGCGGTGATTGCGCCGCGCAAGGAAAGGCTAGGATATCGATCCGCTTGGGCTGCACCCACATCCGACACTGCGGCGGCATAAAGCAATTCAGCCTGCCGAATATCGGGGCGCGCGCGCAACAGATCGGCAGGAACACCTCCGACTGCCCGGATCGCCGGATTGGGCTGCGAACCAGGATAGTCCAGATTGATCGGCAGACTGCCCACCGGACCGCCCAGAAGGGTAGAAATCCGGTTACGCTGGCGCACCACATTCGCCGATACCGCGGGGATTTGCGCTTGTGTTTCCGATACCAGCGCCTGCGCGCGCAACAGATCCAGCTGCGTCGAAACGCCAGCATCTAGCAAACTTTGGATATCACTCAGCGTGCGTCGGCGCGAGGTCAGATCCTGTCGGCGCGACAGCAAACTCGCCTGAGCAAAGCGCAGATCAACATAGGCCACGCCAACCTCGGCCAAGAGCGCACGGCGAGCGGCCAATGCATCAAATTGTGCCGCTTCCAGACGCTGGGCAGACCCTTTGGCCAGCCAGCGCCGCTTACCGGCCAGGCCGATCATGGCGGCAAGGCCCAAACTGGCGTCATCTTCGGAAACGGTCAAGTTGGCATCGCCCGACAGGCGGTTCCCATCACGCCGAGCAATCGCTGCTGCCTCATCCAACCGCGCGCGCGCCTCGTCCAAGCCAACGTTGCCTTCCACGGCCTTCTCAACCAGATGGGACAAAAGCGGATCATTGAAATGCTGCCACCATTGCAGGTCTGACGCACTGGCCTTTGATACAGGCTCCAGCAGCTCATAGCGATGGGGAAGCGCCATTTCAGGTGGCGCATAAACTGGCCCGACGGTACAGCCAGACAGGACCACTGCGGTCCAGATCATCGCAACTTTGCGCATTATCTGCTCTTTCTGCCTCTGGACCCAGTCTGTCTTTGTGACAGTTTTAGGGGGGCCCATATTATTACGTAGAAAGGTAGCAGGTTTTTGGCAAATTTACGCCGAAACGGCCCGTTGGCGTGTGATGTTTTAATCAGGCGTTGCAGAAATGTGGCACCCATGCGGAGCAGGCGGGCGGCGGTGTTCTCAATTTTACGCGTCTTTCAGGGCATACATTTGTGCGGCGGGAAACAACGCAGTACTGCTCCCACTGCCCCAGTTTTTGCATAAACCACGATAGAATTGAACCGGATCACGTACCTGTATGTCGCCGGGACCTGTACCATCGCGCCTTGATTTTTGGCCCCGAACAAGTCATTACTTATCTCAAAATAGCTACGTGAATTCTGCGGCTGGACCCCACTGAAATGGGGGCATTACCTTCTCGTTGAACGTGAATTGATGTCTAAAATAGAAAGCGTAAACTAATGAAATTCTCCAAAGTAAAACTCGCCTTGATAACACCTCTGATCGCAGGCACTCTTTCTGCCTGCGGTGGTGGAACTGATGTGGCAAGTTATGACGAACTGAACGCAAGGTCTGAAACATTGATCAGTCGCTTGGAGCAGACAGGCGAATACAATGCTGAGACTCAGGAATTCGAAAACTTCACGCAAACTGAAGAACTGCCAACTGCCGGGACGGCATCCTATTCAGGCACAAGTGGAATGTGGGTCGGCGATAACATGGCCCAAGCCGAGGCCAACGCAAACACCAATGAAACCCCTGACATTCTTTCGGAATTGAACCTTCAAGCCGATTTTGCGGCTTCAGAAATTTCAGGTTCGATGACCAATTTCCAAGCTGCGGATCCTACCATCGGAATTTCCGGCGCCGTGAATATTGAAAATGGTGTTTTTGTGTCCGATGTCCAGGGCGCTGGCATGCGAGCCGACCTGACTGGCGAGCTGAAAACCACCGGTGGTGGTCCTGATGCCACCTATGCAGTGAACGGCGAAACTGAAGGTTTGTTTGTAGGCGACAACGCGGAAGGCATTGCAGGCGCTCTCAGCGCAGACCTTACTTCTGATGTCGAAACAGGGGCCGTAGTTGGTGTCTGGGGCGCACTTCAGTAATCTCCTCAAAACCATTCAAGGAGGCGGCTTCGGTCGCCTTTTTTCACTTCTTATCAACCGAGATTTATTTTGAATATCTACCGCAGGCTCATCTTATCAGTTATGTTTGCAAGTCTTACCACTACCGCAATCGCTGATCAGTTACCTGTATGGAAATCCGCGATGTTGTCGGGGTCACCACGGTTAAGCTTTTTCAGCATATTGGCCACCAAGCCTAAAGGGCACGGCACATATCTGAAATCACTGATGCTTCACGATGGTCTGCTCCACAAAAAGGGTCAGGGGCCACAAAAGGTAGCATCATATTTTGCTATTAAACCACTGATTGGGTACGACACCAATATCAACAGCGGCATACCGACCGACGAATTCAAACTTGGGGACTTTACGTTCCGCACGGACGAGGAAGATCAAGCAAAAGCCGGGATAACAATTGGCGGTGTCGTCATGGGTTCTCTTCATTACAGCATTGCACCCGCGTATGTACTGAAGTTTTCGGGCAACGCATCTTATGAATATGCTTTCGAGCACAAACTGTCGAAGCACAGTTACGGAGCATCGACTTGTCTCGCTAGCCACGTTGCATCCTATACTTGGATCGACAGCTGTGCGGGACTACGTGTTGCTGACAAAAAGAATGCGCACGTAGAAGAGCTCTATGCTTCTCTCGGCGGGTCTCAGGTCTTTGCAAGCGGGATCGGCCATCATGAGGCGAATTGGGCGGTCAAACGCGCCTTCCGGGAAGACTATCCCAAGACTTACGTAAACCTTGGCCTTAATAGCGTCTTGGAAGACGTTGGCGCCATCTATACAGGCATCACCTGGGGTCAGCAGGTAGACGGGGTTCATACTTCGCTGTGGAACGCTTATGCGTCCCTTACACGTCCGATTTTTGGTCGCAAAACTACCATCGCAATTGGCTACGGGAAATCTGGTGGAGGCACTCACTTCGGCTCACCGCGCGAAGACGAACAATATACCATCAAAGTCAGCAGCCAAGTTCACGAGAACGTCGCTCTCAGCGCGGGCTATTCCTGGAGTGACTCCGATATCGAAATGTATGATGACAACAGTGTTCTATTTGGTGTCGATCTTAAGACTTGGAAATTCTGAAGGAGAAGTCCCGCCTTTGTCGCCGTCTATTTTCCCGCTGTGCTCATCTGTCCATCCGAATTGGGATGTCTAAACAGTTTACAATTTTGGGCGAGGCATTGTTGCCGTCGAGCGACAGCGACAGCGCCCGCGTTTGACTGTGCTCATTCGTCCTCATGTTCCCGAATTTTCATAAGCGTTATCTGATAGTCCAGTCAGGCCGATGTCCATGGCGTCCGGCGGCTCGATCACATTGAGCCCTTCCATCCGTCGGCATTTTAAAAGCAGCGGCGATTCCCCAAGCGCGGCAAACGGCAGGAACGCCCCACTTAGCTGCCGGGCGACCGGCTGGCAGCCAAGGTCTGCTGCGCTGGAAAACTGGTTAGAACTCAGACGTTTCTGTCACAGGCGGATTCGACCGTTTTAGGCCTGTCTTTTTGCGAAACTGGTCATTGAAGTAGCCGCAGCGAAAGTTCTCTCTGTCCGCACTGCTGGCTCTCAGGCCTTCGTGCAAACGACCAAGGCGCACTGAGGCAGACAGGAACCTTTTGTTAGGTGGGGAACACTAGATGCAGTCAAGCCAGCGCTGATGTGGATTCACGCGTGCGTTGATCATTCGCGAAGAGCGCGGGTAAAAAAGATCAAGAGAGGTTCGGTCAAGTAAGCCAGCGGGGTGCGGTCGCGGGTGCGGATAAAGCTTTCAACCGGCATCCCGGGCAGCAAGGTCTGATCGCCCAGCTTGGCCAGTTCAGTTTCCAAGGGCACGACCTCGGCGGCGTAATAGCTTAGCCCAGTGGTCTGGTCTTGCAGTACATCCGCCGATATCCGGGTTATCCGGCCGCGGATTTCCGGGATCCGGCGCTGGTCAAAAGCGGGAAAGCGCAGTTCGGCCTCCTGCCCAATATAGACCTGATCGATGTTGATAACGTCAATGCGCGCCGACACGACCAGTGGTTGATCTTGCGGAATGATGTAAAGCAGTGGCTCGGCAGCTTGCACGACCGATTGCACCGCGAATACCTGCATGCCGTAAACAATGCCGCCGGTGGGCGCGCGCAGGTCCAACCGCTCCAGACTTTCGGCCAGCACGATCTGGCGTTCGATCAGTTCGATTTGGCGGAATTCCAGATCGCGCAGCTGAGTTAGCGCCTCTTCCCGGCGATGGGTTTGCAGTTGCAAGGAGGCAATTTCATTGCTGGCAATTTCACCGTTCAAGGCAGCCAAATCCGCTGAAAGCTGACCAATCTGACCCAAAATCCCGGCATGCTCGCGCCGCAACTCGTTGACCTGCTTCGCCTGTGTCAGTTGTTGGGTCAAAAGCCGCTGCTGGCTTTCCAGCTCTTCCAGCAGCAGATCCGCCTGCACCTGCAACGCGTCGAGCTGGGCGGCAATGCCTGCGGTGCGATTGACGATCTGCTGATTTTGTTCCTGTAGCAGGTTGCGCTCCTGCTGCATCGCATCGCGGCGGGCATGAAACAGCGTGGCTTCACCAGCCAGCACATTGTCCGTATCTGGCAGGGTGGCCATGCTCGCCCGCACGGCAGACGAAAAGCTGATATCGGCGGCATCATCGCGTTCGGCTACCAACCGGGCCTTGCGGGCGCTGATTTCCAATAGCTGGCCATTGATCACCGCCAGCTCCGAGCGTAGCCGCCGCCCATCCAGCCGGATTAGGACCTCGCCCTGTGCGACGGTATCGCTGTCCTTGACAAGGATTTCACCCACCACCCCACCTTCGGGGTGCTGCACGACCTGGCGGTTGCTTTCAACCTGGACCACACCCTGGGCCACGACAGCACCCGCCAGCGTGGTAGTCACTGACCAGAAGCCCAGCCCCCCCACCAGCACCACCAGTGCCACGATACCTATCCACAGCGGCATGGCCCCCGACCAACGCCGTATGCGATTTTCAGTGGCATTGTCCCGGTTCATGATGACACCTTTCGGATCGGCGCGTTGACAACCTTTCCTTCCAATATCTCATCTCGCGGGCCATAAGCCACAACCGTACCCTTGTGCAGCACCAGAATGTGATCGCATTCGACGATGCTCCTGTGAGTCAGGACAATCAGGATCTTGCCTTGCGCCTTGACCCTGCTGATGGCCCCTTTCAGTGCGATAACGCCCTGTTCGTCCAGCATCGAATGAGGCTCATCCAGGATCAACAGCGCCGGGTCGCCATAAAGAGCGCGTGCCAGCGC
>JAGXGZ010000024.1 GCA_024636495.1 Roseobacter sp. | reverse complement strand
TCTGATGGCAGTTCGAATGGTACAACAGTAGATTTGGCCATGGTGGCATATCCTTTCTCTTTGAGACTGACGGCGTCTTTCAACACCGCCATGATATGCCGCCCGCTTCAGACCATCACCAACTTTCGGGCATAACTCACGTCCGGGATCCCCCACCAGATGGGTCGGCATGAACAGATCGTAATCCAATGCCAGATCCAGCCCTTTTTCGCGCGCCAAGGGTTGCAGCAGCATGATGACTTCTTGAATGGCGCGTTCAAGATCAAAGGGTTCTGGATGCAGCTCTAGTTTTTTGGCTTCAATTTTCGAATAATCCAGCACGTCATTGATGATCACTAACAACGCTTCGCCCGAGTTTTTGATCGTGTCGACGTATAGTTGTTGGTCCTCTGTTAGCGCTGTATCCCGCAAGACCTCTGCCATGCCGACAACCCCGTTCATCGGCGTTCTGATTTCGTGGCTCATATTCGCGAGAAAGGCTGATTTCGCGCGGTTTGCGCTTTCGGCGGTCGCGCGCGCCTCTTGCAGTTGACGTTCGTATTCAACGGTCGCTGTGATATCCAGACCAAGCGAAACCATGTCGCCGCTGGGCCCGCGCTGGTCGATCAGCTTGATGTGGCGCCCGTTCCACAGATGGATAACAGTCGGTTCCGGATCCTTATCTTGCAGGCGTTCTGTCATCAGCCGACGCCAGCTTTTTGCGGACAGATTGCCGGTATTCACGATCCCTTCTTCTGTGAGCATCTGCAAGATTGTTACATAATTTACGCCCGGGCTGATCACGTCAAGACCATCGAAGATCGCAAGATATGCGCGATTGGCCATGATCATTTCATTGTTTACGTTGAAAAAAGCAAAGCCATCTTTGATTGTCTCAATCGATTGCCACAGCCTGCGTTCAGTCAGTTCGATCTTTTCGCGTGCGGCACTTAGATCTGATTTGACGCGCTGGTTTTCACCGCGGATATTTTCGACCTCGGCACGCGTTTCGACGATTTCATCGGTCAGTTTTTGCGCATGCAGGCCAAGTTTTCGGTTTGCGGCAAACAGCTCTGCTTGCTTTAGTTCAAGCATACGCTCCGCCGCAAGACGACCGCGCCGTTCCTGCGTCAGCTTGTCTGCCAGGTTCATGCGCCGCTCCGAATCCCTGATGTTTCCCTTGGCCTTCGACATTCTGCGAACGAGGTGAACAACTGTTTAAGAAGTGCCAGCATGCTTGCCAGACAAGGCGTCGGCGTGCCACGATCAGACATCACAAAACAGGAGACGTCGCCATGACACTCATTCGCTGCCTTTTGCTTTGCGCAGGTCTGGTTCTTGGCCTTGTTGGGATATCACCCATCGCATCTGCCCAGCAGGCGGTGCCGGAAGAACGGTTCGTATTCGTCCGTAATATTGACTACTACGGTGCGGATCTGACCAATCTTTTCGACACGACGCTCGCTGCGTGTGAAAGGGCGTGTGCTGCTCAAACCAGTTGTCAGGCGTTTACCTTTAACGCCCGATCGAATGCATGTTTTCCAAAGTCGGCAATCTCTGATCAGCAGTTCTATGATGGTGCGATATCCGCGATGCGCGTGGCGACAGATCCGGGCATTTTGAGCCAAGCAAACTCCCGTGCGATTGATCTGGCAATTTTACCCTCAGCGGATTTGACCGCTGCCAATGAATTGGTCGGCCAGATCGCCCGAAACTATCCGTTGGATGCGCCGGACCAGCCAGCTTCAGCGACATCTTTACGTACCACAGGTCAGGCGGTCTCGGCCACGGATGACACGTTGTTCTGGCTGCAACTGGCGCGCATTGGCCTGCGCGACAATGATCAAATGGGGTATCAGCAGCGCTCGGCTTTGCGGAGTGACGCAATCGGATCAGCCATTAACGGATATTTGCGTGCGCCTGATTCTGCGTTGCAAGCGACGTCGCTCGAAGTGCTGGCACAGGCGCTTGAGGGGAATAATCGAGGCCGTGACATGATCCCTGTCTTGCGCCTTGCAAATACCATTATGCCACGGCCCGATCTTGGTGCAGCCCTTGACGATGCGATTGGTAAATATGGCTTTAGGGTCACCGAACACCGCGTTGACAGCGATGCAAATGCGCCGCGTATCTGCGCCGAGTTTTCAGAAAGCCTGATCCAAGCGGGTATGGATTACACGCCTTTCGTCCGCATAGAAGGGAACGGCCTGTCAGTAGAAGCCAAAGACCAGCAGATTTGCATTGACGGCGTCGATCATGGTGCGCGCTATCAAGTGACGTTTCGCGCGGGTTTGCCAGCCGCAAGCGGAGAGGTGCTTAACAAGGATGTGCCCCTGACACTTTACGTGCGCGACCGTACCCCCTTGGCGCGGTTTCCGGGACGGGCGTATGTCTTGCCACGCAGTGCAGATGCGGCTTTGCCCCTCGAAAGCGTCAATGTCGATACCGTCGATCTGATCTTGCGAAAGGTCAGTGACCGGAACTTGGTCTCCGCTATTAAAGAGAACTATTTTGGCAGGCCCTTAGGCCAGTACATGCAAGAACAATTCGAAGAAACCTTGGCCCAAGAGATTTGGCGCGGCACAGGTGATGTGCAAAATACGCTTAACGCTGACATGACAACGCGCCTGCCTTTGGGCGATGTTTTGGCAGATCAGCCTGCTGGCATCTACACGCTCAGTGCGTCTGTGCCAGGGCAAGACCCTTACGATCATCCCGCCGCACTGCAATGGTTTGTGTTGTCCGATCTGGGGCTTTCCACGTGGAGCGGAGTCGACGGATTTCAGGTCGCTGTGCGCAGCCTGACCGATGCGTCGGCTGTCGAAGGCGTGACGCTTTCGCTGATATCGCGTGCAAATGCCATTTTGGGCACCACAACTGTTGACGCAGAAGGGTTTGCGACCTTTCCCGCCGGGCTGACGCGCGGTACGGGTGCGGCCAGTCCGGCATTGCTGGTGGCCGAAAATGGCACGCAGGACGTGGCGTTTCTGTCGCTTAGCGAACCGGCCTTTGACCTGTCAGATCACGGCGTCGAAGGGCGGGCCCCAAGCCCGCCGATCGATGTGTTTCTAACGACCGATCGCGGCGCGTACCGCACGGGTGACACGGTCTATGTCACGGCGCTGACCCGCGACGGTAAGGCGGCGGCGCTGCGCGATTTACCAGTGGTTGCAATTCTAAAACGGCCTGACGGCGTTGAATACAGCCGGACTTCCAGCCAGAATCCTGTTGCGGGCGGGCATGTATTTGCTTTGCCGTTAGGGGGCAATGTCCCACGTGGCGCTTGGCGTTTGGATATCTTTTCAGACGTCGACGCCCCGGCACTGGCCAGCCAAACTCTGCTGGTCGAAGATTTTGTGCCCGAACGCATTGATTTTACGTTGCGCCTGCCGGATGCCCCTTTGCGGTTGGGGGATACGCCACCGTTAAACGTCGATGTCACGTATCTTTTTGGGGCACCGGGGGCTAATCTGGGCGTCGAAGGTGATGTCCGCTTGCGTGCTTCGCGCAGCATCGAAGGGCATGACGGCTATGTCTTTGGCCGCTATGACAGCCGTTTCAATCCAAGGTCTGCATATATTGGCGACGCCGTCACGGATGCTGACGGCAAGGTCATGATTGCGCTGAAACTACCAGCCTTGGAAGAGGTTCCTGACC
This sequence comes from Roseobacter sp., assembly GCA_024636495.1. Taxonomy (GTDB): domain Bacteria; phylum Pseudomonadota; class Alphaproteobacteria; order Rhodobacterales; family Rhodobacteraceae; genus Sulfitobacter. Next base: position 50,810 of record JAGXGZ010000024.1, on the reverse strand, counting down.
AGCCCTTGGTCGCCGAAGTCATCTTGCGCGTGTCGGAAGGGTCTGGCCGCCCGGTGGAGCGTCGCCTGATCAAAGCGGTGCAGGCTGACGCGCCTATGATCGGCATAAAGCCCGGTTTCGACGACGTGTTGACCCAAGGGGCCGACGCGGCATTTGAAATTCTTGCGGTTGCTCCTGATGGGTCTGCTGGCGCGCTCCCCGTGCGCTGGACGGTCAACAAGGTCGAGACGAAATATCAATGGTATCAGCTTTACGGCAATTGGGAGTGGGAGCCGGTCACCCGCCGTATTCGCGTAGATACGGGCGAGATTTCCCTTGATGGGGTCCCTGCGAATTTGACGGTGCCGACGGAATGGGGGCAATACGAGCTTGTGGTCGAAGCGCTGGGCGGCAGCAACGCGATCACCTCGGTGGATTTTTCATCAGGATGGTATGGGGGCGATGGCAGCCAGGACACGCCCGACAGACTTTCTGCCTCTCTTGATGCCAGCGCATATTCCGTTGGCGATACCGCGATGTTGCGGCTGTTACCTGAGGCTGATGGCACGGCTTTGATCTCGGTCTTGTCCAACCAAGTCATTTCGCGCCAGGTGGTATCGGTGACGGCGGGCGAAAACGTGATCCCGTTGAACGTCACGGCAGAGTGGGGAACGGGTGCCTATGTCACAGCATCGGTTTTGCACCCGATGGATGTTGCACAAGATCTGAACCCCTCCCGCGCGTTGGGTTTGGTCCACGCGTCAGTGCGCCCCGAGGCCAAGCAGCTTTCCGTCAGCTTTGACGCGCCAGCGGCAGTTGACGGCCAGCCGGGCATCCTGCGTGCCTCGGTGCTGGTCGACGGGATTGCGCCGGGTGAAACCGCATATGTCACCTTGGCTGCCGTCGATGTGGGGATATTGAACCTGACCCGCTTTGAAGCGCCCGACGTGACCGGCCACTACTTTGGCCAGCGCCGATTGGGGGTCGAGTTGCGCGATATTTATGGCCGCCTGATTGACGGGATGAACGGTGCGATGGGGGCTGTCCGGTCTGGCGGCGACGCGGCTGCTAATGCACAGTTGCAATCTCCGCCCCCGACCGAAGAACTGATGGCGTTCTTTTCCGGCCCAGTCGAAGTGGGTGCGGATGGTCGCGCCGAGATCGAGATCATCCGGCCAGCGTTCAATGGCGCGATCAAACTGATGGCGGTTGCATGGTCTGACAGTGCCGTGGGTGATGCCACGGCCGACGTGATTGCCCACGACCCCGTGGTTGTCACCGCATCTTTGCCACGGTTCATCGCGCCGGGTGATGAAAGCAGACTGCTGCTGGAACTGGTGCATGCCGATGGTCCATCTGGCGAAATGCAGATGTCCGTGCTGGCCGATGCCGCAATCGGGTTGGGTGAAACGCCGACACAGGTAATATTGGCCGATGGTGGCTCCAAAACACTGTCGATCCCTTTTACAGCAAGAGAGCCGGGCGATCCGCTAATCACTGTGGAATTGACCACACCCGACGGAAAGACCCTGCGAAAACTGTTGACCATGCCCGTGCGCGACAATGACCCCGAGGTTGCCGTGACCCGGCAGTTCAGCCTTGGGGCGGGTGAAAGCTTTACATTCGATGGCAACGTATTTGCGGGTCTACGCACAGGTAGTGCGAAGGCAACATTGACGGCTGGCCCTTTGGCACGGTTCGATGTGCCGGGGCTGCTGCGCCAGTTGGATCGCTATCCTTATGGCTGCACCGAACAACTTACTTCGGGCGCAATGCCACTGCTGTATCTCAGTAATCTCGCAAGCAAGGCCGGGATTGGCGACCCCGAGCGGCTTCAGGAAAAAGTCAACAAAGCCGTTACCCAGATCCTGACGCGACAGACGCGAAACGGTGGATTTGGCATGTGGGGGCCGCAAGACAGCAACTTTTGGCTCGATGCCTATGTGACAGATTTCCTGTCGCGGGCACGGGCCGAAAACGTTGCTGTTCCTGATCTGGCGTTTGCCTCTGCGATGGACAATCTGCGCAACCGGATCAGCTATGCCCCTGACTTTGATCGGGGCGGCGAAGATATTGCCTATGCATTATTGGTTCTGGCCCGTGAGGGTGCCGCCAACATGGGCGATCTACGCTATTATGCCGATACCAAAGCTGATGATTTCGCGACGCCGCTTGCCTTGGCCCAGCTTGGGGCGGCGTTAGCGTCCTATGGTGATCAACAGCGTGCGGATCAGATGTTCGCCAAAGCGGCGAAATTGCTAGGAACGCGTGACGACGCTCTTCGCTGGCGCGACGACTACGGCAGCACCTTGCGCGACACCGCGGGTCTGCTGACCCTTGCAGCAGAGGCTGGAAGCAGCGTAGTAGACAGGTCTAACTTAGTCTCTAGCATAGGCTCTAACGCAGGGGCTTTATCAACTCAGGAGGCGGCACAGGTTGTGCTTGCGGCACATGCTTTGATGGGTCCAAACGCGAGTTCAGGCATTCTAGTTGACGGCGTGCAAGCCGATGGTCCTGTCGTTCAAACTCTTGACGATGCAAACCCGCTGACGTCGGTCATCAAGAACACTGGCAGCGCTGCGATTGATGTTAAGATGACTGCCTACGGTGTGCCAGATGTGGCCCCGGGCGAAGGCGGATATGGCTACGCGATCAGTCGTGCCTACTTCACGATGGACGGCGCGCCGCTTGCCGAGGATTTATCCTCGGGTGACCGTCTGGTCGTTGTGCTGACCGTCACGCCCTTTGAAGAAGTGGGCGCACGGCTCATGGTTGATGATCCTTTGCCCGCCGGGTTCGAAATCGATAACCCGAACCTGATCCGGGGTGGCGATATCGCTGCGCTTGAATGGCTGGATACTGCACCTGCGGAACACGCAGAGTTCCGGACGGATCGTTTCTTGGCGGCCGTTGATCACCGTGGGTCTGATCCGTTCCGCTTGGCATATGTCGTGCGGGCCGTGACCCCCGGTCGGTATCATCATCCGGCAGCCACGGTGGTTGATATGTACCGCCCGGAATACCGCGCCAACACCCAATCTGCCGAGGTCACCATCGCGCCATGATCCGTCGCTATGGTATCTTTGCTTTGGTATTGCTGTTGGGCGTGGGGGCCGGCGCGCGCGATTGGGTTGACCGGTGGATTGCGGCAACTGATGTGCCATTGATGCAGGCAGAAACCTCGGTCGAAGTGCATGACCGTGCGGGTGTCTTGTTGCGGGTCTATCCGGTTGAAGACGGGCGAAAACGGATGGCGATTTCACTGCAAGATGTTGATCCCACCTATCTGAACATGCTGATCACGTACGAAGACAAGCGGTTTTACAGCCATCCGGGGGTTGACGTGCGGGCCGCATTCAGGGCGGTTTTGCAGGCAATCTGGCAAGGTGAAGTCGTTTCGGGCGGATCGACGTTAACCATGCAAGTCGCGCGTCTGATTGAAAATTCTGGCACCGGGCGCTGGCAGGGAAAGCTTCGGCAAATGCGACTTGCCCTGGCGTTAGAGCGGGTGTTGACCAAAGATCAGATCCTGTCGCTTTACCTGACACACGCGCCCTTTGGCGGCCCGGTCGAAGGACTGCGTGCCGGATCCTTGGCTTGGTTTGGAAAAGAGCCGGCACGCCTGACCGTAGCACAGGCCGCATTGCTTGTCGCGCTGCCGCAATCGCCAGAAACCAGACGGCCTGATCGTCACCCCGACGCGGCATCCCGGGCGCGTGCGCGGGTGCTGGAACGGGTCAATGCGCCCGATCAAATGCGGCTTGCTCCTGTTCCGGAACGCGTCCAATCCTTCCCTCGTTTAGCCCCGCATTTGACCGATCTTGCGCGTCAGCGCGATCCACAGGCAAAGCGTATCGATCTAACCGTTGATGCCGGGCTACAGGCAGAGATCGAAGATCTTGCGGTCCGTGCGGTCGAGGGTCGTGACGCGCAGCTTTCGGCGGCGATTGTCGTTGCGGATCACCAAACGGGTCGGGTTCTGGCTTCGGTCGGCTCCCCCGCCTATTCGGACGCGGATGGGGCGTTGGGGTTCGTCGATATGACCCGCGCACTTCGCTCGCCCGGGTCGACGCTGAAACCGTTTATCTATGGTTTGGCTTTTGATCAGGGGCTTGCCCATCCCGCGACCCTGATCAATGACGCGCCAACATCCTTTGGTCGCTACGCCCCGCAGAATTTTGACGGTTTGTTTCGGGGAGAGTTGACCGTCCGCGAAGCGTTGCAACTTTCGCTCAATATTCCTCCGGTTTTGTTAACCCAAGAGATTGGCCCAGCCCGCTTGATGGCAATGCTGAAAAGGGGTGGAGCGCGGCCAGTTGTGCCGGGTGGTAAACCGGGGCTTGCAATTGCCTTGGGTGGTCTTGGCATGACGCTGAATGATCTGGTCCAGCTTTACGGCGGGATCGCAAATGGCGGGCAGGTCCGGCCACTTGTCTGGCAAAAGGGGGCTGGGCGCGCCAAACCCCAACAGATTATCTCGCGATCCGCCGCTTGGCACCTGTGGGACATTCTTGCTGATCTTGCCCCACCCCCCGGAGTTGCAGGACACACACGGCAGATCGCTTACAAAACTGGCACGTCTTACGGGCATCGCGACGCGTGGAGCATTGGATTCGACGGCCAGCATGTCATCGGTGTTTGGCTTGGTCGACCCGATGGCACTCCGGTTCCGGGTGCCTTTGGCGGTGAACTTGCCGCACCGATCCTGTTCGAAGCGTTTGGGCGTGTCTCGGATAAACGCAGCCCTGGTCCTTTGCCACCCCGTGAGACGCTGATGGTCAGTACTGCCGAACTGCCGGTACCCTTGCAGCGTTTTCGCAGCCGGACGGCCGTGTTCGTCACGGCAGTTGATCGCCCTGTCGTGACCTTTCCACCGCAAGGTGCGGTATTGCGAGACAGCGGTTTTGGTGTGCCGTTGAAGGTCGATGCAGGGATACTGCCATTGACGGTTTTGCTGAATGGCGTCCCTGTTTTGACCAACCTAAGAGAACGCCAAACCACGCTGCCGCTGGACGGGATAGGGTTCTCGCGCATTTCAGTCATTGATGCACAAGGGCGCAGCGCTGATGTGGATATCAGGCTGCAATAGACCGTTCTGGCCTAGCTGCGTCTGCCTTCGCGCAACCAGGCCGCGATGATCAAAGCCGCGCTTAGTAGCAAGACCAGCCACCCCGGAAGTATTGGCGTTTGGCGCACGTCGCGGGTTGCATACGCGTCACGAGGGGTCAGCCCGATCCAACCGCGCCCTGCGGCTGGGCGGCCCAAACGCACGTCGCGGATGCGGGGCAGGCCGTCCTCGATGCGGGAAACACCGCCGCGTAAAGCTGCCAGAATCGGGGCCATCGTTTCATCGCTTGCGATCGTATCTATGAACTCTCGTGGGGCAGCGGGGCCAAGGCCGATGACGCTGACCTGATCGCCGTTTTCGAGGCGATACAGACCGATTTCAGGTCCTTCATATACGCCTTCGAAAACGCCCGGCGCTGTTTCGGTCAAGGGGATCTCAACCGTTGCCCCATCGGGGCCTGTAACTGTCACCGGCGGAACGGTTTCGCCCAAAGTCCGGCGAATGATCCGCATTGTCTGTCCTTCGGCCGTGGCGGTCAGGGCTTCCTCCTCAAGCTCCGGTTCCTTCATCATCCAATGCGCAAGCCGGCGCAGCAGCTCCAGTTGGGGCCCACCCCCTTCATAGCCACGGTTCCACAACCACGCGTGATCCGAGGCCATCAGCGCTACGCGCCCTTCCTCGACCCGGTTCAAGATCAGCAACGGCCTTTCGTCTTGCCCAGTCATCACGACATTCCCTTGGGGGTCTGTCACATCAATCTGGCGCAACCAACGGCCCCAATCCCCGCGACCGGGCAAATTGGTGGTGACAGGATGGCGTTCGCCCAGATCAGAGACAATGGGCAGGTAAGGTTCTTCAATGACGCGCGCCGACGGGGTTGCTGGCAGTACCGCACCAAGCGGAGAGCGGAAGATGCTGTCAGCCCCGGCAAAGTCGGGGCCTGCGGCAACAAGAACTGCACCGCCTTGACGGACATAATTGGCGACGTTCTCAAGATAGAGAGAGGGCAGAATGCCGCGTCGTTTGTAGCGGTCAAAGATGATCAGATCGAAATCCTCGATCTTTTCCATGAACAATTCACGGGTGGGGAATGCGATCAAGGAAAGCTCGTCCACCGGTACGCCGTCTTGTTTTTCGGGGGGGCGCAGAATTGTGAAATGTACCAGATCGACCGAACTGTCGGACTTCAGCAGGTTGCGCCACGTGCGCCCGCCGGGGTGGGGCTCTCCGCTGACAAGCAAGACGCGCAAGCGGTCGCGCACGCCGTTCATCTGGATCAACGCCGAATTATTGCGATCTGTCAGCTCACCCTCGGCCTCGGGAAGGGAAAAGCGGATTACGTTCCGCCCGCCGTGGGGAAGCGTCACGGGCAGATCAAGGTCCTGGCCAATCGGCACCCGGAAAGACTGGGCCTCTTCGCCATCGACTGAAATATCAAGCTGTGCAAGACCCCCTTGGTCCGGCGCGGCCCCCAGATCGTCAATCCGCAACGTCAGCGTGACAGGTTCGCCGATGATCGCAAAGGCAGGGGCGTTTTGTACCGAAAGGCGGCGGTCCCAGTCTGTTGTCTTTCCCGTCATCAGTAAATGCATCGGGGCGGGCAGATCGACGGGTAAATCAGCATCATGGATGCGACCATCACTTACAGCCACAATTCCTGCAATTCTTGCGCGTGGTTCCTCTGCCAGTGCCTGACTAAGGGCGGTCATCATTTGGGTTCCGGCATCGCCGGTCCCGTCTGGCACCGTCACGCGCCGTAGTTCTGTGTTTGCACGCGCGGCAATCGTAGCGGCCATCGCGTCAGCTGCCGTGGTACTTTGATCGGCGCGGTCTGCCAGCCTTTGACTGGCGCTGGTATCCTCCAGCATGATCACAATATCGCTAAGGGGGGCTCGGTCTTCTTGTTGAAACGACGGGCCGGATAGGGCGGCAAGAACCACCAACATTGCAAGCGCGCGCAATGCCCATCCCTGTAAGCCACGCAAAACGGCCAGAACAATCGCAGCCAATGCAATAACGCCAACTGCCCCTAAAAGCAGTAGGGGGATCATGGGATCAAAGACGATGGTAGAGGTCATTGGCCCAACCTATCCAAAAGCGCAGGTACATGGACCTGATCCGATTTGTAGTTTCCTGTCAGCACATGCATCACCAGATTGACGCCAAACCGGTACGCCAGTTCACGTTGCCGCTCTCCCGTAAAACCGCGTCCAATGGGGACCATTGGCGCGCCGTTGCTTGAAACGGCCCAAGCTGCCGCCCAGTCATTGCCGCCAATTACCACTGGCGTCACGCCATCGTTAAGGTTGCGAAATGGCATGCCTTCGACCTGTTCTGCGTCAGCGGGGGATGCTTCCACCCAGATATCACGGCCAGGGTGACGACCGGGAAAATCCTGCAGCAGATAGAAGGTGCGGGTGAGAACATGATCGGCGGGCAGCGTTTCAAGCGGCGGAATATCAAGCGGTGCCGCGAGATCCTGAAGCTTGCGCCCGTTTGGGCTTGCCGCGCCGAATGCAGCGATGTTTGCGTCGCGTGTATCGAACAGGATCAATCCGCCAGACCGCAAATAGTCGTTCAGCTTGACGTACGCGTCAGGGGACGGGCGCGGCTGGTCAGGTGTGATTGGCCAGTAGAGCATGGGAAAGAATGCCAGCTCGTTGGTTTCCAGATCAACGCCGATGGGGTTTGCGGGCTCTACCGATGTGCGGAAATACAACGTATCAGACAGCCCGCGCAGGCCAGCTTCTGACAGTTCATCAACAGCTGCGTTTCCGGTGATCACATAGGCCAATGCCATCTCGGCTGTGGCGTTCAGGGCGAATTGATCAGCGTCCTGAGCATCGGCAGGTGCTGGCATATACAAAAGAGCTACCAGAATAATCGCGGCGGTATTGCTGCTTTTCAAAAGACGACCGGATAGCGCCAGTGACGCTACAACATCAGCAAGCAACAGCAATATCGACACGCTAAGCAGCCAACCGGCCAAAGGTACTTCGGGAGCCACAAAGAGGCCGCGAACGGGCACATCACCGGGCCAGGTCGCGGGGGTCAATTCCGTATCGTTTGTCACAACGTTGCGGGCGATCCGTCTGTCGCCAGAGGCATAGATGCCCGGTTGCAAGTCAGGCCCGGCAGGTGCTGCGGCAAGATCGGCACCGTCCACGCCGGGCAGATTGCCAGCATCGTCAAGCAGGCCAAACCCGTCCATCACGCGCAAGGGCGTCCAAGTGGTGCCTTGCAAATCTTGCGCTTCTATCGTGGCCGAGGATGACGACACGGCCAGCCGCTCCATCATCTGCACGAACAAACCCGACAGAGGCAGCGTGGACCATTCTGCGGTCGCGGTGACGTGGAATAAGACCACTTGGCCCTGCCCAAGCGCCTTGCGCGTGACCAATGGCGTGCCATCGCTGAGTGCGGCAATCACGCGGTCGGCCAATGTCGGGTCAGGTTGCGCCACAACTTGGGCTGACACAACTACATCATCGGGCACGTCGAGGCCAAAAAACGGCGAGCTGTCGCGAAATGCGTCAAGCGATTTAGGTTCGCCCCAGCTCATGGCACCCCCAACACTGCGACCTCCGGCACGCAGGCGCACGGGCATCAACGGGTCCTCGGTATCGCGCGAGATATCGCTTGCGGCAATGCGCGGTCCGGCAAAGCGGATCAGCATGCCCCCTTCTTCAATCCACGACAACAAAGGGGTTTGTTCAGCTTCAGATAACGTCGCGATATCGGCCAGCACGATAACATCCGGATTGGCGGGCAGCACATCGGCCAAGGACCCGTCAATCAGCTCCGCTGTTGGGGCAAGCGCTTGTTCGATGTAATGTAGCGGGGACAGCAGCTCCAACCCTTCACGGTCTTCACGTCCGGCAATCAGGGCAACTTCGCGGCGGCGAAGGCCGTCATCGACCAGTGTGGTAGCCCCGGCAGAACGTTGGCCTGCGATATCAAAACGGGTGATCCGCGCGCGCAATTCCGACGGCAGAGCCAGAGCAGCAGTCGCTGTCATGGCACCGTCTTCAAATGTGGCGGGGACGGTCGCAAGGATGCGCATATTGCCAGCGGGGTCGCGGCCTTGGGCGTTCAACGTAATCTCGCGCGCCTCGCCAGCGATGGCGCGGTTTGCGGTGAGGGTGATGGCTCCGTCTTCGTAGGTTGCGGGGGCCATGGCCAGCACGTTTACCCCTGTTTGATAGACTTCGACCGCACCTTGATCTTGTAGCGCCTCCAACATGTCGCCCCGGCTCGCATAGTCCAGTCCGTCACTGAACCAAAGCGTGTCAAAGCCGTTCAAGGTTTCGGTAATCTCGATCGCGCGGATCACATTTGCATCGGACGGCTGCCATGGTTCCGGCTGTAGACCTGCAAGCCGCGTCCGCCAAACATCGGCTGATTGAAAGGCGGGTTCCTCGGGGGCGGTCAGCGACAGAAACCCTACGGTTCGATTTGCCCGTGCGGCACGGGTCAGCTGCGCATCGATCACTTCAGATTGTTGTTGCCAGCGGGTCGCCCCGGCCCACGATCCGTCAAGGACGATCAGCAATGGGCCAGAGCCGTCGGCCTGCTGTTCTTCGGGGTTCAGGATCGGTCCGGCAAGGCCAATGATCACGGCTGCCACTGCCAACATCCGCAGAAGCAGTAACCACCAAGGCGTGCGGTCTGAAACGCTCTCGGCGTCTTTGAGGCCCAGCAACAATGCGACGCCGGGAAAGCGGCGGCGGATTGGCGCGGGCGGAACAGCCCGCAGGATCAGCCATAAGATCGGCAGAACAAGAAGCCCCAGCAAAAGCCAAGGGGCCGTGAAACCGATGCCGCCAAGAACGGTCATGCTGCTGCCCCCGCGCGGGTATCAAGCGCTGAATAAAGCCAAAGAAGCGCTGATTGCGCTGACGTGTTGGTGTGGTGCAAGCCGTAATGCCAACCTGTCAGCGCACAAAGACGCTGAAGCTCGGCTTTGCGTTCCGCTAGCCGTTCAAGATAGCGGGTCTTCAAATCGCTGGCCTTAAGGGTCTCATGGCTTAGCGTGCCGCCCATGCTTTCGAATATGGTTCTTCCGCTAAAGGGAAAGGCCTCCTCCGACGGGTCAAGCACGTGGCACAGCACGCCGCGCACGCCACGGTCAGCGGCCTTGGTCAGGGCGAGGGTCACCCCCTCCAAACTCCCCATAAAGTCTGAGATGAACAAAGCACGTGCATGCGGGATCATCGCGCGGTGTTCTGGTGGGGCGTAATCTGTGGTGTCGTCCTGGCAGAACACCTCGGCCAAGCGCAGGATCTGGGGTCTGCCGGATCGAGGGGGCAGGGTCGTCCCCGTAAGGCCAACGCGCTCACCGCCGCGCTGTAGCATGATCGCCGTGGCAAGGCCCAAAAGCCGTGCACGATCGGCCTTTTGTGGCAGCTTGGTATCCGACGAAAAGCGCATGGAAGCACCTTGATCGACCCAAAGCATTACCGATTGCGCGATCTGCCATTCACGTTCGCGCACAAATTCCTGATCACCCATGGCCGAGCGGCGATAATCGATGCGGCGGCGGCTGTCGCCTTGCTGCGCCGGGCGGTATTGCCAGAAATCATCTCCTACGCCTGCACGCCTGCGACCGTGCGCCCCCAACAAGACAGCGCCTGCCAAATGCTCTGCCCGGGCCAGCAGTTCAGGAAACCGCGCGGCCTGATCTTCGGCATCGGCACGAAGGGTTGAAGGGGTGATCACGCTGCGGCCTTTTTCCCGGTCAGGCTGGCTGCGGTCGCATCAATCAGGCGGTCTAGGCTGTCACCCCGCGCACGCGCCGCAAAGTTCAACGCCATCCGGTGGGTAAGCACCGGGCGGGCCATGTCGATCACGTCTTCTGCCGATGGGGCAAGCCGCCCTTGCAGCAGCGCACGGGCCCTTACGGTCAACATCAACGCCTGTGCCGCCCGCGGGCCGGGGCCCCAAGCGACTGTCTCGCGTACTTGCGGGCTGGCGTCGGCTTCGCCGGGGCGGAAGGCGCGCACAAGATCAAGGATCATCTCGACCACACTGTCGCCCACGGGCATCCGGCGCAGCAAGGACTGTGCCGCCAGCAATTCCTCGGTTTTGAAAACCTGCGTTGACTGCGCGTCGCCTTCCCCGGTTGTGGCCATCAGGATATCGCGTTCTGTTTTACGGTCGGGATAGGCTACGTCGATCTGCACAAGAAAGCGGTCAAGTTGCGCTTCGGGCAAAGGATAGGTGCCTTCCTGTTCAATAGGGTTTTGCGTGGCAAGCACATGAAACGGCTTGCCAAGGGGGCGGTCCTGACCCGCAACAGTTACTGTTTTTTCCTGCATCGCTTGCAGCAAAGCAGACTGTGTACGCGGGCTGGCGCGGTTGATTTCATCTGCCATCAAAAGCTGACAAAAGATCGGGCCTTCGACAAATCGAAATGCGCGGCTGCCGTCGGCCGCCGTATCCAGAACTTCGGATCCCAAGATGTCAGCGGGCATAAGATCAGGGGTGAACTGAACCCGGTTGCCATGCAGCCCCATCACGGTGCTAAGCGTCTCGACGAGACGGGTTTTGCCCAAACCGGGCAAACCGATCAGCAACCCGTGACCGCCACATAAAAGCGCTGTTAAGGTAAGGTCGACGACGCGTTCCTGCCCGATGAAACGGTTTGTGATGGACGTTTTGGCTTGCGCCAGTTTTTCCCCGAGGGCTTCGATGTCGGCTACCATGTCGCTGGCTTGGGTCATGACTTTTGCGTCCTCTGGTTTATATACGTTAGATGTAAGTGTATCTCGCAAACTGGAAATGGCAAAAGCAATGAGTGGACAAAAAACCGTGACCCCAAGCGCTGCAAGCCTTGCTGCATCTGTTTCTGCTACAAAAACACGCGGTTTACCGCCTGTTGAGAAATGGAACCCGCCGTTTTGCGGTGACATCGATATGGAAATTAAACGTGATGGCACCTGGTTTTACGAGGGAACTCCCATCGGGCGGCGCGGATTGGTCAAATTGTTTGCATCGATTCTGATCCGTGAAGACGAAAAGTATTTTCTGGTTACCCCTGTGGAAAAGGTTGGAATACGGGTCGAGGATGCGCCGTTTATTGCTGTCGATTTCGATAAGACGGGCGAGGGGCATAGCCAAAAACTGATGTTCCAGACCAATCTGGACGATATGACGACTGCCGGTCCCGATCTGCCGATCCGGATTGTACGCGACCCCAAAACCGGCGAGCCGTCACCTTATGTTCGCGTGCGCCGCAACCTTGAGGCGCTGATTGATCGCAAAAGCTTTTACCGTCTTGTCGAGCTTGGAGAGCATCATGAAGGCTGGTTCGGCGTATGGTCCAGCGGCACGTTTTTCGGTATTATTCCATCTGATGAATTACCAGACTAGGGTAACGTCTTGCTGCCTCATCTGCCGAATGGGTTATCTGACCCGAGCCCAAGGAAAACTACATGAAACCGGCTGCAAATCTTAGCCTTTTATGGCAGGAATTGCCGTATCTTGAACGATTCGAAGCGGCAGCAAGGGCCGGTTTTACCGCTGTGGAAGTGTTGTTCCCGTACCATTTAGCCGCCAGCGAAACCAAGCGCGCTTGCGCCGCGAGCGGTCTTGATCTTGTCTTGATCAATGCACCTCCGCTAAGTGATGATGCCAGTGAACGCGGGTTTGCTGCTGTGCCCGGACGTGACGAAAAATTTCGCATCGACATGAACCGCGCGTTCCAATTTGCACAGACGCTTGGCGCGCGGTTTGTACATGTGATGGCCGGCGAGGCCACCGGCGAAGAGGCGTTCAACACGTTTGTGCGCAATTTGACATGGGCCACAAACACCGCACCCAGCGGGCTTATCCTGACGATTGAGCCCCTTAACCCGATTGCGATGCCCGGGTATTTTCTAAATGATTATGCGCTGGCCGGGCAGATCATCAACAATGTCGCGGCCCCAAATCTGGGCCTGCAATACGACAGTTATCATTCGCAGATGATCCACGGTGACGCTGTCGAGGTTTTCGATCAATACAGTACCATTATCGTGCATGCTCAGGTTGGTGATACCCCCGCTCGGGGTGCACCGGGCAGTGGGGATGTCGATTTCCCAAGGTTGTTTGAGCGGATGAAAGATGCAGGCTATCGCGGTTGGATCAGCGGCGAATATCATCCCGGTCCGGTAACCGAAGCCAGTCTGGATTGGATGTCTTTGCTGTAACTGCGGATCTTTTGCAATCATTGGCGCGGCTTGCCGATCGCAAAAAAAGCCGCAACACTGATGATGCTGCGGCTTTGATACTTTTCTGTACTCAGGCTGTCTTTGGATCCTCTTGATAGGCTAATTCATGATCCCCAAGGTCCATGATATCCTCGCCTGATTTTTCCCACTCCTGACGATCTTCTTCTGTCGCTTCGGGTGAAAACAGACCCGTCACGGCATAGAACACACCAATCACAGGGGCCGTCCAGCATGCGAATGCCAGCGGGATATACAGCAGATTGGTCAAGTTCCCATCCATCACACCTAGCCCAAGTGCCGAGATGACAAAGGCACCGCCAGCGTTCCACGGGATCAGCGGGCTCATCAGTGTGCCGCCTTCTTCAACGGCCCGACTTAGGTTAAGCGTTGAATATCCCATCCCGCGGTACAGCGGCGCGTACATCCGGCCCGGCAACGCGATGGAGATGTAGGGGTCGCCTGCCACCATATTGGTCGCAAACGCTGTCCCGATCGCCGAGGTTTGGACAGCGGCAAAGGTTTTGACGCGGCTGACGATAGCCATAATGATCGCCTCAAGGCAGCCGGTACGCTCAAGCGCGCCGCCAAACCCAAGGGCAATCAACATCAAGGAAATCGTCCACATCATCGACTGGATACCGCCCGCATTCAACAAGCTGTCGATGTCGGCAATCCCGGTATCGATAGAATAGCCTGATTGTGCAAAAGCGAAAACATCATGCACGCCAGCACCCTGCCAGAAAACAGCGATCAATGCGCCAGCCAGAACACCGGCAAACAGGGATGGCAGTGGCGGTTGTTTCATCAACGCCAGAACCACGACAATCAAAGCGGGGATGAGAGGCACAAGCCCTAGATTGAACCGATCATTCAAACCAGATGTGATCTGCTGGATACTACTGACATCGCCGCCGGCCCCGTCGATCATGATAAAGCCGACAAGCACATATATGGTCAGTGCGATTACCATCGCGGGGATCGTCGTAGGAAGCATGTTTTTGATGTGATCAAAAACATTTGTTCCGGTAACTGCGGGGGCAAGGTTTGTTGTGTCTGACAAGGGTGAAATCTTGTCACCAAAGAACGCGCCGGACACTACAGCGCCTGCGGTCCAATAGGCGGGGATGCCGAAACCTGCCCCAATGCCCATCAGGGCAAGGCCGATTGTACCGACGGTCCCCCAGCTGGTGCCTAGTGAAAGTGATACAACGGCACACAAGATCATCGCGGCGGCCAAGAAGATCGACGGGTTTAACAACGTTAGCCCATAATAAATCAAGGTCGGCACTGTCCCCGACGCGATCCAGACGCCGATAATCATACCCACAACAACTAATACCGCCAAAGACGGCAGTGACACGTGGATAACATGAAAGATCCCCTCGCGAATATCCATCCAGCCTTGCCCTCGAAGGACACCAAGCAAGGACGTAATCGCCAAGCCAAGAATAAGAGGAATATGAGGCGTGAAGTCGCCGTAGTAAAATAATTGCAAGGCCAACAGACCTAAAGTTAATACAACCGGCAACAATGCCAGAGGCAGTGATGGAAGTTCTTTCTTGTCCATTTTTTCCCTCGTTTTTTTATGTCGCGCATCGGCAAATTTTTGCGCACTCATTGGGAAATAAATGGATTGACCCCTCGCTAAGTTCCGAAAAAAACGAAAAATAACTTATAACTTCGATTTTCGTTCCATATATGGGGGCCTTTTTCTAATGCGCCTCGGCCCAATTCGACCCTATGCCTGCATCGACAGTCAGCTTTACATCCAGCTTGACGACAGGGTCTGACGCGTTTTCCATGACGTCACGCGCCGTATTTATCAGATCATCCTCGGCCCCTTTTTCGACCTCGAACAGCAATTCATCATGCACCTGCAAAAGCATTGTTGCCGGGATACCTTTGATCGCGTCAGGCATCCGGATCATGGCGCGGCGGATCACATCTGCAGCAGTCCCTTGAATGGGCGCATTGATGGCGGCGCGTTGGGCAAAGCCGGCGCGGGGGCCTTTGGCACCGATTTCGGGAGTGTTGATCTTGCGTCCGAACAAGGTTTGCACATAGCCGTGCTCTTTGGCGAAGGCCTTGGTGTCGTCCATGTAGGTGCGAATGCCGGGGAAACGTTCGAAGTAGCGGTCAATGAATCCTTGCGCCTCTGCGCGCGGGATCCGCAGGTTACGGGCCAGACCAAAGCCCGAAATACCATAGATCACCCCAAAGTTAATCGCCTTGGCTTGACGGCGGACGTCTGGGGTCATTTCGTCCAGAGGCACACCAAACATTTCCGATGCGGTCAGCGCATGAATGTCTATGCCATCCTTGAAGGCCTGCTTCAGTTCGGGAATGTCGGCGATATGAGCCAGAATGCGCAGCTCGATCTGGGAATAGTCCAGCGCCACAAGTACCTTTCCGTCTTCCGCAACAAAAGCCTCGCGAATGCGGCGGCCTTCCTCGGACCTGATCGGAATGTTTTGCAGGTTCGGATCGGTCGACGCCAAGCGCCCCGTTGACGCCCCAGCAATCGAATAAGACGTGTGCACACGGCCTGTGTCTTTGTTGATGTGGTCCTGCAAAGCGTCCGTATATGTCGATTTCAGTTTAGACAGTTGCCGCCAGTCCAGAATACGGCCCGGTAGATCATGTTCAGTCGCCAAATCTTCCAACACGTCTGCACCGGTAGCATAGGCCCCTGTCTTGCCCTTTTTACCACCCTCAAGGCCCATTTCATCAAACAGGATTTCACCAAGCTGCTTGGGCGACCCGACATTGAACTTGCGCCCAACCATCTCGTAAATCTCATCCTCAAGCCCGGCCATTTTCTGGGCAAAAGCATTCGACATGCGGCTAAGGGTGTCTCGGTCGACCTTGACGCCAGACCGCTCCATCGCGGCAAGCACGGGGACAAGGGGGCGCTCAAGCGTTTCGTAAACCTTGGTAACATGGGCACGGTGCAGTTGCGGTTTGAAAAGCTGCCACAGACGCAAGGTGATATCGGCATCCTCGGCGGCATAACGTACAGCTTGGTCCAAGGACACTTTGTCGAAGGTCACAGCAGATTTTCCCGACCCCAATAGCGGTTTTATAGGGATCGGAATGTGGCCCAGATAGCGTTCCGACAGCGTGTCCATCCCGTGCCCGTGCAGGCCTGCGTGCATTGCATAAGACATCAGCATCGTATCGTCGATCGGGGCAACACTAATGCCAAGCTGCGCGAAAATCTTGCTGTCGTATTTCATGTTCTGGCCGATCTTGATGATCGACGTATCGGTCAACATCGGCGTCAGCATCCGCAACACCTCTTCCGTTGCCATCTGCCCCTCGGCCAGATCATCCGACCCGAACAGATCATCGCCCGCATGGGTTTTGTGGATCAACGGGATATAGCAGGCCTTGCCCGGCTCAACGCAGAGCGAAATGCCCACCAGATCGGCGATCATTTCATCAAGACCCGTAGTTTCCGTATCGACCGCAACATAGCCAAATTCGTAAATCCGGTCGATCCAGACCTGAAGCGCTTTTGCATCGCTGACCTGTTCATAGTCGTCTGGCGAGAATGGAATCTCCGCCGCGGCAGGGGCATCCTCTACCACTTGGGTTTCGATCACGGGTGCCTCTTTGCCCAATACCTCGGCGACGCGCTTTGACAAAGTTCGGAACTCCATCTCGGCCAGAAACCCAAGCAACTTGTCGGAATCCGGGTCGCGCACCTCAAGATCATCAAGCGTAAAGTCGAGCGGCGTGTTCTCGTCCAGTAGAACCAGCTTGCGCGACAAACGGATCTGATCGGCGTGGTCGATCAGGGTCTGGCGCCGCTTGGGCTGTTTGATCTCGCCGGCACGCTCTAGCAGCGCATCCAGATCGCCATATTCATTGATCAAAAGGGCGGCAGTCTTGATCCCGATCCCCGGCGCGCCAGGCACATTATCCACGGAATCGCCCGCCAAGGCTTGCACATCGACAACGCGGTCAGGATAGACGCCGAACTTCTCGAACACGCCCTCGCGGTCGATGGTCTTGTTCTTCATTGCGTCCAGCATTTCCACGCCATC
Organism: Roseobacter sp.; assembly: GCA_024636495.1. Taxonomy (GTDB): domain Bacteria; phylum Pseudomonadota; class Alphaproteobacteria; order Rhodobacterales; family Rhodobacteraceae; genus Sulfitobacter. Next base: position 33,504 of record JAGXGZ010000024.1, on the reverse strand, counting down.
ACCGACTAGCTGCATCAAATCCTTGTCCGAGCTGATGATCGTGCAACGCCCGCCAGCCGCCCGCGCCTGCACGGCCAGGGTGGCGATGATGTCATCCGCCTCAAAGCCTTCCTTTTCCTTGCAAGCAATATTGAACGCTTCGGTCGCTGTGCGGGTCAATGGGATTTGGGGGCGCAAATCTTCGGGCATCGCCTCGCGGTTGGCTTTGTAAAGGTCGTACATGTCGTTGCGAAAGGTATGGCTACCCTTGTCGAAAATCACCGCCACATGCGTCGGTGCATCTGGCCCGGTATTCCCTTCAACATAGCGGTGGAGCATGTTGCAAAACCCGGCCACGGCCCCGATGGGCAGGCCGTCCGACTTGCGTGTCAGAGGCGGCAGCGCGTGATAGGCGCGGAAAATAAACGCCGACCCGTCGATCAGATGCAGATGGTGACCCTTGCCAAATGTGCCGGACATGTCGGTGCTCCCTTAAATGATTGTCTTCTTTTGCCACGAAGCAGCCGGGCCTGCCAGCAGACAATCACCCACCACGGCATCTTCATTTTGCCAAGTAAACTCCTCGCTGAGCGTCCCGTCCCGGCATCACTTCGGGTGGTAAAGATCAAAAGACAGGCTGACCGACATAGGCATCGGCGTCCAGATGCCAAACCTGATACCAGCATCCCGCAGGCGTTCACCGATCCAGACGTTGCAAGTCCGAAACAGATGGAATCTGCCCCTCGCAGCAAAGAACCCATCGGTTTCGGTATAGCCTGCGTTTTCAATGCGGACAGGCAAAGCATTCTCGTCAACGGCGAGCGTATCCCAGACGCTTTCCAGTAATCTGATGTATTGCTTATCCGTCAGCTTTAACCGTCTTGCGGGCAGATCAGCCGGCAGACTGCCTATAATATCAAACCGCAAGACGGATTGATCCCCCGTCATGCCGCGCCAGATCGTGCTTGGGTCTAGATCTTGGTAGGTTGGAGTTTGGGTGTAGAAATCTTGTGCGCCCCACCCGACGATCAGCCATTCGGCGCCGGGGTGGTCCAGCCAGATCCCTTTTTCAGCCAGTGGGGTAAACCGCGCTACTGTATCCTGATCAAGCGGCAAAAGCAGATCATAATGGATTGGGCCCGTGACCAGCAGAACTTCGCGCGTTCTTTCAGAGGGGTCAGACGGAGAGATGCCAGTGATCAGCGCGCCGTAGATGGCAGCCATCAGATAAAAGGCAGGCAAAAGCGCGGCCACGCCCAGCCATCTTGCGATTTGCCTCAGACCTTGCCCTCAAAATCATGATGGACGAATTTGCAATCGCAATACCCGCATTCGACCCAGCCTTTGTCTTGCGGGATCTGCAACCAGACGCGGGGATGGCCTAATGCGCCTTCACTGCCGTCGCACGCGACGCGCCAAGTGTTCACGATGCGGGTTTCTGGAGCTTGCGATGTCATGTGATCGTCCTTGGCTTTGGATGCGCTGTTGTTATGACCAAACCTAGCAAGCAGGGCAAGGGGTCGGGCAAGTTTTGGGCTGTGTCACTCTACAAGTTTGTCATCTGGGTTGAATTAGGTTCACGAACGCGCAAACAGCCGCTAAAAGACGCAAAACACTAAAAATAGTCGGAGCAGCGATCCAATGGCACCCCTTAAACCTGTTGTACTGTGCATTCTGGACGGATGGGGTTTGCGCACAGAGCCTGCGGGCAACGCGCCTTTGCTGGCAAAGACACCGAATTTTGACTGGATCATGCAAAATTGCCCAAATGCCACGCTGACGACCTTTGGCCCGGATGTCGGCCTGCCCAAAGGGCAGATGGGCAATTCCGAGGTCGGGCATACCAATATCGGGGCAGGGCGTGTCGTTGCCATGGATCTGGGGCAGATTGATCTGGCCATCGAAGACGGCAGTTTTGCCAAAAATCCGCCCTTGCAGGATTTCATTGCCAAGCTCACGAAAACGGGCGGTACGGCGCATCTGATGGGGCTTGTTTCAGATGGCGGGGTGCATGGGCATCTTTCGCATTTGATTGCAGCGGTCCAAGCTTTGCGTGCGCAGGATATTCCCGTAATCATTCACGCACTGACGGACGGGCGCGATGTCGCACCGCGCTCTGCGTTGGGATTTCTCGAAACCCTGGAGGCGGAGCTATCAAGTGACGTTTCCGTCGCCACGGTCACGGGCCGCTATTTTGCAATGGACAGGGATAACCGTTGGGACCGCGTTGCCAAAGCGTATGGTGCTATCGTCAAAGCTCAAGGTGCTGCCGCCGAAACGGCAAGTGCTGCGGTTCACGCGGCCTATGCGCGGGGCGAGAATGACGAATTTATCCAGCCCACGGTAATTGACGGGTATGTCGGGGCAAAAGACGGTGACGGTCTGTTCTGCCTTAATTTTCGTGCTGATCGCGCCCGCGAAATCATGTCGGCTATCGGGGCACCGGATTTTGATGCTTTCGATACGGGGAGCCGACCTGAGTGGGCTGCCTTGATGGGCATGGCGGAATATTCCGAAGCGCATAGTATCTATACATCGACCATGTATCCAAAGCCCCGGATCGTGAACACGTTGGGCGCTTGGGTGGCCCAGCACGGGTTGCGGCAGTTCCGGCTGGCCGAGACAGAAAAATACCCCCACGTGACGTTTTTCCTGAACGGAGGCGAGGAAACCGCCGCAGCGGGCGAAGACCGCGTTATGCCGAAATCCCCCGATGTCGCGACCTATGATTTGCAGCCGCAGATGTCTTGCGGCGAGGTAACCGATCATTTTGTCCGCGCAATAGAGGATGGGTATGACATGATCGTGGTGAATTACGCAAATCCGGATATGGTTGGCCACACAGGCGATCTGGACGCAGCGATTGCAGCCTGCGAGGCCGTGGATGCGGGGCTTGGCCGCGTCTTGAAGGCGCTGAAATCTGCTGGTGGCGCGATGATTATCACGGCGGATCATGGCAATTGCGAAACAATGATCGACCCCGAAACAGGCGGCGCGCACACGGCGCATACGCTTAACCCGGTACCTGTTGCGGTTGTTGGTGCATCAGCGGGGGCCAAAGTGCGCACGGGGCGGTTGGCTGATCTGGCCCCGACGGTTTTGCAGCTGATGGGCCTTGACCAGCCGCCCGAGATGACCGGAAAGTCGCTGTTGGAATGATCCGCTTAGCCGCCTTATTGTTGGTGATCTGGCCAATGGCGGCCACGGCCCAGACAGAGGCTGCCGATCAGGCGCGCCTTGCGATGGCAGAACTTGAAGTGGCCTCCGCTCAATTGGATTCGGCTGACGGTGCACGCGATCGGGTGCAGGCGTTGACCCAGACCATTCAGGCGTTCGAAACTGGCTTGGGTGCAATGCGAGAAGGATTGCGGCAGGCTGCCATCAACGAGGCGCAGCTGAGCAAAAAACTGGAAGCCCGCGATGGAGAGGTGGCTCAACTGCTGGGCGTTTTGCAAAGCATTGGCGGCAATCCATCGCCGACACTGTTTTTGCATCCTGACGGGCCTTTGGGCACAGCGCGGGCCGGCATGTTGCTGGCCGAACTGACACCGGCGCTGGACGCCCGCGCCGATGCGCTGCGTCAGGATCTGGAAGACGTGCAAACGTTGCGGCTTTTGCAAACGGATGCCGCCAAACGGCTGCAAGAAGGTCTGACCGAAGTACAGCGCGCCCGGACCGAGCTAAACCAGGCGATGGCAAACCGTACCGATTTGCCAAAGCGCTTTACCGAAGATCCGGTGCGCACGGCAATTTTGATCTCGACCTCGGAAACGCTGTCAGGCTTTGCGAGCGGTCTGTCGCAGATGACTTCGGAACAGATTGAACCTGCGCCGCTTAACCTTGATGGACAAATAGGCGCGCTGGCTTTGCCTGTGCAAGGCCTGATCCTGCGCCGTGCCAACGAAACCGATGCAGCGGGCGTGACGCGTCCGGGCATGATCTTGGCAACCCGTCCCCGCGCGATCGTGACAACGCCCACGGCGGCAACAATCCGCTACACCGGGCCGCTTTTGGACCTTGGCAACGTGATTATTCTTGAGCCGCGTGCGAATACGCTGTTTGTGATGGCGGGGCTGGATATCGTTTACGGCGAGGCCGGACAGGTGATCGCCGCAGGGACCCCAATCGGGCTGATGGGAGCACCCGCCACAAGTAATTCCTCGGCACTTTCACCAAATGGTGATGGGGCTGGCGTAGAGCGCTCAGAAACGCTCTATATAGAGGTAAGAGAAAATAATATTCCACAGGACCCGGCAGAGTGGTTCCTAACCGATAAGGATGGTTGAGCATATGAGGAAATTCGTGATGGCCGCCGTGGGTGGTACGCTGGCAGGCGTGATCGCCACGACACAAATCGCCGGCCCATTGCTGGCGCAAGAAACGGCTAAGGCGGGCAATGTATATGAGCAGCTTGATCTGTTTGGCGATATTTTTGAACGTATCCGCGCCCAATATGTCGAAGAAGTCGACACCGAGGAGCTGATCGAGGCGGCCATTAACGGAATGCTTACCTCGCTTGATCCACACTCAAGCTATTTGTCGCCCAAAGATGCGCTGAAAATGCGCGATCAAACACGGGGCGAATTTGGCGGTCTGGGTATCGAGGTGACGCAGGAAGAAGGGTTTGTCAAAGTTGTTTCACCGATTGACGAGACCCCTGCATCAGAAGCGGGAATCGAGGCGGGTGATTTCATCACGCATGTTGACGGCGAAAGCCTGCTCGGTTTGACCCTTGATGACGCGGTTGAATTGATGCGCGGGCCTGTCGGGTCCGAGATCATCATCACCGTGGTACGCGAAGGCGAAAGCGAACCATTCGATGTCTCGCTGATCCGCGACACCATCCAGTTGACGGCGGTACGTGGGCGCACTGTTGGCGATGCAGTCGTGATGCGCGTCACAACCTTCAACGAACAGACCTATCCCAAGCTCAAGGAAGGGCTGGAAGAACAGATCGCTGCCGCAGGCGGAATAGATAACATCAGTGGTATCGTGCTTGATCTGCGCAACAATCCGGGTGGTTTGTTAAATCAGGCGATTGCGGTTTCTGACGCGTTCCTTGAGGAGGGCGAGATTGTAAGCACCCGTGGCCGTGATGCGGCTGACAGCGACCGTACAAATGCAACACCGGGCGATCTTGCCGAGGGCAAACCCATTGTCGTGCTGATCAACGGCGGGTCGGCATCCGCGTCTGAAATTGTGGCCGGTGCGTTGCAAGATCATCGCCGCGCCATCGTTGTGGGCACCAAAAGCTTTGGTAAAGGGTCGGTTCAGACCATCATGCCACTGCGCGGCGAAAGTGCGATGCGTTTGACAACGGCACGGTATTACACGCCATCAGGGCGGTCTATCCAAGCGGTTGGCGTCTCGCCGAACATCGTCGTGGCACAGCCCCCGGCAAAACCTGCCAGCGAAGAAGAAGAGACAGGAAACAATCGCCCCCTGCGGTCTGAGGCGGATTTGCGCGGCAGTCTGAACAATGACAGCTTGTCAGAGGACGAGATCGAACAAATCATGGCAGACCGCGCAAAGGCGGAAGAAGCAGCAGCCTTGCGTGAAGAGGATTACCAGCTGGCATATGCCATCGATATCCTCAAAGGCTTGTCGGCGTTGGCCCCTCAGGAATAAGCCGTCGCACTCACGCCCTTTGACGGGTTGATTTGCAAACAAAGGCCGTCCCGAAACAGGGGCGGCCTTTTTCTATGCTATTGACGGCTCAGGCTTAATCCTTAACCCAGATAAATCTTGCCTTCGGGATAGCGCACGCGCGGCACGGATTGAGTTGCCAGAAAGAACCCTAGTGTCAGGGGTCCGACGCGCCCCAGAAACATCACCAGTATGATCATCGCGCGGCCGATCCCGTCCAGCTCCGCTGTTGCACCGCGTGACAAGCCGACTGTCCCGAACGCCGAGGTGACCTCGAACGCGAGGTCTATGAATTCGCCGTCGTGGCTGATGGACATGACAAAGATGCCAAAAAGCACAAGCAGAATGCTCATGGTGGTCAGCGCCATCACTTTGAACACTTCTTCCGATCCCATGGACCGACCAAAGGCATGCAGGTTCTTGCTGCGCCGAAAGAACGCGACGGTGGCCAGTATCAGAACGATCAGGGTGGTTACCTTGATCCCGCCCGCGGTCGAGGTGCTGCCGCCGCCGACCAGCATCAAGGTCATCGTCATCAACGCCGTGCTTTCATGGACATTGGCATAATCGATGGTGTTGAACCCTGCAGTGCGGGGGCTGACGGCCTGAAACCAACTTGCCCATAGTCTGGCGCTGGTGGTCCCAAGCTGGCCCAGCGTTCCGGGATTATTCCACTCAAGCAGTGCAAACGTCAGCCAAGCCCACAAGATCAAGATCAAGCTGCCGACCAGCATCAGCTTGCTGTGCAGGCTTAGCCCATGCCAGGTGCGCTTTTCCCAGATGTCGGCAATCACGATAAAGCCGATGCCCCCCAGAATGAATAGTGCAGGAATAACGATATTGATGATTGGATCGCTTACCCAACGGGTCAGACTGTCGGGCGACAATCCAAAACCAGCATTGTTGAAGGCTGAAATGCTATGAAACACAGCCTGCCATATCCCCTGACCCCAGCCATAATCCGGGACGAAAACGATGCACAAAAGGATCGCGCCAATAAGTTCGACCATGATCGCGATTTTCAGGATCATTTTTACAAGGGTGGTGATGTTATGAACGCTTGATTGATTAAGGTCTTCGCGCAGGATGATCCGCTGTGGCATGCCCACAGGAATACCCAGTGCTGATAGAACCAGCACCGCAAACGTCATCAGCCCTAACCCGCCAAGCTGGATCAGGATCGCGATTACGGCCTGACCGAACAACGTGAAAACGCTGCCCGTATCCACTACGACAAGGCCCGTTACCGTCACCGCTGACGTCGATGTGAAAAACGCATCGGATAGGCTGATGCCCGTGCGATTGGCAAGCGGTGTCCAAAGAACCAGTGCGCCCAGAATGATCAAGCCTAGATAGATCAGGATAAGGATTGCGGGTGGCGGCGGCAGGCGCAATCTGCCCGACGAGCGACGAAAGTACTTTTTCACAAGCTAGCGGCGAAGTTGCGCAGGTCTGATCGCTGTCCCAGCAGGATGAGCAAATCATCGCCCTGAAGGCTGCAATCCTCGCCATCATTGCCGATGTATTCGGTGCCGCGCATAACTCCGATGCATCGCAGGCTGAATTTCTTTGTGTGGTAAAGGCTGTTTAATGATTTGCCCTCAAGCGATTCGGGGATGCGGAAGTTGACCACATGATAGCCGTTCCCAAGGCTTACATAATCGCGCACCATCGGGTTATTGATCACTTGGGCGATGTGTTGGCCAACCTCGACCTCGGGATGGATGACCCGGTCAACGCCCAGCTTAACCAGGATGCGGTGATGGGTTTTGGTCTTGGCTTTTGCCCAGATCGTTTCAACACCCAGCAGTTTGAGGTTGATTGCAGACAGAATGCTGGATTCAAGATCCGATCCCATGGCCACCAGTGCCATATCGCAATCTGCGAGCCCTGATTCACGCAGTGCGATATCGTCCCGGGCATCTGCAATAACGGCTTGGTTCAGTTTCTCGACATGGTTGCTAACGCGTTGTTCGTTCAGATCAACACCGATCACGTAATTCCCAAAGCGGGTCAGTTCAGTTGCCACAGTTGATCCGAAATTACCCAAACCGATCACACCAATGGTGCGTTTATTTGCAGGCACAGTGTTATCCTAGCTTAATCAAGTCCTAATGTTTCAATAGTAGAGCAGGAACTCAGAACATAAAGGGCATGTCGCCAACCCGGCTTATGCTGTCTCGACGCAATGGCGCCGGAACGCGCGCTTGAGCATGTCAAGCTCTGCACGCAAAAGCTCCATCTCTGCTTGCAGGCCGCCATTGGCCACATCATCGCCGATCAAAACGACTTCACCGATTTTAACGTCTGAACCGCGGTCAACGATCAAAATCGTTTGAATACCATCTGCCACGGCTGACGCAGGTATCGGGATTGTCAGCACCCAATGGTTGGCAGCGTCGTCACGAAGCAGTTGAAAGTCGGGAACATCGGTGTTGGCATGGCTGATCGCGATATCGGGTTTGGTATCGCCAGCGCCGGTGATAATACCCTGCCACATCCCTTCGAGCATGCGCGTTTTGGTCAGGTTCAAAATGCTCATTCAGAAAATCCTAAAGCTGTGCGCGCGGACGGCGCGAAAAGGTCAGATCGCGCAACACGATTTCGTTCATTTCCGGGCCTTCGAAAATCAGATCAATCCATGCTTTTTCAACACGTTTTTCATTCATGCTTGAGTAGGCCAGATCGAATTCGACAATAACATCGGGTTGATCAAGGGGAAGCTCGCGCACGATCTGTTCGGTATTCGGACCGTGGCGGATGTTCAAACGGGCAAAAATCTCGATCGGTTTTTCCACCTCGACAATCGCGCTCATGCGCAATAGATGAGTGCGCTTCAAGCCTTTTACACAACCTTCGGGAAGATCAAGAACGATAGACAGAAATGACCCATCAAAGCGGAAAACGTCCAACCTCAAACCATATGGGGCAAGGTCGGCCTCGCGTAGGTTGCGCAATTGGCGAATGCCAAGTTCAGAAAATGAACAGTCGTGAAAAACAGTCACTTCATCACCCAAGGTGGATTTCGACTGGACCGAAGACAGACCCTGCACCGGCAGCGGGCCGCGCCAAAGCGCAGGGCGCCAAGTCCAATCGGCATTGTGGGGTTTGAAGAATTTCTTGGACCCCACCAAAGGCAGCGACAACCGCTCTTCGGCGACGTGAATTATGCGGTCAAGATGCGCCTTAAGGGCGCGGGCATCCCGGGATTGCTTGCGCAGTACCGCAAGGGAAACATCGTTCGCGTTCAGGGCTTTTCGTGCCCATTTACGCAAAAAATTTGCAGACAATGCCGTTTCGAAAAGCTGAGTGCCAAATTTGGCCATATGCGCCTGATGCCCCGTTTGGTCGACCGTTTGTTTTTCGGGAGTTTAACTATAGAAATCCGTTCGTTCAATTGAATTGGCGCGTCCGCGCGGTCTCAATTCTGAACAATAGCTCTTTTGGCGGGTTTCGGCGTTGCCTCGACGCTCAGCTTTACCATTTGACGCAGGATCTCGCGCCCTGTGCCGGTGATCATCTCGCCGTTTTCAGGGCCATACACAACAATTCCTGCAATCTGCCCGCCAATCCGGGCGGCTCCGCGCCATTGGGTTGGCGCAAGACCCCCAACCGGAATTCCGCCTTGCGCGCGAAATGTCACCAACCCCGCGGTGGTTTCGACATCGCCCACATTCTCTAGCGCACTTGCACCCGCAATTTGTTGCGCCGTTGGCAGCGGCCCCGGTTTCGCCTCAGTCAGACTGACGGTCACAAGCCCGCGCGGCGCAGATCCGGAAGCGCCCGCAACGCCCAAGCTGTCGCAGCGCACCATTACCGCGAAACGCGGGTCAAGGCTTGCCTGGTCAATGCAGAACCCGCTTGGCGCGACTAAAACCACCCCGGCGGTCATATTTGCGCGCGACAGGGGAAGCGTCGATTTGCGGCCTGCTTGCAGATTTAGACCCTGACCTGCTTCGCAAGCCGTCAGGGTCATCAATCCAACTGCGGCTACAAGACCTTTAGAGGTCCATGTAATCATGCGTTTCCGCCTTTGCGCCGGGATGGGTAACAGCCCCCAGATATGTCGGTCCGACTAGCTGCGCGTATTTCCACAGCGCACCGCTTTGGTAGTTGGTCTTGCGCGCGCCGGGCCATGCTGCCTTGCGCTTGGCCATTTCCTCGTCGGTGATATCAACGCTGATGGACCCTTCGATAGCGTTAAGGGTGATCATGTCGCCCTCTTGCAGCAGGGCAATCGGGCCGCCGTGCGCCGCTTCTGGGCCAACGTGACCAACGCAGAAACCGCGTGTGGCCCCTGAGAAGCGACCGTCGGTGATCAACGCCACCTTCTTGCCCATGCCCTGACCGGACAGTGCCGCCGTGGTTGCCAGCATTTCACGCATGCCTGGGCCGCCTGCGGGGCCTTCGTTGCGGATTACGAACACATCGCCTTCTTTGTAGGCGCGGTTTTGCACGGCCACAAAAGCATCCTGTTCGCATTCAAAGATCAGCGCGGGGCCGGTAAACACGATATCAGCTTCCGACATGCCCGCGATTTTCACGATGGCACCTTCGGGGGCAAGGTTGCCCTTCAGGCCCACGACGCCACCAGTCTTGCTGATCGGGTTGGCGACTGAATGGATCACCTTGCCGTCTGCTTCGCGCTCGATCATATCAAGCTCTTCGCCGATGGAACGGCCCGACGCAGTCATGCAATCGGTGTGGATCAGACCCGCCTTGCGCAGTTCTTTCATCACGACGGGCACGCCGCCAGCGTCGTAAAGATCTTTGGCGACATAGGCACCGCCCGGCTTCATATCGACGAAATAGGGCGTGTCGCGGAAGATCTCGCAGACGTCATCCAGGAAGAAGTCGATGCCTGCCTCATGCGCCATCGCGGGCAAATGCAAACCGGCGTTGGTCGACCCGCCCGTACAGGCGACGATGCGCGCAGCGTTCTCGAATGCCTCACGGGTGCAGATGTCGCGGGCGCGAATGTTTTTCTCGACCAAGTTCATGACCGCCTCGCCAGAGGCTTGGGCGTAGGCATCACGGGATTCGTAGGGCGCAGGCATCCCAGAGGAGTTCATGAGCGCAAGGCCAATCGCCTCGGACACACAGGCCATGGTATTGGCCGTAAACTGGCCCCCACAAGCACCAGCAGTCGGGCAGGCGACTCGCTCTAGAATCTCGAGTGCTGCGGCGGACATGGTGCCGTTTTGGTAATTGCCGACGGCTTCGAACATGTCCTGCACGGTCAGATCGCGGTTCGCGAAATCAGCAGGCACATCGGCACCGGCAGGGGCTTTGCCCGGCAAGATCGACCCGCCGTATAAAAATACCGACGGCACGTTCAGACGGATCATCGCCATCATCATACCGGGCAGGGATTTGTCGCAGCCCGCAAGACCCACAATCGCGTCATAGCAGTGGCCGCGCATCGTCAGCTCGACAGTGTCGGCAATCGCCTCGCGCGAGGCGAGCGAGGACCGCATGCCCTCGTGGCCCATCGCAATACCGTCGGTGACAGTGATGGTGGTAAATTCGCGCGGTGTGCCTTGTTGCATCTTGACGCCAACCTTGACGGCCTGGGCTTGACGGTTCAGCGAAATGTTACAGGGTGCGGCTTCGTTCCAGCATGTCGCGACGCCGATCAGTGGCTGATGGATTTCTTCCTCTGTCATGCCCATGGCATAGTAGTAAGACCGATGCGGCGCGCGCTCTGGCCCTTCGGTTACATGACGGCTGGGCAATTTGGATTTGTCGAAACGTGTGTTGTTGGACATCAGAAGGCCTCCCTGATTGGACATTTACACCGGAATAGCCATCCAGCCGTTTCGCTGCAAGGCTCAAGCGGTCTGTTGAAGTAGGTCGCGTCCCGCCCTAAGATTGAATTTACCTTTTGGCACGCGGCCACCCCCCAGCGAAAGTGACACCGTATGGAGCGATCCATTTTTTCCTTCATATGGAAATACTCAAAACGCGATCAGATTATTCTGCTGATCCTGACGATCGTCACTTTTCCCTTTTTGTACGTCACACTTGAGCTGCCCAAGCGGATTATCAACGATGCTATTGGGTCGCAGACAGATATGATTGACCTTTTGGGCATTCAAATATCGCAGGTCCAATTCCTTTTGGTTTTGTGCTTTGCCTATCTGGCATCCGTTTTGGCGCATGGGCTTTTGAAGATGCGGCTGAACACAATGAAGGGTATTTTGTCAGAGCGGTTGTTGCGGCGGTTTCGGTACCAACTTATCGCGCGAATGATGCGGTTTCCCCGCAGCTATTTCGACAATACTTCGCAGGGCGAACTGGTGTCGATGGTCACGTCCGAGGCCGAACCTATGGGTGGTCTGATGGGTGATGCTGTAGCACAACCCGTCTTTCAAGCCGGACAGATGCTGATCATCCTGCTGTTCTTGTTCATTCAGTCGATCTGGTTCGGGCTGGCAGGCGTAGCGCTTATTCCGGTACAGGCCTACCTTATTCCGATGCTTCAGCGGCAGATAAACGTGCTGAACAAGGCGCGTATCAAAGAGGTTCGGGCCTTTTCATCCGAAATCGGCGAGACAGCCGCAGGCATATCGGATTTGCGCACAAACGGGGGGTGGCGCTTTCGGTTGGCCAAGTTCACGGATCGTCTGGGCGTGCTGTTCCAGATCCGCTTTCAGATATACCAGAAAAAGTTTTTTATGAAGTTTCTTAATAACTTCATTACGCAACTTACGCCTTTTTTCTTTTATGCCGTGGGGGGGTATCTGGCGATCAAGGGCGAGATTACAGTCGGCGCGCTGGTGGCCGCGCTTGCCGCCTACAAGGATTTGTCGAGCCCGTGGAAAGAGCTGCTAACCTATTATAACCAGACGCAGGATATGGCGATCCGGTGGGAAGTTGTGATCGAACGTTTCGATCCGCGCAACATGATCCCGGACGAATTGTTCAACGGCGAGCCTGACGAAATTCCCCATCTCAAGGGCCCGATCAAGCTGGAACATATTACGGTACGCAGCTCTGACGGTAATATATTGCTGGATGATCTGAACATCGAAATCCCGATGGGCGCGCGCGTGGCGATCCAGATACCCAACCAGATCGAACGTACGGCGATGGCGGAATTGCTGATCCGCGAAATCAACCCGACCCGTGGGCATATAACAATGGCGGGGCATGACTTGGCAAAGCTGCACCAGACGGTCTTGGCGGCGCGTATCGGCTATGCCCATGCGCAGCCCTATCTTTTCAAAGGCACGATTGGCGAAAATCTGTTAATGTCTTTGCGCACCAGCCCCAAAACCGTTCTTTGGGATCCAGGCAAACACGACCGCGATGCAATCGAAACAATCCGTGCCGGCAACAGCCCTGACAGCACCCGCGCGGACTGGCTGGACCCGGGTTTGGCCGAACTGAATTCGCAAGAGGATGTGGATCATTGGTGGTTCGAACTGGTCAAAGCGGTCGGCACAGATGACCTGATGTTCCGCCGTATGGTCATGGACCGTATGGACCCCTACGAGCGCCCCAAACTAGCCAAAGCGATCGTTGGTTTGCGTGATGAAGTGCATAAAAAGCTGAAAGAGCGTGGCCTTGACAGTGCCATCCATCGCTTTGATCCAGATCAGTTCAACCCTGCTATGGCTTTGGGGGGCAACCTGATGTTCGCATCGCCCATGCGCAGCATATCGCAGGCCGTTCTGGCGTCAGAGCGGAGTTTTCTTGCGATGATCTTTGATCAGGGGCTGGCCGAGCAGGCCATCGCCATTTCGCAAACGCTGGTCGAGACCCTGCACCAGACGTTTGGCCGGGACGGTACTGATCATGCGCTGTTTGTCGCGCTTGGCATCGAGGAGGAGTTGTACGAGCAGTTGGTCGACATCGCCTTGCGCCGTCGCAACAGTGGCGACGGAGCGTTGACCGAGGATGAGTTTTCGCTGCTTTTAACAGTGCCGTTCGCCTTTACTGCCGAACAGATTGGCCCTGCGTTTCCCGAGACGTTCAAAAAAGAGATCTTGGAGATCCGAAGGCGGCAAGGCGAATCTATGCGCGATAAAACCAAGGATATGTTTGTTCCGATCACGCCTGAAACGTATCTGCCCCGCCTTTCCCTTCTGGAAAACGCGCTTTACGGACGGATTTCGGCAATTGCGGGTTTGCAGGCTGATCTGGTGATGGATGTGGTGGCCGATGTGTTCAGGGCGCACAATCTCCAACAAGACGTCGCGCTTACTGTCTTTGATGTGCCGACAAAAATCGGCGGATCAAACATATCCTCGATGTTCCAGGAACGGGCAGCCTTTAGCCGCGCGGCGATGAAGCGGCCCGATATATTGGTTTTGAACCAATCGCTTGCCGGGCATGATGCAAAATCCCAGGCCAGACTGCGTAACAAGCTTAGCGACCTGTTGCCGGACACCACACAAATCCATCTGGATACGGCCTTTGCCAGGCCGGAAGACTTTGATATGTTTATTGAAATCAAAGGCGGGCGCATTGATGGCCTGGCCCAAAATGATGCGCCCCATGATAATGATAGTATTTCGGATGATCTGCGGCGCAAGCTTCAGATTGTCGAGCGGAACGCGCTGTTCAGCAATCTTAACCCCCGCAACCAACGACTTTTGGCGTTTGCTGCGCAGTGGTATTCGGTAGAGCAAGGCAGCAAAATCTTTAATAAGCACGAAAGGCCGGATGCGGTATATTTGTGTCTTGCGGGCAAAAGCGAACTTTACTGGAATGATGACGCAGGCAAAAGGCACCATATCTCGACCGTTGAGCCAGGGCGCCTGATCGGTGATTTGGCTGTCATTATGAACGAGCCACGCCAGTTTGACTTTGAGGCGCTTGAGGACAGCAAGTTTTTGCGGATCGGCGCGGACCAATTCAAGTCGGTGATCGAAAATGACCGTGTGATTTTGCTAAGTCTGCTCAAGACCGTATCGTCGCACCTGTCAAATGCAGCCGATTTGATACGTGATGCGGAAATTGAAATTCCGCGCGAAGATCAAGCACCAAAGCCTTCGGAAAAGGCCAATTAATCAATGAACAGATACGCGGCACATCAGGCATTCATTGCCCCTGCTCTTTCGTCGGCCCCTGTTTGGCGCGTTATAGTCGGGTTTCTGGCGGCTTCGGCAATATATCTTCTGCTCAACAATCTTTTGTTTTCAACGCTGTTCAACATGATGGGCCCGCAGAATGGCAGCTTTTACGATGATTTACTGACAGGCAAAACGCCTTTTGCGATGTTCTTGTTGTTGGGCAGCTTTGGTCTGATGGTTATGGCGGTCGCTATTGTCGCAAGGGTGCTCCACCGTCGGTCTGTTGCCAGCTTGATCGGTCCTGCGCAGCTTGCTATCTCGCAATTTGGGGCTGTGATGCGGATCTTGCTTGCGGTGTGGGTAATAACGTATCTGCTGCCGCCGTGGGATCTTGGTGAACCCTACATCTCGAACATGGCACTAGGGAGGTGGGTTCTTTTGCTCCCGCTGTCGCTGGTCGCGGTGCTTATTCAGGTCAGCGCCGAAGAAATCGTGTTTCGAGGCTATGTTCAGCAGCAATTAGCGGCGCGGTTCAAGTCTCCGCTGGTCTGGATGGTGTTGCCGTCGGTGTTGTTTGCGCTTGGGCATTACCTGCCCAACGAGGCGGGCGAAAACGCTGTCACCATCGCGCTTTGGGCCGGCGTGTTTGGTATCCTTATGGCAGACCTGACCGCGCGGTCAGGATCACTTGGTCCCGCGATCGCCGTCCATTTTTGCAATAATGTGGCGGCTATCCTGATTACGTCCATGCCCGACGATCTGTCTGGTCTTGCGCTTTATCTTACGCCGTTCGGGATGGAGGATACAGAAGCTTTGCGTGCCTGGTTGCCTGTGGACTTTGCGATGATGCTGGTCAGTTGGCTGGCCGCGCGGCTTGCGATCCGGCGTTGATTGCAATTTACTCTGGGGCAGCATATCTCAGGGTCGAAACTGCCAGCAGAGGTTCGCCATGAACTGGATCAATAATTACGTCCGTCCGCGCATCAATTCGATTTTTTCGCGCCGCGAGACACCCGATAACCTTTGGACCAAATGCGATGAATGCGGCACCATGCTGTTTCACCGCGAAGTGTCGAATAATTTGAACGTCTGCACCAGCTGTGGCCATCACATGAGCATCACCCCGCGTGATCGCTTTTTGGCGCTTTTCGACGGGGGTATCTTTACCGAAGTCAAAGTGCCCGCCCCGGTGGTCGATCCGTTACATTTCCGTGATCAAAAGAAGTACCCGGATCGGCTTAAGGCTGCTCAGAAACAGACCGGAGAAGCCGAGGCGATGCTGGTTGTTACCGGCGAAATCGGTCGTACGCCAATTGTCGCTGCGGCGCAGGATTTTTCCTTTATGGCGGGATCCATGGGGATGTATGTCGGCAACGCAATCATCGCGGCAGCACAAGAAGCGGTAAAGCTGAAGCGGCCGCTGATCTTGTTTTCAGCGGCAGGTGGCGCGCGCATGCAAGAAGGTATTCTAAGTCTGATGCAAATGCCGCGTACGACCATTGCGGTGCAAATGCTCAAAGAAGCAGGTTTGCCTTATATTGTTGTGCTGACGCACCCCACCACGGGCGGTGTTACGGCCAGTTACGCCATGCTGGGCGATGTCCATATTGCCGAACCCAATGCGCTGATTTGTTTCGCCGGACCACGGGTGATTGAACAGACAATCCGCGAAAAGTTGCCTGAAGGGTTCCAGCGCGCCGAGTATCTTCTGGACCATGGTATGCTGGACCGCGTAACGCCGCGGCCCAAGATGCGTGACGAACTGATCACCATCACGCGTATGTTGTTGGGCCTGCCCCCAGCCGTCCGCGGTGATCTGCCTGCCCCCATCGAAGGGGGCGATTTGCCCCATGCGTTGACGGCTGAAGATGCGGTTGAAAAACCCGCAAAATGACGCAGCAGACATCGGATGCGGTGCTGGCGCGCATGATGGCGCTGCACCCCAAGATCATCGACCTTACCTTGGATCGGATGTGGCGTTTGCTGGATGCGCTTGGCAATCCGCAAAACGACCTGCCACCGGTTATTCACATCGCGGGCACGAACGGTAAGGGATCAACCCAAGCGATGATTCGTGCGGGGCTCGAGGCTGCGGGCCACCGCGTTCACGCCTATACCTCGCCGCATCTGGCGCGGTTTCATGAACGCATCCGGGTGGCGGGTGATCTGATTTCTGAACCAGATTTGACGGCAATTTTAGATGAATGCTATTCAGCGAATAAAGGTGAAAACATCACCTATTTCGAGATCACAACCTGTGCCGCCCTTCTTGCTTTTGCGCGCACTCCTGCTGACTACACACTGCTTGAGGTTGGTTTGGGTGGCCGGTTGGACGCTACCAATGTCGTCCAGGCTCCGGCGCTCACGGTGATTACGCCTGTGTCAATTGACCATCAGCAATATCTGGGGGACACGCTGACCCAGATTGCTGGTGAAAAGGCCGGTATCATAAAACGTCAGGTAACTTGCATCGTGGGGCCACAGCGAGATGCCGCACTGGATGTGATCGAGGCACAAGCCGCCCGTCATCACGCCCCTATTTTGGCATACGGCCAGCACTGGCATGTAGGGCCAGAAGCCGGGCGTATGGTGTTTCAAGACGACGCGGGGTTGCTTGATCTGCCCTTACCCAATTTGCTGGGCGCACATCAGATCAGCAACGCTGGTGCAGCGCTTGCCGCCTTACGCCAGCTTGGGATTGCGGATGATCACTGCGAAGCGGCAGTGACCCGCGCCGAATGGCCCGCCCGTATGCAACGCCTTAAAAAGGGACCGTTGGTGGATATCTCTGGAAAGGCAGAACTTTGGCTGGACGGTGGCCATAATCCGGCTGCTGGTGAAGCGATTGCCGAGGTATTGGTCACCATGCCAAAGCGCGCGACATATTTGATTTGCGGCATGCTGAACACAAAAGACATCGGCGGATACCTGCGCCCGCTTGCAGCGCATGCTGAACGGTTGGTTGCCGTGTCTATCCCGGGCGAGGCTGCAACTTTGCCTGCACATGAAACTGCAAGCGCTGCGCGGGCTGTCGGCTTAAAAGCGGACGAGGCACCTTCAGTCGCAAAAGCATTGACGTCGATCATCGCAGAAGATCCGTTGGCGCGGGTGCTTATCTGCGGGTCGCTTTATCTGGCCGGCGGTGTTTTGCGCGAAAACGGTTAGAATTTTCAGTTCTTAGGCCAATGCCATTTACGATTTGTAGTTTTTTGCGCCTCTAAGGTTCAAGGGTAGTTTCCTTTG
This sequence comes from Roseobacter sp., assembly GCA_024636495.1. Classification (GTDB taxonomy): domain Bacteria; phylum Pseudomonadota; class Alphaproteobacteria; order Rhodobacterales; family Rhodobacteraceae; genus Sulfitobacter. The sequence continues at coordinate 15,616 of JAGXGZ010000024.1, read as the reverse complement.
CTCGTTGGGGGTCGATTTCATGGTAGAAAGACAAGAAAGCCAAAGCACTATACAGCCTATTTTGTTTGCACTGTTGTGTTTGATGGTGATCATCGCAGGCGGTGTTTTCGTCCTGGATCAGGGGCGTGTTCCGTATCATACGTCCTCTGTGCCAAAGCTGGCGGTCGTCACACAAACGCCACTTCCCGCGACTTTGCCGCAACCGTCAATGATCGCGTCCAAACCGGTCAAACGAACACCAGCATCACGCCTGCACAGCTTATCCGCGGACCCTGACGCAGACATTTCAGGATTGGTAAGCTTTGTTGTCGGGGCTTTTGACGATATTTCCACGGGTCATGCCTTGGAATCCTATCTGCTTTGGGCGATCGGGACCAAAAAGTCTGATGCGTATATCGATTCTTTGTTAAACAGTGCAGCTGCCAAAGGGCATTTTCAGATCCCCTTGGCTTTGACGACCCTTTCAGGCCGATTGGATACCGAAAGCCTGCTTAAATCCGTTCTAATTGCCGCTAAACAAGTTGAACCTGCGCAACAGCCGCCCGCTTTCCCTTCGCAACAACACTTGCTGCGCCTGTCAGACAGCTTGATTGGCTTGTCTTTGACGTATTACGGCGATCCTCTTGACCATATGCGTATTGCGGATGCGAATGGGTCGATCGCGCAGATGGCTGAGGCGCAGGTCGGTCAAATAGTGGAAATTCCGGGGCTTTAGCTGCCCCAGCCTTCCGCTTGCATCTCTCGCAGGCGCGATGCGGTGCGTTCAAATTCAAAGGTGCCTTCGCCCTCAAGATACAACATTTCGGGGCTAGCGGCGGCAGAGCAAATTAACCGGACTTTTGCCTCGTAAAGTGCGTCAATCAAAGTCACGAACCGCTTGGCCTCGTTAAAGTTGGACCTGCCCAATGCAGGGATATCATCCAGCAGCAAAACGCGGGACGCGTCGGCAAGGGCCAGATAATCAGCCGCCCCCAAGGGCCGTCCGCAAAGTGCGTGAAAATCAGCGCGCGCAACACCATTGCGAAACTGCGGAATAATGACATCTCGCCCCTTTACCCGCAGCGTTAACTCCTCGCCTATGCCACCCGTTAAATCGTTCCAAACCGCTTCCATTGCTGCGCGGCTTTCTGAATTTACAGGCGTGAAATAAGACTGCGATCCCGCGAGCCGATCCTGACGGTAATCACGCGGGCTGGTCAGTTCCCAAACGGTCATTTTCTCTTTGATAAGTTCGATAAAGGGCAGGAATATCTCGCGGTTCAACCCATCTTTGTACAGATCATCTGGAACCCTGTTCGAGGTGGTGACCACGACCACGCCCGCCGCAAAAAGCGCTTGAAACAAGCGGCCAACAATCATTGCATCCGTGATATCGCTGATTTGCATTTCGTCAAACGCCAGCACTTTGACGGATGCTGCCACTTGTGCTGCGACGGGGGCAATCGCGTCGTCGACGCCGGTCTTGCGGGCTTCATGCATTGCGGAATGAATCTCTTGCATGAAAGCATGGAAATGTACGCGTCGCGCTGGAACATCGCCCATATTCGCGGCAAACATATCCATCAACATTGATTTGCCTCGCCCGACACCCCCCCAAAGATAAAGACCCTTGGGCGGCTCCGGGGCGCGTTTAAAGAACCCTTTCTTTTCGGGGTTCATCAAAGCGGTGCGAATTCGATCGAACTCTGGCAAGACGGCCTCTTGGGCGGGATCAGGTGTCAGCCTGCCGTCGGCGACATTTTGGTCATAAAGGGTGCGCAAATCAGTCATGAATATGGCTTACAGCGTGCCAATACATTTGAAAAGAAAGAGCATTATATCGGCGTCAGATCAAGCTGAATTGACATGCCTTTTTGTCGGGCTAGGGTGGCGTAAATCTTGGAGCGTCTTGCCTTGGAAAAATCGCCGTCCATCTTCACACCAGTTCTGGTCGTCGGTTGTTTGATCATCATGGTCAGCTTCGCCGTTCGTGCGTCATTTGGGGTGTTCCAAATCCCCATCGCATCCGAATTCGGTTGGCTACGTAGCGAGTTTTCGTTGGCAATTGCGATTCAGAACCTTGCTTGGGGGATCGGTCAGCCGATTTTTGGTGCATTGGCTGAAAAGATCGGCGACCGCCGGGCAATTGTAATCGGCTCCGTCGTCTACGCGATTGGCCTGGTTTTGTCAGCACAGTCGGTTTCGCCGGTTGAACATCAAGCCTACGCATGGCTGGTAGGTTTTGGCATTGCCGGGACGGGGTTCGGTGTGATTTTGGCCGTTGTTGGCCGCGCTGCAACTGCCGAAAACCGTTCCATGTCGCTGGCCATTGCAACGGCAGCGGGGAGTGCCGGCCAGGTTTTCGGGGCCCCTTTGGCAGAGTGGATGTTGGGTTTTCTGACATGGCAAAGCACATTCATCGTGTTTGCGGGTGCCATCCTTGCGATGATCCTGACGCTACCCTTGATGCGGGCGCCCGCCTTGGCCAGTAAGGCTGAACTGGAAGAAACCTTGGGGCAAATTCTGGTGAAGGCGTTCAAGGATCCATCGTTCACCTTGATATTCATCGGCTTTTTTTCGTGTGGCTACCAACTGGCCTTCATCACGGCACATTTCCCTGCTTTCGTGACAGAACTTTGCGGGCCGATCCTTGCCGGTGGCGTCTTGCACAATATCGGCATAACGACGACTTCGGCTTTGGGGGCTGTGGCAATCTCGTTGATCGGGCTCGCAAATATTGCGGGGACATTGTTGGCCGGCTGGGCCGGAAAGCGTTATTCAAAGAAATACTTGCTTGCAGGGATTTACACGGCCCGGACAGTGATCTCGGCGATCTTTATCCTGATGCCGATCACGCCCCTGTCCGTAATTCTATTTTCGATCGGTATGGGGTCGCTTTGGCTGGCGACGGTACCGCTGACCAGCGGCCTAGTCGCCCATATCTACGGTCTGCGCTATATGGGGACGTTGTATGGAATAGTCTTTTTCAGCCATCAGTTGGGTAGCTTCATGGGCGTTTGGCTGGGCGGGCGGCTTTATGATGTCTATGGTGGGTACACTGCCGTTTGGTGGATTGGTGTCGCCGTTAGCGCGTTCAGCGCGCTTGTGCATCTGCCGATCCGCGAGAAGCGGCTAGAGGGTTTGGTGACCGCCTAAAAGGTCGCAAGCAGATGACTGCGGATCAATTCGACCACCTTTTTTGAGTGAGTATAGGGCAGGCCATGCCCAGCTTCGGCGATGATTTCATGTTCCGCCGTGCGGTTCCATTCGGCAAGCGAACCAATCGCCGAGCGTGGAATGACGTGGTCATCATCGCCCCAGATCGCCAGGACGGGAATTTCGGCAGCTTGGATGGCCCGATGTTCATCGCGCAAAACGTCTGAAAGTATTCCGCGACGGCTGGCCAGAACTGCCGCCACATAACGCTTGTAGTCTAGCTGATTGCCTTGCTTTTCATAAACCTCGGGGACGTTGGTGGCTTGTTCTTCTTCGGCCTTGATGCCTTTTCGAAAAAGGCGAGGAAACAGAGCGAGCATGAGCCAATCACCAACCACAGGCGTTTTCGCAACGAAATCCATCAGTCTGTTCTGAGCCAACCCCATTCCCGCGGGCGCAAGCAGGATCAGTCGTCCTACCCGTTCGGGCGCGGCAGCGGCAAAACACGTCGCGATCGAGCCGCCCATCGAATACCCAAGCACAGTGATGCCATCGCGCACTCCTTCGCGCTCAAGCAATTCCTCGAGTTGGTTCAGGAAGAACGCCCGGTCCTGGATGCCGGTTGGCCGGTCAGAAAATCCACGGCCATACAGATCATATACCAGCGTCCTGTACCCCATCAGTGCCAAGCCTTTTGCGATGCTGCGCCAGACAAAGCTGGGGGTTGTCAGGCCATGGATGCACACCGCGATGTTGCCATTTGCAGGGCCAGTCCATTCATAGTGCGTGACACCCACGCTTAGTTCCGCAAACTGCCCCGGCGCGCTGCCACGTGCCGCATCATTCATGGTTAAACGATAGTGCTCAACTAGAACAGGTGCGGCAATGATGACCGTCAGAAGTAGAAAGAGCCAGATCACTGATTGGCGCGCCAACGGTCAAGAATATAACGACTTGTGATCAAATCCAGATGCGCACCGCCACCATTTTTGAACACCGTAATCTCTTCATCGGACGTCCGCGTAAATTTGGCGAGATCGTAATAATCGGCAATGATTGCGTCGCGGCTGATGACGCCGCCGGCAAGTGGGATTTTTAGCTCTCCGATATGATCAACTGTTGTATCAAGGCTGTCGACAAACACACGCGCACGGGTCAGCGCGGTATCGTCCACTTCGCGCATATCCGGGCGATATGCGCCTATCAAATCAACGTGTTGACCCGGTTGAAGCCAATCACCCAAGATAAGGGGTTCGGTGGACATGGTGGCAGATGTGATAATGTCTGCACCGCGCACGGCTGCCTCAAGATCAGTCGCAATCGCGAGATTGGGAATCTCGGCGGCCATCGCTTTCGCGTTGGCAGGCGTGCGATTCCAGACGGTAAACTGCGCATCTGGAAAGACCGCTGAATAGGCGGCGTGAAGGCCGCGACCCTGCGTTCCTGCGCCGACGATCAGGATGTTACGGCTGTCCTTTCGGGCCAATTTACGCGCGGCCAGCAAGCTGTCGCCGGCGGTTTTCCATTTCGTTACCAGATGGAAATCCACCATGGCTTCCAGCATTCCGTTGTCATCTGCGTAAAGCGAAACGCCACCGTTCACCATTGGATCGCCCTTTGCCGGATTGCCCGGAAAGACAGTCGCGGATTTCACCGCAAGGCCCAATCCGTCGATCCATGCCGCACGGTTCAGCAAGGTGTCTTTGTCGCGGTACAAAAAAGTATCCGCGATTTCGGCCTTTGGGAGGCTATGGCCCGCAGCAATCGCGTCGGTCAGGCCGATCCAATCCAGCAAGGCCTCACCTTCGGTAAATGGGATGATCTCGATCTTGTTCACGCGGCCTCTTCTTGTGTCAGGAGGCCTTCAGATACCAAGCGCGTTGCCCAGCCTTCGGGGCCAGTGAACAAATGCGTTTGCCAGCCTCGTGCAGCGGCGGCGGCAATGTTGTCAGCGCGGTCATCGGTAAAGATCAGTTGAGCTGGTTCTATGCCGCTTTGATCTTCCAGTGCCGCGTAGATTTTCGGATCGGGTTTGATTATACCTAGGTGTCCGGAGATGAAATCACGGTCAAATTCTCGCAAGAAAGGGTAATGGCCAGCGGCCAGATCGTAGGATTGGATGCCGAAATTGGTTAAAGAAAAAACCGGAATTCCCTTTGATTGCAGTGCCTTCATCAAGCGCAGGGAATGCGGGATAACAGGTGCCGCCATCTCGATCCATCTGTCGTGCCACATCCGTATCTCGTCACGCCACGCAGGATTGGCGTCGGCGGTGCCGTAGACCGTGTCAGTAAAATTTTCGCCACTATCGACGCGGTCATTCATGCCGTGCAAATCGACCTGCGCGAACATCGCGTTTCTGCGTTCCTGACCGATAACAGAATCGAAAAACCGTTCGGGGTGCCATTCAAGCAGAACGTTACCGATGTCAAAGACCACGACAGTTGGCTTCATAAAAGTGCCCTTTGTGTTGGGAACGGAATTTGTCATAAATTCCGGTTCGTTTTCCTTGGAAGAAAACGGCCAGTGCTAGCGCTGCGCCGCCCGTATTTCGCGTTCCAGTGCCTCTAGAAAACGGGAGCGGTCTGCCTTTGTAAAGCCTTTGCCGCCGCCCTGGCGAAAAGGATCAGCCGCGCGTAGATCCGTCATCAGGTCGCGGGTTGCCAGAACATTCCCGATATTGGCTGATGTCAGCGCCTCTCCGTTATGTTTAAGCACGCGCGCACCTGCTTCGACGCAGCGCGCCGCAAGGGGGATGTCGCCGGTGACGACCACATCACCCGGCCCACAGCGATCGGCGATCCAGATGTCCGCAACGTCTGGGCCGTCCGGGACGATAACATCCTCCACGAGGGGGTTTTGCGAGGGTCGCAACCCGCCGTTTGAAACGATGAACATGCGTATCTTGTGGCGGGTCGCGACACGCTCGGCCTCGGCTTTTACCGGACACGCATCTGCATCGATATAGAGGGCTGTCATGGTCTGCGGATCAATCTGCGTAAAGCGTGTCAGCGTGGAAAGCGACGTGGTCTTCCATGAAGGTCGAGATGAAGAAATAGCTGTGATCGTAACCCGGTTGCATGCGGAAGGTCGCGTTTTGCCGACGTTTTACCATTGCGGCTGCCAAAGCGTCGGGTTTGAGCAGATCAAGGAACTGGTCATCAGTGCCTTGATCGACCAACACTGGCCCGGCAAACCCTTTTTCAGCCATAAGCAACGTCGCATCATGAGCCGCCCAAGTGGTTTCGTCCGTTCCAAGATATGCCGTTAATTGCTTGCGGCCCCAGTCGCTTGCAGTCGGATTTGCGATCGGTGCAAAGGCCGAGACAGATTTGAACCGACCCTCAAGTGTCATCGCAAGTGTCAGGGCACCATGCCCGCCCATCGAGTGGCCGCTGATGGCCTGCCGGTCCATGTCGAGCGCGAAATTCTCTGCCAGAAGGGCGGGTAGTTCGTCTGCGATATAGCTCCACATTTGGAAATGGGGCTGCCACGGGTCTTGGGTTGCGTTGACGTAAAATCCGGCCCCTTTGCCAAGGTCATATGCGTCGTCATCCGCAACATTATCTCCGCGTGGGGATGTGTCAGGAAAGATTACCGCGATGCCATGTTCGGATGCCCACGCCTGCGCGCCAGCTTTGGTCATCGCGTTTTCATGGGTGCAGGTCAGGCCGGACAAAAACCACAGCAGGGGTACGGGCCCCTGCTTGGCTTCTTCGGGCATAAACAGGGCAAAGGTCATGTCGCATTTGCACGATATCGATGCGTGTGAATAGACACCTTGCGTGCCACGGAAGCTTGCATTTTCCGATAGGGTTTTCATGAGATTGCTCCTGTTTTGCGGCTTGATCTTATGGCTAGCGGGCATTGGCCTGGGCGGCAAGGGGAACGCATTGCAAAGAGTATTTGAAAAAGGGTGAAGTTCAGAGGGCTGTCACCCAAGCAATGATTACGCTGACTGTGAAAATGCTTAACAAAGTAGACACGAGTATCGCAGCAGAGACACGCGCAGGGCCGACATTATAGTGCTGGGCCAACATGTAGACATTTCCCGCGACGGGCAGGGCGGCGGCAGCGATGATGACGCCGGCCTTATAGGGATCAACTTTGAAAAACCAAAGGGCGGCCATCGCGACAAACGCGGGGTGCAGGATCAGTTTGCAAAAGGTGAGCCAGCCCGCAACTTGCATCTTTTCCGCCGATTTCGATGCAAGGGACGCGCCGATGGCAAAAAGCGCGCCGGGTGTCGCGGCCCCGCCTAAAATCACAAGGAAATCGTTCATCGGCGTTGGGATCGGAATGCGCAGGCCTGACCAGACAAACCCCAGCGTCATGGCGACAATCATCGGGTTTTTCAAAAGCCCCAGACCAATTGTGCGCAAAACACGCAGGCTCATTTGGCCATCCCGGCTGCCAGTGATGAGGATGACGATCAGGCTGGAAAAGACGATCAGATCGACGGCAAGAACAAGGACAATAGGCCCGATCGCTTCGGGTCCCAGCAGCAATGTCAGCATTGGAACGCCCAGAAAACCAGTGTTCCCGATGACGGCGCATTGCGCCTCCATCGCATTATTGGCGACGTCAAGATCGCGCAGAAAGCCAACCAGACTGGCGATGCCATAGACAAAAGCGGTGCCCCAAAGATAGGCAGCAACAAGCCTGCTATCCCAGACCTCGGCCAACGAGAGGTTCGCGGAGAAATGGAACAGCATGGCAGACAAAGCGAAATAGAAAACGAATTTCGTGAGGTATGCCGTTGCTTCTGTCGTGAAAAAACGGGTCCTGCCGGCCCAGTAGCCCAGACCGATCAGCGCGAAAAACGGCAGTGTTTTGAGGAAGATCGCCAACATGCGAAATTCGTAGCGGGCAACCGAAGCGGGTGCAACCGTGCCGCGCGATTATCCTGAGCCGATAACGACACCTACCGCAAATACCAGTGCCCCGCCCAGAACAACCTGAAAGGCCGCCCGGAAAAAAGGCGTGTTCATGTAACGGTTCTGAATCCACGCGATGGCCCAAAGTTCAACGAAAACGACAGCGAAAGCGATGATCGTTGCGGTCCAGAAATCTGTGATCAGATAGGGCAGGGCGTGGCCTAGACCGCCAAGCGTTGTCATAACTCCGGCGGACAAGCCGCGCTTGAGCGGTGATCCGCGCCCTGAAATCTGACCGTCATCCGACGCCGCTTCAGTGAACCCCATGGATATGCCCGCCCCCAACGACGCGGCCAAGCCAACCAGGAATGTGGTCCAGGTGTCTTGGGTGGCAAAAGCCGTCGCAAAGATCGGCGCGAGGGTCGAGACAGAGCCATCCATCAGCCCGGCCAAACCCGGTTGAACCCAGGTCAATACAAACTGGCGGTGCGCTTCGCTGTCTTCTTTGGTCAGGGTGTCTTCGTCAAGATGCGCCGCGGAAAGCGCGTCTGCGGTGCGCTGGTGCCCTGCTTCGGCAGCGGCAAGATCGCCAAGCAGCTTGCGCGTTGACGCGTCAGTCGTGCGGGATGCAGCCAAAAGATAAAACGTCTCGGCAGACTTTTCCATTCCGGCAGCTTCGGCGCGGATACGTTCAAGCCCCAGATTTTCGATCAGCCAGACGGGGGTACGCGCATAATAGCCTGACACATGCTCGCGGCGGATAAGCGGGATCGTGCTGCCAAATCGGGTCGTATGCAAGTCGATGAGGCGCTTGCGGTGGCCGTCTTCTTCGGCTGCCATACCCTCGAAAACTGCAGCGCTGTCGGGGTATTCTGCGCGCAGGTTTTCTGCGTACCCGCGATAGATACGCGCGTCGTCTTCCTCGGATGAGATCGCGAGGGCAAGGATTTCCTGCTCTGATAAATCCTTGAAGCGTTTGCGGTTAAGGGAAAAAAGCATGGGGCACCTTTGGCATCATTTAGAATAATTCTAAACTGGCAGGTAGTCTGGTTCAAGCCCGTTTACCAGCCTGTGTCCAAATATCGCTGGGACAGTCAAAGGCCAGATGTTTGTTCGCAATCCATTGCCCTGCCTTAGTGTCTTAGATCTTGGGTCGCTTGTCGATGATACGGACGGCCTTACCTTCGGACCGCTCCACAGCACCCACATCAAGCACGTCAATCGTGACACTGATGCCAACGGTTTCCTTGATCTGCGACGCAAGGGCGGCACCTGCGGCGGTGCGCGCATCCACACCCAGATCGCCGCTGATACATTCGCAAATCACCCGCATCTGATCCATTCGGTCAGGCTTGGTCAGTTCGATCTGAAAATGCGGAGCAAGGTCAGGGATTCCCATAAGCGCTTCTTCGATCTGGGTGGGGAAGACATTGACGCCGCGCAAGATGATCATGTCGTCGCTGCGACCGGTGATCTTTTCCATACGGCGCATGGTACGCGCAGTGCCAGCCAGCAAGCGGGTCAGATCGCGCGTGCGATAGCGAATGATCGGAAACGCTTCTTTGGTGAGGGAGGTGAAAACCAGCTCGCCTTTTTCACCGTCTGCAACAGGTTCGCCGGTTTCCGGATTGATCACCTCGGGATAGAAATGATCTTCCCAGATGTGCAGCCCATCTTTGGTTTCGACGCATTCGCAAGACACACCGGGACCCATAACCTCGGATAGACCGTAGATATCAACGGCATGCATATCAAAGGCTTGCTCGATCTCGAGCCGCATGGCGTTGGTCCAGGGTTCGGCCCCAAAGATGCCGACATCAAGCGAGGATTGGCGCGGATCAAGGCCTTGGCGGGCATATTCGTCGAGGATCGACAAGGCATAAGACGGCGTTACCGTGATCCCGTTTGGCTTGAAATCTTCGATAAGCCGTACTTGGCGCGGGGTCATGCCTCCCGAAATCGGCACTGTACTGATCCCGAGTTTGTCAGCCCCTAAATGGATACCCAGCCCCCCGGTAAAAAGGCCATACCCATAGGCATTATGCAGCATATCCCCCGGTTTCAAACCCGAGGCACGCAGGGACCGTGCAACCACATCGCCCCAGTTTTCAAGATCGGTCTTAGTATAGCCAACCACGGTAGGCTGGCCCGTTGTGCCCGAGGACGCGTGAATGCGGGCGATTTGGTCGCGCGGAACGGCGAACATGCCAAAGGGATAGTTATCGCGCAGATCGGTTTTCACGGTAAAGGGAAACTTTGCCAGATCTGCCAGTTCACGCAGATCATCTGGATGTATACCAGCATTATCAAAGCTTTGGCGATAAAACGGCACGTTGTCATATGCGTGGCGCAGGGACCATTTCAGACGTTTAAGTTGCAGCGCTGTGATCTCATCCCGGCTGGCGATCTCAATCGGGTCAAGGCTTTCGCGCTGGGGGGTGAGATCTTTCATGGTGTCATTTCCTCCTCGAAATGTTGGCCTTTGATCGTGCGTGACAACCCACGGAACAGCGCAATTACGCGGCCGTCCTCCCCCTTGACTGTCACGTCATAGATGCCGGAACGCCCGGTTTTAGATGTTTCGACGGCGCTAGCAGTAAGGCGTTCATCTGCTTTGCCGGGGGCCAGATATGTGATCTGGTTTTGCTGCGCCACGACCAGTTGATTGTAACTGTTGCAAGCAAATGCAAACGCGCTGTCAGCCAGGGTGAAGATATACCCACCATGGCAAATTCCATGACCATTCAGCATGTTAGTGGTGACCAGCATTGATAATGTTGCTGCTCCCGGTGCGATAGTGTCGATACGCATGGAAAGATGCTGACTGGCCTTGTCGGTGGCCCACATGGCGGCGGCCGATTTTTCTGCACGGGTTTGGGGCGTCATCATGGGCGACCTTTGTGTTTCATAAATATAATGTTCGCATATATTCTGTAACGCTTTCAAGATATTTCATCCTGTACAGGACTTGATTTGATCCCCGAACGGCGCAACTGTCAAAGTATGACGTTGCATATCCACTCTTCCAGTCAGCCCAATGACCGTGCACCTGAACAGGTCGCGTTCCACCGGACAGAACTTTCACCGATATTGTCTCTTTATGGTCGCATGGTTGCGGCGGGCGAGTGGCGGGATTACGGGATCTCGTGTCTGCGTGACGTGGCCGTGTTTTCGGTTTTTCGTAGAACGGCCGAGATGCCGCTGTACCGCATCGAGAAGCGCCCCAAAATGCGATTGAAACAGGGAATGTATTCTGTGGTTGGACCAAACGGTCAGGTGCTGCGCCGCGGACAGGATTTAACCGCTGTTTTGCGCGTGTTGGAGCGAAAGTTGATCCGGGCGGTTGACACCTAAGCGACCGGGTATGGATTTAAGGCCCTTTAGAAGGGCATAGGCGTTTGTGCGCAATCATTGGCCCGTCGGTCTTGGCAATACGTTCGATGGCATCCGTGATCGGCTCAAAACTGACAGCCATCTTGTGCGCATTTGCATGGATCAAAAGGTTGCGTTCCATCACAATCGCAACATGGCCCTTCCAAAAGATCAGATCGTTCCGGCGGAAATCCGATTGTGGTAACACCGGATCACCCAGCAGTGCCAGTTGTTGGTCGCTGTCACCGGGGCAGGCAATCCCGCAGGCAAGGCAGGCCGCCTGCACCAAACCTGAGCAATCGATACCCCAACGGCTGTTGCCCCCCCAAAGATAGGGTGTCCCAAGGAACAGATGTGCGACGTCGCCAAGGTCTGTTGAAATTTGGCCAACGGCTTTGAGGTGCTGTGACGGTACAAAGCCCAAAACCGTTTCGGTAAAGCCATTGCGCTGGCCCAAGGCAGCTAACTGGCTACTGAAGCTAAGTGTCTGCCTGTCGGGCGATTTCATGTCCGGTTCAAGATACGTATGTGTCGCTGGGGCAGACACGAAATGTGTCGCTTGCGTTAAAGGGGCTGTGTCTGTGGTGACGACATATCCGCAATACTGGTCTTTTTTTAGTTGAACATATGACCAGCCGTCGTGTTCGGCCAGAATCGTCACGGCATCCCCATAAAGCGCTTGCCGGTCACGCGGGCCGGTGGGGCTGCGCATAATATCTGTGACGGGTGCGCAAATCTGACCAGATTGGCTGTGCTCCACCTTTGACGGATCAGGCCTCAAACGAAAATCGGTCATTTTGTCATCAACGTCTCAAGCGCTGCAAACACCGCGCGTGTTGCTTGGCCCACGCCGCCTTTGGGGCGGGCGGGTGCGGGGGTCGGCTGCCAGCCATAAATATCAAAATGCGCATAGGGGCTGTCGGTCACGAAGCGGCGCAAGAACAGCGCGGCGGTGATACATCCGGCAAACCCGCCAGACGGTGCATTGTCCAGATCAGCGACGCCGGGTTCGATCATCGCCTCATAAGGGGCGTGGAAGGGCATCCGCCAGACAGGGTCGGCGTTTTTGTCTGCCGCGGCCTCAAGCGCTGCGACGAACGCCGGATTGTCACTGAAATAGGGCGCAAGATCGGGGCCAACGGCCACACGGGCAGCCCCGGTCAATGTCGCCATCGAAATGATCTGATCCGGCTTCTCCTCGTCTGCCAAGGCAAGCGCGTCTGCCAGAACCAACCGGCCTTCGGCATCTGTATTGTTAATCTCGACTGTAAGGCCCTTACGCGAGGTCAGGATATCTTGGGGGCGGAAAGCGTTCGCCGAAATCGCGTTCTCGACTGCTGGGATCAATACGCGCAGTTGGACTTTCATGCCCATGGCCATAATCATATGGGCCAACCCAAGGACCGCAGCAGCCCCTCCCATATCTTTTTTCATGAGACCCATCGAGGCACCGGGCTTGATATTCAAACCGCCCGTATCAAAACAAACCCCTTTGCCAACAAGGGTCAGCTTCTTGCCGGAACTGCCCCATCGCATGTCAATAAGGCGAGGCGCGCGGTCAGCTGCGCGGCCAACGGCATGGATCATCGGGAAATTTTGGGTCAGCAGGTCATCGCCAACGACAACAGAAATGTCGGCACCGTGCTTTTCTGCCAAGCTGCGCGCGGCGTTTTCAAGGTCAGGTGGGCCCATGTCGGACGCTGGCGTATTGATCAGATCACGGGTCAGCATTTCACCGTCTGCGAGGGCGACCAAAAGATCAGCATTCACGCCTTCCGGGGCAATCAGTTCGGCTTTCATGGCGGTCGATTTTGCGTAACGATCAAAGCGGTAAGCGGCAAGCAGCCACCCCAGTGCTTCGACCATCAAAGTGTCAGGCGCCAGCACCGTTTCCAGACAGTAAATACCTTTTGGCAGCTTCGCAGCAGCACCAGCCAGATGGAAGCGCCCGCGGCTTCGCGTTGCGGGCGTGCCGTAGCCCGCCAATGCCATAGCAATCGATCCATCGTCCTTCGGGAAAACCAAGGCTTGACCCAATGCCCCGCTGAAACCATTCGCCTCGACCCAACTGCGCTTTGCGTCGCTTTGGTTGCCAATCCAATCATCAAGCCCATCTTCGGCAACAAGATAAAGTGGGATGGAATCGGTTGTCGCGTCGGCAAATTTGGCGGGCATGGCTGGCACCTTTCAGGCAAAGATTTTGATGCGCAGCCTAGTGGTATCCCAGCCGTCTGCAAGCCTGTCAGATGGACAGATCCTGAGTGTCCCAAATTGCCGTCAGTGATCGTTCTCCGATGCGTATCAATCGGGTAAGCGTCGCAGCCACTGCGACCTCATCCTCCTGGTCAAGTGCCGACATGACATCGGCTGCGACTGCTGCAAGTTTTTGTAGCCCCACCTGATCGGCAATCGCGATCAACGACTTGCTGTTCTTGCGCAATTCTTGCCAACTTGAGCCGCGATAAAGCCGGTCGCAATGTGACATGCGCAAAGCCAATTCTTCCATTGCACGGCAGACCACGTCTTCTGCCACCGTTTCACCCAACTGAGCATATAGCGTGCTGAGCCTTTCTTGATCGACACAAACCTGTTCGGTCGGCCGCATTTGCAAAACCTGCATTTCCTTCACCCCTATAGAATGTCCCCACGACAAATCGGGTTGTAAAACACGAGGGGTGTTCAAATGGTTGAGCGCGAAATGCCTTTTTGCTCGAATACAATGAGAATTCAGGATACTTGGGGCACAAGACTTAAGGAAAAGAACACACTATGGATCAGGCGAAACCACTGCCATCCTATCTGGCACAACGATATCATGGTTGGAAAGCAACCACTTACACCGAAAATCAGTCATGGTATCGACGCCTTGCCAGCGACGGCCAGCATCCGCGTGCGATGGTGATTTCGTGCTGCGACAGCCGTGTGCACGTCACATCAATTTTCGGCGCGGATCAGGGCGAGTTCTTTATTCACCGCAACATCGCCAATCTTGTGCCCCCTTATTTGCCCGACGGTGAACAGCACGGCACCTCGGCTGCCGTTGAATATGCTGTACAGTCTTTGAAGGTTGCCCATTTGATTGTGCTGGGACATTCCAGTTGCGGCGGCGTGCAGGGCTGCCTTGACATGTGCCAGGGCAAAGCGCCGGAACTGGACGCAAAAGACAGTTTTGTTGGCCGTTGGATGGATATTTTGCGCCCGAAATACGATATCGTAGCAGAGATTGAGGATCCCGAAGAGCAGGTACGCCAGCTTGAAAAGCACGCTGTTATGACCTCGCTTGAGAACCTGATGACCTTTCCGTGGATCGCAGACAAAGTGAAGGACGGAAAGCTGACGCTTCACGGTCTTTGGACAGACATCGGCGAGGGCGGTCTTGAATGCTATAGCGCGGATAAAGAGCTTTTTTTGCCCGTATAGAACGTAGCGTCACGTAAATTACATCTTTAAAAAATAGGCTTGTTCGAAATCCTAAAGGGTGCTTTTGTTCCCTCTATGATTGTATCTGTTTTGCTGTTTCTTGTTTCGTTGATTGGTGCCGCAATTGCGATGTCATCACCGGTTTGGTCCGACCTGATCTTGTTGGCTGGGCCATGTGTGGTTGCAAGCGTTTTTATCCTTTTTGCCGAGGCTCGGAAGTGGGTCACTGCAAAGGGCCACCGCCCATACAGGGCTATCGTAATCGACGGATCGAACGTGATGTACTGGCACGACGGCACGCCGCGCATTGAATGTGTGCAAGAAGCGGTGCGGTGCCTTACGGAGTTGGGCTTTCGCCCGGGCGTGATGTTTGATGCAAACGCGGGGCATTTGTTTGCGGGAACCTACCGCGACGACAAAGCAATGAGCAAGCTGCTTAACCTTCCTTTAGAGCGTGTGATGGTCGTTCCAAAAGGATCCCCGGCAGACCCCTACATCTTGAAAGCCGCCCGCGATATGGGTGCGCGGGTCATTTCAAATGACCGTTTCCGCGACTGGGCCAAGGACTATCCCGAAGTTGCCGAACCGGGGTATTTGGTAAGGGGGGAATACCGGCAGGGCCGCTTGTGGTTTGATTTCGCTTTGGAGGGGAATGGGTTGAGGGCTGCTTAGCGGGACAAGGACGAAGCCGCTGCGCGGCAATGGCGCTTGTTGCGTGTGTAGCGTGTTTGCCCTGAACGCAGCGCATTTTGATATCTGACGCACCTGCATGACGATTGGGACTTCTCAAACGTCAAACAGGAGGTTCTCAT